>CAJQOP010000044.1 GCA_905479945.1 uncultured Glaciecola sp. | reverse complement strand
GAATTTATTTTTGACCGAAGTCGCTGTATATCCAAAACTAATTACGAATTAACCTGAACTCCGACGTGACGCAAACTTGCGTTTGGATGTCTGTGTTGGAGTGAGCGGCGCATTCTACAGATTAACCGCGACTGATCAAGTATTTTTTTATCTTTATTGCTGTTAAATCTAGATGGAAACAGCTGAGTTACAAATATAAGAGAATGATCTTTATTAAAGTTTATATCTTTCAGTATGTTGAATGAATCATTATGGCAGAGAAGTGGTGGGTGTTATTTGATTTACTATGAACTTAATATTTGGAATTGATGCTAACGACGGTTTTTTATACTTAACCGCCGTTTTGACACAAGTACTAGTTACAAAGGATGTGTCTATTCTTTCTTTTCCTTTTTATCCTTATCAATTTCTTCTTCAGCACTAGAGACGGACTGATCTGTGTTAGTAGCAGATTCATCAAAATCGGCGTCCTCTTCAGCTTCTCCAACAACATCCTCTAATGTTACATTGTCAACCGTCCTGAAGGTATTAACGGGACCAGCAATTGCGTACAATAAGAAAACAATAAATAGTACTAATGAAGGCGCTGTAGCGACGACTATAAATATGAGCATGACAACTAGGATCGCTACAAAAGGTACTTTGCCATGCCAATCTAATTCTTTAAAGCTATTATATTTAAAGTTGCTTACCATTAATAAGCCAGAAGCACCTGTCACGATAGCTACTACTAAACCAAACTCATTGCCATCGACTTCATAATCTATACCAACCCACACCATTCCTGCCACTAACGCTGCCGCGGCTGGACTTGCTAAACCTTGGAAAAATCGATTGTCGGCTGTTCCTATCTGAGTATTGAATCTAGCTAAGCGCAGAGCAGCGCCAGCAACGTAAACGAACGCAGCCAACCAGCCAATTTTTCCAAGTTCTGCTAAACCAAAATTATACGCGACTAAAGCAGGAGCCATTCCGAACGAGACCATATCTGCCATTGAATCATATTCAGCGCCAAAATCACTTTGTGTATTGGTAATCCTCGCAACCCTTCCATCTAAGCCATCAAATATCATCGCTACAAATATCGCAATTGCAGCTGCTTCGAAATGATTATTCATAGACATCACAACTGCGTAAAAGCCAGAGAATAGGCCTGCAGTTGTTAATAAGTTTGGTAGTAAATAAATACCTTTTCGTTTATTTGTGGGCATATAAATCGTAATCACTCAATTGTAAAAAATTTTGACGCATTACTTACCAGTCTTAGCTTATAAACATAAACTAAGCTAACAAGCGCTAAGTTGTCGCATTAATATATGTATATTAATGCGTAAACACAAACATTAACGCGATATATGCGAATGTTCTTGCATTAACGTCGCGCATAACTAGTGATCGTCAATGCTGATCTTAGATGCTTATCGTCTATATAGCTGAAACACTCAATAGCTAAGAAATAGTTAATGCACCATCAACAAGATCGATTCTAACAATTTGCTTATCAGCTAATTTATTGCTCAATAAAATGTCCGCCAATGGATTTTCTATCTGGCTTTGAATTGCTCGTTTTAAGGGTCTAGCACCGTAAACAGGATCAAATCCAGCATCTGCTATGATATCTAAGGCAGCTCCAGATATTTCCAGCTTTAATCCCATTTCTTGTAAACGCTGACGCAAGCCTAGTAATTGAATTTTCGCAATTGATTTTATTTCGTTTCTGTCTAAAGAATGGAACACCACTATATCGTCAACACGATTTAAAAACTCAGGTCTAAAGTGTTTTGTTACCTCGGACATTACTTCTTTCTTCATTTGGTCATAAGTACTGTCATCTGTATGGTTTTGAATAATATCTGAGCCAAGATTCGAAGTCATTATGATCAAAGTATTCTTAAAATCGACTGTTCTGCCATGCCCATCAGTTAAACGGCCATCATCCAGAACTTGGAGCAGTATATTAAAAACATCTGGATGTGCCTTTTCAACCTCATCTAGTAAGATAACTGAATAGGGTTTCCTTCTAACGGCCTCAGTCAGGTAACCACCTTCTTCATATCCTACATAACCGGGAGGAGCCCCAACTAATCTAGAAACAGAATGTTTTTCCATAAACTCAGACATATCAATGCGCACCAATGCATCTTCAGTGTCAAACATAAACTTAGCTAATGATTTACTCAGTTCAGTTTTACCTACGCCAGTAGGTCCTAAAAACAAAAATGAACCTGTTGGCTTGTCTGGATCGGCCAAGCCTGCACGAGAGCGCCTTATTGCATTAGATACAGCAACAACAGCTTCTTTCTGGCCAATAACACGCTTACCAATATTAGCCTCCATGTTGATCAGTTTGTCTTTTTCACCTTCTAACATCTTGCTTACCGGAATGCCTGTCCATCGAGAAAGCACATCCGCAATCTCATTTTCTGTCACTTTGTTTTTCAACAATTGCGTGTCTGTTGTTTCAGCTTCATTTACTTGTTCTAGTTTCAATTCCAGTTCTGGGATTCGCCCATACTGTAGCTCTGACATGCGAGACAAGTCTGAAGCTCTGCGGGCTAATTCCAAATCTTGCTTCGCTTGTTCAAGTTCTGCCTTTATGAACTGAGTTCCTTGCATGGCTTCTTTTTCTGCGCGCCATATTTTATCCAAGTCCGAAAATTTCTTTTCAAGCTGCTCGCGCTCTAATTCAATAACCTCCAACCTCTTATGACTTGAGGTGTCGGTTTCTTTTGATAAAGCCTGCTCTTCAAGCTTTAATTGAATAATACGACGCTCCAACTTGTCCATTTCTTCGGGTTTTGAGTCAATTTGCATGCGAATACTGGAAGCGGCTTCATCGATAAGATCAATTGCTTTATCAGGAAGTTGCCTATCACTTATATAACGATTTGATAGGTTAGCTGCAGCTACAATCGCTGGGTCAGTGATGTCGACTGAGTGATGAAGTTCATAGCGCTCTTTTAAGCCGCGCAGAATAGCGATTGTATCCTCTACAGACGGCTGATCTACCTGGACTTTTTGGAATCGTCTTTCTAGGGCCGCATCTTTCTCAATGTATTGCCTGTATTCATCAAGTGTCGTTGCACCTACGCAATGCAGCTCACCGCGGGCCAATGCAGGTTTTAACATATTACCTGCGTCCATCGCACCCTCACCTTTGCCGGCACCTACCATTGTATGAAGTTCATCGATGAATAAAATGACCTTGCCTTCTTCTTTGCTTAATTCATTCAGTACTGCTTTGAGGCGTTCTTCAAATTCACCGCGATACTTAGCACCCGCAACCAATGAACCCATATCAAGAGATAACACACGTTTGTTCTTTAGCCCTTCAGGTACTTCACCATTGATAATACGCTGCGCTAAACCCTCAACAATAGCAGTCTTACCTACTCCAGGTTCGCCGATAAGAACCGGGTTGTTTTTCGTTCGACGCTGCAGAACTTGAATTGTGCGACGGATTTCATCATCTCTGCCAATAACTGGATCGAGTCTTCCCTGCTCAGCCCTCTCGGTTAAGTCCATCGTGTACTTTTCTAGTGCTTGACGAACATCTTCAGCATTCGGGTCCGTTACTTTTTGACCATTTCGTAGAGCATCAATAGCTGTTTCAATATCCTTCTTTTTCACACCCAATGATTTGAAAATTGTTCCTAAATAACCTTTGTCTTCCATCGAAGCTAAAACAAATATTTCTGACGTAATATAATCATCTTTGCGTTGTTGAGCGATTTTATCACTCAAATTAAGCAATTTGACTGTATCGTTACCTAACTGAACGTCACCGCCGATACCTTGTAGTTGGGGTAGCCTCTCTATTGCTTCAGACAATGATGAGCGTAAACCATTAATATTAACCTTCGCTTGGTCAAATAATGAGCGCACTGAACCACCTTGTTGATTTAACAAGGCCATCATCAAATGTACGGGTTCGATATATTGGTGATCTCTTCCCAAAGCTAAACTTTGAGCATCGGAAATTGCAATTTGAAATTTACTGGTGAATCTGTCTAGTCGCATAAATAACTTAACTCTATTATTTAGATGATTTATAAGTGGAGTCGCTTGTGCCGACTTTCAAGACAATTTTTTATTCAATGGGAAGGTTATTGATCAATATCAAATTTGCCATGCGCCCGCAAGCAATTAAACCTTGATGAGTTGCTTGCCGATGAGAAAACAAAGTGTCGCTAGAATAGGTGCAGCGCTTTGAATAATACTGATGGTGAATCCCTAGTGATTTAAGCTTTATACTGGCAACGTCAATCAAATCTAAAAGAAATTTATCGGGCTTAACGGCTGTTTTTAAGGCGCTTGGATAATCTGAAAATAATGTTGCTACCTCAGAGCCTACTTCAAAATGCTGTTGGCAAATAGAAGGGGCAAACCATGCATGGAGGTCATTCCTGGGGGATACAAATTTCAATATCGTGTTTTCAATTACGCCATCAAGTAAGCCTTTCCATCCTGCATGCACCGCAGCAACTTCCGTTCCACTTCGATTAGAAAGCATTATTGCCAAGCAGTCTGCAGTCATGATCACGCACGGCAAATTTTCAGTCATAGTATAGGCGGCATCGGCCTCGATAGAGCCTGATTGCTTAGGCTCAATCAGGTTTATTACTTTATTGCTATGAGTCTGATTTAACCAGGATATTGCTTGGGCCTTATTTGCGTATTGAGCCAATATAAAATCGAGTTTTGACCTATTGCTGCTGACTGAAGCTTCGTCATCACCAACGTGTGCACCCAGATTGAGGCTAGAAAAGGCGTTTTCGCTAACGCCTCCTTGCCTCGTTGTGCTTAAGCACACCACCCGCTTACTAACCGGCCAACTGGGCTGAATAAATGTAAGCTTACGCAACTAAATGTCGATACCGTTGATTTTAGTATCCTCTCTAACCGCTTTTAATAGAGACACAAAATCTTCTGGGATTGGCGCGTTAAACGTCATTACTTCGCCGTTGACAGGATGCGTTAACGTTAATTGAGCAGCATGCAGTGCTTGTCGTTTAAATCCTCTTAATATATCTATAAAGCTTTCACTTGCTTGTTTAGGTAATCTTGGACGCCCACCGTATAACGCGTCACCAACTAAGGGATGGTTGATATGTGACATATGAACCCTAATTTGATGGGTGCGACCACTTTCCAATTTCAAACGCAAATGTGTAAAAGCACGAAATTTTTCTTTTACTCTATAGTGAGTAACAGCAGGTTTTCCGTTCTCCCGAACTCCCATAGCCGTTCTTTTTGTCGCGTGTCTACCAATAGGTTCATCAACGAAACCACCAGCAATCATTGTTCCCATTACCAATGCTTCGTATTCACGTCCCATGCTGCGAGATTGTAGTTGTTCAACTAAACTGGTTTGCGCTTCCAGTGTCTTGGCAATAACCATCAAGCCAGTCGTATCTTTATCTAAACGATGCACAATGCCTGCTCGCGGCACTTGATCAATATTTGGAACTCTCGCCAACAAAGCGTTTAGTAAGGTACCATCATGATTGCCGGCACCAGGATGAACTACGAGTCCAGTTTGTTTATCGATAACTAAGATATGCTCGTCTTCGTAAACAATACTTAAATCGATGTGCTGCGGCGTATTAGATACTTGGACTTCTTGCTCGGCACCAACAACAATTTCTTCACCGCCTTTTAGTTTTAGTCTAGGAGTGTCTATTGTTTCACCGTCAATTCTAACAAAACCAGCTAAAATCCACTCTTTTAGTTTAGATCTTGAATATGAAGGGAACAAAACCGCTAAACATTGGTCTAGTCTTTTGTCGAACAACGTTTCTGGTACAACGGCAGAGAGCGTAATTTGGAGTTTATTGGAAGCCATAACATTCGTATTAGTAAATAGTAAGGGTAGTATAGCAAGCAAGTTATGCTGCATAACAGTAAGAATTACTAACACAGCAAATAAAGCTTAGTGTAGAATAGTAAACTTAGGTGAAAAACGCGCTTTATTGCTAGTATAATTGCCGATAAGAAAAAGAGAAATTTCGAATTCCTCGCAAATAAATTAAAAGGTTAAGCAACTTCAAATGATACTGAAAAATAAGATAAGCATAGCAATATTGGCTGCTGCATTCATTGGCTTAGGGGGTTGTGCTTCTTCTGAAGATGAGCAAGCTATAGCTGTTGCCAATCAAGGTGTTCAAGCCTTATATTCTGACGCTCGCGAAAGCATGTCAGTAGGCAACTTTGCACAAGCTTCACAAATACTAAGCATCATTGATTCAAAATACCCATTTGGTGCTCATTCTCATCAAGTCCAACTAGATCTTATTTTTTCTTATTATAAAGTTGGGAAGCCGGACCAAGCACTTGCGACAATTGATAGATTTGTTCGATTAAACCCAAACCACTCCGATGTAGATTATGCTTACTTTATGCGCGGTGTGACAAATATGGAACTTGATAGTAATTTATTTCAAGAAGTACTTGGGGTAGATCGTGCTGACAGAGATCCATCAAAGTCTCGTGAAGCATTTGAAGATTTTAGACGTTTAATTCAAAAGTACCCTAACAGCAAATATTCAACAGATGCAAGAGAACGCATGTTGCATATTAAAAGTAGACTCGCGAGCTATGAAATATCAGTTGCACGCTACTACATGCGCAGAGAAGCCTATGTTGCAGCGGCAAACCGTGGTCGCTATGTGATTGAAAACTTTCCAGACACAAGCCAAGTGCAGCCGGCTTTAGAAATAATGGTATCCAGTTACAATCAGTTAAACTTAACTGTGCTAAAAGAAAATACTATGCGTACCTTGAGGCTTAACTATCCGGAAAGTGAGTTCTTAGACTAATCTTAGGGCTCAATGTGCAGGTAAAAAAAACACGCTCAATGGCGTGTTTTTTTATATATAACTGTAATGGATAACTTCAAAAAATTGAGGTCATCCTCTATTTGAAAAACAAGTGACTGAATGGATTAATTAGCCTTGCCCAGCCTGAAGTGAAGTGCAGTGGTTTGTCGACAATACTAAACACCAAGCAGCCTTCATCAGATGTCGCAACGGGCGTATGCACGTGTTTTTCATCCATGACCATGAAATCGCCGCTGTCATAGTCAGCTAAGCCGTCACTAAACTCGCCATTAACGACTAATGTCATTTCAGTACCACGGTGGGTATGTTCTGGAACACTGCCACCCTTCTCCATAAAAATGAAGTTGGCCACTGTATCTCCGCCAATATTTACCGGCGCTTGCCATATCTTTCCAACCAAATGGGACCAATTGCCAATAGAGGCAGCGAATCGATTCAAAGAACGAGGTAATGTAAACTGCCGCCCATCAAGCTCCAATACTTTGGTACTGGACTCTCTCGCAATTCCCTTGTCTATCTGCTGCGAAGTGATATCGAACAGCATACTACCGAAGGCATGTTCAGACTCAGCATCTGGGCTGTCGTTAAATGCTTCGTTAGTATTTGACTCAGTATAAAGGCTAATTTTTCTCGAGCATTTAACACACATATCGCAATGTGCCGACACAATAAGTGATTCTGTTGGCGACATGACGCCGCTTGAGAATTCGCTTAACTGCTGATTGTTGGGATGAAACTTAATCATGTGTTTCTAACATATCCTTTAAACGTTGAAGTGCCAATCTGGTGCGCGACTTAACTGTGCCTAATGGAATGTTTAACTCATCAGCAACTTCTTGTTGCGATTTACCTTCAATGTAAATCGCTTCTATTACTGCTTTCTGTTTAAGCGGTAGTTCGTTAAAAAGTTCGCCGACTTGTTGAAGCGTAATTTTCTCATCCAAGGACTTTTCTTTCGGGTCAGCCGTTTGCTCGCAAAGAATCGGCCACATGTCATCAGAACAGACGTCTTCCTTTCTATTTCGAAGTTTACGTAGCATGTCGAATCGGATATTTCGTGCAATCGTGAAGATCCAAGTAGAAGGCGACCCTTTCTCTGCGTTGAAGAGGTGTGCTTTCTGCCACACATTTGACATTGTGTCTTGCACAAGTTCCATGGCTATAGCTTCGTTGCCCATTTGTTTTAATGCATAGGAGCGCAAACGTGGCGCGAAGTAGCCAAAAATTTTCGCAAAAGAAGCTTTACAACGTTCCTTGGCAACACGGTCCATATGTGCAGCCATTTCCGCAGCGCAGTCTTTTGGTTTTCTTACGTCTGGCTTGTTGTTTTCCAATGGAATTCCGATGAGCATTCTTTTATTCCTAACATGTACATTTATAGTTTTTACGCAGTGCACAAAATAAGGATCATTTTCAATGAACATAAAAAACCTAAGTGTTTAGGCTATGTTGTCTAAAGCAGTATAACCCCTCAGAACCCAGATACCAAACGCCTATTCTATGAGTTCTGATAAGTAATCAACTATCTGTCTACAGTCTTTCTGAGCAAGGAAATGTTGCTTTTGTTCTGCATCTACTGGCAATAACTCTAGCCAACGATTAATCACCCAAAGGGGCTCATCAAGCTTAACATGCTCATACAGTGAACTAACTTCGTCAAAGGTATCGAAAATTTCACCCAATCGTTCATTCATTGGCGACAGCTCATCGATATCAACGTTACAAGTCCAGGCTTCTAATTCCTCGCAATCGCCTAACCTTAAACCGTCGTCTTCTGTGCTAATGTTCGATATCGAAACACAACGCACTCCCTCAACCGTGATGCCTAGCAAGCCATCGTCAAGGATATCGAAGTCAATTACTTTGCAGTACGTGCCGGTCGGGAATATATGAGTGTTATTTTCCTTACTGCCCTTTGAATTGAGCATACAGATAACAAAACCCGCATCTTTCGAGCATGCTTCTTTGACCATTCTAGTGTATCTTGGTTCGAAAATTCGAAGTGCCATTCTGCCCTCGGGGAGGATATGCGCAGACAAGGGAAATAATGGGAAAGTCATAACTTCGTGAAACTCGAAACAAGTAAATATACTTACTCTTTACGATGGAAAGAGTAAATAGATCGGAATCGAATTAAATTAAAAAAATTTAATCTCTTGATCTCAAACTTATCCAGGCGTGTAAGATCTATATAAGATACAAATTCGGAAAACTATGAACGTCATACAAAAATTTGAATCCTTCTACACAGATCTCGCTTCAATGAAAGTAGAAGAATTAGCCAGTATTTATAGTAAGGACGTGTCTTTTATTGACCCGATTGCTGCTCACTCTGGCATAGAAACAGTTGAGCGCTATTTCAGTAAGTTACTCCACAATGCCAAGTATTGTAGCTTCACTATACACAGCATTCAAAAAACAAGTGCGTTGCAGGCGCCAGACAATCACATTGAAGCCTCGGATAACGACCCCAAAAGTAGCTTCGTGGTAAACTGGCAGATGAGTTTTACTTCGTCTAGGATAAATAAAGGAAAGCCCATTACCGTTGATGGTATTACTCAACTGAATGTTATTGACAACAAAATCGTTTATCACCGAGATTATTATGACTTGGGCCAAATGGTTTATGAGAATGTGCCTCTCCTTGGCAGAATTATAAAACGCATTAAGAGGACTTTAGGATAATGGCCAAGATTCTAATTACCGGTGCCACCTCTGGTATTGGAGAAGCGCTTGCGAAACTCTGCGCAAAGCATGGGCACTTTGTTATTGCATGTGGGCGAAACCAAGAAAAACTTGCCGAGTTAGCGCTGCACAATAATATAGATGCCTGTCAATTTGATGTAACCGATGAGCAAGCAACTAAAGAAGCATTGGCCGGAGTTACCTGTGATATTGCGGTATTGAATGCAGGTACCTGCGAGTATGTTGACGTAACTAACGTTGAAGCAGATATGTTTAAACGTGTGTTTGAAGCAAATGTATTTGGGGTTATTAATGTAGTGACGTCATTGCTACCAAATTTACTAAAGGGCAACAAACTTGTCTTTGTTGATAGTTTGGCGCGATTGCTGCCGTTTCCAAGAAGTCAGGCATATGGAGGAAGCAAAGCAGCTTTGAACTATATAGCTAAGAGCTTTGAAGTTGATTTAGCGCATACCGGAATTAAGGTGCAAACACTATCTCCAGGATTTGTGAAAACACCACTTACAGATAAAAATGATTTTCCTATGCCTATGGTCATCAGTGCCGAGGCTGCGGCCGAATATATGCTCAAAGGGATCTTTTCTTCGAGTTCGAACGTTTACTTCCCACGACGGTTTGGTTTCATAATTAGACTGCTAAACTTATTACCGCAGAGTCTGCAAAAGCGTATTTGTATTAATATGCGACAAAACTAAGAATACAAAGAGAAACCGTAAAATGACGAAAAGAATCGCCATTATAGGAACAGGAATTTCAGGCCTTACGTCAGCCTACCTTCTAAACACAAAGCATGACATCAAAGTTTATGAATCGAATGGCTATGTAGGTGGTCACACTGCTACGAAAAATGTGACCGTTGACGGCAGAGAATATGCGATTGATACAGGATTTATTGTTTACAACGAATGGACATATCCCAACTTTATTAAGCTATTAGAAATATTGAAGGTTAAAACCCAAGCAACGGAAATGAGTTTTAGTGTCAAAAACTTAACTAGCAAGATGGAGTACAACGGCAACACAATTAATAGTTTGTTTGCGCAACGCAGAAATATTCTGCGCCCATCCTTTTGGCGATTAGTGTTGGATATAGTCAAATTTAATAAGGTATGCAAAGCGCATATTGCTGACAACAAAGCCACCGATAATATAACTCTGCAAGAATTTATTGAGCAACACTCTTTTAGTAAAATATTTACGCAAAACTACATATTACCCATGTGCGCAGCTATTTGGTCAACTAGTTTGGAAGCATCAGCTAATTTTCCATTATCTTTCTTTTTGAAATTTTTTAACAATCATGGCTTATTGAATATAACCAATAGGCCTCAGTGGTTTACTATTGTTGGTGGTTCAAACCAATACATAGCACCACTAACCGAATCGTTCAAACATAAGATCAGTCTTAATGATGCAGTTCAAAGCGTCGTCAAAGCTAATGACCAGTTTATTGTCATGAGTGACAAAGGCGAAGAGAAATTCGATGAAGTTGTTTTTGCATGTCATAGCGACCAAGCCTTAAAGATGCTGTGTGACAAAGAGCAAAGCGAGCTAGATATGTCTCGCTATCTAGATATTCTTGGCGCAATTCCCTACTCTATGAATGAAGTAGTATTACATACTGACACTGCCGTTTTACCCGATCGTAAACTTGCATGGGCCAGTTGGAATTACGAGATTGAAGGAGCGGAAGCAGAAGCATCGCGCCCTGCAGCAGTCACTTATGATATGAATATTTTACAGTGCATTGAGAGCGATACAACTTTCTGCGTTACCTTAAACAACACGAAAGCAATTGCACCTGAAAAAGTGTTGGGAACTTATCATTATGCGCATCCTCAATTTAGCCCTAAAATGGTAAATGCTCAGCAACATAGACTCGAAATATGCGGGAAAGAAGGTATTCACTTTTGCGGCGCATATTGGTACAACGGCTTTCACGAAGATGGCGTTCTCAGTGCATTAGACGTTTGTAAACGATTTGGCATGGATTTATGAACAAGCAGCAAGTTGCAAAGCCGCCAACAGAGTCTGCCTTGTATTGTGGGAAGGTTCATCACCAGCGCTTTGTGCCTAAAATTCATCGCTTTAGTTATAGTATTTATCTTTACTGGCTCAAGCTCAATGAAGTAACTGAGCTGGACGCCAATATTCGCGGCTTTTCGAACAAGGAAGCAGGTTTTAGTGCGGTTAAGTTTTTGCGTAAAGATTACTTAGGCGATAAAAGTATTCCACTTGAAGAAGCGGTGCTTAGTAAAATGTCTGATCTAAATGGTTCGAAATTAACTGGCGATGTTTTTTTCCTAGGGCAAATCAGGACTTTTGGTTGGTATTTCAGTCCTGTAAATTTTTACTACCTAAGAAATGACCAAGGAATATACACGCATGCTCTTGCCGAGGTAAGTAATACACCTTGGAATAAAAGGCATCATTATTTAGTAGATTTAAATGAGCAAAAGGACTGCGAAAAAGCTTTTCATGTGTCTCCGTTCAATCCAATGGACATGACCTATCAATGGAGAATAAAGCAACCAAATGAAAAACTTCGTTTACATTTGTCTTGTGTAAAACAAGAAAAGCACTTTGAGGCTGCTCTCGATATGAAACGTGAGTTGCTAACCACTAAAACATTAAGAAATGCGTTACTCAGTATCCCCAGTATGACACTTAAAACAGTGGCAGGAATATATTGGCAAGCTACTAAGCTTTTTTTCAAACGCATTCCTATTTATATGCACCCATGAAGTAAGGAAGATTTATGTCCCATGGTGAACAAACAATGAATAACCTCGATACCATGAGTTTTATGGATCGCACTTATCGACAGCTTTTCGTGAAGGCAATGCAGAATATGCCCGAAGGGCATTTAACATTAAAAGAAAATGACAGATTAGTTGCTCAATGTGGTAATCCAGAGCAGGATTTGCACGCAGAGGTAAATATTCTCGATGCACGCGCATACAAACGTTTATTATTAGGCGGCAGTGTCGCATCAGGCGAGACATTCACAGATGGCTTATGGAACACGCCTAATCTAACTAATGTAATTCGAATATTTGCACGAAACTTAAGCACACTCGACGAATGGGAGAATAAGTTTAAATGGGTCACAATGCCAATGCAGAAAGTACAGCACTTTATGCGCAGAAACTCCACAGACCAAGCAAAAAAGAACATATCCGCTCATTATGATCTTGGCAACAAGCTGTATACCAAGTTTTTAGATAATTCGATGATGTATTCATCCGCTATTTATCCTTCAGCTCAATCTACCTTAGCTGAAGCGCAAGAGAACAAGCTACGCTCAATTTGTGACAAGCTGAAACTGACGCCAAACGACCATATGGTTGAAATTGGCACGGGTTGGGGTGGTTTAGCTATTTATGCAGCAAAAAACTATGGCTGTAAGGTAACTACCACTACGATTTCTGATGAACAGTATGCGTATGCGCAAGAATGGGTAGAAAAAGAAAATCTGAATGACAAAATCACTTTGCTGAAAAAAGATTATCGTTTGTTAGAAGGTACTTTTGACAAACTGGTGTCTATCGAAATGATTGAAGCTGTTGGAAAGGCTTATTTACCGAACTTTTTTGAGAAGTGCTCAAGCCTCCTTAAACCTAATGGTTTAATGGTATTACAGGCGATTACTATCGATGACCGCCGTTATGATAGCTATTCAAATAGTGTTGATTTCATTCAAAAGCATATATTCCCAGGCGGTTTTTTACCCTCTCAATTTGCAATTAATAAGTTCTTGAAAAAGCACACCGATATGAATATTCGAGATCTACACGATATTGGACTTGATTATGCAAAAACTTTAAATGATTGGCATGTCGCTTTTGATAACAATAAGGAAGCACTTGAGCAAGACGGTTACGATGCGCGCTTCGCAAGAATGTGGCAATACTATCTTAACTACTGCGAAGGTGGGTTTTTAGAAAGAGCGATTAGCACAGTGCAACTTGTCATAAGTAAGCCACATTTTCGTGCTGAATTAGATAGGGCGTAGCGATTCAAAAAAGCTTAGCGTTTTACAAAAGCCGTTAAGCTTCATCAAACGCCTTAGCCTTAATTACCTTCTAGTACAGAGATTGGCTCTGAAAACTTCGGCTTGCCCTGCATAATCGAAATTTCTACACGTCTGTTCCGACTTCTCGATTCAGGCGTATCGTCAGCTTCTATAGGCTGAGTCGATGCTTTGCCTACAATTTTCATTCTTGCTTCGTCAAAGCCTCTGGCTCTTCTTAACTCTTCAGCCACCGCGACTGCGCGCTGTGCTGATAAATCCCAGTTTGACCGATACAGCTCATTTGATATTTGGACGCTGTCACTGTGCCCTGTTACTTCGATTTCACCTGGCATGTCGGCTAAAACTTCACCTATGCTGCGTATGACTGGTTTAAACTGGGGTTGTAAAAAGGCCGAACCCGCTGAGAATGAACCATTTTCGCGAATTCTGATGACAATTTGCTGACCTAAGTTCTCAACGTCAACTGCGCCGTCTTTTATTTCTTTCTGTAATAAATCTTCTACTTTTTTCGTATTTATGTCGGTTTGTTCTTTAATTGAGGCTGACGCTGCAGCTGCTGCAGCTGTTTGATTTGCCGTTTGCGAAGATTGGCCTCCTCTAAAAGTGCCTCTTTGTTTCTGTTTGCCGCCGGCGTTATCCTCATCTCCATCTTGGAAGTTCAACATAGGCTTTGTAATTTCTTGCGTAATCTGTTGCACAGTTTCAATAGGAGTTGGATCTGGCTTACCTGGACGAAACTCCATGGCAATGACGCTTGTGCCTTTAGGGATATCTTTTAATTCAATTTTATTTTGCACCCCAAACGCGAATTTCATTGAACCTGCAATTTGTTTAAATTTTCGAACGTCCATTTCTGCAAATGAAAGAAGCAGCACGAAAAAACACATCAATAATGACATTAAATCGGCAAAAGTCCCCATCCAAGCAGGCAGCCCCTCGGGAGGACATTTTGGGCATTCCTCATCCACTACTCGGTCTCCCCTGACGCTCTTTTGCCTTCTGCTATATAACCTTTAAGTACACCCTCAATAACGCGTGGGTTCTGACCGTCGGCAATACCAAGAATACCGTCGAGTATAAGGCTTTGATTAAGCTTTTCTTCTCCGGCTCTTAGCGCTAATTTGAATGCAATTGGCAAGCAAATAATATTGGCTAAAAATGCACCATATAAAGTGGTTAAAAGTGCAACTGCCATTGCTGGTCCTATCGATTTGGGATCGTCCATATTTGCCAGCATCGCAACTAAACCAACAAGCGTGCCTATCATGCCCATTGCAGGTGCAACATCGCCTAAGGATTTAAATATCACCGAGCCAGCAGTATGTCTTTCTGTAGTATTAATAATATCCTTACCCATCGTTGTTCTGACCACTTCTACATCATGACCATCAACTAGCATGTCGACGCCTTTTTGCATGAATGCATTGTCGATTTCAGCTTCCTCTAGCGCAAGAAACCCGCCCTTTCTAGCTGCGTCAGCCATTTCAACAACTTTTTGAATAAGGTCTTCTGGGCTCTGGATTTTAAACATGAAGGCTTTAGCTGCTACTTTACCAGCGCCTAAAAATTGCCCGAGAGGATATTGTGAGAGAACTACGAACACAGAACCACCGAAAACGATGAGGACAGATGGCACGTTGAAAAACATCCCCAAATCACCGCCTAAGATCATTGCCATGACGACAAAGCCTATAGCGCCAATCATACCTATAAGGGTTGCTAAATCCACGTTTCACTCCTATTTATCAAGGGTCTAAAAAAAATATATCTATTAATAATGGCAGTCTACCGATTACTCTATAATTGACAGTATGGTCTTCAATACGTTTGTATTTTGATCGCTTTATAGTCTGTAAGAGAGTTAACGGCATAAATAGGAAAAGCTTTATGAACAAAGGCATATTTCTGATCTTAATTAGGCAAATAATTTGACCTTATAACGCCCCTCAGTTAAGGTTCTCGGCAATGTTTTATAGAGCAAAATAAAGAAAATGACTGAACAAAAAACATCCTTTGAATCTGCGATGAAGGAACTCGAAGAAATTGTTGTGGAAATGGAGAAGGGTGATATTCCATTAGAGCTATCTTTGAAAAAATTTGAACGCGGAATTCAGTTGGCCAGACAAAGCCAACAGCAATTAAAAGCTGCTGAGCAAAAAGTGCAAATATTGATGCAATCGAATGGTGAAGACACCCTCAATGCGTTTGATAGCGACGAGCTGTAAGTATGATGTCCGCAGATAAAGGGTCATTTGTTAGCGACTCTTCAAATTTAGTGTCCTTAACCGAAGTTCAGCAACACGTGCATTCTCGCATCGATCGCAAATTAAGTGATTTTATTGCATTACAAACTCAGGCGGCAGACGAACTTATATCTGCAATGGATTATAGCCTATTTAGTGGCGGTAAGAGGATACGTCCTTTACTGCTGTCGATAGTCGGAGATATGCTAGGCGCAGTTCAAGATGATGTGGACGTTGCTAGTATGGCGATTGAGTGTATCCATGCATATTCCCTTATACATGATGACTTACCCGCTATGGATGATGATGCTTTGCGTCGAGGTAAGCCTACAAACCATATCCAGTACGGTGAAGCAACAGCGATACTTGCTGGTGATGCTTTACAAACATTAGCCTTTGAGATTGTGCTTAATCATGATTTATCCTCTGGTAACGATAGCAAACGAATTGAATTGGCTAGAATGATTGCATCTGCCTCTGGTGTAAACGGCATGTGTGCAGGTCAAAGCATCGATTTAATTGCCACGGGAAAAGAAATTTCATTGCAACAACTCACTCAGCTACATGAATTAAAAACAGGCGCCCTATTAAGCGCTTGTGTATCATTGGCGTGCATACTGGCGCCCAATGTAAAGCAAGATCATGTCGTTTTACTAAACAAGTATGCCGCTAATATAGGGCTTGCATTTCAGGTTCAAGACGATATTTTAGACGTAATTTCAGATAGCGAAACCTTGGGGAAGCCTCAGGGTTCAGACGCTGGGTTGGATAAGAACACCTTCGTATCTCATCTGGGTTTAGAAGGTTCTCAGCAATTTTTGCAAAAACTGCATCTTGAAGCCCTTCAAGCAATAAGCTCTTTGCCATATAATACGCAACAATTAAAAGAGTTTACTAATTTTTTAGTTAAACGAAAATACTAGTACTCGAAAATAAGCTGGTACGTAAATATAAGTTGACCAAAATAAACTTATCGAAATTAGAATAGACACCACTGCGACTCATCATCAATGTTACAATTGTGATAGTAAGCGGAATCACTAACAGAAGAATAAAGATATAATGACGTTAAACTTAGCTGATTTTCCCAATTTAGCGAAAGCCAATATCCCCGAAGATTTGCGCAAGCAACCTAAAGAGTCGCTAATTGAAATTGCTAATGAATTGCGTCGTTATTTACTCGATAGCGTTAGCCAAAGCAGTGGCCACTTTGCCTCTGGCTTAGGTACAGTTGAACTTACCGTTGCGTTGCACTATGTTTATAACACACCTTTTGACCGTGTCGTATGGGATGTGGGTCATCAAGCTTATCCTCATAAAATTTTAACCGGCCGTCGAGACCGTATGACAAGCATCCGCCAAAAAGGCGGATTACACCCATTTCCTTGGCCTCCTGAAAGTGAATACGATACGTTTGCAGTCGGGCATTCTTCAACCTCCATTAGTGCCGCTTTGGGCATGGCTATCGCTGCTGAGCAAGAGAATAAAGGTCGCAAAGTAGTTGCAGTTATTGGCGACGGCGCAATGACGGCGGGAATGGCATTTGAAGCATTGAATCACGCAGGTGATATCGGCAAAGATATCATTGTTGTATTAAACGACAACGAGATGTCAATTTCAGAAAACGTTGGCGCGCTAAATAGTCACTTAGCGAGATTATTGACCGGCAGCTTTTTTAATAGCATTAGAGACGGCGGCAAAAAGCTATTAAGTAATATACCTCCCATAAAGGAGTTTGCTAGCCGAGCAGAAGAACATATTAAAGGAATGGTTGTTCCTGGTACGATTTTTGAAGAACTTGGCTTTAACTACTTCGGCCCGATAGATGGCCACGATGTATTAGCAGTGGTCGATACACTTGCGAATATGCGCCTAATGTCGGGACCGAAAATTCTGCATGTTGTTACTAAGAAAGGTAAAGGCTACGAGTTAGCTGAAAAAGATCCTATCAAATGGCACGCAGTTCCAAAGTTTAATCATTTAGAGCAAAAACTGCCAAAATCTGCACCCAGCTCTCCTAATTTTTCGGCTATTTTTGGCAGCTGGCTATGTGATATGGCAGAAACAGACAAAGATTTAATGGCAATTACCCCAGCCATGCGCGAAGGCTCCGGAATGGTAGAGTTTTCACGACGTTACCCAAATCAATATTTTGATGTAGCGATAGCAGAACAACATTCAGTTACCTTAGCAGCCGGTATGGCTCGGGAAGGTAAAAATGCCGTCGTAGCAATTTATTCGACATTTTTGCAACGCGCCTACGACCAATTGATTCATGATGTTGCTATTCAGGACCTCCCTGTGTTATTTGCTATCGATCGTGCTGGACTCGTTGGTGCTGATGGGCCTACCCATCAGGGCGCATTTGATATTAGCTTTTTGCGCTGCATTCCAAATATGATAGTCATGACTCCCTCTGATGAGTTGGAATGCCGTAACATGCTGTATACTGGGCACAAAGCCAACAAGCCAGCTGCCGTAAGATATCCTAGAGGCACGGGAAGCGGTATTGATGCGACAGGTGAAATGCAGTTATTAGACATTGGTAAAGCGAAATGCATAAAACAAGGAAAGAAAGTCGCAATATTGAATTTTGGAACCTTGCTGCCATATGCCATTGGAGCAGCAGAACAAATTGACGCTACGCTTATTGATATGCGCTTTGCTAAGCCCTTAGATGAAGCTATGCTTCTGCAGATGGTTGAGTCTCATGAGCTATTAGTAAGCTTAGAAGATGGTGCGATAATTGGCGGCGCTGGGAGCGGTGTTGCTGAAACCTTGTTCAAGCATAAACTTACACCAAGTTTTGTGCAGTTAGGATTACCAGATGAATTTATTATGCAAGGCACTCAGCAAGAAATGTATGCTGAACTAGGGATAGATACCGCAGGAATTTTGGCTGCTATTGCGAAAAATATCGATTAAAAGCCAAGAATTGAAGTGTCCGGCAAGAAGTAAATAATACCGTGTATGCATAGGCATGCCATTGCGCCAGCGACGATATCATCAATCATGATGCCGAAACCGCCATGCACCCGCTTATCGAGAACGCGAATGGGCCAAGGTTTTAAAATGTCAAAGAAACGAAATAACAAAAAGCCTATTACCAGCGTTATTGGAGTAATAGGTATAGCTATAAAGGTAACCATCATACCCGCGACTTCATCCCATACAATTGAACCATGGTCGGGCGTCTTTAAATCACGAGCCGTTTTCCCGCATAAATAAATACCGACTAAGAAACTCGCAACTGTAATAGTAATAAACATTTCAAGCTCAACGAAGCTCATTGCGAATAAGATAGGAAGTGCCGCTAGAGAACCAAAAGTACCGGGCATCTTGGGTATTAAACCAGAACCAAATCCAAGTGCTAAAAAATGCACCGGATTTTTCATACTGACTCTCTTACGCAGCATTTTATCCATTATGAAAAGTGCTCAAAACCAAGTTCATCTATATCAAATTGAAACGGCTGCTCATTGAGCCTAAGATCAAGTTTACCGGTTGCCCCTGTAATTTGACCAATGCAAGTAACAGGAATATTGTAGCTAGCTAACGCAGTTTCAATATTAACTCGTTGCTCTTCCGGCACTGTAAAGAGTAGTTCATAGTCATCGCCTGCAGTTGCTGCATAAGTGATGGCATCAACCACATTTTCAATATTTTTTCCCATTGCTTCTGATATTGGTAACTTATCTAGGTGAACTAAAGCGCCAATTTCTGAGCGGCTAATTACTTGCTTTAAGTCTTGGATAAGACCATCAGAAATATCTATGCAGGAAGTCGCGATTCTTCTGAGTGTAGTTCCGGCAAGAACTCTTGGGGTTGGGAACCAGTGTCTATTTTTTAGATAAGAGGCATGTTCAAGGTGATCTATCTGAATCTTGTTTTTTAACAAATCCAAACCAACTCCAGCATCTCCTAAGCAACCGGTCACCATTATCCAGTCGTTTGGCCTAGCGCCAGAACGCATAATTTGGTTGTCATCAGGAATAAAGCCTTGCGCCGTGATAGTAATGCTCAATGGACCTTGAACAGTATCACCACCAATCAATTGGAATGAAAAGTATTTACTCAAACTATGCAGTTTATCAGAGAATGCTTTTATCCATGTTTCATCAATGCTGGGCAAAGACAAAGATAGACTGATCCAAGCAGGTTCTGCCCCCATAGCTGACAGGTCACTTAAATTGACTGCTACTGCCTTGTGCGCAATTGCATCTGGTTCGGTTCCAGGAAGAAAGTGGACTCCCTCAACCAAAGTATCGGTTGTAGTAACTAGACATTGACCCGCGGGCACTCTTGTTACCGCAGCGTCGTCACCAATTCCAAGTACTACGTCTTTGCGTGTAAAACCACCTTTTGCAAAGTAGTTTCCAATTAAATCAAATTCTTTCACTAAATCAGCTTCTTTCGTCTTTGCGAAGCGTTTTAACCGCTTTATCTAAAACACCATTCACAAATTTATGGCTCTCTTCAGCGCCGAACGTTTTTGCTAGTTCTATTGATTCATTGATCACAACCTTAAAAGGTGTGTCAAAACGCTCAACAAGCTCCAAAGTTGCCAAGCGCAAAATTGCTCGTTCAACTGGATCCAATTCCTCAGGCAATCTGCCAAGGTAAGGCTTAATCGTTTTATCTAGTTCTGCAGTTCTTTGGGCGACTCCGCGCAATAATGCTAGGAAGTATTCCATATCCACTTTTTGCATATTGTTTGTAGTGACTATACCAAGCTCAATGTTTTCTATAGGGTTGCCACTCATTTGCCACCCATATAAACCCTGAACTGCTAGTTCTCTAGCTTTGCGTCGCGCGGCAGGTTTCAATTAGTTAGCCTCTTCTATAGCGCTAATAACATTGACCATCTCTAAAGCACTCAATGCAGCCTCAGCGCCTTTATTTCCTGCTTTGGTGCCAGAGCGTTCAATTGCTTGTTCAATACTATCAGTAGTGATAACACCGAAGGCAACTGGAATGCCGTGGTCCAATGATACTTGTGCCAGACCTTTGTTACATTCGCCAGCAACAAAATCAAAGTGTGGCGTACCACCACGAATAACCGCACCTAGCGCGATAATGGCGTCAAATTTGTTTTTTTCAGCTAGCTTTTTAGCAACGATGGGCAATTCATAAGCACCCGGAACACGCACTAAGGTGATGTCATTAGTGTTAACTTCACCATGACGATCTAAAGTATCAATGGCGCCATCTAGTAAGCTTTCAACTACGAAACCGTTGAAGCGCGCCACAACAATAGCGAATTTCTTTCCCGTTGCGCGAATATTACCTTCAATTTCTATCATTTTTGCTCTCCAAAAAAATCGGCGCAAAGTATACCATAATTCGCTCCAATATTAATTAATAAAAGGGGTTATTTTTCGTCGTAAACGTATTCGACAACCTCAAGACCAAAGCCTGACAGGGCAGAATACTTAATTGGCTTGCTTAATAGGCGCATTTTTTCAACACCTAAACTAGCCAGTATTTGACTTCCAACACCCACCGTTCTTGATGAGCCTTGCCAAGCTTTACCAGCCGCAACCTCGTCATTATCTTCAGCTTGAAACTGCTTTACCTGAGAAAGAATGTCTTCTTTCTTACCTAACAACACCAACACGCCACCTTCATCACTTATTCGCTGCATAGATTCCGATAAGGGCATAGAGCGATTAATCGCTCTTGTTGAGCCAAGTAAGTCACTCAAGGTATTAAGTAAATGAACGCGAACTAAGGTTGGCTTGTTTTTAATAATGTCGCCTTTTTTCAATGCAAAATGAACTTGCTCATCAATCACATCTTTGAAGGTAATTAATTCGAAATCACCATAGGCGGTGGGTAGCTGACACGTGGCAACTTGCTCAATCGTAGTTTCGTTTAGATTACGATATTCAATTAAATCTGCAATGGTACCAATTTTTAGATTGTGTTTTTGCGCAAATACTTCGAGCTCAGGTCGTCTTGCCATGGAGCCGTCATCATTTAAAATTTCGACAATAACTGAGGCTGCTTCACAATTCGCCATCCTGGCTAAGTCAACACCGGCTTCAGTATGCCCAGCTCGGTTAAGTACGCCGCCCTCTTTGGCAATGAGTGGGAATATATGGCCCGGCTGAACAATATCCTTGGCAACCGCTGACGTACTTACAGCGGCAAGAATTGTTCTTGCTCTGTCTGCAGCAGAGATGCCTGTTGTGACACCTTCAGCAGCTTCAATAGAAACAGTGAAGTTAGTTGAAAACTGAGCGTTATTATTGTCAACCATCAAAGGCAGCTTCAAGCGCAAACAGCGTTCAGCCGTCATTGGCAAACAAACTAGGCCACGTGCATGGGTTACCATGAAATTAATCGCTTCTGGGGTTACATGTTCAGCTGCCATGATAAGATCCCCCTCATTCTCTCGGTCTTCATCATCCATCAAAATAACCATTTTGCCTAATTTGATGTCTTCAATTATTTCTTTTGTTGTGTTCAAGGCCATTCCATTTCTCTTCGTAATTATTTTAAGTAACCATGCTCTGCTAAAAATGACATGCTGATATCTTGCTTTTCTTCATCTGCTGCTTTATCGCCCAACATTAAACGCTCCAAATAACGCGCTATAACATCAACTTCCAAATTGATTTTAGTCCCTTTGGAATATGTACCAATCACAGTTTCTTGCAATGTGTGAGGAATTAACCAAAGCATAAATGCTGCTCCTTTGACGTCGTTCACTGTCAAACTCACACCATCGATGGTAATAGAACCTTTGTGCGCAATATATTTTGCTAGCTCATCAGGTGCTTTTACCCAAATTTCTACATAGCGTTGGTGATCAGTAACTGATATCACCTCACCTACTCCATCCACATGGCCACTAACAATATGACCACCAAATCGAGTATCAGCACGCATCGCTTTTTCCAAGTTCACTTCACTTCCACTGCTATAGTTAGCAAAGCCTGTATATTTTATAGTTTCAGCCGACACATCGACACTGTAGTAATATTCACCAAAATCAACAACAGTTAAACATACGCCATTGGCAGCAATACTATCACCCAAAGCAACATCGCTCATGTCTAACTTGCCAGTTGCTATAGTAAGTCGAATATCATTGCCGTGATTGACTAAAGACTTGACCGTTCCTTTTGCTTCTATAATTCCAGTAAACATAAATCTATACTCCTAATTTGAATGCTAGCTTTTAATGAGCAAACGTAATTTTAGATCGTTTCCGATTTGAACTACTTCATCAAATTGGCTCTTTATTACTTTTTCAAGATGCTCTATGCTGCCTAAATCAATTGCTCCCTTTGCGTCACTTCCCAATAATATTGGCGCTTGATAGATAATAAGTTCATTGACCAAGCTTGCCTTAAACAAAGCACCGCACAAAGACGCTCCCGCCTCAGTCCACAGTCGATTAATTTGCCTGTTTGCTAATTCGTGCATGATAGCCGTTAAACTTAGGTATTGTCGTGACTCTGCTTGCATATCTTTTGAATCTTGCTTACCCAATGAAAAATCATTAGCCGGCGCATTATTAACTGGCACTTGAAACTGCTCAGTATTGACAGATCGTAGCTTGTTATTATGTTTCGCGTTGAATACTAAAACAGGGTGTCCATCATTGAAAATTTGGTAGTCATCATGCAAACGGTTCTGCCCATCGATGAGAACTCTTAGCGGTTGCGTTTGCCGCAGGAGAAACTTTTCTTTTTCTGATGTCGGAAGCTCATTAACGCGCACAGATAACCTTGGGTTATCCATAATAACGGTGTCTGCACCGCTTAATATTGCGCAGCTTCGAGCTCTTTCAACTTGAACGTTAATTCTTGCTGGTAAGCCGGTAATCCACTTGCTCTTGCCATTTGATAACGCTATTTTACCATCCAAACTAGTCGCTAACTTTACCGTAAGCCATGGCAAATTATTCGTCATCCGATAGTTAAAACCAACATTCAATGCCGATGCTTCGCGCTCCATCAATCCAATATCAACCTGAATACCAGCTTCTTTAAGTAATCGAATCCCATTATTTTGAACTAGCGGGTTTTTATCAACGCTAGCAATGACCACTCGAGTAACTTGAGCTTCAATTAGCGCCAATGCACAAGGCGGCGTTTTTCCAACATGGCTGCATGGCTCTAAAGTAACGTACGCCGTTGCTCCAAAGGTTACAGGCTTTGAATCTATTTCTTTTACTGACTCTTGGACTATTTCATTTGGCTGGCCATTAGGCTTCTTGCGCTTTGTGGCTGCATCAATCAGTGCATTGACCTCAGCATGTGCTTCACCCGCTCGTTGGTGATACCCCTGGCCCAATAGGGCGCCATTAATTCCAACGATGACACAACCAACATTTGGGTTCGGCGTAGTTGAATAGCGTCCCTTTTTTGCCAATTTCAATGCCTGTGACATCCAGTATGCATCGTCTTTTGAAAAAGCTAACATCAATCACCTAGCTTGGCTATTTCTTCACCAAACTCACGAATATCCTCAAATGATCGATAAACCGAAGCAAAACGAACGTAGGCGACTTTGTCCAAATCTTTCAATGCATCCATAATCAGACTGCCAACAAACTCGCTTTTAATTTCTCGCTCTCCAGTTGCTCGCAATGAAGATTTTATTCTTACGATACAATTCTCTACTTGCTCAGTGCTTACTGGGCGCTTCTCTAGCGCTCGCTGTAAGCCAGCCCTAAGCTTATCCTCATTAAAAGGTTCCCTTGAACCATCTCGTTTGACAACTCTTGGCATTACTAGCTCTGCCACTTCAAATGTTGTATAACGCTCATGACACTCTAAACACTCTCTGCGACGGCGCACTTGCGTGCCATCAGAAACCAGGCGAGAGTCGATAACCTTAGTTTCTTGCGCAGAACAAAATGGACAAAACATGAACTAAGACTCCAAAGTAAGCAATCAAATCGAATAGTCTATACTAGAAGAAACGATTTAGAGGCATAAGTTAATTGATATAAAAACCGAAAAACCGGACTACTCCGGCTTTTCGCTAAAAAGATAAGTAAGTCCCTACTTAACCGTATACTGGGAAGCGTTCACATAAGTCAACCACTTCGCCTTTCACTCTCGTAATAACGCTTTGGTCATCAATATTATCTAACACGTCGCACATCCAAGTAGCGACTTGTTTTGCTTCGCCTTCCATAAAACCACGGCGGGTAATTGCTGGAGAACCAATACGCAAACCACTTGTGACGAACGGAGAACGCGGGTCGTTAGGCACAGAGTTTTTGTTCACCGTAATGTTGGCACTACCTAGCGCAGCATCTGCAGCTTTCCCTGTAATATCTTTATCAATAAGATCCAATAAAAACAGGTGATTATCAGTGCCATTAGAAACAATTTTATAACCGCGCTCTTGCATCACTGAGACCATAGCTTTGGCATTTTTTAACACTTGCTGCTGATAGCTTTTAAATTCTGGTTCAAGTGCTTCCTTAAAGGCGACTGCTTTTGCTGCAATAACGTGACATAAAGGACCGCCTTGATTGCCAGGAAACACTGAACTATTGAATTTCTTATACAAGACTTCGTCGCCACAAGCAGACAAAATTAAGCCACCGCGCGGGCCAGCTAATGTTTTATGTGTTGTGGTCGTCACTACGTGAGCGTGCGGCAATGGACTAGGATAAACCCCAGCAGCAACTAAACCAGCAACATGAGCCATATCAACAAGCAAATAAGCGCCAACTTTGTCGGCTATTTCACGAAAACGAGCCCAATCAACAATGCCTGAATACGCAGAGAATCCACCGATAATTAACTTAGGCTTGTGTTCAACGGCAAGAGCTTCCACATTATCGTAATCAATAACGCCAGTTTCAGGATGTAAGCCGTATTGAACAGCATTGTATAATTTACCCGAAAAATTCACATGTGAACCATGAGTTAAATGACCACCGTCTGATAAGCTCATACCTAACACGGTATCATTGGCTTCAATTAAGGCCATAAAAACAGCGGTATTTGCTTGTGAACCGGAATGAGGTTGAACGTTCGCATAGTCACAACCAAACAACTCTTTTGCTCTTTCAATGGCGAGCTCTTCCGCAATATCAACATACTCACACCCGCCATAATAACGCTTGCCAGGATAACCTTCGGCGTATTTATTGGTAAGCTGAGAGCCTTGAGCTTCCATTACTCGTGGAGAACAGTAGTTTTCTGACGCAATAAGCTCGATATGATGTTCTTGGCGTTGATTTTCTTTTTCTATTGCGGCCGCTAGTTCTGGGTCGAATTCTGCAATAGTCATATTACTTGATAACATGGGAGTCTCCTGCTGAGCTTGTTATGCGTGATCTTTTTGTGGTTCATTTCCAGCCATATACTGCTAATTAAACAAGACATTAAAGCATGCTCAAAATAGCCAAAATAGGGAGGAGCTGAAACTCGCGTATTTACCTAAATATTAGATGCAATATTTTAAGCATTTTAAGGCGCTTGTATAGCGCTTTATTGGAATTAAATATAAGCATTTGTAAACTTTACTTATGCAAGCCTTCTAGCGTTTTAACTCGCTCGACTAATTTACCTATTTGACGCAGTCTCACCGTATTTTTTTGCCAATCACGATTTGACTGCACAGGCATTCCTGAAGAGTAAACACCAGGCTGCGTAATCGACTTAGTCACCATGCTAAAACCAGTGATTTGGACTTTATCACAGATATCTATATGGCCATTAACCACACAAGTACCTGCGATAACCACATATTTGCCAATATTCGAACTTCCAGCTATGCCAGTTCCCCCACAAATGCACGAGTGATCACCAACGGTCACGTTGTGAGCAATTTGTACGAGGTTGTCAATAATCACATCGTTACCAATAATCGTATTGTCTAAGGCACCTCTATCGATACAGGTGTTTGCGCCAATCTCGCAGTCATCACCAATAATAACTGTGCCTGATTGCGGAATCTTAACCCACACACCTTTATCATTGGCATAACCGAAGCCATCTGACCCGACTATTGTGCCACTATGAATCGACACACGATCACCAGCAATAACACGATGGTAAATAGTCACATTGGCGCGTAAATTAAGTTCATCACCAAGTTCAGCCCCTTCACCTATAACCGTGTTGGGGCCAATGCGTGCATTATCACCAATTTTCACATCTTTTTCGATTACAACGCCTGCTGCAATACTAGCGCCCTTGCCGATTTTAGCGCTCGGGTGGATGCTCGCTTGCGCAGAAATCCCATCCGCAGGAACAGGCGTGCTATCTAATAATTGCGCTGCTTTGGCGAAGGCAACATAAGGATCTGGATGGATTACTTTATTGACCTTACAAAACTCGGCGTCGGCTTCTTTTAAGATAACAGCAGTCGCGTTGGTTTCTGCCATCGCATTTTTGTATTTCGAGTTGGTCAAAAATGACATTTGCCCGCTCGTGGCGTTTTCAAGAGTTCCCATGCTAGTGATCATTGCATTAGGGTCACCCTGTATTTCGCCACCAATATGGTTTATCAATTCTTGCAGAGAGTAAGAAGCAGGCATAAGATTCCTTTAGATATTTACCAAAACATTCTCGGGTATGTCCCAGAGTTTGTTAACCCTAATTTATACCAACAAGCTGTTCTTTTGTGGTGAACATTTTGGCTGAGTTATTTTCACTATTAATGAATGATATCATAGATATTTGCTAGTACTTAACCCACAAAGTCCTTACAATTCAGAAATACTAATCAAAAGATTAAAAAGAGAGAACCATGGCTCAATATGTGTATAGCATGCATAGAGTGGGAAAAATTGTCCCACCTAATCGTCAAATCCTTAAAAACATCTCACTCAGCTTTTTCCCAGGCGCTAAAATTGGTGTCTTGGGTTTAAATGGCTCAGGTAAATCGACCTTGCTGCGCATTATGGCTGGCCTTGATACAGAAATTGAGGGAGAGGCAATCCCACAGCCCGGCTTAAAAATAGGTTATCTACCGCAGGAACCCCAGCTTGATGAAAGCAAGGATGTGCGGGGCAATGTAGAAGAAGCTTTTGCCGATGTTGCGCATGCACTATCTCGGCTTGATGAGATATATGCAGCTTATGCTGAACCTGACGCTGACTTCGACGCATTAGCGCAAGAACAGGGTGAAATGGAAGCCATTATTCAGACCAAAGATGGCCATAACTTAGAAAATGCCCTCGAGCGCGCAGCCGATGCTCTGCGTCTTCCGCCTTGGGATGCTGACGTTAGCAAGCTGTCTGGCGGCGAAAGGCGGCGAGTTGCTTTATGTCGCTTGCTATTAGAAAAACCTGAAATGCTGTTACTCGATGAACCGACTAACCATTTAGATGCAGAGTCCGTTGCTTGGCTAGAGCGGTTCTTGCATGATTATGAAGGTACCGTTGTTGCGATTACCCATGATAGGTATTTCCTAGATAATGTTGCAGGTTGGATTTTGGAGCTAGACCGCGGCCAAGGCATTCCATGGGAAGGTAATTATTCTAGTTGGCTTGAGCAAAAGGACGCACGCCTAGCGCAGGAAGAGCGCACTGAGAATGCACGCCAAAGGTCTATTAAGCAGGAGCTAGAATGGGTTAGAAGCAACCCTAAAGGCCGACAAGCTAAAAGCAAAGCAAGAATGTCTCGCTTTGACGAACTAAGCTCTGGCGACTATCAAAAGCGTAATGAAACCAATGAACTATTCATTCCACCAGGAGAACGTTTAGGCGACAAAGTGATTGAAGTCACAAATTTGAGAAAGTCTTATGGCGAGCGCTTATTAATTGATGACTTAAGCTTTAATGTGCCAAAAGGAGCGATTGTCGGTATTATCGGGCCAAATGGAGCAGGTAAATCAACTTTATTCAGAATGTTAACCGGCGACGAGGCAGCTGACTCAGGAAAGATTGATATTGGGGAAAGTGTGCAACTAGCGAGCGTTGATCAATTCAGGGACCATATGGATGGCGACAAGACCGTTTTTCAAGAGCTATCTGATGGTCAAGATATCGTTCGTATTGGTAACTTTGAACTCAATAGTCGAGCTTATTGTAGCCGCTTTAATTTCAGAGGCAGTGATCAGCAAAAATTTGTTAAGGATCTGTCTGGAGGTGAGAGAAACCGGGTTCACTTGGCCAAACTACTCAAAGCAGGCGGTAATACACTGCTGCTGGATGAGCCTACTAATGATCTCGATGTCGAAACCTTACGCGCATTAGAAAATGCAATTTTAGAGTTTCCTGGTTGTGTGCTAGTTATTTCGCATGACAGGTGGTTTTTGGATAGAGTTGCAACTCATATTATGGATTATCGTGATGAAGGTAAAATTAACTTCTTTGAAGGAAATTACAACGAATATGAATCTTGGATAAAGGAAAACTATGGGCATGATGTTGTTGAACCTCATCGATTAAAATATAAGAGTATTAGTTAAGGCTCTGACGGGGCTAGTTATAGCCCCGTCAGATATTTAAAAGATAAAACCACGTACGCTCAGCTCTGTATGCGCTCAGCTCTGCATAAGAAAAAGAGTTCAGCTTACTTAAGCTAAATGTTGGTGTAAGTAATTTGCTAACAATTCGGGTTGCTCTAAAGGCAGCAAATGCCCAGCATTAGCAATGACTTCGAAGTGAAACTGACTACTTTTAGACACTTTGGTCACAGAGCTCCATCTAGCGGCGCATATTTCCTTTACTTCTGATGGCGTAGCAATATTATCCTGCTCACCCAACACAAAAGAAGTATCAAAGCTTTGCTGTTTTAACGCCGTAGTTAAATCTTTGCGCTTGGCGCTTGCATTCACCTGCGCAGCCAACACTGCAGCTCCCAAGTCATCAGCCATACTCTTAACAGTGATCCTAATATCCTTATTTGCATGGTTAGCTCTGTGCAGCATGAAATCAACTCGAGATTCGCTCATCCTTTTGTACTGCTTTTTCTGTATTGCCCTTAACAATAGCATTCTTTGCTGAACTTCTTTGTCAGCTAACGCTTTGCATGTGCTTCCTATTAGTGTGAGGCTTGCGACTTTATTTGGCTTGGCCAATGCGGTTAACGCAGCAATATAGCCTCCCATTGAGTATCCAACTAAATGTACTTTAGCTGGAAAGTAACCCAATCTATCTTCACTCAAGGCCATCATTTGCGGCAAGTCTTGCGCCCACTGTAGCGGCACGAAGGCTTTGTTGTCTAAATGATTGTTGTTTGAATTCATTGCTTGCCAAAGTGGCATAAACACTCGTTCATCGCACAATGTTCCTGGAAAGAAAATAACAGGCGTAGCGCTATTTATTGCGGCGCTATTTACTGCGGCGCTATTTGCTTCCGTACTATCAGCCCCAGTGCTTGAGTTTGTCATAGCGCCTCCAACGCTTCTGAAAGCTTGCTTACTGGAACTATTTCAATACCTGCTATAGCTTTCTTTGGCATATTACCTTTAGGCACAATCGCTCGTTTAAAGCCATGTTTGGCCGCTTCTACTATTCGCTCAGTACCATTGGGAACGGGTCTGATTTCACCAGACAAGCCGACTTCACCAAATGCAATCAATTCCTTTTGTAGTGTCTGATTTCGAAAACTAGACACCATTGCCAATAACACAGCCAAGTCCGCTCCAGTTTCAGTTATTTTCACACCGCCAACGACATTTACAAAAACGTCCTGATCATTCATCTGCACATTTCCATGCCGATGCATCACCGCCAACAACATAGCTAACCTATTTTGATCTAGTCCAACAGCAACACGCCTAGGGTTAGACATCTGTGAATAGTCAACAAGCGCTTGGATTTCGACTAATAAGGGACGTGTTCCTTCCCAAATAGTCATCACAATGCTTCCAGGAGACGCTTCGTTTTCTCTGTTTAAAAATATTGCTGACGGATTAGAAACTTCTCGCATGCCTTTTCCTGTCATGCCAAACACACCTAGTTCGTTAACTGGGCCAAATCTATTTTTAGTTCCTCTTAAGGTTCTATAACGGCTGTCGCTTTCTCCTTCCAACATCATTGAGCAATCAATACAATGCTCTAGTACTTTCGGGCCTGCCAAACTGCCATCTTTAGTGACATGGCCAACTAGAAAAATAGCGATATGATGTTGCTTAGCAAATCGGGTCAATGCTGCGGCACTTTCTCTAACCTGCGTTACGCCGCCCGGAGCCGATGGAATATCACTCATATGCATCACTTGTATCGAGTCAATTACCATGATCGTGGGTTTGTGCTGCAATGCTAATTGGCAGATTGTATCTATGTTAGTTTCAGCAAGCAGCTTCAATTTATCATCGGGTAACTGCAGGCGTTTTGCGCGCATCGCAACTTGTTGCAGCGACTCCTCGCCTGTGACATAGAGCGTTGAATTTATTTTCGCTAATAAACACATTACTTGCAGCAGTAATGTACTTTTACCTGCACCCGGTGAACCACCAATAAGAATGGCTGAACCAGGAACAATGCCGCCGCCCAAAACACGATCGAGTTCCTTGAAGCCTGAGGAGAAGCGCGGCAACGCAGCTAGGTCAATTTCGTTGAGTACTTCAACTTTTGCAGCCGTAACTCCTGAGAAGCCAACCCGACTACCTGGCACACTTTTGCTTGCTGAATTTTCGATGACGATTTCAGTTAAACTATTCCACTCTCGACAATCACTGCATTGCCCCTGCCAGCGCGGGTGTTCAGAGCCACATTCGTTGCAAACAAAAGCCGTTTTTCTTTTCGCCATAGGTACTTAATTAACCTCAATATAGGGGGAGATTGACAATTCGTGGTATGGTTTAGAGAGTAACTAAATTTGTGACAAAAATCCTTTTAGAAACGATTTATTTTGCCGATAAATGTACTAAATCACAATTTATTAAACACACAGAGGACAGCATAAAGCCTCTTACGTTAAAAACGACGGCCTAAAGACTAGGAATGCATGACAAACGATCTGTCTGAACATAAATATTTGATCCATAAACTGGCGCCCTTTGTGGAAAAGCCAGACTTTACTCGATTGCTAAACGAAGCAACGAAGGATCTCAGTAACGAAAAACGATTTTTGTTAAAAATGGAGATGAAACGTTTATCCAAACCATGCATACGTTCTATTGATTTAAGAACGAGGGTGACTTCTAATTGCGAACTTTTTTCCTTTCAGGGGATCAAGCATTACCTGCACGTCCCTGCAATTGAACTCTTCGAAGATCTTATAGAGCGCTATGGCATATTCACATTTGGCGTATATGAATCAGTCTTGAGTTTAGCTGAGCATGAATTTAACGCAAACGCCGGCAGCATAACGTCTACAGACGACCCCCAACAAGACCGTAAAAAATCTAGCTTAGAAAAATATATCGTCAAAAACCAAGCACTTTTAGCATTCCCTCACAGACACGAAGAAAGAATGAATTACGTGGTGCTCATTGAACTCTTTTTAGACAATAACGAAAGCGTTTTCGCATCCACTGTAGACATTAGCCCAAGCGGTTTAAAGTTAAAATTAAAAGTTCCAGAACAACTCAACATGGTTAAAGCCTTTACTCCAGTTAATATTATATTTAGAGGTCTTCCCCCCGATTCAGAGCTGACGAAGCAATCGATTGAATATCGAGTACTAGGTATTTCTGGTGAAGACGAGCAAGCAAGAATTCATTTGCAACGCGATATTAGAGTGGGTCCTCAGTTTTTTAATAACTACATAAAAAAGCTAATAAAAATCCACAAGCGTAAGTATAAAGTTAATTTAAATAATACAGTTCAAGCCCTAGACGACAAAATTTACGAACAGGCATTTGCAAGCACGACACCAGCATTGTCAATCTTTGTAGATAGCCAATTCGATAAAAGGCCGCTGGCTAAATTCGCTTGTGTGAACGGCACTAACAAAGAGATAATGGACTACTGGCTAGATGAGAATGACCAGCAAAATATCGGGTTTTTAGTCAATTCTGAAAGACTGAATGAGCTCATGTCTAAATCAGGCTCAAACGCTTGTATCTGGGTGTATGCGTTTACGCACATTAAAGATGGTAAAGTTTATTTTTATTCCGCAACAGCTGAAGAGCTCGATGCTAAGCCAGACTTGCGCGCAGTATTTTTGAGCTATGCCTCTAGAAAAGTCAGTTGGCGTGTGTATAAAATTATATGTTCTGATATTGATCCTAAATCTGCCTATCTGCCCACCGCGATGCCATCAGGCATCAACCGAAAAATAGATAGGCTGAACCGCCCCTTGTCTCCGCGCCTTGAATCAAAGCTGCAGTTTATTCAGAACATGTTGAGTGTTACTGACATCACACATTTAGTTGCTCAGCAGTGTTATCAGAAAAACACACTGGACAGAGAAAAAATAAAAGAACTGGCTGTATTTGGGCATCCTAGAAATAAACCGCCTGAACCTGTTCTTCCGTTTAGATTTAAGCAGCAAGAGCAACGCAAAGAAACCAGATACAAATTGCGAACATCAGTTAAATTGGAAAATTACGATACAAGCATCTCAGGTGTTAGTGAGGACTGCTCTGTGAGCGGCTTAAAGATAGAACTTGATGAGACTTTTGGACAGCGCATTAATTCAAGAGTGAGCATATCGTTCCCAGTGCTACAGAAAAAAACTTCTCAATTTGTTTTAGAAGACCTCAAGTATCGGGTTAAGCATATCAACTACGATAAACTCGTTTTGCATTTAGAAGCTATTTCAGAGCAAGAATTAAGTGTTGCAGAAACGTTCTTCGGACTGCTCATTGAGAATAACAAAGATAAACTAAAAACCATAAGCAATGAAGAGTCTGTGCCTGGTATGGGTCATGCTCTGCGTTGTTTACAAGCGCGTAATACTGAACAGTTATGCATTTATATGCATAAACAAAAAGGTGGATACTTCCCATTAAAAACCAGCATGCAGCAAATTAGAGCTTCTTGGCTTAGTTTGTTTAAGCATGATATGCCAGCGACTAAAATGAATAACTCTTGGCTTTTTCAAGATAAACATAAAAGTAATGCTTTTGTTAGGGACGCGCTCCGAACATTAAGATTAGATCAACGCCCCATTCAAGCAGAAATATATGTTGCATTCGACCCGACAGATTTAGACTATGAAACTGCGATCGTGGCTCAATGGGAAAATGAGCTTGCGACACATCGTTCGAAAATGCAATTTATCAAAGCCGCGCTTGCCAAAGGTCAGTTTTATGCGTTCAGCGTGCATATATCCAACGTCGCTCGTCCAGACACCACATTTTTAGAGCAAGAGCTTGCCTATATCACTCGGTACGCTATTCATAAAGCCAAGCAACTAGAAGAAGATATGTGGAATATTGCAGGACAAGTATTCTTAACCGACGTAAGCCAAGAAGTACTTTATCGCTATCAGTTAAAGAAGTAACTTGGCGTTTTGCGAACGTTCCTTATTTAAGCATCCGCGGGACACAATGGTGCAAATCTAAAATTGAACACTTTTTAACCAACCTTAAAATCTTAAACAATGATTTACTCCATTTAATGCAAGTTAAGTCATATATAGGGCCTACAAACTCAACATCTGCGCAGTGTGCGAATAAAACCCTAAGTTCAAGTTTTGTCAAAATCCTTAAACCCTTGTTTTAAATGATTTTAACAACTATTTGGCCTTCTTAACCATGAACCAAAAAATAGACTTTAGTATAATACGCTAATTATACTAAAGTTTTAATCCATTGATTTAAATATACTTTTTATGTATCAAAAGTAACACCTTCTATTTCTTTCTATACCTTTCACCGTGCTCTTCAGTGATTTAATGTTCCCATCGCAGAACAAAGCCATATAAACTTTTTTCTCGGTAAAAACGATGGATACACCCACTATAAAAATTAAAAAAGGCGGTATGGATATCGCCTTTTTTTATGCCTAGATTTTATTCAAAGCCCCAACTAAAGATCGCTAACTTGCTTGTATTTTACAATGAATGATAAATTACACACTCAGCATTATCCCATATCAGGTAAAATGGCACTGAGACCACCATGTCTGAATCATATTGCATCTTTATAAGGCTTCAAATGAAAAAGTTTACATTACCATTAATCTCCTTGAGCATGATCTTTAGCCTTTCAGGCTGTGACAAATCAGAAGTGGGTGATATATCACTTGGTATTTTCACAACTCAAGATATAAAGCTAAACACCTTAGTTGACCCCTTAGTAATTGGTGTAACATGTCATGTTGCAAGCATCGAAGCCGATCTAAGTTTGGCTGACCCGTCGGATAGCTCTATTGCTTGTCGCCAAACAGGCGAAATTACGCCTCAAATGATTGCGCAAATTGATAAATCAAAATCGGGCGAAGTAGTATTCAAAAAGTCTAAAAGTATCTTTTTTAAATCGATGAAAATTCGCAGAGTTTATGATGTTGAGTCACAAACATTGATGTACGTTTCATACTCAACAAAGGAAACCTCTGGCAGTTTCAAGCACAGCCTATCAACCGTGCCATTGTGGGGAACTCAAGCCTACACAAATACTAGCCCAACAAATACAGCACAGCTTCAAGACCGCTAAAACGGATTGAATTATCAGCTTGTGCTTGTACTTTAGATTTCGCTTTGAACGCAATACCTGCACCAGCAACGGACATCATCACTAGATCGTTTGCACCATCGCCTACAGCAATAGTATTTGAAATAGGTATGTTAAGTTGTAACGCTATCTTAGATAAAATATCAGCTTTCGCTTGCGCGTCGACAACATCACCAACGACTTTGCCGGTTAATTTGCCATTACTAACTTCTAGTGTGTTGCTAAATGCATGGTCTAAGTCAAATAGGGCTTTGATATAGTCAGCAAAAAATGTAAAGCCGCCAGACGCGACAAGCACTTTCCATCCTTTTAATTTCAGTTCAGTCAATAATGGTGAAAGGCCTGGCATAAATGGCAATCGTTCACGAATAGCGAGTAGCGCTTTTAATTCTACTCCTTTTAAACAAGCAACTCTGTGATGTAAACTTTCACTGAAAGCTATTTCACCTTGCATAGCTTGCTCGGTAACCGCCGAAACTTCTTCCCCAACGCCGGCTAGCTTGGCTATTTCATCAATACACTCCATCTCAATCAAGGTACTGTCCATATCGAACACAGCCAAGCCAGGCTGCTGCAAATTAACCTTAGGCTGCACAAATATATCAATAAATAACTGTTCACAAAGCACCTTAATCTTGGTTCGCAGTGCATCAGTACTGTTAATGTTGCAAGCAATATTAATTACCGTTTTATCGAAACAATGATGATAAACGTTGGCCTTAATTGAGATTGTTTTCGACTGAATTGGCAACTCTCTCAATACTTGCTCAATTATTCTAAAATTCAAGCCTGTTGCGGCAAGCACAATTACATTGTCGTTTGCAGTAGAAATACCCTCTTCAATAGCTATGCCTTCAATAGCTATGTCTTGAATAGCCGTTTCTTGAATAGATATGTCTGCAACTGGTTTTTCATTCTCAGGCATTACAGAGCGTGTGCTCGCCCATTCATATGCTGATTTTAATTGACTGCTATTTAATGGAATATTACCCCATTTTTCATCTTTGGAATGCGTCACCCACAACTCATTATTTTGTTCTAAATAACGAGCAAACTTGAGCGTGCTGAGGTCTGCGATACTGTCAGTGGCTATAAGGTACAAGTTACATCCTAAAGAGATTTTTTTCCAGTGGCCGTCGATAATACATAAAGGCTGTAAGCAATAAAACAAAGTCTTGGCAAAAAGCGTTATTTATCCTATTGTTGCTTGACTAATTCAACTAAAGAGAATCATTTGTTTACCCACAAAACGCCCAATTTTTCGATGTTAAAACGTATTTCCAATTTTATTTTGGCGGTGTGCGTTGTGGTGATAGGTATTAACTTATGGTTAATGCACAATAAAAATGCAGAAGATTGGTATAATCTGGAGTCTGAGCAGCTAGGCAGAAGCTTGGCCAAACAAGCTGCGCGGATGCTCTCTACCCCTTTGCAAAAAGGCGATATAGAAAGTATCGAAAACTATGTAAGCACAATTGAAACAGATAGTTTTGTGAAAGGCGCATCGCTGTATGATGAAGTTGGAAAAACCATTAAGAGTTTTGACGAGAATTACTCTATCATCGAAGAGTTTAGAGTATTAAATCAGCCACCTTTGATTTTTGTTGAGGACATCCTGTTTGAAGACAAAACGATAGGTTACGTTAAATTGCTTCTAGATCGCGACGCGATTATCATGCATCACAAAGCATTTAACCAAACGCAATTGATGCAAACAGGGCTAATTATGCTATTAACTGCATTGTGCGCCATCATTCTTACCCGGCTTTTTTATAAGATTAAAACGAGCTATCAGTTTTCTGACAAACCAAATAAGCTTAAGTAATTTTTAGTAGTTTGCTTTATCACTTCGTCTTTTAATTCAGACTTTAATTCACTCAATGAATTGATAACGTGTTTAAGTTGGCTGGGCTCATTGCGCTGCCCTTGATAGCCATTAATTGGCATGTCGGGTGAATCAGTCTCTAGCACTAATTTATCTAGCGGTAGCTTTTGAATAGTGTTTCGAGTTTTAATTGCTCGCGGATAAGTAATGGTGCCACCGACGCCAATTAAGAACCCCATATCGATATAAGTAAGCGCCTCATGGTAACTTCCTGAAAACGCATGAATTATACCGCCTCCATCAAAATTGTTCGACTTTAATACGCTAATGAGTTGATTATGTGATTGTCGGTGATGCAGCACGATAGGTTTACGAAACTGAGTTGCTACACTTAATTGAAACTCTAGTACTTGCCTTTGATAGTCCATGTTAAGTGGCAAACTGCCATCTAAACCCATTTCTCCAAAAGCAATATATTGGGTTTGATACTGCTCTGCGAGCCTTAAGAATTGGTCAAACATCGCTTGGGTTCTTGAGTGCCCTTGCTCAACAAGAAAATAAGGATGTAAACCCAGCGCGATATCTAGTTGTTGATATTGAGCTTTAAGTTTGAGTAATTTATTAAATCGCGAATTTGATAGCCCGAGTACAAGCAAACGGGTAATACCAGCTTTAAATGCGCTTTGTAATACTTCGTCTCTATCAAGGTCAAATGCTTCTAGGTCAATATGGCAATGACTATCGATCATCCTAACTCGCCCTCGCTCGCCCGACGTCAGTAGTTTACCAACTAAGGCATCAGTCGTTGTGTTGTCCAGCTGCCATCATCTTGCTTGTTATACTCAAATCGATCGTGCAGTCGATGTTCACCACCCTGCCAGAACTCAATTTGATGAGGCTCTATACGATACCCTCCCCAAAAATCGGGCAGCGGGATCTTACCTTTAGCAAATTTCTCTTTCATTTGAGCAAACTGAGTAACCAGTAACTCGCGGGTAGAGATCGGTTGGCTTTGTTGTGAAGCCCATGCTCCCAATTGACTATCTGTAGGTCGCGACAGAAAGTACTTTGCAACTTCAGTTCTAGATAGCGGTTTAGCAACGCCATTAACTCGTACTTGCCTTTCTAGGAAATGCCACGGAAAATGCAGTGAAACCTTAGAATTTTCAGCTAAATCTTTTGCTTTACGGCTACCTAAATTAGTATAAAAAACGAAACCATGTTTACTCAAATCCTTCAATAATACAATTCGCTGACTGGGTTGCCCTGATGCATTAACGGTAGCAACAGTCATTGCATTAGGGTCTGGTAACTCAGCAGCAATGGCATCGCCTAGCCAAGATTCGAACAAATCGATAGGATGTTCGGTTAGTACCTCTGAGCTTAGGCGGCCAGTTGTATATTCTTTTCTAAATTCACTCAGCGCTTTCACTTAATCGAGCTCCCATCATTAATCAATGAACTACGTCTATTGTAGCCATTCTATAAGCCTTTATATCAACCTTTATAGTCATCATCATAGCCAAGGGATCTCAATGCTCGTTCATCATCGGCCCAACCTGATTTAACCTTAACCCAAAGTTCGAGGAAAACCTTGTTATCAAAAAGCGCTTCCATATCTTTGCGAGCTTCTGCTCCCATAGTTTTAAGATGACTGCCTGACTTTCCAATGATCATTCGCTTTTGAGTTTCTCGCTCAACCAAAATTAAGCCATTAATATGGTAGATACCTCTTGGTGTAAGCTTAAACTGCTCAATTTCAACCGTAGTTGCATAAGGCAACTCATCCCCGGTGAAGCGCATTAACTTCTCTCTGATAATTTCTGCAGCCATAAACCGGCTTGAGCGGTCAGTGACATAATCTTCTGGGAAGTAAAATTCACTCTCAGGTAAAGCCTTAAGTACAAGCTGACGTAAATGATCAATTTGGTGATTCTTTTTTGCACTCACAGGAATAACATTTTCAAAGTTATGCCTTTCATTTAGTGCTTTCAAGGTATCCATTAGTTCAGATTTATCAGTGACTTTGTCGGTTTTATTAACCACTAACCAGCAAGGCACATTAGCTTGCTTAATTTTTGTTAAAACTAGTTCATCATCTTCAGTCCAGCGAGTGCCTTCGATAACAAACAGCACTAAAAAAACTTCGCCCAGAGAACTCGCGGCTGCGCGATTCATCAAACGGTTAATAGCCTTTTTCTCATCACCATGTAAACCAGGAGTATCCACATAAACAGCTTGCCTATCGGCTAATGTGTCTATACCCATAATACGATGACGAGTAGTTTGTGGTTTGCGTGAAGTAATACTTACTTTCTGTCCTAAAATTTGATTTAAGATCGTTGATTTTCCAACATTTGGGCGACCAACAATGGCTACCATCCCACAATGTGTATTAGTCATTTAATAATTTCTCTAATGTTTGTTTGGCTGCATTTTGCTCTGCCTGACGACGACTTTTTCCTGCGCCTATCTGACTTGTTTTCAAAGGTTCAACAGTGCAAGCAACTTCGAAAGTTTGTGCGTGATCTTTGCCACTGATTGAAACTACTTCATAATTTGGTAATGGCAGTTGCCTAGATTGCAAATACTCTTGCAGTTGCGTTTTATTGTCCTTAATTTGAATATTTGGATCGAGCTTTTCAATACGGCTAGCGAACAATTTAATTATTGTGTTCTTTGCAGCATCAATACCTGATTCCAAAAATATAGCACCTATGACTGCTTCAACAGCATCCGCTAAGATTGAGCTACGCCGGTGACCGCCGCTTTTCATTTCGCCAGAACCTAGTTTCAAAAAACTACCGAAATCATGTTCCTTAGCGATTAATGCTAATGTATCGCCTTTGACTAACGACGATCTCATGCGGGTCAATTTGCCTTCAGGCTGCTCAGGAAACTGCTGATAAAGAATTTCAGCAACAACCATACCCAAGATTGCATCACCAAGAAATTCGAGTCTTTCATTGTGTATCTTAGCTGCACTTCGATGCGTAAATGCTTGCTCTAATAGCGACAAGTCATCAAATTTATAATCGATTACTTTGTTTATTCTCGAATAAAGATTCATTTTTTCTCTTTTCGATGCCTATATAACTTGTGACTCATAGTGGAACATAACGTTACCAGAGAAACAAAAAGTATAGACACCTAGTTAATAGCGCTTTATCGGGCTAGGTGTTTACTTGCCTTTATTTATTCGCTGCATAATTGCGCTCCGCAGCTAGTTATGCGCCGCAGCTAGTTAATAGCGCCGCAGCTAGTTATGCGCCGCAGCTAGTTAATAGCGCCACTGCGTTCAAAGCGAATTCCTGACGGTACCCACGTTGGTATAAAATCTTCTGGCACCCTTTCAAATTCAAAACTAACCCAAATAAGAACGGCTTCGCCCACTAAGTTGGCTTCTGGTACAAAACCCCAGTAACGACCGTCTTCACTATTATCACGGTTATCTCCCATTACAAAGTAACTCTCTTCGGGTACAATCCACTCATTTATTGCTGTTCCAGGCTGTCTTGGTTTGTAGCGAGCAGTAGGATCAATTGATCTAGGATTTCTCAGCAGTGAGTGCCGTTGACTTCCTAATCCTTCGGTGTACTCTTCTAGGTACGTTCCTCGACTTAAGAAATCTGTTCGACCAGTGTAAATTTGCGAAATTAATTTTTCCTTAGGGCAAGTTGCTTGTCCATTGCATGCTTCTGTTATGTAGAGTTGCTTATTGCGATACACAACTTTGTCGCCGGGAAGGCCCACAACACGCTTAATGAAATCGACATTAGGATCGTCGGGAAATTTAAAAACAACAACGGCGCCTCTCTCCGGCTCACCCGTTTCAATTAGTTTACTTCTAAATATTGGATCTTTAATGCCGTAACTAAATTTCTCTACTAAGATAAAATCCCCTACTAAAAGGGTCGGCATCATTGAACCTGAAGGTATTTGAAACGGCTCGTACAAGAAAGACCGGAAAACCATAACCAATGCGAAGATAGGAAAAAATTGTTTGGCATTATCGACCAACATTGGTAGATTTGGATCAGCTTCATCGCCTTCCAAAGCAGCAATAGTATCGTCGCCAAGAATTGCTCTTAGCTCTTCTAAGGCGCTTGCTTTCCTTTTTGAGGCAAATAACAAGGCATCGATTAACCAAATAATACCGGTAATTGCAGTCATTGAGACTAAAAATATTGCGAAGTAATTTGCCATTAACTGTCCACCTTCAAGATTGCTAGGAATGCATCTTGAGGCAATTCAACATTACCTACTTGCTTCATTCTCTTCTTACCATCTTTTTGTTTTTGTAGTAACTTTTTCTTACGACTAATATCACCACCATAACACTTGGCGATAACATTTTTTCGTAACTGCTTAACTGTGCTGCGCGCGACAACTTGATTACCAATAGTCGCTTGAATAGCAATATCAAACATCTGTCGGGGAATTAATTCCTTTAATTTATCAACAAGGTCACGTCCGAACTTTTGCGCATTCGCTTTGTGCGTGATCAAGGCTAGCGCATCAACTCGCTCACTATTGATTAGGATATCAAGACGAACCATATCAGCTAACTGGAAACGGTTAAAATTATAATCCAAAGAAGCAAAACCTCGACTTGTTGACTTTAATTTATCAAAAAAATCTAGAACAACTTCAGCCATAGGCAAATCATAAGTGACTGCTACTTGCTTACCGTGATAAGTCATTGCTGTTTGCATACCGCGCTTCTCAACACACAGCGTAATCACATTTCCTAAATACTCTTGAGGCACAAGAATATTGGCTGTAACAATGGGTTCACGGATTTCATCAATATCGTTAACAGCAGGTAATTTTGAGGGATTGTCTATTTTTATTACATCGCCTTTCGTTGTTTTAACTTCATATACAACGGTAGGCGCAGTAGTAATTAGATCTAAATTGTACTCGCGTTCTAAGCGTTCTTGAATGATTTCCATATGCAACATACCGAGGAAGCCAATTCTAAAGCCAAAACCAAGCGCTGAAGAGCTCTCGGGTTCAAAAAATAAAGACGCGTCATTCAAACTTAATTTAGCCAAAGCATCTCGAAAATCTTGATAATCGTCAGAGCTAACTGGGAACAAGCCCGCATATACTTGTGGTTTTATCTTTTTAAAGCCCGGTAGGGCTTTAGCTGCAGGTGCCTTTGCCAGGGTAATTGTATCGCCAACAGGCGCACCATGAATTTCTTTAATACCGGCAATGATAAAACCTACTTCACCGGCGCTAAGTGTTCCGGTCTCGGTTTGTTTTGGAGTAAAAATACCGACCTTGTCTACTTGATGAACGACACCGTTAGACATAATTTGGATTTTATCTTTCGCATTCATTTGACCTTGTACAATGCGGACAAGGGACACAACGCCTTGATAGTTATCAAACCAAGAATCGATAATTAAAGCTTGTAATGGTGCGTCAACATCTCCTACAGGAGGTGGGATGCGTTTAACAATTTCTTCCAAAACATCTTCAATACCCAATCCTGTTTTTGCCGAACATCGCACGGCGTCAATGGCATCGATGCCAATGATATCTTCAATTTCTTCAGCAACACGTTCAGGTTCGGCTTGAGGCAAATCGATTTTGTTTAGAATAGGCACAACTTCCATATCTAAATCCATCGCCGTATAGCAGTTCGCCAAGGTTTGAGCTTCAACTCCCTGCCCCGCATCAACAACTAACAATGCTCCTTCGCACGCAGCCAATGAGCGCGATACTTCATAAGTGAAGTCAACATGTCCTGGGGTATCGATAAAGTTAAGTTGGTATTTTTCACCGTCATTAGCTTGATAGTAAAGCGTCACACTCTGCGCTTTTATGGTTATCCCGCGTTCACGCTCAATATCCATTGTGTCGAGGACTTGGGCAGACATTTCGCGATTTGTTAAACCACCACATGTTTGAATAAGTCGATCAGAAAGGGTCGACTTACCGTGGTCGATATGCGCAATGATACTGAAGTTGCGAATGTTCTTTAGTTGCATAAATTTAGCTACTTGTCCTGAAATAAATCTGGTCTAAAATAACCTTGGACTAACATGCTTATTGAGCCGTCAGACAACACTTGCTGACAACTTCTGATGCCAAGGTTTTACGGGCGAAAAATTAAGTCGGGATTTTACCGTTTTATCAGCACAAATGCGAATGATTACAGCATTATTAAGCTTCTTTCATTAAGCAATCAAGCGATCAAGAGGTAATTATTTGTTAGTAAATGTTTTTTTTGAATCTTATAGAAGTTTTTTGGCAGGAATTTCATTTTTCATTGTCACAGTGGCTTCATTGACAGCACCTAAAATTATTGGCGAGAACTGCCCTTTATCATGGCTTTTAGCATATTTAGAAATTCGCCAAAATCCGATCGCGGTTATTGTAAAGCTAATCAATATTTGCCAGCCTTCATGCAAGCTCGGAAAAATATATTGTAAGCCCGTAGCGCTCGCAATCAAAATAAGAATAGGAAGCAAATACATCAGCATGGAAGCGCCCAGAAGTTGCTCTTCAGGTATACCTAGCTTTACAGATTGACCTTCAAAAAGCGGATATGGACTGGTGATTTTTAATAATTCAGGTTTCGCAGTAAAAGCTTTTGCAACGATACTCGTACCGCAGTTTTTACTTACATGGCAACTACCACAGGAGGTCTTGATCTGTGTTTCTATCCAGACCTCGCTGCCCTTAACTTTTTTAACCACACCTGTTTCTTCAATCATTTCTTTTGTAAAATCATCATATTTATATAGTTAGCACTCTGGTAAAACACGTCAAATTAATTGATTACTTCTATTGATTTGGCCATTCTTTGCGCCGTTACCAAAGGAATATCTCCAACGACAGTGACTTGTATCTTACCATCAGTTCTGGAGTGAATAGTATTAGCACCATTACTTAGATTAACATCTTCTTGAAATACGCCCGTCGCAGCTTGTATATAAACTGATACATTTACTAAGCCATCGCTAAAAAGACTATACTCTGCAACTTGCCCGGTAATAGCTAACTGGTGAATATCTTGTTTAATTGCTTTCATACCTATAGGTAAAAATACAAGTTTCCATTCATGTTTGCGCTGTGGAGGATTATTTATATTACTTACTCGAGGCAAATTATCTTGTTGCAACTGACTAAATACATCGGCCACTGCGTCGTCAATACGCAGCTGAGTTACTTGGATCTGCTGCAATAAACTTCCATCCAAACCATGCATATTAAGCTTCAATAGCATCCCAGTTTCTTCATCCAACCAGACATGGTAACCATAGCGTGTTTTATCTTTGCTAATAATACGAATTTGTTGCGCAGACCGACCCGATATACGATTTCGTCCTACCAATAAAAACTGGTAACTATTCTCAAGTTGAATAGGTTCGTGCAGCAATGCATAAGGGATAGGACCGTCTATTGCACTACCATACATACTATAGGGAGGATAGCCTGGCTGAAAAACACTGACAACATCATTAATTCTGATATTTTCAAACCCAGGGCCATTGAGTAAACTGAGTTGTTCAACTTGGGTATTGTCATCTATTTTTGCGTGACGCCACAAATAGGGTTGGGCATCTTCTCCCGGGATATTTAAAACGAAAGAAACCTCATAATTCAAACTTGCAGTTTGACGAGAAAGTCGCTGTAGCCAGCTAGCCGCTGACATGGGATCAAAAACATAACTATCTTTCAGTAAGCCCTGTGCAATACTTCTTGCAACCGCCCGCTGAGTTTCAGAATGGACGATTTCTGTTTGCTGTATATCGCTTGTTGCCTGTTGCTGTGCTCCATCATCAGCTTGCGCTGTGATAGGCTTTTTTGGGGAGGGCGTGTTGTCTTGAGTGTTGTCTTGAGTATTCTGAGAGAATACTGATAACGACCAAAAAAAACAACAAAAAAGGAGTAAACTGCGCACACAGAACGCACTAAACGAAGCTGCTCTGATAACCACTTTATTTACTCCAATCATGTTCTTACTTTTGTGTTTGCTCTAAATCCAAACTCTCTGCTTCTGCTTTTTTTGTTTGGCCTGCGTTTTTAAGCTTCAGTTGACGCTGATGATCCTCAATCAAGGCATTTATTTGACGCTGTTGTTCAAGCAAAATAGCCATACCCTCTCGGTCAACAGTGTTGTTCGTCGACAAACTAACAGGTGCTAATCCACCTTGTACACCAACTCCTGGGGGAGCAGTTAAGAATGGCTGTGTTGCTTCTGGTTGGTTATATGTTTGAATGCTAAAAATCGTAACTGCTGTTACGCAGGCAGCGACGGCAAGTTGACTACTTTGTTTTATCAAAGGAATAACCGAGGCTATCACGGGAAGCTCTCGCCAAGTGCGCTTTGGTGCAACCATCGCTAACTCGCCTTCCAGTTGCTTCGCAATTTGGGCACTGATATCATAGTTAATATCGGTGCTCATCTCATTGCGCATACAATCTCGGACTAGATGATAGCGTTTCCACTTATCAGATAGTTCAGGATCTTGAGTCAGACTTTTCACTAACTCGGAATCTTCAATCTCACCATCGATAAAGGCTGATAATTTTTCTTGCTGTTGCGTCATATAACACATTCCTACTTGAACACTGCTTGAGAATACATTGTTTAGCTTAGCTTTACGCCATACCTAACAGTGTTTATGTTTGCACAAGAGGCAAAATGACTTTATCAATTGCTTCTCGTGCTCTAAAAATTCGTGAACGTACTGTGCCTACTGGGCATTCCATAACTGCAGCTATCTCTTCATAGCTTAGACCTTCAATTTCTCGAAGAGTGATTGCTGAGCGTAAATCTTCGGGCAAAGCCTCAATAGTAGCAAACAGCTTTTGTTGTAACTCATCTGATAACAATGCACGTTCTGGAGAATTATTTTCCTTTAACGCGTCACTACCATCGTAATAATCTGCTTCGCTTGCGTCCACATCGCTTGCCGGCGGCTTGCGACTTTGCGACGTTAAATAGTTTTTCGCACTATTAACCGCAATTCTATACAACCATGTGTAAAACGCACTCTCACCTCTAAAATTCGGTAAGGCTCTATATGCTTTAATAAAGGCTTCTTGCGTTACATCAGCAACATCACCGCTATTTTTCACATATCTTGCTACAATATTCATCACCTTGTTCTGGTGACGGATAACTAAAAAGTTAAAAGCATTTTTGTTGCCTTTTTGTACCTGTTCAACAAGTTCTTGATCGGTTTTCTGTTCACTCATTCAAGCCACTACTCCTAAAACACATCACTTATGGCTCATGCAAGTGTAGTAATAGACAGACACTTTATGGATAAGTTCGATATAACATGAAATAATTTATAAATAACCATCTGTTGTAATTTTTTACTAGATGATTAGTATGACGATATGGCGCAATTCTACACCTTACGCGAAAAACAATCTATGTCCCAAACAATCGAACATCGCTGTGACTTACTGATTATAGGCAGCGGCGCAGCAGGTCTTAGTTTAGCGTTGAAAATGGCGGAACATTGTAACGTTATCGTACTGAGTAAAAGCGACATTAACGAAGGTAGCACAAAGTATGCGCAAGGCGGCATAGCGGCGGTATTCGATGATACCGACTCAACTGACAGCCACATCAAAGATACTATTAATGCAGGTGCAGGCTTATGCGATGAGGCCGTCGTGTCGTTTACTGCCCGTAATGCAAAAGAAAGCATGCAGTGGTTAATTGACAAAGGGGTACCCTTTGACCAAGAAGAGAGCGCTACCGGCGAGACTAAATTTCACTTAACTCGCGAAGGTGGTCATAGTCATCGCAGAATTCTGCATGCAGCAGATGCTACTGGCGCCGCAGTCCAAGAAACCCTGTCTGATGATGTCGCAAATCACCCAAACATTCATTTATTCGAACGCTATAATGCGATAGACCTTATAAAAAGTGCGACCGTAGTCGACCACTGTGTCGGGGCATATGTTTGGAACCGGAAGAAAGAGCGAGTTGAAGTCGTTCGTTCACGCTTTATTACACTCGCAACTGGCGGCGGCAGTAAAGTCTATCAATACACTTCAAACCCGGATGTATCAAGTGGAGATGGTATCGCTATGGCGTGGCGGGCAGGTTGCCAAATAGCCAATATGGAGTTCAACCAATTTCATCCAACCTGCTTGTACCATCCTGATGCTGGTAATTTCCTTATTAGTGAAGCACTGCGAGGCGAAGGTGCATTTTTATGTCATGAGGATGGCACTAAGTTCATGCATAAATTTGATGAAAGAGGCGACCTAGCGCCTAGAGATATCGTTGCTAGAGCAATCGATTTTGAAATGAAACGACTAGGCGCCGACTGCATGTATTTAGACATTAGCCACAAGTCTAATGATTTTATTAAAAAGCACTTCCCCAATATTTATCGTCGCTGCCGTTCCTTGGGTATTGATATTACGACCCAAGCTATTCCAGTTGTACCTGCAGCACACTATACATGCGGAGGTGTTGCTACCGATTTCGATGCACGCACCAACTTACAAAACGTGTATGCAATAGGTGAAACTGCCTATACTGGATTACATGGGGCTAACCGAATGGCAAGCAACTCATTGTTAGAATGCATTGTGTTTGCACATGCAGCAGCTAAACACATAGCCAAGCAACTGGATGGCAATTGGATTGATGAGCCAATAAGCGCTTGGGATGAAAGCAGAGTTATCGATTCCGACGAACAAGTGATTATTCAGCATAATTGGCACGAACTACGCTTATTTATGTGGGATTACGTTGGTATTGTGCGTACAAACAAACGCCTAGAACGTGCCTTAAGAAGGATTAACCTGTTAAAACAAGAAATAGATGAGTATTACAGTAACTTTAAAGTGACCAATAATATGCTGGAGTTGCGTAACTTAGTTTGTGTAGCTCAACTGATAGTCACATGTGCTATGCAAAGAAAGGAAAGTCGAGGATTGCATTACAATCTTGATTATCCCGACATGCTGGAAATAGCCAAACCAACCATTATTAAAAAGAGCCTTTAAGTCCTTTAAAGCAGACTTGAGATAGCTACACTAAAGTTTTGAAGCTCTGTATCTCCATCGCTAGAATGCCTAATAGTTTGCGCGATAAACTAGTTATTTATGATGATATTAGAACGCAGGTGCTCTCGTTTTTTCGAGCGAGTATTGGATATCAATGAAAAGTTAACTTCCCGAATTGACTTAGTTTCTTTCTCTGTCTTTTCAGAGTGCTCCGCGATGCTATTCGTATTAGCAACTTTTAATTCACATTTTGTCGGCAAGTATATGGGTTGCATAAATTGCGTAGAAATTTGCATTCTTGATGTTAGAAACGGATGAGTTTGATCAGCCATTTGTTGCTTCAGTACATGCGACAAGCACATTGCTTTAGAATACATTCCATGAGCAATTGCCTTTTTAAAACCCATTAATTTAGCAGACCACGCTGTCAAATGGATCGGATTGAAGTCACCCGACACCCTTGCGTATTTGCGCCCGATACCAGACGGTAAACTCATATCAACAGCATAATCTGTTGTTTTCATTTCATTAAAATTAGTCAACACGCTGAAATCACTGATAGCTATTTCTTTGCTCTTGGCTTCTGTGCTGCTACCTTCGGACTCTTGTTGCGCGCCCACGATGGTGTGTTTTTGTCGAGACAAATAGAAAGAAGTGCCGGAAATTGCGAGTTGCCCATCAACAAACCCTTCACTTAACACTGCAAAAACCCATCCTTTTTTGTGCCATTGCAAGCCTGAAAAAGATGTTTTTAGGCGCAGTCTTGCACTTTGTTCTGGTAAGCGATTTACTTCTATAATGTTAGCTAGGTGTACTAAACCCATTGGTTTAAAGGGAAAAGGTTTATTGACCATCATAGACAATTGCATCGGTAAGGTAAGTACTTGAAGATAGTTAGGATGAATAACTGAAGCAATACCAAGCTTCCAATTCACTACCCTGTTGTAATTCTCACAATGAGTGGGGTTAATCCGAATATTTTTAGAAATGCTTGATTCAGGCAATACGGGAAGCTCATTGTCCCCAGCGTAAGGTTTATAAAAAGCCGCTTTAAGTAGTGCCAAATTGACCATTTGCGTTACATTTCCTAATCTTTGAATAAGTGTTTCAAATAGAAAACTACACTTTTAAAAAGCAAGCTAATCAGCTTTTATATATTGCAGCTAACAAGTTTTGAGTGCATTTTAAAGTAGTCGTATTTCATTGGGTGCCAGCGTTAATCGAAGCGCTTAAGAAACGAAAATCTGCTTCTGATAATTGCCATTTAAATAAAACAGCTGAATAAATGTGCGTGCTTTTTATTGTGCTTTCATTCTTGATTGCTAAGCGCAAAAAAATACAAAACTGAGTATATCTTGAAGAAGCGTCAAGTTGATAAATCGTGCTTGAATGCGTCAGCTTGCCGGTTCGCTCGCGCAAAGCGTCCTTGCCTGACTCATTATGAGCACCAAATAATGTCCGCCTGCAATCAGTATCAATGACTAAAGTCTCGACATGGCGTTTAACATGTGTCATCCGCCACAGGATTAAACTGACTAATATCGCTGAAAAACCTGTTTGCCAATAAATGAAGTTATCCCATTGGTATTGAGGTAAAGACCAACAAAAACCAATAGGAATAAGAAACTGATTGATGAACTGCACTAGTCCAAAACTGGCATGTTCAATTCTTACCTCATGATTTTGAATACCGCGCTATACCTTCACTCTTTGTAATACTTTTTGAACCATCGTTGCTAAATCTGGATCGTCGCATTTTTTGTGTCCCATGAACCAAGCAAATAAATCCGGGTCGTCACAAGTTAACAAGCGTTCAAAAACGAGTTTTTCACCGTCGGACAAATCATCAAATGCTTGTTCTACAAACGGTAAAAAAAGTACATCTAGCTCTAACATGCCGCGTCGACATGCCCACTTCAATCTTCCAAGTCTTTTTGCAGTAAACATCATTAACCCCATGCTTTAATTCGGCTAATGTTAGCATAGTGTGATTGAATAAATAACTGTTCTAAAGCTATTTACTTCAACATCTAATAAATAAATTAGAACCAAGGTAAATCACTAACTTGCAAACTAATGTACAATCCCAATATAAGCTGAAGTGGACCAAACTAGATAACTTGAAATAGCACTCAGCTACTTCAAGTTCAAACGCAAATAAGGCAATGATATGTCAACACAAGACGAACTTTTTGTAAGACTAGATAACTTGGGATGTATAGAATTGTCTGGGCCTCAAGCTCAAGAATATTTGCAAGGACAAGTAACAATAGACACCTCAAAAATGTCACCTGATGCAGCAAGGTTTGGTGCGCATTGCGACTTTAAAGGAAAAACGTGGGCGGTGTTTATTGCCTCGCTGGTTGATGGCAAATACAATCTGCTTATGCAACGCTCAGCATTGGACAAAAGTCTTGCTGAACTAAAGAAGTATGGCGTATTTTCGAAGGTTGATATTAATTCAAAAGACGCTGAACTTGCTTATTTTGGCTTCTCAGGTGCTGCAGCCTCTGTAGCTGTTGAAAAATTTTTTCCAGACCTCAAGCAAAACCATTTAGCCACTGTTGCAAACGAGCTAGGATTCGCTATCTGCATCAATATTTCTTCACCTAGATATATCCTAGCTCTAAACAAAGAAGGTCAGCAATCGCTTAGCCCTGTTCAAGTGAGTTCTGACAATGACGCTATGAATCAATGGGAGGCGCTCGATATACTTGATGCCTTGCCAACTATAACAGCAAAAACTGCGAATGAATTTGTTCCGCAGATGCTCAATTTACAAGCTATTTCGGGTATTGATTTTGATAAAGGCTGCTACATGGGACAAGAGACAATAGCCAGAACTAAATTTCTCGGCCGTAATAAAAGAGCAGCATTTGTTCTTATTGGCAAGCCGGTTGATAGTTCTATATCATTTGATTCAGCGATGCCCCTAGAAAAGCAAGCCGGTGAAAATTGGCGAAGTGGTGGAACAGTCTTGCGCAGTGCCTCGGCGGACAATTGCAGTATGCTATTAGCTGTTCTTGCAAATGACACACAAATAGGTGATGTGTTAAGATTAAAGGCGTTCCCCGAGCAAAAGTTTGAAGTGCAAGCTTTACCGTATACCTTAGACGAAAAATAGGATTTAAGATGCAGATACAAAAAGATCATGTCGTTACCCTCCATTACATAGTAAAAACTACAGAGGGAGATGTGATCGACTCCTCTCATGAGGCGCCGCCTTTGGCATTTTTACAAGGCAGTCACTTCATGATCGAAGGAATTGAAGACGCACTTTTTGGCAAAGCTAAAGGTGATAAGTTCTCTTTAACTGTTGATCCTGAGCGGGCTTATGGTGATCGCCATGACGATTTAGTTCAAGAAGTACCAGCAGAGATGTTTGAAGATATGGATGTTGATGTTGGAATGAGCTTTAGAGCGACCACCGATGATGGCGAACAGTCAGTCATAATTGTAGACAAAACTGACACAACTGTGACCGTCGATGGAAATCATCCTCTGGCTGGCATGTCACTAGCGTTCGATGTCGAAGTAGTTGATGTTCGCGAGGCAACAGCTGACGAATTGGAACATGGCCATGTGCATGGTGAAGGAGGATGTGGACACACGCATTAATGCGTATGTCGCATGCGGCTAGACGATTCAAGAACCGCTTCGAAAGCGCTATATCGCGTTTTCGTCGGTTTCTCCGGTACGAATGCGAATAACCTGTTCAACATTAAATACAAAAATTTTACCGTCACCAATTTTACCTGTCTTTGCATTTATTTGGATACTTTCAACAGCTAGATCAACTAAATCGTCCGACACAACGAGCTCAATTTTAATTTTCGGCAAAAAATCGACATTATACTCAGCGCCTCGGTAGAGTTCTTTATGTCCCTTTTGTCGTCCAAAACCTCTCACTTCAGTCATTGTGATCCCCGAGACTCCAATTGAAGAAAGCCCCTCTCTGACATCATCTAGCTTAAATGGCTTGATAATAGCTTCAATTTTTTTCATGAGTTTTAACAGTCCTTATTCGTGATCATATACAGTAGGTATTGGTAATCTCTTATGCTGGGTTTTTAAGTATATCGCCAAGAGTTTATCATCAGCAACATTATCCGTACTTTTCCCCTCTAAAAAGTCATCTATTTGATCATAGCTCAAGCCTAAGACCGATTCATCGGTCTTTTGCGGTGATAAACTTTCTAAGTCAGCAGTTGGCGCTTTAGTGATAACATTCTCGGGCGCTCCCATGTGGCGAGCAATACTCCGGACTTGACGCTTACTTAAGCCAAACAAAGGCGCTAAATCACATGCACCATCACCAAACTTTGTATAAAATCCAGTTATATTCTCAGCTGAGTGATCAGTTCCTAAAACGAGTCCATTCATTAACCCAGCTATATCAAACTGGATAGCCATTCTTGTTCTCGCTTTTGCATTGCCTTTTACAAAATCGCTTTTTTCATCGGTGAATTGAGTCACTCCTGACGATATTAGCCCATGTAAAGCACTCTCATGAATTGCGTCGGCGCCAGGCTTTACATTAGCCGTCATCTGCACAGAAGGTTGAATAAAATCAATTGATGCTTGCGCATCGTCCTCATCTGCTTGCTCCCCGTAAGGTAATCTGACCGCAATGAATTGATAAGCACTATCGTTTTCATGATTTAGTTCGTTCACTGCAAGTTGCGCGAGACGGCCCAATGTGCATGAATCTATGCCCCCACTAACACCTAAAACAAGACAATATAATCCAGATTCAACTAACTTATCCTTTATAAATTGAGTACGCCTATGTACTTCCGAGTCTACGTTTATATTCGGTAAAACGCGCATTTCTTTAATGACTTCATTTTTCAACATGAGTTATGCCTTGTTTACTTAAATTACTAACTATTGAACATAATTAATGATCATCAAGGTATTAACTCGACTAACCACTGTTGTTTGTGTATACGCAATCATCTGCAAAATAGAGTATATTAGCAACAATATTTATTGGGGGTGACTGTGCCAGCTAAACTTAACATGCACGCAAATAAAACCGTTCAAAAAGGCGTTACGCTTCTTGAAATGATGATAACGTTAGCGATTTTAGCTATTGTATTAACCGTTGTCGCGCCTAGTATGCAAAATTTTCTAATAAAAAATAGAATCACTGGTGAAATTAACGAAGTAAGTGGTGTCATTCAATACGCCCGTCACTTAGCTATCGATGAACAAACGCCGGTCGTTGTTTGTCCCTCAACGGATTTCAAGACTTGTGGTACAGATTGGAACAACCCCAAAATTGTGTTTATTGATAGCAACGCGGACGGCGACCGGAACGATGCAGAAGATTTATTGGTCACCACAACAAAAGCGTCCAACTCAACTAAAATGACAGGGCCCAATACGGATATTCAATTTCAAGATACGGGTGCTTCAACGCAAGCTTTCACTATAAAAATATGTCCAAATAATAATGACGCGAAGTTTGCTCGAGCCATTTCTGTTTCGCTCCAAGGGCGTGTAAAGGTGAGTTCGGACTCTGATAATGTTAACATCCATGAAACCATAGAAGGCACTAAACTAACCTGCACGTAGTCTTATGGAAGTAAATATCTGCAAGTCAGTGCATGCACAAATAAATGCATGCACTTAAGCTCATTAACTTCATTAACCTCATTAACTGCATCGAAGACTTTCTATAGCTCAGTTATCTCTGCTTTTTAGCCACATGGTAGCTGCTAGCGAAGTGTTCGCGACTTTCCCATTTTGGTACTTGTATACCATTACCTATCACCACAATGTCATTAGCTGGTATTCGCATTACTGCCACAATAGAAGGCTTACATCGACCTTAATTCGAATGTAACTGTTGTATATAGAATTAATAAACTCCCCACCTTATTGGACAAAAACCGTATTATCAGACCGATATCAAATTTGACGTCGTACTGCATCAACATTTGGAAACAGTCAATTGGGAAATAAATAGGTAAAAAGAGAGCAGCGAACGAGAAGATAGTACAGGAATTATTAAGGGAGGTGTTAAGGGCAGTGTTAAGGGAGGTGTTAAGGGAGGTGCAATGCAATGGGAATTAAAAAGAGAAGTATAAAATCGTATTAATGCACACTCTTAAAACTAAGTAAGAGCATGCATCAAAAAGCGAGAGTTTGCTGACTTAGCAACTCCAGCAGTATTCACTTGTGGCAATAGTTCCGTTGTTATCTACATCCCAAGCTTTTCGTCCGTCGCTGTAAATATAAAGTATTCCGTCACTAGCAAGCGAACTTCCCGCCAATGGCGTTGCTTTCAAGCGGAAAGTCAATCCATTAGTTGATACTTCATCTATTACTAGATCATACTTTTTGTTTGCAACTGGTTCTGAGCTTGGCGAATGGGAAGCGAATATCCTTGGCTTACCAGTATTCGCACCAGCGTCACCAGCCCCCTTATAGCTAAAACTAGATGCACTATGGCGCTCCATTGCCGCTGCGAATGACATCAAATCAGCCTGCACCGTACTTCGAGATGCACCGTTTACCATTGTTTGGTAACTAGGAAACGCGACTGCTGCAATAATCCCAATTATAGCTACAACAATCATTAGTTCAATAAGGGTAAATCCGCGTTGTTTGAGTATTAATTTCATTTATTGACGCTCCACTTCAGTCTTCCAAGTATTTTTCTGAACTCGTTCAAATTTACCGTATATATTTCTGGCTAAACATTCAAAGTCACTGCCGCATGATACGATTTCGCCGTTCTCGTCTATTTCTATAACTGCAGAAACACACTCAGCACCCAAACAGACCACCGGCTTAACGATGTTCTCGATAAGTATCTTAGTATCAGGTGCGATACCCGTTTGCTTGAGTTGTGCATATCGATCGCTTGCATCTTTTTCATCATTGTCATTCAGATCTTCAACCGCATTACCATCGATAAGACTAACTAAATAGGCTCTACTATTACCCGTCGGAGGAGCGCAAGCGCTCTCGTTGCTGCTTGAGGGCAAATAAGTAGTGAAGAATACTTGGTAATCAAGAATTAGCGGCGAAGCTAATACTTTTTCGCCACCTTGCGTTAGACGGATCATCCAACCATCTTTCGATGCAAATATATTGCTTTGCAATTTTCTGACTTCCTCATTGCTGCTGGTCAATAAGTGCTCTGTTGCGTCATATAAACTTGTAGTACTAACAACCTGACTTGGTAAGGTGAATTTACCAAACTCGTCACGCACAAACACTCCTTTGTCCTTAATCATGAAGAAAGCATCTTCAATTGTGGTATTCAACGGTCCAGCTCTAAAGCCTGAGCCAATCGCAACGGCAAAATAGTGCTCATCCGCCGTCGAAATTTCAGACACATCGGGAGCATAATAAAACCTGCGATTATCAGAAAGCTCATCACCGCTTAATTGAGCAATCAATCCGCCTCTCACCAAATTACTTTTCGACTCACCATTGTAAATATCTAAGCGGAATATTTGTCCACCCATATCAGCTACATACATATGATCTGCCAAGCCGTCATTATCCCTATCGATAACTGATATTCTTGCAGGAATACTGTAATCCATTTCAGCTAGTGCTAAATCCGCATTTTCATTACTTGCAGACCACAACAGGTCACCGTTATTCGCATCAATAATATAGACAGAATTACCAACAACGTCTGCACTGCGATTAGCCTTAGCATCTTGGTCTTCGTCGTAACCACCACCGATGATCATGACGTCTTTGACTACTCCGCCAATGTTGACTTTAGTGATTGTTGGTCTGGACCAAGATTGTCCCATGTTCGCGTAGCTTCCTGTACCACCGTCAATGGTAAATACAACTTTAGGGTCCATTTTGTCAGTTACATCAACGACATAATAATTACTTCCGCCCCTTCGCATACCAATATAAATGTATTTTCTATCACCATACTCTCTATAAACCATGTCGCCATCTATGCCATAGATATGATTGAATGAGCTAGCATTGCGGTAAAAATCATTCAGATTACCCATTAGCTCTCTTGGCATCATGGCAAAATTCTCTTCGCCTGTTTCAGCATCTATTGAATGTAAAAACCCATGATTTGTCGCCACAAAGACAGCACTATCAGTCGCACTGTAGTTAATAATGACAGGTTGCGAATGAATAGGGTCACCCATTTGCAAACGCACATCAGTTACTGAGCCATCACCATCATCGTCTCTAACATCAACGCCACGCGCCCATTTCAATACAAGCTCTCTGGTTCCCACAGGATCATTGACGGGATTAAGCGCTAAATCTTGTTCGGTAATTTCGAGGTTGTTTTCTGACAGCTGGTTTTTAGGAACTAAAACAGAACCTACACCGTCGAAGAAATATACATTTCTCACAAGGTCTAACTTACTAGCCGCACCGCCCTGACGAACGTCATTGCCATCTTGCGTTGTTGACCAATAGCTGTGTGAATTCTCAGAGAAGAAACCTGAACCGCTATCTACTGCGTTCACACCATTTTTATCAAGCACTTTATCGCCACTAATCCGATATTTTTTAAGATTACCAGGCCATTGTGCACCTTCTGATGGCTTGAATAATGCAAAATAAAGTTCATCTCTGTGGGTCAATCTGTTCAATTGGTTCACTGCAACACCGGGAGAAACAAAGGTAGCATTTACGTCTTTAACATTACGCAAAATAGTTTGAAATGCTTCAACCAGATTTTCACTGTTATCAGCTTCATAAAAATCACCACCGCCTTGCAGGGCGAGCTGATTCAGAAACGTATTCGCTATGTTATCAGCAGCGAAACCGATAGTATGCGTTACAACACGCGCATCAATTTTTGATTCGCCGGCATTGCTTATATTCTTAACCAGTTCTACACCACATAATTCACCAGTACTACCAGTACAAGTTTCACCTAAAAGCGTCTGTATCTTACCTGCACTATGGTTATTATTTGCTTGACCGTCTGATAAAAGCACAATGTGATTATTGACCTGACACTGTAAGTCGGTTACTGGCGAGATATACGTAGCACCCGCCGGAATATATTCTTGTATACAATCATAATCGCCCAAGTTGTCGCCATCACAACCTGCAGGCCTAATTGCGTCGGCACCAATATATGATGCACGATGACTAACTCTCGTACTCTGCCTGACCTCTGAACTTACTGAGTTTTCACCTCGTTTTCTGCCATAATCAACGTCGCGGCCACCGAAGTACAACGACGCCTCGTATAGTGTATCGACTATGGGTGTAAGGCCGTTGGCTGTTAATTCATCTACTTTGCTGATGATGTGCTGGCGCACTGTTGCAGATGAACCGGGAGTTGCATTACCCTCAAACTCTACTACTAATCTAGCCGCGCCTGAAGGCTTGCCATTAACGGTGTAACCACCACGTTTTGCATTGGTAAAATCTGACAAAATGAACATCATCTTATTGCCATTTTCCCAACCAGTTCGATTCACAGTGGTTTGTACAATACTTTTAATCGAGGGGCTCTTGTAATCTCTATTTCTATACCATGGCGCAATATTGCTCCATGTCACGCCAGCAGTTTTGAGTTTGTTTTTCTGCATATAACGAGAGTAAGGATTAAAATCATTGGGATGATCTTCTTTTACGCCTCGAATTAGCATTGAGGCTCCATTTGATGTGTGACTGTTATTTGCAGTGAACTCCAAATAAGCATTAATAATGTTAGCATTCTTTGGAATATTTATGCCGCTAAAACGTAAACCTATATAATCGTTAGATTCATCATGAAATGTCAGTTCAGTTCCTGTGCTCTGGAAGCCATTACTGCGCTCCTCTGCATTCTCATTTTGCGAATTAATTTGATAAATAAGGCGTTCACGCGTGCAACCTGTTGCGGTGGTCTCATCATAAGCAACGATCAGCTGTGGCGTACGTCCATTTCCATTCTCTAATGAAGAAGCCTTGCGGGCGCTTGAGGAAACTGAACTAGTGCCTTCTATAATTAAGTTTAAACTATTGCCACCACACCAATCGCCTCGATTCACAACTTCTTGCAGAACAGTACTTATGTCTGGAGACAAAATAATTTCACCGGATAATGGAAAATTGTTCGCAGTAGCCCAAGTGACTTCAGCACCTGTAGTCACACGCGCGGAAATATTGGTATTTACATTTTGGAAAGTGGTTGAATCACCGATGCTTTCAGCTTTGAATTTAAGGCTTGCATCAGAGGTATTTAATGCATCAGACGTAAAACGTAGGTAGGCACTGGTAATTGTCGCCCCTCTTGGTATCCTCAGCTCTTGATAACGCAAACCTGTCAGCACAACTTCAGTGCCCCTGGTCAACTCAAGTGAATTAGAAGATATAGTGACGTCTTCATTAATTTCAAATGCATCATCACTACCTGAGACTATCGGAATAATCAGCTCTGGGGTAACCGGTGTATCGATTCCCTGAATAGGAAATACAATCGGACCACCAAAATTGGAAAAGCGCATTAGGCCGGCATTTATGTTAGTAGCCGAACGCAATGCTGTTTTCAAAGCATTCTGTACTCTGAGCATTCGAGTCTCATCTGTACCATCCTTTGATTGCATAGAACCGGACGAATCCATGATAAAAAGTACATTGGGATTATATGTGCTCTCACTTCCTCCGGTACCGAGATAGATTTCTAAATCGTCACCCATTGCACTCATACTGATTAGAATGGTCAATAGGAACGCGCTGATCGAACGACTAATTCTCTTGACTGACATGTTCAATTCCTCAATTCGATGCTGGTGCAAAAACGGCTGCACTCATTGTATTTGCAACAGCGTAGTTGCTCCCTGCTGTCTTACCACAGCCTCTAATCATGAAAACGTGACAACTAATATTACTTCCGCCAATCACATTACTTGAACCCCTGCATGATTCCTCGCGAACAAAGGCACTTTTTGACCAACTAGTAGTCACTGGATAAGTTCTAAAATTACCGGCCGTTGTATGCATTTTATTGCGGGTCATACCATCATTAGTAACAAAGCGATCGGTGCGATTATTGTCAAAACAACTGAGTTCTTCATTAGCCAAATCTAAAGCGTTTAATTGCCTTGCTTCAGAAAGGGGGTCGGACTTTAATGGATCGGCTAACAGTACTTCATCTTCAGATTCATAAACTACGCCTGCCAAAGCAGCTTCTGCGGCATCGAATGCAGATGATTTGCGTTCGAGTGAACCTGCCATTTTAGTTTGTAATATACCGCTAGATACAGAGGCAACACCTAAAATAGTGAGTGACATCAGCACTAATAATGCAAATACCATTACGAGACCTCGCTGATTATTCATGTGTTACTCCTTACGAAATTTTTCATATTTCTTAGTGTTATTGTGGTTTCGAACGATTTATACACACCGTTGTCATTGGGTGAATAATTCGCTTCATTTAACAACTTGAAAGAGGGTTTTGTTTCTACGGTAATATCGCTGTCAGCTTTTACAACTAAGGCAATGCGCAAAGCAATAACTGTCTTTCCATTATCCATCGCTGCTTGTATGTTATCTGCGGTTATAAAACGAGTAGGAATTGCTGAACCAAAGGTTGATGCCATGTCGGTAACACCATATGTTACTTGGAAATTTACTACGTCATCTAAAATTGTAATAGAGTTATGGCTATTGTGTCCTTCAGCTGCTTTTTGACCGCGAAGGTAGCGTCCATCAAAGCCTCTGCATTTTAATTTATTGTCATTCACAAAGTATTCATTCACGAGATAGAATTCTTCGTCATTTTCGTAGCCTAATACATAGCCTCTGCAGTCCATATTGCCTTGCATGCTTACAACCAATGTATCGGGACTGCCAGCCGCGCCCTGTAATGAACCCAAAGTTGTTCTTACGGCAAATTCATTTGGTAAAACGACAGGGTTATTACGAACAAAATTGTTTTCATTAACAACGTCGACATCTAAGTTTAAGTTTGGGTTCATTTGGTCGTATAAACCAACCATTAGCATTTCGCTGCGAAGACGATTGATAATGAATCGCCCGCTTTCCTGAGTTGAAGACATCGCGCGATTGAGCTTTTCAGTCACCGTGTTACTGACCATTATTTGGATGACGGCCCCGGCAATAACCAAGCCCATAGCCATCGAAATCATTATCTCAACTAGTGTAAAACCGCTTTCTCTTTTTTTAATCTGGTTTTGTTGGCTGCGTAAACTCATAAAGCAACCTCGATAACAACGCAATCATTTGAATCGCCGGCGACTGTATTGCATTTTGAGTTCAAGACTCGCTCGTTATTCTGCCAGTTCCGCACAGGCCAACTAACAATAACTTCATGAATGGACCCTGCTGTACACAAATCAGTATCGCCCAGATCTTTATCAGCACATGATAAACTCAATAAGGCATTTGGGTTGCTTCGAACTGCGGCACATGACATTTGATAAGCATCGAACTCAGCCAATTCTCCTGCATCACAGTCGCCAGTTTGACAATTCGCGACTGCTGCTGGATGTGCCTTGCAATGACAATCGTAAGGACTTGCGCCTGCAGTTAAACAAGTCAAATTTCCAAAGTTGTAAAGGTCATCATCAAAGTAAGCATTATCTACCACAAAGCCGTCGGTCACGTTTGAGGGGATTGCGTTAGCATTTAATCGCTCGCTGAACTGCTGTGCAATAAACACCGCTTGAGTGCGATTGAGTGCATCAGCATTGGAGAATGATCCAACAAACTGCAACGAGGCAACGCCTAACAACCCGATAGATAGGATAAAAAGGGTGACCAATACTTCAACCATCCCAAGCCCGCTTTGCGAGAAGGTCGATTTTTTTGGTACCTGTTTAGTCAATTTGTGTGGCTTCATAGTTATTCAAAAAAAAGCTTTTCCATGACATCATTTTACAGCAGATGCTAGTGGGCTTGGTTATCCTGAATAAGTCTAAGGTATTAAAAACATATTGAAACTGAACAAAGGGTGGGAATTGGCCAAAGCAGCAAACATTAAAGCGAGGGAGGCTGAGTCAAAAATTGCATCGACTCAGCTTTTGCATTTATCTACCTAGATACTAAAGCTGCTTTATCCTTAGTTCTTTTGGTACGGCGAATTCAATAGTTTCCTCACGACCGGGACGCTCTGAAGAGGCTAATGCGCCCCACCCTAGCAATTTATCAACCACTCCTTTAACTAAAATCTCAGGGGCTGATGCGCCAGCAGTGACACCAATAGCCTTGGCATCATTCAGCCATTCTTTTTGAATACACTCGGCATCCGCAATTAAATAAGCCTTAGCGCCTATCTTTTCTGCAAGCTCCCGCAGACGATTCGAATTAGAACTGTTTTGTGCTCCTACGACAAATAGGACGTCACAATCAGTGGCTAGTTCCCTGACAGCATCTTGTCTGTTTTGCGTTGCATAACAAATATCATCTTTGCGAGGACCATCTATTTTTGGAAACTTTTTACGCAAGGCATCAATAACGTCAGCTGTGTCGTCAACAGACAGAGTAGTTTGACTGCAGTAATAAAGTTTGTCTGAATTGTTAACAACAAGCTCTTGTACGTCTTGTATTGATTCAACCAGGTAGATACCACCATTCGGGTTATCATATTGGCCCATAGTTCCCTCAACTTCAGGATGTCCTTGGTGACCAATCAATACACATTCAGTGCCTTTTTTGCTAGCGCGCATAACTTCCATGTGCACTTTGGTTACTAGCGGGCAGGTTGCATCAAATACTTTTAAACCACGGTCATCAGCCTCAGCTCTAACCGCTTGTGATACGCCGTGTGCAGAAAAAATCACGATGGTATCGTCTGGTACTTCACGTAATTCATCAACAAACACTGCGCCGCGTTTTTTTAAGCCGTCAACTACGAATTTATTATGTACAACTTCATGACGCACATAAATAGGTGGGCCGAACATTTCTAATGCTCTTTCTACAATTGTAATAGCACGATCTACACCAGCACAGAATCCGCGAGGGTTAGCTAAATGAATTTGCACCTTAGTTTACTCCTGAATTTTTTACATCAACTTTCTTAACATCCAATATTTCAACATCAAAGGTGACATTTTGTCCTGCTAATGGATGGTTAAAATCAACCGTCACGGAATGCCCTTCAGCGCTTCGTATCACGCCTGGTAACTCTGAACCGTCTGGCTGAGCAAAGGCGATAATCATACCCACTTCAACAGGCGTATCCGCATTAAACTTTGTACGATCAACGTGATATATATTGTCTGGATTAGGCATGCCGAAGGCGTCGTCAGCATTCAACAAAAACGATTTTTTATCACCCGTTGAAAGACCTAGTAAACAGTCTTCAAAGTTCTTAGTTAAACTGCCATCGCCCATGACCATTTTGGCAGGTTTGTTATTAACTCTTGTGCTATCAGCAGCTGAGCCATCTTCAAGTTTTAAGTCAAAGTGCAGTATCACTTCACAGCTATCATTAATAACTAATGCATTATTGCTCAATGTCATTTGCCTCTTTGTTAACAAACATGTCTATAATGAGTAAAGCCGCTCCAATGAATATAGCAGAATCTGCAATATTAAATGCGGGCCAATGAAATGTTCCATAATAGAAATCGATAAAATCGATTACATAGCCATGCACAATCCGGTCATATACGTTACCTATTGCTCCGCCTAAAATAAAAGAAAACGCGACAGGTAATAGTACTTGTTGACGAGTGGTACTTTTTAACCACCAAATAATCAAGCCACTAACGCCCAAGGCGATAGCACTTAGAAAATACACTTGCCAGCCACCAGCGTCATATAGAAAACTAAATGCTGCGCCATAGTTGTGCACATATGTGAAATTAAAAAAAGGCATTATTTCGATTGATTGATACAATTGCATTGAGTCAACAACGGCCTGCTTAGTCCATTGATCCAGTATTACCGCAATGATTGATATCCATGTAAATCGCAAGCCGGTACTTTTGAAAAGGTTAAGCATATTGACGCACTTCTCCATTACCCTCGATGTTATCTATACATCTATTACAGAGCTCAGCATGTTTAGGATCGCTGCCTACCTCAACCTTGTGATGCCAGCAGCGGACACATTTTTCACCATCAGCGATTAACACATCAACAAAAATGTCTGATTCATTAAGCGAAATAGCAGTAGGCGTTTTCTCTGATAAAGGTTTAACACTCGCTTCTGATGTAATTAATACGAAACGCAGTTCATCTTGGAGCTTCGCAAGGAGTGCTGCTTTTTCATCAGTAACATATAGAGTCACCTTTGCTTCTAGTGAACCTCCAATAACTTTCTCGTTACGCGCTTTCTCTAGTGCGCTATTCACTTCCGTTTTGACTTTCATCAGCATATGCCAAAATTCACTATCAAGAGAGCTATTGAGAGAGCTATTGAGAGAGCTATTAAGAGAACCGTCAGATAAATTAGCTGTAACTGAAGCTAGTCCTTCGTACCAAGTTCCTGTAAACACAAACTCGTCTCGTTCGCCGGGCATGGCTTCCCACACTTCTTGAGCCGTAAAGCTCATAACTGGCGCCATCCATCGCACAAGTGCTTGCGCAATATGATATAGCGCTGTTTGGCAAGAACGTCTTGCAAGACCATCAGTTTTTGCGGTGTACTGCCTATCCTTAATAATATCAAGATAGAAACTGCCCATTTCAATGGCGCAAAACTGCGTCAATGTCTGACAAACAACCAAGGTGTCATATTGTTCGTAACTTTCTAAAATTTGCTTTTGAACGTCTGCAGCGTGTGAAACTGCCCACTTATCCAAGGCAACCATTTCGTCAAAAGGCACCATATCGCGTTGTGGTTCAAAACCGTTTAAATTAGCTAACAAGAAACGACAAGTATTGCGAATGCGACGATAAGCATCTGCTGACCGTTTTAATATCTCATCGGATACAGTCATTTCACCGCGGTAGTCGGTTGAACCCGCCCATAAACGCAGAATATCTGCACCCAATTTGTTATTCACTTCTTGCGGCGAAACAACATTACCTAATGATTTTGACATTTTCTTGCCATGAGCATCTACAGTGAAGCCATGGGTTAACACTTCTTTGTAAGGCGCATGACCGCGCATTGCCGTTGATGACATAAGCGACGACATGAACCAACCACGATGTTGGTCTGAACCTTCCAGGTAAAGATCAGCAGCTGCTGGGATATCATCACGTTCATCAACCACAAAATAATGCGAAACACCAGAATCAAACCACACATCCAGCGTGTCTGTTACTTTCTGATATTTGTCTACGTCTTCACCAATAAGGCTTTCAGAGTCCATGTCCCACCAAGCTTGAATACCTTTGCTTTCCACTGCAGTAGCAACTTTCTCTATAATTTCTGAGGTTTGTGGATGTAACTCACCGGTTTCTTCGTGAATAAACAACGCGATAGGCACGCCCCAAGTACGCTGACGAGAAATACACCAATCTGGACGCCCTTCAACCATACTTTTAATACGTTCTTCTCCCCATCCCGGGATCCACTTAGTCTTGCTGATTTGCTCTAGCGACTGCTTGCGCAAACCATTCTTATCCATACTAATAAACCATTGCGGTGTCGCTCTAAAAATAATAGGAGTCTTGTGACGCCAGCAATGTGGGTAACTATGCTCATATTTAATTTGTAAAGCCAATGCCCCTTTTTCTTCTAGAGCATCGATAATTGCTTGGTTTGCTTTAAAAACATGCATACCAGCGAATAAGGGTGTATTTTCAAGAAACACGCCGTTTCCACCAACGGGGTTATACACTTCAAGGTCATAATGTTTACCCACATTAAAATCGTCCACACCGTGAGCTGGTGCGGTATGAACGCAACCAGTACCTGACTCAGTCGTCACATGATCACCTAAAATCAGAGGAACTTGAACCGGAGTCAATGGGTGATTAACCTTAAGGTTTTCAAGCTTTGCACCAGCGCAGGCACCAATAATATTGAAGTCAGTTATGCCATAGCGTTGCATACAACTTTCGACTAGATCAGCAGCCAGCACATAAAATTCTTTATCTGCATCTAGGTTCACTTCAACTAATTCGTAGATAAATTCAGGATGCAAGCTGATAGCTCTATTAGCAGGTATAGTCCATGGTGTTGTCGTCCAAATAACTACCGATGCCTTGGCTTCTTGCAATTTTGCTGATGTAACACCAAACGCTTCAGCAAAAGCATCATGATTGCTTATATTAAATTTGACATCAATTGCTGGCGATACTTTGTCTTGGTACTCAACCTCAGCCTCGGCTAACGCTGAACCACAATCGGTGCACCAATGAACGGGTTTAAAGCCTTTCTCAAGGTGCCCAGATTCTGCAATCTTACCTAATGCGCGAATGATGTTAGCTTCTGAACGAAAATCCATAGTTTTATACGGATTTTGCCAATCACCTAAAACACCTAAGCGAATAAAATCTTTGCGCTGTCCGTCAATTTGACGCTCCGCATATGCTCGACACTTCTCTCTAAATTCAGCAGCCGTCACTTTTTTACCTGGCTTACCAACTTTCTTTTCGACCATAAGCTCAATGGGCAAGCCATGGCAATCCCAACCGGGAACATATGGAGAGTCAAAATCAGACAACGTTTTTGATTTAATAATGATGTCTTTAAGAATTTTATTAACAGCATGACCAATATGAATATCGCCGTTAGCATATGGAGGACCATCGTGCAAAATAAACGGTTTTTTGCCAGCTTTGGCGGTTCTGATTTGCTCATACAGCTTTTTTTCAGTCCACTGTTTTAGCATTTGCGGCTCACGATTCGCCAAATTACCACGCATTGGAAACGCCGTTTCAGGCAAATTTAGCGTCGGTTTATAATCAGTCATATCTGGTTTTCCACTTCTATAATTGTGTTTCTATCAATTTATCATCAGTCTTAGCACGCTTTCTAAATGCATTAACAGAGTTGCGGTGGTAACTATCCCAACTACCTCTATCAATTCACTTAAATTTTACGCACGCTAAGGTATTAAATAGCGAATATCTCTTGTGCTGTTTGCGCATCTACTTTTATTTGATTGTGTAGTTCTTGAAAATTTTCAAACTTCTTTTCATCACGTAATTTATGCTTAATAGCCACTTCTATATATGTACCGTAAAGATTTCGGTCAAAATCAAACAAGTGCACCTCCAATTGCGACCTTGTTCCACTTACGGTAGGGCGATTACCTATATTGGCAACGCCTTTGACTTTTTCTCCTGCTATATCAACTTCGACAGCAAATACTCCGCTCACAGGTGACTTACAGCGTTTTAACAATACATTAGCAGTCGGAAAACCAATTGTACGACCTTTTTTATCACCATGGTTTACCCGGCCTGAGATAGTGAATTCATGTCCCAGCATTTCATTTGCCAAGGCAAAATCATTATCAGCTAATGCCTGTCTAATTTGTGTTGAGCTTATGCGCAACGATTCAAGCTTGAAGCTTTGCGTGCTAACAACATCAAAACCTGAGCGAGATGCAGCATCAAGCAGTAAATCAAAGTTACCTTTGCGTTGATGACCAAAGCGAAAGTCATCACCTACAACCAAAAATTTAACACCTAGCTGACGCACCAATAAATTCTTTATAAAACTCTCTGGGCTCATACTTGCAAACGCTCGATTAAAACGCACACAAATTAGTCGCTCAATACCGAGAGCTTTGAATTTCTCGTATTTATCTCTGAACCGAGATAGTCTGGCTGGCGCTTCGTCTGGTGCAAAAACCTCTTCCGGCTGGGGTTCAAAAATCATTACTGTCGACGCTAGCCCAAGTGCTTTTGCCTTTTCGACAAGATTGATAAGCACAGCCTGATGACCGAGGTGAATACCATCGAATTTGCCGATAGTTAACACACAACCACGATGCTGTTGCTGTAAATTATGCAAGCCTCTTATTAACTGCAAAACACCTTGCCTTTTGAAGTCTTCATTATGCTTTGAACTTGGCTTTTGGCAACAACCTTAAGCACAGCATAATATTAAAATTAATCAATCAGTTTTAAAACCGAAAGATTATAAACGACCACACGGTGAATACCAATGATTATAAGGAGTCCAGTACGTTTTTTTATACGGATTTTTGTATTTTCATTTGTGCAGGCCTAATTCCAATCAATAATAAAGTAGATGCATACACTAAAATGCCCAGTGCAACCAGACAAGTAAGCATGTAGATGCGCTCTAACAATGGAGCTGGCTCCCATATAAACGAGGTATTCAACCAATAAATTGAAATTCCCATAACAATGGCTGCTATTGTCACTTTGCCATTAAACAAAATGGTTTCTTTACTCATTTTATAAACGCCTTGCTTGTGCAAACGCTGATACAAAAGGATCGCATTCAATGTGCCTGACATTGCGGTTGCCATTGCTAAACCAACATAGCCAAAAGGGATGGCTAATATCAGATTAAACACCATATTACATACCATTGTAATAATGCCATACTTCACCGGAGTTTTTATGTCCTGACGAGCGTAGAAAGCGGGAGCAAGAATTTTAATTAACATAAAACTTAAAAGCCCACTGCCGTAAGCCATCAGGCTATATGAAGCCATGCGAGCGTCATTTATACTAAATTCGCCGCGCTGAAAAATAACCATTAAAAGTGGCTCTGCAATAAGCACTAAAGCGGCCGCAGATGGTATACCCAGAAGACAAATTATTTTAAAGGCCCAATCTATATTTGCTTTAAAAGCCCTCGGATCCTTACTTACATGGTTCCTTGAAAGTGCAGGCAAAATGACGGTTGCAATAGCAATACCAAACAGCCCCAACGGAAACTCAAGTAAACGGTCACTGTAATATAACCAGCTAATCGAACCCGTTAAATCTAAGAAAGTAGCTATTAAGGTATCCAGCAACAAATTAATTTGGCTGACAGACACACCAAATAATGCGGGGATCATCAATGTTCGCACTTTGGTTACATTAGGATCACGCCATCCCCACTTGGGCCTTTTCAGCAGACCTGCACGATATAAAAAAGGAAGTTGAAAGAGCAGTTGCACTATACCGCCAAAAAAAACTCCCCAAGCTAATGCATAAGCAGGTTCGTCTAACATGGGTCCTAAGAATAAAGCGCATATGATAATACTAATATTTAACAAGACGGGCGTGAAAGCAGCGACTGCAAATTTATTAAAGGTGTTTAAGACAGCGCCGGCCAAACCCGCTAGAGAAATAAAGAATATGTAAGGGAAAGTAATTTTCAACATTGAAGATGCTAGGACGAAATTATCCGCTTTTTCACCGTCATTCAAATAATCGACAAACCAGCCTCCGCCAAAAAGTGCAGCAAGTACAGGTGAAAATATAACGCCCACAATGGCGGTTACAAAAACGATAGCACCAAGTGTACCTGAAACTTTTGCGACGAAGTCTTGCATTGTTGCTTCATCGTTTTGCGCTTTCACTTCAGTTAAGACAGGAACAAAAGCCTGCGCAAAAGCACCTTCAGCGAAAAGGCGGCGTAAGAAGTTAGGAATTTTATTGGCAAAGAAAAAAACATCTGCAGCAGCACCGGCGCCAAGGAAGTTAGCAACAACAACATCGCGCACCAATCCTAACACTCTGGATATTAAGGTCATTGTACTGACGACAATCCCCGACTTTAACATCGATTAGATCCTGATTTTAACATCGGCGATTATCCACCCATCACTCATTAGCGTTTTATACTATTATACTTTCATAATGGCACTAATTGACCAGCAGCCGCAATAGGCGTTTACTGAAGGGCAAATAAATTGTGCGTTTTTAACTCAAAACTACATAATTTCACGAGAGTCGCAAGAAACAACAAAATTTTTTCCTTTATTTTTAGTTTTACCGCTCAATTTAATTGACAGTGGGGTTTAAAAACTGGATAATCCGCACCCTCAATTTTGACATGAATCTATTAGGAGTTACACCTTGGCGAACATTAAGTCTGCGAAGAAACGTGCAATTCAAGCTGAGAAGCGTCGCCAGCATAATGCAAGCCGTCGCTCCCTGACTCGTACGTGCATCAAAAAAGTACTCGCAGCTATTACAGCTGGCGATAAAGCTGCTGCGCAAGAAGCATTTACAGTTGCAGTTCCACAATTAGACCGCATGGCGACTAAAGGCCTTATTCACAAGAATAAAGCAGCACGTCATAAAAGCCGTCTGAATGCAAAAATCAACGCACTTTAAGGAATATTCCTTAATCGCGGATTTTGAAGCAAGTTTCGACTAGCTTCAATAATCACATAATCAAAAAACGCCTTTAAGGCGTTTTTTTTTGACTCAAATTAATCTCTCCTGATAAAGCACAAACATCTATACTCTATTAGACACAATGCTAACAGATGCCCAATGATAAATTTTTGCGCCATTTCACTGAGTTTTACGTAAATAAGGTATACTTATTTTAGTTTTAAAATTCGTTCTAAACGAAGGAGTGTGTCACGTTGTTTAAGTTTCTTTTCTTAATACCTGTAGTGTTATGTCTATTATGGCTGGCTTATTTGCGCTCCAGAGGCTATTCAATAGCTCAAGGCAAGCAGGGCTTCATCTATATCATCGTCATTTCAGTGACTATCTTGGCTGGATTTGCAGGCATTATGTTTATGCTGTAGCGTTTAATTAATGCTGTGGCGCTTAATTAATGCTGTGGCACTTATAAGTCAATTATGCGCAACTTTCATTTGCTGGGTAGCAGGTAGGTCGAGGTTAAATTAAAGGCTTATGACATCTAAATAAAAAGGCCCAAGATTGCTACTATTTTGCGATCTTGAGCCTTTTTTTATCTTCTATGTATATAAAGTGTTATCTCGAGGTATCATTCCAAGATTTTCAGGGCTGAAAAGTCACTCCATATATTTAAACAATGTCTTTAGTTTATGCTCATTATCTCTATATCAGCTTCGCTAGTTAGCGCTTCAACAAAGTTCTCGTACATTTTACGACTTTCATTGTTAGTAAAGCCTGTTTTACCAGATGCAAGGTCATCAGCTTTGATTTCATCTACCGCTTGAACTGACTCTAACACAACCAATCCTACGTTACCGGTACTCAAAGTAACTACAGCAGTATTTTGCTGATCAACCGGGGACAATTCAAATATTGCAGTTGTCATTTCAGTCGGAACATTACCGCCGAATCGAGGTAAATTTTCAACAACGTTCCATTCGATTGACTTGTTAAGTAAAGCATCTTCAACTGACTCGCCATTTAACAAAGCTGCTTTTATGCCTTCAGCCCAATCAACAGCTGCCTGTTGAGTCTTCTCTCCAGTTAAGCGAGTCATTATAGTTGCTTGAACTTCGTCTAAGGCAAGCGTTCTTTGTGGCTTGTAATCAGAAACACGGACAACCATCATCTTCTCATCAGAAACCTGAAGAATATCACTGTTACGGCCAAGTTCTATTAAGTCCGAATCAAATGCAACATTCTCAACTTGAGGGTAATTTACTGATGCTGGATAATTAGTCTTTTCAAAAAAGGCTGTATCAATTATTGGACGACTAGTTACATTTGATACTTCTTCTAAAGAGTCAGGAGACTCAAATGCGGCACTTGCCATTTGCTCTTGAAGCGCGAAAAAGCTTTCCATAGCTTTATCTTTTAAAACGATTGCCGTTAACTCTTCCTGAATCTCTTCAAAAGGAGTTGTAACTGCTAGATTAAGTTCTGTAAGTTTGATTATATGAAAGCCAAACTCAGTACTTACTAGGCCACTAATATCGCCGGCTTCTGACAGAGCAAAAGCAGCATCTTCAAACGATTCACTCCAATCGCCTCTAGCAATAAAATCAAGATCACCACCCATCTCTGCACTGATAGTATCGGCAGAGCGTTCTGATGCAATTGTGGCAAAGTCAGCGCCTTCGGCGGTCACTAAAGACAAAACTTCTTCAGCAGTTGCTTTTGCAGCAATCTCATCATCGCCGAATTCAATTAAAATATGGGAAATACGACGTTCTTCGAGAGTTTGATATGCAGTAATATTTTCTTCATAGTTAGTCAAAACCTCTTCCGAAGTAACTGATTGATTCGCCATTAAATTATCGACTGATATACTTACATAAGAAAGTTTAACCTGCTCTTGAGTATCAAAACTGCTCAAATTAGCCTGATAGTATTCATTCACCTCTTCGTCGGTGACTGTTACATCCGAAGCGAACAAAGCAGCGCTAAGCTCAATTGTTTTTGCACTTCTTGTTTGCTGCTGCAAACGCAGTACAGCCGAAACTTCTTCTTCCAGGCTGAAACTAGACCCAGTAAGCGTATTGCTTAGCTGTTCGGTTGTCATTTGCGTGCGTAGGTATTCTCTGAAAGTAGCAGGAGTAAAGCGCTGCCTTTCTAATACCGCTTTGAATGTGTCATTGTCGAACTGACCAGCAATTTTAAAAGCATCAATCTGGAAGATTGCTTGCTTAATCTGCTCGTCACTAACGCGCAAGCCAATTTCGCTCGCTTGCTGCTCGATTAATTTATCAGATATCAGTTGCTGTAATACCTGAGTTCTAAATGTTGCTAGATAAGTTTCATTCGCAAAAGCAGCTGCAACGGACTCGCCAAACTGCTGTTCCATTCTTGCTCTCTGATTTTGATAAGCAGTATCAACTTCAGTTACCGTAATTTCCTCACCGTTAACAGAGGCTGCAGCCTCTGGAGAAGAGGAACCTAAGTAACTTCCAACACCAGTAACGGCGAAACTAACAATTATCAAGCCAACTATCGTCATGGCTAAAGGACCTTGAGAGCCCTCTCTAATTCTTTCTAACATGAGTTAAAACAACCTTGTAATACTAACTTTTAAGATGCAAGCGAATGAATACTTACAGCGCTGAATTTGACGAGGTATTATACCCGCAGAATAATGCTTAAGCGAATATTAAGAAACTTTTTGATAATAAAAATAAAAAAGGCGATGGACTAGCCATCGCCTTTTTGATGAAAACTAATGTTTCTTAGTTAACAGCGTCTTTTAATGCTTTACCAGCTTTGAAAGCAGGTACTTTAGCAGCAGCAATCTGGATTGTCTCACCAGTTTGTGGGTTACGACCGCTACGCGCAGCGCGCTCACGAACTGAAAATGTACCGAAACCGACTAGAGCTACTTGATCGCCACCTTTAAGTGCAGAAGTAACTGCGTCAGTGAAAGCATCTAATGCACGACCTGCAGCAGCTTTAGAAATGTCTGCGCTAGCAGCGATTGTATCGATTAGTTGAGACTTGTTCACAATAAGATCCTCTATGTTTTTTTATTATATTGCTCAATGCAAAATTATTTTGTCTAAAAGGTTATAACAATGTTGAAGTAGAACTTCAAGCTATGATTAACAATTTTTTAACTTCCTAGTAAATCGCTTGCTATCCCTTTCGTGACAAGGCCTTAAGCGAGTACGACTCTAAAGGTAGCACAACTGTAGAGCTTGTGAAGCCCTAATATTTAAAAAAAGTAAAAAAATTGTAATTTCTCTGGAAGAATTGTCTACTTTTTATTCAGTAGGCAACTCTTCTAGGGTTCCTATCCTAAGTTAGGATAAAATTTGTACTGCCTCTACAGGTGACTCTAGTGCAATGTTTAATACTTCATCTATCCACTGAACAGGATAAATATTAAGATCGCCTATTACATTTTTCGGTATTTCTTCCAAATCTCGCTCATTGTCCTTCGGAATAATCACTGTTTTAATGCCACCACGATGCGCAGCTAACAACTTTTCTTTCAAACCGCCGATAGCTAATACTTCGCCGCGCAAAGTAATTTCGCCTGTCATTGCAACATCACATTTAACTGGATTACCGGTTAAGCAAGAGACTAATGCAGTACACATTCCGATACCCGCACTAGGGCCATCTTTTGGTGTTGCTCCTTCAGGAACATGCACATGGATGTCTCTTTTTTCATAAAAATCGTTGTTGATCCGAAGTTTCTCAGCGCGAGATCTAACCACGGTCATCGCGGCTTTTATTGACTCTTGCATGACATCACCTAATGAACCAGTAAACGTTGTTTTGCCTTTACCCGGGACCGAAGTTGTCTCAATAGTGAGTAAATCACCACCAACTTGTGTCCAAGCCAAACCTGTTACTTGACCAATTTGGTTATTCTTGTCGGCTTTGCCATAGTCACAACGTTGTACACCTAAATACTCTTTCAGATTATCTTGATTAACTACAACCGTCTTACTGCCTTTATTTAACAGAATATGTTTGACCGCTTTACGGCAAATTTTTGAGATTTCTCGCTCAAGGTTTCGCACACCGGCTTCTCTGGTGTAATAACGGATAATGCCAATAATCGCTGAGTCTTCAATAATTAGTTCTTTATTTTTCAAACCGTTGCGTGAAATTTGCTTACTAATCAAATGACGAACAGCAATATTCAGCTTCTCATCTTCTGTATAGCCCGATAATCTAATCACTTCCATCCGATCTAATAGCGGTCCAGGAATGTCCATACTATTTGAAGTAGCGACAAACATTACATCAGACAAGTCGTAGTCAACTTCTAGGTAGTGATCGCTGAAGGTTGAATTTTGCTCGGGGTCTAAAACCTCTAATAGTGCGGATGATGGGTCACCTCGCATATCAGACGACATTTTGTCGATTTCATCAAGTAAGAATAATGGATTCTTAACACCGACCTTTGACATTTTCTGAATTAATTTACCTGGCAACGAACCGATGTAGGTTCTACGATGCCCTCTTATTTCGGCTTCATCCCTCACACCGCCTAGCGCCATCCGCACATATTTTCTGCCCGTCGCTTTGGCGATTGATTGACCTAGTGATGTTTTGCCCACACCTGGAGGCCCAACAAGACACAAAATAGGTCCCTTTAACTTTTTAACTCGTTGCTGAACGGCTAAGTATTCTAAAATGCGCTCTTTGACTTTTTCTAAACCATAATGGTCATTGTCGAGTACTTCTTCAGCTACAGCTAAGTCCTTCTTAACTGCACTTCTTTTATGCCACGGAACAGATGTTAACCAATCAATATAGCTTCTAACAACCGTCGCTTCAGCAGACATCGGAGACATCATTTTCAATTTATTTAATTCAGCGTCAGCCTTTTCTTTGGCATCTTTCGGCATTTTTGCTTCGTTAATCTTTTTGCCCAAAGCTTCAAATTCGTCAGGTGCCTCATCTAATTCCCCTAACTCTTTTTGAATCGCTTTCATCTGCTCATTCAAATAGTACTCGCGCTGACTCTTCTCCATTTGCTTCTTAACTCGCGTACGAATTTTCTTTTCAACCTGGAGTAAATCAATCTCGCCTTCCATTAGCGCCATCAAGTACTCTAAACGTTCTACGATTGCGTTCATTTCTAGTACTTTTTGCTTTTCCGCTAGTTTTAAAGGCATGTGCGCAGCCATCGTATCAGCTAAGCGCGCAGCGTCCTCTATTCCATTCAAAGAAGTAAGAACTTCAGGCGGTATCTTCTTATTTAGCTTTACATAACCTTCAAATTGCGACACTGCTGAACGAATAAGTGCTTCTTGCTCAGCTTCTTCAATCTGCTCAGATTCGGTAGCTTGAATTTCACCTGTAAAAAAAGGATCTACATCAATATAGTTATGTATTTTACCTCTGACATTACCTTCTACTAAGACTTTAACTGTTCCATCCGGTAACTTGAGTAGTTGAAGGATAGTGGCAATAGTCCCCACAGTGTAAATATCATCGATATCGGGTTCGTCAATTCCGGCGTCTTTTTGAGCAACTAGAAAAATCTGCTTATCATTTTCCATTGCTGCTTCAAGACATTGTATTGATTTCTCTCGCCCTACAAATAGTGGGATAACCATATGTGGATAGACGACCACATCACGCAACGCCAAAATTGGCATTGTTCTGAGATTATTGAGCTCAGTTGTCATATTTCTCTCTTGTTTTATCACTTGTTTGTTTATATGGGGCTTTGCCAGCAAAGTTCAAACCAAAAATCAAAAAAACCGATAATTAGTTAAAAAAAAAGCTGAGAAGTCAGTCCCGATGGTTCTGTCTGCTCAGCTTTTCCTGCATTATTTTAGCTAGCTATTCAGAAGCTGCCTTTCTTTCTTGTGCATTTTCGTACATTAATAGTGGCGTCGATTCACCTTTGATAACAGCCTCATCGATAACTACTTTGCTCACTTCAGGGTTTGAAGGAAGATCATACATAGTATCAAGCAGCACTGCTTCAACAATAGATCGCAATCCACGAGCCCCCGTTTTGCGGTTCATTGCTTTTTTCGCAATTGCATGTAAAGCGTCTTCACGAAACTCTAATTCAGCATTTTCAAGCGCGAATAACGCACCATACTGTTTAGTAATGGCGTTTTTTGGCTCTTTAAGGATTTGAATTAGCGCGTCTTCGTTTAGCTCTTCAAGACTTGCCACTACAGGTAATCGTCCAATAAACTCAGGGATCAAACCGTATTTAACTAAATCTTCAGGTTCTACTTCCTTAAACAATTGGCTAACCGCTTTTTTATTGGCGCTGGATTTAACTTCAGCACCAAATCCAATACCTGCACCTTTTGCAACACGTTGTTCAATCACTTTATCTAAGCCGGCAAAAGCGCCACCACAAATAAATAATATCTTTGAAGTATCCACTTGCAGGAACTCTTGCTGTGGATGCTTTCTGCCACCTTGTGGCGGAACCGATGCAATAGTGCCTTCAATCAGCTTGAGTAAAGCTTGCTGTACACCTTCTCCAGAAACATCTCTGGTAATAGATGGATTATCAGACTTGCGCGAAATTTTATCTATTTCATCGATATAAACAATGCCGCGCTGTGCTTTTTCAGGATCATAATCGCATTTCTGCAATAATTTCTGAATAATATTCTCAACGTCTTCGCCAACATAACCTGCTTCAGTAAGCGTAGTTGCGTCAGCCATTGTGAACGGCACATCAAGTAAACGAGCTAAGGTTTCCGCTAATAAGGTTTTACCACTGCCGGTAGGACCAATAAGCAGAATGTTACTTTTACCCAGCTCAACGCCTTCGTGAAAATCGTTGTTACGCAATCTTTTATAATGGTTATAAACTGCAACAGCCAGTACTTTTTTGGCATGTTCTTGACCGATAACGTAATCATTTAAATGACCATGAATTTCGCTAGGTGTTGGCAAAGCATCATTCTTCTGCTTTGGTGAAATCTCTTTGATTTCTTCACGAATAATATCATTGCAAAGCTCAACGCACTCATCGCAGATGAATACACTTGGTCCTGCAATTAACTTTCGCACTTCATGTTGGCTTTTACCACAAAACGAGCAATATAATAATTTGCTATCGCCGTCTTTATCATGGTCATCACTCATAAACTTTGCCTTTTCGTTACTACCCTAAAACGGGTTTTCAATGTGACTCGCGAAATGAAGAAAATGCGAGTCACTAATACTTTATCTCTTAATGGCGATTATTTTGCACTTTTCAATACGTCAGCGCGATTTTCCATAACCGAATCTACTAATCCGTATTCTACTGAATCTTGTGCACTTAAGAAGTTATCACGATCAGTGTCTTTAGCGACTTTCTCGTAATCTTGTCCAGTATGTTGTGCCATTAATCTGTTCATCTTCTCTTTAATGGACAATATTTCCTTGGCATGTATTTCAAAATCAGATGCCTGACCTTGGAAGCCACCTAATGGTTGGTGAATCATAACACGCGAATTAGGTAAACAATAACGCTTTCCTTTTGCTCCAGCAGAAAGCAAAAATGCGCCCATGCTAGCTGCTTGCCCTATGCATACAGTGCTTACATCTGGTTTTATGAAGTTCATCGTATCATATATCGCCATACCAGCAGTTACCGAGCCACCAGGTGAATTAATATATAGGAAGATATCTTTCTCTGGGTTCTCAGCTTCTAAAAATAGCATTTGAGCAACAATAAGATTTGCCATGTGGTCTTCAACTTGACCAACCATAAAAATGACATTCTCTTTGAGCAGGCGCGAATATATATCGTAAGAGCGTTCACCGCGAGCTGTTTGCTCAACAACCATAGGTACTAATGCGCTTTGAGGTTCTGTAATTATATTATTCATATTTTCCTTCGTAAAAAAAATGCCCGGATAGTCCGAGCATTTAATCAGTTGATAACCTGTTAAGTCAATTGCTGAAGAACAATTTAGGCGTTTTTATTCATAATTTCATCAAAAGCTTTTTTAACTTCTTTTACTTTGGCTTTTTCAAGAATTGCTTCAATCGCTTGTTCTTCCAATGCAAGGTTTTGCATTTGTTGCTTTAACTCGGCATTCGTCTGGTAATACTCAACTACTTCTTTCGGATCTTCATATGCAGAAGCTGCAGTTTCGATCAGTTGAGTAACTTTAGCTTCGTCAGCTTCCAATTTGTTGTCTTTGATCACTTCACCAAGCAACAAACCGATGCTTACGCGTCGTTTTGCATTATCTTGGAATAAGTCGGCTGGCAACTCGGGAACTTGTCCACCTTTACCTTGCTCTTCAAAGCGTTTCTTCGCTTGCTCACGCAATGCATCAATTTCTTGATCAACAAGTGCTTGTGGCAAATCTAGTTCATTATTTTCTAACAAACCAGCAATTACATTTTCTTTTACGGCTGCTTTTAAGGTTTGGTCTAGTTCGCGCTGCATATTTTTCTTAACTTCAGCTTTGAGTGCGTCAACACCACCTTCTTCAACACCAAATAATTTTGAAAACTCATCGTCTACCTTTGGTAAATCTAAGCCTTCAACTTTAGTGACTGTAATTGCGAAAGATGCGTCTTTACCCTTAAGTGCTTCAGCATGATAATCTTCTGGGAAGGTCACTTCTGAAACAACTTCATCGCCATTCTTAGCGCCAACAAGCGGCTTTTCAAATCCAGGTATCATCCTGCCTTTACCAAGTTCTAATGGGAAGTCTTCAGCTTTTCCGCCGTCAAACTCTTCACCATCGATAGTTCCAACGAAGTTTACTGTTACCTTGTCGTCTTTCTTGGCTTTGCGCTTAACTTCTTTCCATGATGCATGCTGTGTTTGCAAGGTTTTCATCATAGCGTCTAAGTCTTTATCAGTGATTTCTACCACTGGCTTTTCAACTTTTATTTTATCAAGACCGGCAACTTTCACCTCTGGATAAACTTCAAAGGTAGCAACAAATTCTAAATCTTGACCGTCAACATCTTTGGTCAAATCAAAAGTAGGCATGCCAGCAGGCGTGATCTTTTGTTCCATTATTGCTTCATAGAAGTTGCGCTGCATAACATCACCAGCTACTTCTTGACGAACTGCCTGACCGAAACGCTTTTTGATAACGCTTACTGGAACTTTACCTGGACGAAAACCGTTAATACGTTGTGTTTTTGCTAATTGTTGTAAACGTGCTTTAACAGCGATATCTACAGAATCTGCAGAAACGGTAATAGTAAGACGGCGTTCTAAACCTTGAGTCGTCTCGACTGACACTTGCATTGTTCTACCTCAACTTGCGCTTCGTTGCGCTTTACATGA
>CAJQOP010000043.1 GCA_905479945.1 uncultured Glaciecola sp. | reverse complement strand
ACGCCCAAGCAATACAGCACTGGCGGGAAAACTATTTTATGCGGTATTGGCAAAAACGTGGGAAATAAACGACTAAGGTCGAATCTTATTCAAGGGGCTTTAGCGGTGGTGAATGTAGTGAATAAACGCATACCCAAAAACACCAAAGAGCAATGGATTAAAAACTTAATTGACCGCAAAGGTACACGCAGAGCAGCGGTGGCGCTCGCTAACAAAACAGTACGCACCGCTTGGTCGATGTTACATCATAGCAAGGAGTATCGTTTACCATGTGCTGTCTAGATAATACGTCGTCAAAAATAGAATTACAGATACACCATTAAAAGAGGTTTTTTCATATCAATAATTTGCGAATAAACAATAGGTAAGACCGACCTTCAGAAAGCCTGATCATTCTTGCGGTAGATAAATACCATCTTCGCGACGAGGCCTGAAGGAGCGAATACATGAGGGGCCAGAGTTCGCTACTCAACAAGAGCCCGAATATACGCTTGCAATCTTTTCTAACATTTATTCAAAAAGCACTTGATATGAATTGGGAGTCCATATACAAGGATGACGTCAACAATACGTGTGAAAAGGTTAATAAATAGTGTGAAAATTAGACTAGTAGCAAGGTTAAATACAAGATGGATATTGGCCAAGGCGATGGCCTGTTCCATTTTAATGGTGCTAAGGTGATGAACAAAAATAAGCAATAGAGTTGTGAATAAAAGCACGCCGCCAATGTTGAAAAAAAATGGCTTAAGGCGGCTTTTTTAGCGGCAATATCCATATTAAAAACAGCAATAAAGGCGGTGGCTGTTGTACCAATGTTGGCCCCCATTTGTAATAGGCACCTCATTTTCCAGACTCAATAATCCCTGCATGGTAAACACAATAGCCAGTCCAGTTGTCACTGAGCTAGATTGCACAATAGCCGTAAATACACAGTCAATTAAGATCGCGTATATTGGGTTTTGTGGTTAACTCAAAATCTTCATCAGGGTTTCGTTTGTCTGAAAAGGTTCAAGTGACGAAGCAATCAAATTTAAGCTTAAAAATACAAATCCAAAATAAAAGATGGTTTTACCAAAAATAGCCATGCGTGATCGAACAACAGATAAAAATAATCAGGAATGGTGCAAAACTGGTTATTTTAAAGACCACCCGTTGGGCGGTTATAGTAGTACCCACGTTACTACCAAAAATAATGCCTACGCTATTTTTAAAGGACAAAACACCCGCATTGACCAGACTAATGGCAATCACCGACGTGGATGAACTTGATTGGATAACCGCAGTGACTACCGCGCCGATTAACACACCGACTAATGGCAGTTTTGTGGCATTGCTAAGGGATTTTCGAAAGTGCTCGCCGGAGATCCGTTCAATTTCTCTAGAAAAATTTCCAGTCCGAATATAAACAAAATGATGGTGGTTAGACCGGCTATTAATATGGATAGGTTCTCCATAAATGAGTTGTTCCTCCATTTCAGGTGCTTTTTTGGTTATTACATGTCATAGGGTTATTGAATTGTGCAAATCTTTAATAAAGCTGATGCACATCAAATACCCTTGCTTTAATCCCCGTTAAATAGTTATTCGCGTCTTTATAGCTAAATTCACTATCAAGCGTGACAAAACACGCGTATCCAACTAGGAGAAATTATGGTTTCAATCAAAGGCCATTTGTAAGCTAGGGAGATAAGGATTTAGTGTGTTTGACTGTTGTTGTAGTGGATAAAAGAAGCGAAACAATTGGGTGTAAAATTTACCTATAAGGCAATAGGTTTTCCTGGGATAGAATACACATTGAACTGCATAGAGTTGATGAGGTTGAAACCTAGCTATCCTTGGTGCCGTCATATTAATTTTTGTCTTGCAGATGGCGGTTCCAGCACTGAATACTATCTGCCATACCCAAGCTTTGCCTATGTTTGACCTAGTAGTATGTATTGCCTTCTCTTCTTTGATTAGGTTGTTTGCACTAAATTCTTAATGTAGGTCAAAACTGAGAATTAAGATTTGCTTACCTTATTAGTATCTTGATTAAAAATTCATGCTTTGCGACAGTTAAGCGTTGGAATTTATGGACACTAATATTAGGCATATCCTTAAACAGATAGTGGCATTGGAGCATGAACTTGTTAGAGAAATACACAAACAACAACAGCAATTTTCTTATCAAGTAAAAAATGGAAAAGTGGCGTTTTAAGACCGCTATAGTACAAGTTCATAAAAAGCTTAAAATAGGAGTTATTCCTTGGTTGTTGAGAAGCCAGTGGCGAAATTTGCTAAGCATTCCTTTTATATATTCTTTGAGCATTCCATTTTTATTGCTGGATATCTGTCTATCTATTTATCAATCCCTATGTTTTCGCCTTTACCAAATACCAAGAGTAAAACGCAGTTATTATTTTTTATTTGATCGTCACCAATTAAAATATCTCAATTTTATCCAAAGGTTTAACTGTTTTTATTGCAGCTATATAAGTGGCCTTACTGCTTTTGCCAGAGAAATTTCGGCGAGGAGTGAACAATATTGGTGTCCGATAAAACAAGCTCGAAAAATTCGCCATCCTCATTCTCGTTATATTAACTTTTCGGCTTACGGTGATGGGGAAAACTTTGCGGCTGAAGCTAAAAAATTGAGAGAAGATATCACGCAAAATCGTTAGAAAGGAGTACGCGCTTTAAATATTTACAGGGAATCTTTTTATTGACGCACTAACGAATATATTTATGGCTTCACCTCTCAGGAGATGCTTCAGGCTAGAGACGTTGGGCTGTCTTTGGTTCACGACTAAAGTCGTCCCTAACATTGTATCGCTAAAATGCACGCATACACCAAATATTCTCAATGTTAATTTGATAGAAACTGGTAAATCATGGCTTGGTAAACGGATTATTAATTAATATTGATCGAGGTCAAATTTATCCATGCAAAACCTTGTATATTCAATTTTGTATAGATACATAGCTGATAGATCCCACACCCTTAGGAGGTCATTAAAATGTTTACCTACTCAACTAAAATTTCTGGCATGTTTTGCGGTGGATTGTTGTTACTGCTTACGTCATGCGCAACCATCCGGGGTGACAATGAAGCAAGCGGCATGATTATTGGTGGCATTTTAGGTGGTGTGTTAGGGCATGAGGTAGGCAGTGGCCATGGTAGAGCCGCGGCTACCATAATCGGCACTATGATAGGCACCAGTATTGGCGGCAATGTAGGCCGTAATATGGATAAAACGGATCGCCTATACGTGGCTCGTTCATTAGAATCGGTGCGTACCGGGGTTGGAACAACTTGGAGCAATCCAGATACAGGTTATCAGTACCGCGTGGTGCCAACTCGTACTTATGATGTAAATAGTGCTCCGTGTCGGGAATATACCTTAGATGCAAGTATTGGTGGTAAAACTGAAAAAATTTATGGTACAGCCTGTCGTCAGGCAGATGGCAGCTGGAAGGTGAAAAGTTAGTTCCTTTTCGAGGTAGGTCATGTATTACATAGCAGATACAGACAAATCCTTCGAGCAGCCATGTATCGATCTTTAATCTTCGGTTACGCGTAATTACTTTTGGGGTGCTGAATGTTCAAGACTTGGGGAAAACATTTCGGGTTAAGGGCATTACATTTGCACAACAATGCAAGAATTTCGAATTCTGTAATCCACGCCACGCAGCGAATGTATTGTCTTGTGATATGCGTTTGAACATGGTGTTACCCTGTTGTATATCGGTATATACCGACAATGTTAAAACAAAAGTTGGCCTTATCAAACCAGCACAAATGCTCTTAGCTTTATCTAATAACCCTTCTCTTTTAGAAATTGCTGAACAAGTTGAGATCAGTACTACTAGATGGTTGGCGAGACAACCTAATAATACGCTATTAACTGCGTAGGTGGCATGGGTATACAAGATCCCCTGATTAACCATAGGTGAGTTTGTTGATGGAAGCGCTGTCAGGCTTAGATGCCTCATTTCTATATTTGGAGACTGCCGACCTTGCCGTTTACTGCGCCTGATACTTTCCTAAGCGGTGCAGTGGCGATTGAACGCAAATGGGATTCCACAATACTTGACTTAGCTAGGGTAAAAGCCTTGCGCAGCCTTGTTGATGGGGCCACCCTAAATGACGTGGTATTAGCTATTTGTGCAGGGGCGTTGCGGCGTTATTTTTTGGAAAAACAGCAGTTACCTGAAGAACCCTTGGTTGCCATGGTGCCGGTATCCACTAGGGCTAATGACATTCATGGCAGCATGGGCAATCAAATATCTGCGATGTTTATTCAGCTCGCCACTAACGTGGACGACCCACTTAAACGCCTGCATAAAATTCAGATTAATACTTTGGTTGGTAAACTCTATAAAGAAATGGTGGCGGCGAATAGTTTGATGTCCTATGCCGAACTTGTTCCCTTTGGTTTGGCCGCTATGGCTACCCGCTTTTACTCTCAAGTACTGCTGGCTAAGCGCATAAACCCTCCTATTAACGTCATCATAACCAATGTGCTTGGGCCGCAATCAACCTTATATCTGGCAGGCCATAAACTTTTGTTTAATATGGGTATGGGGCCTATCTAAAACGGAGTGGGCTTAATCATTCCTGTGCTTAGTTACAACGGCACACTTACTATCAGCCCAACAAGCTGTGCCAAACTCATGCCGGATATTGAACTGTTTTGTCGCTACATCCGCGAATCAGCAAACGATCTGGAATTGGTAGCGTCGAAGAAAACACAGTCTAATAGCGTATTACAAAGATGAGCTGACAATTACGATGCGTGCTTGGCCTTTTAAGGGTGCAAAGAAAATGGATCTTCAATCCAAATTTTGACGCAGGTCAATACTATCAACCACTAAAACCTTAAAATCAAGTCAAGGCATTTAACTAGGCTTTGATAAAAATGACCGCAAAACAAATAAAATTTGGTGATGATGCTCGGCAGTCTCTGGCAATCGGTGCAGACATTTTGGCCAATGCAGTGAAGGCAACCTTGGGTCCTCGTGGGCGTAATGTCATTATTGAAAAAGGTTACGGTGCACCGGTCATGACCAAAGACGGCGTTTCGGTGGCTATGGAAATTGTACTCGAAGATAAATTTGAAAATATGGGGGCACAAATGGTTAGGGAAGTCGCCTCGCATACCTCCGACGCGGCTGGTGATGGCACCACTACAGCCACAGTACTAGCTCAAGCCATGTTACAAGAAGGTTTAAAGTCAGTGGTTGCAGGGATGAACCCTATGGATATTAAGCGTGGTATAGATAAAACCGTTAAAGCAGCAGTTGAGCAATTGCGTGAACTATCTGTTCCTTGTGAAGACAACAGCACCATAGCCCAAGTCGGCACCATTTCGGCTAATGGTGATGATGATATAGGAAGTATTATTGCCGAGGCGATGACTGCGGTGGGTAACGAAGGTGTTATCACAGTTGAAGAGGGCTCAGGCCTAGACAATGCGCTGGATGTGGTAGAAGGGATGCAGTTTGATAGAGGTTTTTTGTCACCCTATTTTACCAATGACAAGGACAGTTCAACAGCAGAGCTTGAGAGTCCATACATCTTGTTATACGACAAAAAAATATCCAATGTGCGCGACTTGTTGACTTTACTGGAAACAGTGAGCAAGGAAGGGCGATCACTGTTGATCATAGCTGAGGATGTTGAAGGTGAGGCCCTCGCCACATTAGTAGTCAATAGCCTAAGAGGTATTGTTAAAGTGGTGGCGGTAAAAGCCCCTGGTTTTGGTGATAACCGAAAGGCTATATTGCATGACATTGCCCTATCTACGGGGAGTACAATGATTGCTGAGGAGCTGGGCCTATCCCTTGAAAAAACCACAATAGAAAGCCTAGGCAGTGCCAAAAAAGTCATAGTCGATAAAGATAGCACTACCATTATTTCTGGGGCCGGCAAAGAAGGGGATATTCAGGAGAGGGTAGTGCAATTGCGTAAGGAAATTGACCATGCTACGTCCGAATATGACAAAGAAAAATTGCAGCAAAGACTGGCGAAATTGTCGGGGGGCGTTGCAGTGATTAAAGTGGGAGCCACCACTGAGCTAGAAATGAAAGAGAAAAAAGACCGTATTGATGACGCGTTGCATGCGACACGCGCAGCTGTGGAAGAAGGCATAGTTGCATTAGGTGGCGTGGCGCTGATTAGAATGATGCAACGTCTTAATAGCGAACAACTCAAGGGCGAAAATCATGATCAAGATGTGGGGGTGGATATCGCCATGCATGCGATGCAACGGCCATTACGTGAAATTGTCGCTAATGCGGGTGAAGATGCCTCAGTGGTGCTAAATAAAGTCAAAGAAGGTGTAGGTAACTATGGTTACAACGCACAAGCAGAGCAGTATGGCGATATGCTGGAAATGGGCATTATTGACCCCACCAAAGTGGTGCGAGCTGCGTTACAAAATGCTGCATCTATTGCTGCTTTGATGATTACCACTGAAGCGATGATTGCCATTGTTCCAGAAAAACAAAGCAGTGCAGGCATGCCAGGTGCTGGCGAGATGATGTAAGCTAATGTAGTTATTAATAATCCCGCAACCAGTAGCTATTTATTGCACTTAACTAAATGGCTAAGTGCCAATTGTTAGGAAGTGTGAGGACCTTATGAAAAAAAAACGTTATATTTTTAGCTGTGTGTTCTTGGTTATTTTATTAGCATTATGGCTTTCGCCCATTCAGGCGAAAGCCCAAGACAATGGGATCGAAAACTTACGCCAAACCAGCAAGGCTTTTGCCTCAGTAGGCCGTGCAGTTTCGCCCTCGGTGGTTTTTATTCAAGTAGAAAGAAAAGGTGCGGCAAGCCGCCAATTCCCATTTCCTTTTGATGATAGAGAATTTTTTGATAATGATCTGTTTGAACGTTTTTTTGGGGAGCGCTTTCGTGGTTTTTCTACTCCAAATACTCCACAAGAACAAAGGAAAGTCTTGGGGCAGGCTTCAGGTTTTGTGTTCTTGGTCAAAGATGGTCTTTTGTCTGATAAAAGTTATATTCTTACTAATAATCATGTGGTACAAAATGCCGAAAGCATAAAGGTGATCCTTCAGGATAAACGGGAATTTACGGCAAAAGTGGTGGGCACAGATCCCCTGTCTGATGTGGCTGTATTGGAAATAAACGAAAGCAAATTACCGCATTTAAATTTGGGCGACTCATCTGCCTTAGAAGTGGGTGAATGGGTCATTGCCATCGGCAACCCCTTTGGATTAAGTCATACCCTTACCGTTGGTGTTGTAAGTGCAACGGGACGTACTAGCCTTGGTATAAGTGACTACGAAGATTTTATTCAGACAGATGCGGCCATTAATCCGGGGAATTCCGGTGGTCCATTGGTAAATCTAGATGGTGAAGTCGTGGGCATGAATACCGCTATTTTTTCAAGAAGTGGTGGTTATATGGGCATTGGATTTGCTATTCCCATTAACCTTGCCAAAAGTATAGGTGATCAACTGATGAATAACGGTGAGGTCACCCGCGGTCACTTGGGTATAGTGGTTCAGGAATTGTCTGCTGACTTGGCTGATTCTTTCGATTTGCAACAAAATGAAGGTATTTTGGTTTCCCAGGTCATGGAAAACTCTCCCGCTGCAAAAGCCGAGTTGCGCCAAGGGGATGTCATTATTTTTTATCAGAAAAAGCCTGTTACTAATGTAGGTACTTTTCGGAATCTAGTGGCATTAAGTCCACCAAATAGCCAACAAAAGCTGACTGTTGTGCGTGACGGAAAACGCCTGAACCTCACGGTCACTATAGGTAAACTGTACAAAGATTCACAGCTAATTAAGACCACCGAAAAACCCAGTGAAGAGCTTGGGCTAACAGTAAAAACCATTACCTCAAATTTGGCCCTGCAATACAATATCAAGCAGGGTAGAGGTGTGCTGGTAACATCAATAACACCCGACTCGGTCGCTGCCATGGCAGGCATAGACGTAGGTACAGTGATCTTACAAGTGGATAGGGAGTCCATTAATAGTGCCGAAGAATTTACCCGTGCTTTTGATAAAAGCGGTCAAGATAAATCTGTTTTATTACTTCTGCTCAAAAATAACGTACAACGGTACTTAGTGTTGAACTGGTCTTAAGTTGCTTAGGATAAAATGGTCTTTTAATCTATATTAAGGGATGAAGTTTTATCTTATTTTTCAGATTTACGTTTGATAAATATAAATGTTAGATACATTTTTGTAGTCAGGGATAAAATCATGCCAATGGTAATACACACTGCGCTGATTATGATCCCGTTTACACCCATTTTTTCTGTCATAGGGCTGAAGTTATGGAAGTAAATTCCCAATTAAATCAGAAAGATACCGATAGTAATACAGACTTTTAGAATTAACATGATTTTCTTGTCGGTCACGGTTGGCTATCTCTCCAAGGGAATTTGTCATGGACAGCCAAATATTGAATGGATTTGCCGTTGTCTTCTTGACCTAGATCAATATGTAACTGTTTGGCCTAAATATACTGCCAATTCAATGCAATCTGCCATGGAACCAGCATGGATACACAACACAACTCTACAGGTCGAGAATCTAATCAAGGTGCGGCTACTGTTTTGCCAGCGAGTGGGCTACCGATCGAATATGCGCCTACTAGTCATCAAAGTTATGCAGATTTGGTTGCCAGCACTTGGCGACCAGCAGAGGTTTTTAATCTTAAAGGGCAAGCGTTGCTCAAAGAACTTGTTCGTTACGGTACCTTGGCCGCTAACAGCTACAATACCCAGCCTTGGTTATTTGCAGTTGAAGAAAATCGCATCAGCCTGATGCCGGATTTTCGACGGCGTTGTCCGGCTGTTGATCCTGATGGTCATCATCTTTATGCCAGCCTTGGTTGTGCCACTGAAAATATAGTACAAGCCGCACTGGCTTATGGTTTGCAGGCCATAATATCAATAGATCCCGCACAGAACAACATTATCAATATTAATTTCGAGCCAACTGAAAAACAGCAAAAAGCACTATTTAAAGCCATACCAGAGCGCCAATGCACCCGCAGTATTTATGATGGTAATTCTGTATCAGATATACAGCTAAGCCGTTTGCAAGGAATCTCTAAGCAGGATTACATAAACACTCAACTGTTTACCACTCATGATGATCTCAATAATATTATGCGATTTGTGATAGCGGCCAACAGTGCGAAAATGCAAGATCCGGCCTTTCTCGAAGAGCTGAAGCATTGGATACGCTTTAGCGAAACAACAGTCACTAAACAGCGGGATGGCCTGTATTCTCCCTCCACAGGTAATCCTAAATTACCCGAATGGTTGGGCAAGATAGTCTTTAAGATACTGGTTACTAAAAATGCCGAAAACGAAAAATGCCGTGAACAAACCCTCAGCTCCTCTGGCGTGATAGCGATAAGCTCAGAACAAAACAACAAACAAAGCTGGATTAATGCCGGTCGCGGTTATCAGCGCTTTGCCCTGCAAGCCACCGCTTTTGGCTTACGTCATGCTTTTATCAACCAAGCGGTGGAAGTACCCGAAGTAAGAAACCAGCTCGCCGAATTTTTCGGTATCAAAGCATGTCGAGTTGATATCTTGGTCAATTCACCAAGTTATGGGGTATAAATTGGCATCAACACTTAATACGTTTGCAGTGTACCTTCTTCGCGACTTACTGCAGGCAAGATATTTGCGCGGTTAAGTTAATGCCGAGGACAAAATATGCTCATGTCTTACTTCCTTTTTCCGGTTTTTTATCCTACTTATTCGCTTAGACTTTGATGTAAGTCAAGTATCAATACATGTAAGTTATCATACTGGAAGAGCATCATCTGGATGACCTTGTTAAATCTGCAATTGCCTGTGGGTTCACAAGTCTACAACTGAAAAATGGAGGGCCTTAGTAATGTATATTAATGAAATTATGAGTATTGATGTAAAGACCTGTATGCCAGACTCAAACTTACAAGAAGTCGCAGGCCTCATGTGGAACAACGATTGTGGCGCCATACCCGTGGTAAATGAGCAAAACATACCACTTGGTGTCGTCACTGACAGGGATGTAGCCATGGCGGCCATGTTGAATCAGAAGCCGTTATGGGAGTTAACAGCGGCTGAGGTTATTAAAGAGCAAAATTTGTGTAGTTGTCAGCAAAATAGCTCTTTGCAAGAGTGTTTAACAATGATGAAAGAAGAGGGAGTGCGCAGAGTGTTAGTTACGAATACGGATGACACACTAGCGGGCATTGTTTCTATTGGCGATGTGGTGGCCTTTACTGGTAACTCAACTAGCAAAAGCAAAAAACAGCCGGCTCAAATCAAACACGAACCAGTATTGAGTATGTTAAAACGCGTTAGCGCACATCATATGCAATCAGAACAACCTCTTGCGATGATGGAAAAAGAAAGTTAATTAATAGTAAGGATTAAAGTCGCTTAATCTGCGTGGCAAAAATTTGAAAGTGCATCAATATAAGTGCATTTTCGCGCTTTGATTAAGCGGCCTTAAAACTTGTTATTTGAAAGCGGAAGACAAACCCAATATTTTGATTATTTCTATCATGAATTTGAAAATTCTCAGCCAACTAAGCTCTAAACCCCCATATTACTCAAGGTCAGCATAATATTATTCAGAATTCCCGCTACCCTAGGATGATCTTGCTCAAAGGTGGTTACCATATTATCAACTTGATCATGCAATGTTTGAGGATCACCGGTCATCAGCATGGGCTCAGTTAGCTGTTGCTCTATCTCAGCGATAAGACCAGTCAATCTGTGTTTGTCATCATCTGGTGCATGTAGGGCACAAATAGCAATATTCAATTCGTCTAAATACTCTCGAAGTTGTTGCCGTTCCATGTCAATTTACTCTCTACTTAATTAAAATGATATTGCCCATAATGCGTTTACGCATATGGCTGCGAGCAAGTTTGTGTGAAGGGTTGATGACTGAAGTGACTAAGTCGGCATAGGTTTTTACGCTAGTTGTAGAGCCACCCAGCAAGATTGGTGACTCCATTTCCTTGTTAACTGATTCGTAGTCAAACCTTTCAAAATTATGACAAGCTAAGCACTGATAGCTCATAAACACTTTCTCACCATTGACCGCATCTCCTTTAGGTAGGCAAAAGCCTCGTGGTGAATTTGGTCCAGAGTCACAAGCGAATAGACCAATTGCCAAAAGAGCGGAGACAAGTAATATCGCTAGATTACAGTTCATGTAGAGCTTCCTTCATTAAAGTCTGAGTTTTTTACACTAAACACATACATGATGAAAGAAAGAGACAAACGGCTGGATTATTGATGGGGATCAAATCTACTGATTATCCAATTCAAATTCATCTAAGGAGTCCGATACCATAACTTGATGTGGATCAACCAACCATCAACATTTTCTAATAGAATTACCACATCGATATCTCATCGCTGTTGGATCAACAGAGCTATGCGTCAATCCTTTTCCATGTTTTGGTCAATTATCATCAGCACATCATTGGTGGTTTTTCTGCTGGCAGTGTTGGTCTACTTTGATTTGCAGACTCTTGTTATTCAGTCTTTAAACTGGTTACAAAATTTTGGATTTTGGGCGCCTTTAATCTTCATCGCGATCTATATGTTGCTGGTGATAGGTTTAGTGCCTAGTGTGCTGTTCACCTTAGGTGCTGGCTTTCTATTCGGGCCATTTATTGGTACAGCAATTGTGGTGGTAGCCGCAACGCTCGGCGCGATAGGTGCATTTCTTATCTCAAGATATTTATTTAGTGAGAGAGTACAAGGGTATTTACGCAATCATAGAAAATTGAAGGTCGTTAATGATGAATTTGTGCACGAGGGATGGAAGCTGATCCTATTGACTCGACTAGTGCCATTTTTCCCCCTTAAGCTATCCAATTACTTCTTCGGTTCGACCAATTTTTCACTAGCCGACTTTATAACCGGTACGTTTCTAGGGATTATTCCTAACACCTTATTCATAGTATTTGTAGGTTCATTGGCCGCTGACTTGAGTGCATTAGCCTATGGCGAATTGTTACGTTCACAACATGCCTGGCTTTTCTATGTAGTGGCACTCGCTATGGTAATCATTGCTGTTTTATACATTAATAATCACGCGCAAGAAGCGCTGGCTCGTTATGAAGCCCGCCGTATTGAATGTGCAAGGAGCAAACATGCGCTTTAAGTGGATGCCATGGAAGTTTATTGTTAGGTTTGTTGCACACAGACATGGTTTTTTGGATCCGATAAACCTACTAAGCCAACTTCAACGTTTCATTCAACCATCTGAAGTGAACGAGCCAGTCGAGTTGTTACGAGCTGGGGCGCTGATGCATGCCCGTGGCTTAATTAATAATAGAGTGATCCAACATAATCTGGATTGGGTCTGGCCATATTGGATTGAACGTCAATTTGATCCACGAGATGTTTCCTTTATTCCACGGGCTTTTTCCATTACCCACATTAACTTAAGTCATAGGAATTGGACCGCAGTGGGGCTGCCGGATTATGCCGATTTACCCATAGTTGATCCTCGCGGGTTATTAACCCCCATTATTGATGAGTGGTCGATTGATGTTTGGCTAGTCACTAAAAATGGTCAATCCTTACTTCCTTCCCGAACAAAAAAAGTCGAGCAACGCTTAGTGTGTGACGATGACTTAACTGTCATTACTGACTCGAAAAATGACAACTTAAGCATGACTAACAAGGCATCTGTTTTACTTGAAGACGGGATGCCGGTTTGTCGTCTTGATATTGCAGCCTTTGCCGATAAAGAAGCTTGGATAGCAGTAGCACTGCGACCGTACAACCCAGAAGGGGTGAGTTTTGTATATGAATTAAAACTAGATGCTAAGCACAATAGTTGGTTAATCGATGATAAATATACAGTGAACTTTAGTGACTCTGTTGATCGGCATCATATTGCCAATTACAAACAAGGTGACGTACACATCCATTTGCATGATTGTATTGATGAGCGGCAAGGCGAATGTGCCATTGGCATGTTGACTGGGGTGGCTATGTTTAAGCTCGATTCTAGTATTGGCTCGCGGGAAGTTTCGGTGCGTATACCTATGCAGCAAGATGATAAGAAACTCACTCAGCACAGAACATGGCGCGAACATCTGCAAAATTCATGTGTTTTAAAAATTCCTCAGCCAAACTTTCAATCTTTATATGACAGCGCACTAAGAACACTGCTATTACACTCATCAGAAGACATTTATCCTGGGCCGTACACTTACAAACGCTTTTGGTTCAGGGATGCAGTGTTTATTATTCATGCGCTGCTGTGTGCTGGTTTAACTCAACGAGCTGAAAAGGCGCTAGACCGATTTGCTGCACGCCAAGGTTTGTCAGGGTATTTTCATTCTCAGGAAGGGGAGTGGGATTCAAATGGTGAGGTACTGTGGATCCTGCATCGTTATTGTCAATTAACCCATCAAAAGACCAAACCCCAATGGTTACAAATGATCAAGCGGGGAGCTGATTGGATCATCAATAAGCGACTACCCATTGCTAAACACGATGTGCATGACGGTTTATTACCTGCTGGATTTAGTGCTGAGCATCTTGGACCCAATAATTATTACTACTGGGATAATTTTTGGGGTATTGCTGGTTTGCGGGCCGCAGCAGCATTGTTTGCTTTGAACGGCGATGGTGCATTGCACAAAAAATATCATGCAGCGGCTGAGGATTTTCAACTCTGTGTTGACCAGAGTTTAGCGCTTGCAGCAATCAAGCTACGCAGACAGGCAATGCCCGCAGCACCCACCAGACGATTTGATGCTGGAGCAATTGGTTCGTTGGCCATAGGGTATCCCACACAGCTGTGTGCTGAAAACGATAAACGTTTACTTGATACCTGCGATTTTTTACTCGAGTATTGCTGCGTTAAGAATGGATTTTTTCAAGATATGACCCATTCAGGTATTAATCCTTATTTAACCTTGCACATAGCCCAAGTATTAATGAGGGCAGGGGACGTGCGTTATGCGCCATTAATGCAAAGGGTGGCTGATTTGGCATCACCTACCGGACAATGGCCCGAAGCGATCCACCCGCTGACGGGCGGCGGTTGTATGGGAGACGGTCAACATGTATGGGCGGCAGCTGAGTGGATAATGATGCTGCGAAACTGCTTTTTACGTGAAGAAGATAATTGCTTAGTGATTGGTGCAGGTGTTAGCCAAGAGTGGCTGGCAAGCGGTGAAGTCATCAGTTTTGGTCCAGCTGCCACATCATTTGCGCAGGTTACCGTCATTATCGAACCTCAATTGGCTGCTACAGGAGAGGTTGTTTCGTTTCTTATCCGTTGGCAAGCCGATTGGTATAGCAAACACCCACAGATTGAGGTGCGCCTGCCTGGTCAACGAGTCTTAAAGCCCGGGGCTAATGAAAATAGCGTTATATACAGGATGTCAGCATGAATATATTAATGATGACCAATACCTATTTACCGCATATAGGTGGTGTTGCGCGTTCAGTAGAAGCCTTTAGCCGTTATTATCGACAACACGGCCATAAGGTACTCATTATCGCCCCAGAGTTTCCGCAAATGCCTGAGGATGAGGTAGATGTGATACGTATCCCAGCTATTCAGCGTTTTAACGGCAGTGATTTTTCGGTAGTGCTACCTGTGCCCCATTTTTTAGGCGAAGAAATTGAAGCATTTGAACCGGATATAGTACATTCCCATCATCCATTTTTGATCGGTTCAATGGCTAGGCTAGTAGCGAAAAAATACAATATCCCACTGGTGTTTACCCATCACACTATGTATGAGCAGTACACACATTATGTGCCAGTTGATGCAGAAACTTTACAGCATTTTGCAGTAAAACTGGCTACCAGTTACGCCAATATGTGTGACCAAGTATTTGCGCCAAGTGAAAGTATTGCTGCAGTGTTGCAGCGAAGAAACGTAAGCACACCGATTGAAGTGATTGCAACTGGAGTTGATTTAAATGAATTTGCCTGTGGCAGTGGCTTCGGTTTTAGGCAAGTTATGGGGATATCTGAAGACGCCTTTGTGGTCGGCCATTTGGGGCGTTTAGCTCCTGAGAAAAACCTAGATTACCTAAGCTTAGCGGTGCAGGCATTTATGAAAAAAGAGCCTCGCGTGCACTTTTTATTGGTAGGTAAAGGCAGTGCTAAACGCCAGCTAGTTGAGTCTTTTACTGACTTGGGATTAGCCGCTCGTCTGCATACAATTGGTTTTATTGAACAGCCATTTTTAGTCAGTGCTTATCGGGCTATGGATGTATTCGTATTTAGCTCCCAAAGCGAAACTCAGGGTATGGTGGTGTCTGAAGCTATGTCGGCTTCGGTACCAGTGATAGCGCTCGATGCGCCGGGAGTGCGTGAAGTTGTAGTTGATAATTGTAACGGTAGATTATTAGACACTCAGGCAAGCGCCAATGAATTTTCCGACGCCTTGTTAGGTTATTACTGCTTGCCAATGTCCATGCAACAGGAATTTCGCAGGGCAGCGAGAGCGACAGCCGAATCTTACTCATTGGATTTATGCGCTGAGAAATCCTTAAAAAAATATACTGAATTGCTCGGTAATGGCTACGTTCATCATCACCATGAACATCAAATTTGGACTGATGTAGTAAGTTTAATTCAAGCTGAATTCGATATTATAAAAGGTATCACCAAAGCCGCCGTTCATGCGTTCACTCATAAGAATAAACAAAAGCCATGATTTATCGGCTAGAAAGAGCGCTCAGAAAAATTCACCATAGATTTTTATCCAATACTTTTCAATATCTGGATAAAACTCAAGGACTGTTTTACCCACAATGGCATTGGCTTCTATACCTGTTTGTTTTTCATATGCCTTGTTAACTTCAAGTATTCTGTAATCACAAGGTATATTTTTTTCATCACATATTATTTCACACAAGGCAAAACCTTCAGCCATGTGGTCTAATAAATATTGGTATTTTCTTTCTAAACTTGATGGTGAAAGTGCTTTATCTTTAATATCACTAGTATCAATTTTAACCATTACAACTCCTAAGTAGAAAGGAAATAACTTCTACACATGATTAATTTAGCTTAAATCCACACATAACGCCTCAATAAACCGACGAAAAGATACAGAATACATGCAGATTAAATATAGTATATTGATGAAGATCAACTGTTACACTTTTTTAATGAATTCGAGCAAATATATCAAAATGAACTTATCTTTGAAGGAGTGCAAGGCAGAATAAATGCGCCCCTTATCTAAACAATGACTAATTAGCTGGGCTTTAAGCATATGACCCGTGGCTAACGAAAAAGGGAAAATGGGTGGCTTAACTGAATGAAACAGGCAGGTGTTGTTAGCTTAGTGCAAAGCAGGCAGAACAATTTCAATTCAGTTTCGGTCTTTAGCCTTATGGTCCCTAGGATAGTTACTCTGGCAATGACCCCTTTGAAGCTTAACCTTCTATTCACCTAGTTGATAGCGAACGACCGTTGCGCGCTCACAGGAGACTAAATCCGAGAAAATAGCTACGTCCGTTATCTGCCCAAAACGGTCTGTCATTGATTTGATTTTCACGAGTGAAAACACACCTTATCTTGAGCGAAATGGTCCAGCCGCTTATGAGGCTGTAGGTTCGGAACCGCCATAGACCCGAACTAGTAAAACCAAATGAATATGACAATTAATGGGCCCACTACTCTCCGTTTGAAATTGAATTCAAAGGTCACTGCCACACAAAATTATCAAACTTTATACGGCTATATTTTTGACCAAAAAAAGCGGAGTCAGACTGTTAGGAATGACTCCGCTTTGGGTAATGCGCTGCAGGCTTCATAGAGAACGCCGCAGGCTTAGTGAAAGCGCTGCAAGCTCAGTGCTTAGTGTTACAAGCGCCTCGTTAACTATGTTACCCGTATCACTTGAAGCATCTTAGAACTTAAAGTTCACTCCCACTTTATAAATACGACCCAAGGTGTCATATTGGCTAGGGAAAGTATTACCAGAATTTGCCCTAGTAGCGCCAATTTGATTACCAAGAACCGGTGGATCTTTTGCTAACATGTTATCAATACCGGCGGTAACTATTGCCCAGTCTGTCACGTTATAGCTAGCATAAAGGTCAAAGTAATCATAAGACTCGATGTTTCTAAATTCTTCAAATCTAATAGATGCTTCAGGTAGTTCAACATCAACAGAGTCAATATGTCTCCACTGCAACGACACCGTCAATTCATCCATTTTCCAAGTTGTACGTTGTATCCAACGTAAATCGGAAATCGGCGTACAGCTAGTGCCGTAAAAACCTCTACAATCAATTACCGGAACATTATCAGAGCTTTGAGATTCCTGAGTAAGGTACTTATTAATGTTAGCCGAGAATTCGATTGTGCCGTATTCTTCTATATCTAAACCCACGTTAAAGCCAATCTCAATTCCTTCGGCTTGCAAGAATTTTAAGTTACTGGTGAACAAATTAATTCCGGCAGAAGAACCGGTTAGGTCACCACCAACACGATTAATTTTGTCACATTCACTCGCTAAACCTTGTACATAACACGAATCTAGTACTTCTTGTGCGGTAAAGGTACCAATAATATCTTTGATATCTATGTCATAGTAATCGACTGATAGTGTGACGTCAGTGAAGGTATCAAACGTTGGGGTCCATACAAAACCAGCTGTAGTGGTATCCGCTTCTTCAGGGCCTGGAGGAGCATCCGGATTACTTCCTGCAAAGGTATTTATTTGTCCAGAAATTATGTCTGGAATAACACCAACTTGCGCGTCAGACATACCAGTTGAAATACACAACTGTCTCAAAGTTGCATCAATACTGCCGGCGTTTTCAACTGAACAAGGATCTTCTATCGCATTACTAAGTCCTGATGTTACGGGCGAAGATAGCTCACCAATGTTGGGTGCTCTGTTTGCACGTTGCTTCATTACACGTACCAATAAAGAATCTACTGGGCGCCAGTTCAAGCCGTACTTCCAAGAGTCAGTTGTTCCGATTGTATCGTAGTCCGAGCTTCTAAAACCAACTTCCAAGTTAAGTGACTCAGCAAACGCCATATCATTAACCAAGGGTAAAAATCCTTCAAAGTAGAAGTCTTGTGTTTTGTAGCCACCAGTAATCGGTAATAAATTACCACCTGCGCCACCTTGGCAACTTGCTGGAGCCAGCTTTAAACACTCATCAGGTTCAAGTGAGCCTGTTTCATTTCTAAATTCTAAACCAAAGCTCATCGATAGCGGTTCATTTGCACTTGGTAGGGCGATGAAATCTATTGGGCCAGAAAATACAAGTGAGCCAATTTCTTGTTCGTATTTTTGCTGTTGGATTGCAATTGCTCTAGCAAAACCTGCTTGCGCTTCTGTAATCGTGCCAAAACCGCCAAATAAATCTATCGGTACACACGTTCCGCCCGACGCACAGGTGACACCATCACGTGTATCTAATGCAGCTTGGATATTTGGTAAGTTAGTATAGCCGTCTCGCACTGTAGTTCGGTTTGATTCTCCATACTGATAGGAAGCATCATATTCCCAGTCCTCGCCAATATAACCTCTAACACCAACGTTTAGTTGCCAAATGTCTGAATCGAAACGCTCAGTTCTAGCACCGAGCTCTAATGTACGGCGACGCAGCCTGACATTAAGTGAATCCTCTGAGTCGACAACGCCATTAGCGTTAGTATCAGTCCAACTGCCACCGTCTACCAGAGAACCACCAACTACTGCATCATTAGCGCCGTCGAGTATCCACTGTAATGCTTGATCACCAATGAGTGGGTTATAAAGAGGTAAATTGAATGCCGCGCCAAATGTTCCTGATGGTGCAACTTGCTGATCAACAGAGCTATTTGAATAATTGAAGGAGCCGTATACCTCAACATTATCATTAATGAAGTAGTTAGCTAGCGCTGTCGCAGAGTAGCGTTGTGCAGGCGTTTGATAGAAGTTGAAAGGATTAAAGTTGAACCTACTACATTGATCGCCTAGTGTCCTATCATCCCTAAATTGGCCCGTTACGCCGGTTCCAATTAATTCGAATCGAGTGGGAATAGCGGTTGTTGAACCACTGCCATTTACAAAATCAACAACGTTAGGTCCACCGCAACCCGCTATCGGTTCTGCTGGTGATTCGCCGGCAAGGAACTCAGCATAACCAGCGCCGGTGTTTGAGTTGATACCAAGCTGACCTAATGGACGTTGACCTAAGCGGATTGGTTCACGGTTGAACCAGCTAATGGACAAAACTGCGTTACCACGATCGTCATCGAAATTGGAACCCAGTGTAAGTGCCATGCTGTCTACATCACCGTCTGATTCATCAGTTTGCGAATGATTCACACTCAGCTCAACACCTTCAAAATCCTTTTTTAAAATTACGTTAATCGCACCAGCCACAGCGTCGGAACCATATACTGCAGAAGCACCACCGGTGACTACATCAATACTTTCAATCAATGCTGTTGGTATATTGGTTGTGTCTACTTGGCCGTTAAAGTTGAATGGCACCATACGCTTGCCATCTAGTAATACTAGGTTACGCTGCGCTCCTAAACCCCTGAGATCTATCGTTGCGGCTCCAGCTGTACCATTGTTTGCATTGCTGCCGTCAGCAGGTATCGTTGAGGGCAAAGATCTTAATACTCTTTCAAATTCGGGTGTTTGAAAGTAACCGATTTGTTCTTCACCAATCGACAAAATTGGGCTTGATGATTCAATACCTGGGGCTCTTATCCGACTACCAGTGACCGATATTTTTTCAATATTTTTTTCATCAGCACCAGTATCACTAGTTTCTTGCGCCATTGCTGTTGAGGTTGCCATTGCCGAAATAGCGCCTGCACAAAGTGCAATCTTGACTGCTACAGCCAATTTTGAATTAATATACATTTGTTTCTCCCTGAACCTGTTTGTTTTATTGCGATAACGTTTGTTACCTTCGCTTAAATTATGCTCAAAGAGAGAGGTTCTCTAGGCGGTATCCGCGAAAATACCAATCGAAGTGATCAATGGCGGGTATTTAAGGATAAACGGGGGGAACTTATTTAGTGCTATCAATCAATACTGATAGATGACGACATCATAGTTTTCACCTGATTTTCGTATCAATATGATATACATGGATAAAATATGATATTTCAGGTGTTTTATCAAAATTGAGTAACCAAGCGCGCCTTCACTTTTACCCTCATTGAGGGTTCTGGGATGAAAGGCGCAGTGGTAAAAATTGGATTAATTAAAGAAACATCGCTATGTTAAAAAACAGACGCCACCTAAGATCAAAGAATTGAGCTCAAATGGGACAAAAAAATCACTTATCGCGATATTTCTGGTTGGCTAATGTATTTTTCTGGTTGGCAGTTCATGCGATATTCGTTCATGTTCAGTATAACGCCATGTTAAATACAGAGGGAGAAGTATCGTGGATACGAACATGGGTATTGATGAGTCCTTGGTACCTTAGTTGGGTGTGGGTGACGGTTGGCGTATTTATAGTGGTGCAACGCAACGCTAATGAGGATATAACTGTCTCGAGGCGGGTACTAAATCATCTATTTTGGATGATTATTTTACTCATATCCTATTGGGCCTTTTGCACGCTATGTCGAAATATATTGTTCGGTGATGAATTCACGCAATTTTGGCCCATATTTACGCGTACTTTGTACACCAGTTCTCAACTAGACGTTTTTATTTATCTTGGCGTGTTAGCTGCGGCGATAGCAATCAATTTCTACCATAATGTTCTTGAGGAAAAAATAGAGCTCAAGCGATTACAAAATGAATTGACACAAGAGCAGCTTAAAACATTACGATCACAGTTAAACCCCCACTTTTTATTCAACACGCTAAATACTATCGCTAGTTTAGTTCGTCTTAAAAGGGAAAAGGAAGCGGTATCTGCATTATCTGAGTTGAGCCTCATGTTGCGCAAAATATTAGAAAATACGGATCATGCTGACGTTAGAGTGAAAGAAGAAGTAGACTTCATTAATAGCTATCTGACGCTCCAAAAAATGCGATTTGCCGACAAATTAGACACTCATATTTTGGTTCATCCAGATTGTCTTGAATTTTCTATTCCAAACATGCTTTTGCACCCCTTAGTAGAAAACGCAGTCCAGCATGGTTCACAATTAGAATCTAATCAAAACCCTTTGAATTTGGAAATTTCGCGTGACGAGCATGAGCTTATGTTTGTCATGACCAATAGAGTCGCCCGACATGACAATCACCAAGGTTTTGGTATAGGATTAACCAACACGCGAGAGCGACTTACTAGAATCTACACGCATTTTCGTTTGGAATTACGTCCCTTAGAGAACGATGTTTTTGAAACTACATTAGCCATACCAATAGGAGAGCTGGATGCTTAAAGTATTAGTAGCTGATGATGAAAGCTTGGCAAGACAAACGCTAAAATTATTATTGAGCAAGATCCCTTATGTACAAGAAGTCTATGAAGCTGAAGACGGCAATCAGGCATTGGTTTTAGCACACGAACATCACCCAAATATCGTAATCCTGGATATTGAAATGCCGGGTATTTCAGGTATCGAATTGGCGAAACATTTACCTAAAAAGTGTATCGTAATTTTTGCAACAGCTTACAATGAATTTGCCGTTGAGGCGTTCGATTTGAATGCAATTGACTATATTCTAAAGCCTTTTGATGATGACCGATTCTTTACTGCTTTTGAACGAGCAGCAGAGCGGCATAAAGATGAAGAATCCCAAAATATCCATGCGCTCAACGATACTATTCGTCAAATAATGCAAAACAAGCAAGTTGAGTACAGGCAACGCCTTGTTATTCGAGACCCAGGACGTATTCGTCTAATTGATGTGGATCAGATTAACTATATTACAGGCGCAGGAAATTACGCTGAAGTGCATCTTGCAGATAATAAACAGGTATTGCACAGAGAGACGCTTTCTGAATTGGAGAGTCAACTTGACCCTTTTGTTTTTGTTCGCATTCATCGTTCATCTATCGTTCGCCGCAGCTTCATTGTTGAGCTCAGGCCCAATGATAAAGGCGACTATTCGGTCATTTTAAGAAGCGGAGAAAGCCTGACACTTTCGCGTAGAAACAGGTCAAAGTTAGATGAGTTAATACTCTAACTTGCTCAATTGCATCGGATATTTGCTCGTGAACTTAAAGTAAACGCTCTTTGGGGTTGGCTTGCTCAGTGTCGAAGTGAATCTGTTTGCTTGGTGATTTTAGAACAATCCCAAGCTTCGAGAGATGTTTATCTATGTCATCAACCAGCGTGGTTAGTTGCCCGTTTGTGCGAGCGTTAGCAAGCGATACTCGGGTATTAAAAACGCATGTGATATTCAAACTGTTTGGAAAATTGTCAAAGTTTGCTGTGTGCGTTACCCATTCAAACCCATCAATATCAATTTTTGCTTTCTCACATACAGATGTAAGCGCATCGATAACATGCTGATCTAGCTTTTTAGATAGTTTTTTCATTCTGCAGCGCTCATTCGTGCCGTTCTTATGCAGGCAGTATTTGCAAAATTATTCGTCTGCATCAGTGTTAGCATTACTAATCCGTTCTAAACGTTCTTGTTCTTCTGCAAACGCCGCTTTGATTTCTTCTAAGACAGTATCAACGTCAGCTTCACTTTCATCGAATTCAAAATGGCCAGTTAATTCAGATTCTGGTGTTAGCTTGCCTGCTTCAAACAAAGCCCAAATTTCTTCGGCGTAGTCTGTGTTGTGTAATTCTGGCGCAAACTGCGCATAGTAATCCGTCATATTGCGTACATCACGTCGCAGCATGCTAAACGCATTGTTGTTTGCTGCCGCGTTTACTGCTTGAGGTAAGTCGATAATAACCGGACCATAGTCATCAACTAGTACATTGAATTCAGATAAATCGCCATGCACAATGCCGGCGCAAAGCATCAGCATCACGTACAGCATTACCTGCGCATGATCTTCAAGAGCCTGCTCTTCGGTCATTGAAACATCGTTTAATCGTGGCGCAACATTTCCTTCATCATCAGTAACAAGCTCCATAAGCAGCACGCCGTCATAACAACCAAAGGGTTGTGGCACTCTAACGCCAGCCTTAGAAAGCGTAAACAAAGCCTCTACCTCAGCGTTCTGCCAAGCATCTTCTTGTTGCTTGCGGCCAAAGCTTGAGCCTTTTTCCATCGCTCTTGCGCGGCGGCTGTTTTTAACTTTTCTACCTTCTTGGTATTGTGCGGCCTTTTTGAAGCTGCGTTTCATTGCTTCTTTATAAACTTTAGCGCAGCGAATTTCGCCCTGACTTACAACGGCAAACACAGTGGCTTCTTTACCGCTCATAAGTTGATAAAGAACGTCGTCGATAAGACCATCTTCGACAAGGGGAAGTAAACGTTTTGGAATTTTCATGGCGCGGTTATACAGCACTCTTGGTTGTATTTATACAGGATATCGAATTATTCAAATGAAAACGCATTGGACCTTATCGCAAAGTTTATAATTGCGGAGGTTGGCGTTGCGTCGATACTGACAGTAACTATGTTGCCCATCTTAGTTTACACTAAGTTTGGATACCTTTATCCACACAGGCATAATGGATATTTATTAATCTGTCTTGACACACTTCATCTTGAGGAACAATGTTAACACGATGGCTAGAAAATAGGTGAGTATGACAATCGACAATTTCGTTCTGCATTTCGTGCAAAAATATTTCAAAGACATGAATGCCTGCAAGATTCAATCTATACAAATGTTGTGGAGTGGGTATGGTGAAATTGCTCGCTATTCAATTCCCAATATTGGGCAAACGAAAATAGTCAAAGTAGTAAAGCCGACACAACAGGGAGCGCACCCAAGAGGTTGGGATGGAGCCGTTTCTCACCAACGGAAAGTCGATTCATATTTAAATGAGCTCACTTTTTATAAAAACTACGCTGAGAAAACAGACTCACGATGCCGAGTTCCTAGTTTTATTATTGGTACGAGCGCGCCTCAAAACTCTGAAGCGTTGCTAGACATCAGTCTAAATAAAAATGTAAATAAAATTTCGAATGATTTTTTAGATGGTGCTTCGCATGATATTTCTCAATATAACGGACTTAGTCTGTTGATAATGGAAGATTTGGATGCCGCTGGTTTTGAGTTGCGCTGCACTGAAGCCCCATTATCGATCGTTAAACTGGGGGTTCGTTGGCTAGCTCATTTTCATGCAAGATTCTTAACCCAGACTACCGACGATTTATGGCAAGTTGGCACTTATTGGCATTTGGCTACTCGGCAAGATGAATTTGTCAAAATGGAGAAAAGTGAGTTAAAGAGCAAAGCTAAAAAAATTGATGAGCAACTCAACAACGCACGCTTTCAAACGCTTTTGCATGGTGATGCTAAGATCGCAAATTTTTGTTTCAGCGCTGACACTGAAGACTTGGCGGCAGTCGACTTTCAATATGTTGGTCGTGGCGCTGGGATAAAGGATATGATGTATTTCTTAGGCAGTTGCTTGGATAGCGATGAGCTCAAACAGCATGCTGATAGCTTGTTAGATGAGTATTTTTCATTACTCAGAAAAGCTATTGTAGAAAATCATGTACAGGTAAATTTTGATGAATTGGAAGCAGAATGGCGGTATCTATACGCTTTCTCTTGGGCCGACTTTCATCGCTTTTTAAAAGGTTGGGCTACTGAGCATTACAAAATAAATGACTATATGAGCATACAGACAAATTTTGCATTGGCAAAATGCTATGATACTTCGTCTTCTGGCAGCTCTGGCTTGCGCTATGTAAAACCGAAGTTAACGTAAGACAAACCATACAGCAATTAACGCTTACCGCATTTATATTCGGGGGCTATTCATCTAAGGTGTCATTTATATTGGGGTCACTCATCTCAGATGACATTCATACTAGGTGTTACTCATACTAGGTGTTACTCATGTTAGGAAATTATGCAACTCATTAAAGTAAATAAAGCGCGTTATCGCCGTCACTTGAATATTGTCATTGGCGCTTGTGTTGCAAGTTTGACGATAGGTAGCTTAGCAATTGCACAAGTACTAATTGCCTTGTTCCCGGATGAAAGTGGCAGTCATTTTTATTGGAACTTAAGCGGCGCAATAGTCAGCTGTATAGCGATTGGTCTGCTCCTAAATAAATTTCGCACTCACGAATTTATGACCGAAGTAGCATATGTTTGGGATCTAAAGCAGTCACTTAATAAAATAAACCGAAAAATGCGCAAACTAGAAGCCGCATCGCTTGAAGGTAATGTGAATGCTTTGTTGGCTTTGCACTATAGTTATGCAGGTTCACGTTTGCTGTGGCAACTAGACGACAACAACATAATCATGGAAGAGTTAAGTGCTAAAGAAGTCGAACTCGACAACTTAGCCGCAAAATTTAAGCTCGTATTGAGCGCCAACGACTACGACGAGCTTATGTTACAAGAGTTTTAAGGCCCGGCCCCATATAAAAACAGGGTCTAAAAAAGGGGTCTAAAAATGGCGTCAGGGTTGGTTAATTCAAAAAATCGTCTTTGCTCATTAAGCGGATATCCGCCAACACGTTTCTAATATCAGGATCTAACTCTTCTGAAGCTAATGCTTTATCCCGATTCTTATAAAACATTGTCGTATAACGCTCAATTCGACTGCCTAGAATGCGCCAGCCTTCAGCCTTTGCTGATACTGGCCATGCCTCCAACTCTATAGCGGCGCCTTCTAGTTGGCTACTAAACATGTTTACAGCCGCTTTCATCGTTGTTTTGAAGTCCATACCACCAACGCTTGTGCCTCCTGCACTGCCCATTTCGGCAATGCCTGAAAGCGCTTCAGCTGCGTTTTTTAAATGATCATAATAGTCTTCTAATGCTCTCTCATCATAAGCATCAATTCGGCCCTGGAAGTCATTCGTTATCAAGGTGCTGGAGTTTCTGTTATCAATATAAACCGGCTCTAGTCTAGCTTGAGGAACATCTATAGCGCCGCCGCTACCTGTTGCATCTACTTGCCCATCAACATTTAGCTTCCCACCTTTGCCAAGTCCGCCTTCAACCTTCTGAGGTTTATAGTTACGCAGTGCCATTACCATCTGATTGTAAGAATCAGCAAAAGCAGCGGTAATAATTTTTCCCTCAGGCGAATTAGAGTATGCTGATGCGCCCGCAGCGAAACCGGCGAAGAAGCCACCAAAAATATCGAAGTCATAGTTTCCAGCGCTACCGACTGATGAAGACACCTGCACGCCAGAACGATTATCAATGAGCAACAAGGTTGTGGCCGCCTCATTTTTACTTAAACCGCCACCAAGAACCGAGCCAAAACTGCCAAACAGCCCGCCAGCTATTGCCTTAAGCCCTCCAGTTCCTTTTGCGGAAAACTGAATTGATGGGCTCAGCGTGAAGTCGGCCGACACCATTTGACCGCCACCAATATTGCTGCCACTTCGCAATTGACCTGCCTGCATCAGTTGACGCTCTCTATTCATTGCATCCATCGCTGCGCCGCGTTCGACAATCACAAAGCAATTTGACTGCTGTATCATGGTGCGAATGACAGGAGTCGTGCTACCAAGGTCAGGATATCGCTGACGATAATCACCCCACCAAGGAAGTGATCTATCTTCAAACATTCCAACTGTGCCAAGAGGGCTCTCACATTGCTCCAATGCATTGTTCGCATTTTCACTATTAGCACCGCCTGCGCCTCCGGTGATTGTGTTACCGCTGCTGCCACCTAAGGTGGGATCGGTAGACATACAACCAGTCAAAATAACGCTAGATGCAAAGACCGAGGCGAAAAAACAGGTCTTAAATTTGAAGTTTGAAAGTGACAGTCTACTTTTCATGTATATATCCTTTTTGTATAAATAAAATAGTAGTTATGAGCAAGTTACTAGACTTGGAAATTTACTGCGCGTGTTGATCTATGTTGTATATTTGAGTTAAATTTGTATGAGTAAAAATCGTACAGCAAAATTCAACAAGACCTAGGTATACTGCTATTCAAAAACAGAAACAAACCATTAATACCTTAAGTATCATAGGTCTACTCTTAAGTGGCGTTAAATGACGACAAACAAGTCTATTTAAAATTATGCTGTACTTTTTTTGGCTGCTTATTATTAATGCGATAACTGTCTATTTTATGTACTATTGTAGCAAGACTCAATTGTGATGAAATTGGCATGGACCTTAGAAAACGAAAACGAGGAATTAGGGCTTCACGAGAAAAACTCGAAGCTGCGCTCATCAATTCAGGTTTTCATAGCCAAGCAGCTTTGGCCAATCAGATGGCTATTGATGAAGGTTTGGAGAAAGCACCGAAGGATTTAGTTAATAAAGTATTTCGAGAGCAGGCCGTATCTACTCACAATTTAGCCCGCATCGCAAAGGCGCTTGATGTAGAAGCTCACACCATATATCTAGCAAAAGATGATAATGAATTCGCAGAAATAACAGAGTCACAAAATACTGGCGTCTCAACCAAAAAAAACCAGCTTGCATATCTCTTTGCAAGTTCCTCGATATTGAAAATCTTAAGTTTAGTCTCCTTGGTCGCGCTTTGTATTTTATTCTATTACATAATGACAATGGAAAAAGAGAGTGCTCCAATATCGACTAAAATAGATGCCCCCTTAGGCAAAGTCAGGCTTGTTATGCAAACCACTGTAAATCCTGCTAGCTCAACTTTTGCAAAAATGCTGGTAGGTCAGCTAAACAATCAGGATGGCTTTAGCGCTATAAAAGCCTTTGCAGCTGAGGATCAAAAGCTAAACTACTTGCAAGCAATAGAGCGTTGGCAAGCACATGCTCAATGATCCTGTAACTATCTCTCGAATATTCAATTGTGGCGCTCAAAACACAAGGCAATGCTTTTAGCATCTTCCACGGTATTGATAATGTGCAAAGACAAACGGAATATATCGCCGCGACGATCAAAACGAATGCCTGCCTCAGTTAACCTATTCGCTGCATCATCCATATTGTCGCTGCCAATGCAAAGTGTTCCGCCTTGATTCGCAAGATCACTCATGGCCGGTTTAATATCCACGTGCGTTGGGAGACAGTTTAGTAAATGACGTTTTAACTCAAGGTTATGCAGCGCCACATTTTCAATGCCTATATCCAGCATCATTTCAATAGAGGACCGCGCCGCTATGTAGGCTGAGACACTAGGAGTACCTCCCCAAAATCGTTTAGCAGTGTCGGCCGCTTGGTAATTCTTAATATCAAATTCAAATGGATTTTGATGTGAAAACCAGCCCACGGGATCAGGATTCAAATTAGCCAATTGTTCTGCTTTAACATACATAAAACCTGCGCCAGGGCCACCGCATAGCCATTTAACGCAAGAGCCAAATATTGCATCAGCATTCCAGGCTTTAGCATCAACTGGCACCACCCCTGCTGATTGTGCTATATCAACTAGCGAATATGCCTTATGTTTAGTCGCCAACTTCACTAAGCTAGGAATGTCTGATTTCAAGGATGTGTTTGAATGCACATGTGTAAACAAGCACGCTAAAACATTGTTTTTTGTGAGAGCTTTGTCCCATGCATGAAGGTCATTAGGATCATCTTCAATTAGTACTAAAGATAAGTTATAAGTTTGAGCTAAGGACGACACCACAAAACCCATAGAAGCAAAGGCATCTTCATGCATCAATATAACGCGACTTTCAGCGTTGCCCTCAAGCTTAGCTATCGACGTTAGATAGGCCGAAAAGCCCGATGCTAGATTGGCTTGTGGACAGATTTCTCGCTCTTGGGCATTGATTAATTTGGCAATAGAACCACAAAAAAGATCAATACCTTCTAGCCAAAGTGGCCAAGCGTCACCACCTAATTCTTCCCACGGAGCAAGGTAATACTGCTCTAAGGCATGCTTTGTCGCTTTTGGCATAGGGCCTACTGAATGCGATAAAGCGTATATACCTGATGGTGAATTAAAATATGATTTGTACTGCTTAGTGTTCAAAATTGATACCTTTATGTTTTTTCCTAGATTTGAATCTGAACTGCTTTTGTTATCATTGATATAGGGTTATTCAGTAAACTCACACACCATAACAGGGCAGCCATGAAACGACAATCAGGGTTCACACTAGTAGAGTTAATTATTGTAATTGTATTGCTTGGCTTACTCGCAGTCATCGCGGCGCCGCGTTTTATAAATATTGCAGAAGACGCTGAGAAAGCAACATTCAAGGGTATATCTGCTGCATTTAAAGCAGGTATCAATCAAGTTCATATTGCTTGGCAAGTCCGTGGCAACGACAACGCCGTTCAGAATTTTATCCCTATTAATGATCCAGCTGTTTTAGGTGACTTATCAGTTAATCGTTTTGGTTACCCTGCAGACACCAGAGGTACTAGTCTTACATTGAATAGTCGCAATGATTGCGAAGATGTTTGGCGCGCTGTTCTAGCTTCTCAAGATGCTGACGTAGCTGCCGACGACTCAGCTTTATTCACAGCCTTATACTTGGGTGGGAATTCATGCCGATATACCTATGTACCGCAACCAGCACTAAGCGTTGAATATAACTCTAATACTGGGCTAATTAGCATAAACGACTAGGCCATAAGACTCACGTAGTCAGAAAGGTTTTAACTACATCTTTATAATTTCGGCTAACCTTAATTTTGTCATGCTCGCCCATCATTAAGAAAAATTCGCCTTTGGTATGCGGAATAACTTTATCGATGAAATTAAGATTAACAATAGTTGAACGATGAACGCGCTTAAATTGAATGTCGTCTAATTCTTCTAACATTTCTTTTAGGGTCGAACGTTTTACATGGGTTTCGCCTAGTGCATGCACACAAACGTAGTCACCAGCCGCGTCAATCCATTGGATATCTTCTTGCTTTAATAAGTGTATCTCGTCTCGGTCTTTAATGACTATTTTGCGATGCTTCACATTGACTGCTTGGCCCTCACGAGCAGGGACATCATCAGCGAACCAAGTAATGGTTTTTTCATGTCTTTGTTCGATTTGCGCGATTGCGCCTATTACGCCATTTTTGTTTTCTGTATCTTCTTCTAAATTTAACTGCAGACGCTCTTGTGCTCGGGCAACAGCGCGTGCAATTCGTTCATTATCTATTGGCTTAAGCACATAATCTACTGCATTGGCATCAAATGCATCTAGAGCATACTGCTCATACGCTGTCGCAAAAACGACTAATGGCATAACATCATTTTGTAGTTCTTTGACCACATCCAAACCCGATAAACCGGGCATTTGGATGTCTAAAAAGAGTAGATCGGGCGTGAGTTCAATTACTGCGTTAATGGCTTCTCTACCGTTAGCGCATTTTGCAATAATTTCCACATTAGGCAGCTTATCGAGTTTCGCTGCTAGCAGCTTCAATGCTAGGGGTTCGTCGTCCACAATAATGGTTCTAATTTTTGTCATGTCATTCATCGTATTTATTATTAGTTGAAAATGGCATTCAAATAATGCTTAGTTATTTAATTCACGCTTTGCTTCAGGCAAGCTGTGGCTGTGGTTCTCTGTTTCTATCGCTATCTAAATCTGGTAATTCTAGCGGCATATTAATGCAGGTCGAATGGCCTCCCTCTGTTCTGCGAATCGAGGTCAATTGATAGTCATCGTCATATAAAACAGACAAGCGCTGCTCGGTGTTTTCTAAACCAACGCTCTTCTTTTGTTTACGTTTAATGATCCTGCTTCTGGAAAGTGTTGCTCCAGTATCATTGATTACTATTATTAGTCTACCTTGGTTGATGTCTGCTCTCAACTCAATAGTGCCGCCTAACTCATTTTGTGAAATCGCATGCTTCATCGAATTTTCAATAATGGGCTGCAATAAAAGGCTAGGTACTAGTGCTTTGTTAGCATGCTCATCAACTTTAAAATCAATGTGTAGTCGATCGGCAAATCGGGTTTTTTCTATTTCTAAGTAAAGATTAAGCGCTGCAATCTCTTCTTTCAAGGTAATCTTGGTATCGGGATTATTGTCGAGTGAATGACGCAAAAATTGACTTAATTGAACCGTCATTGTTTGTGCTTTTTCAGCTTCTTCAATTTCGATGAGTGAGTTAATTGCGTTAAGTGTATTGCATAAGAAATGGGGGTTAAGTTGATAGCGTAGCATCTTTAACTTTGCATCACGCGCTACACTTTGTGCCTCAAGGCGTTTGATGTGTTCTTTTCGCGTCGCGGCCTCTGCGTTCAACATAGTCTCATGCTCAGATTGCAATAACTCGTAATAGCGAATGCCGTGGAATAATCCTGTCCAACACAAAAATATAAAAATACTTGCGAAATACCAGCCGCCAAACTCCATCCAAACTTCGTCGGCAGGCGTTAACAAAGAGAGTGCCTGCATCCTAAAAATTGTCCATACAAAAGCAACGAAAAATACAACTAGCATGCCAACGCATAAACGATAGCTAACGGACTTGTCCCACATCTTGTCAAAGGTGCGATACAGAAAAACAGAAAACAATAAACCCAAGAGTCCTTGCAGTAATGTGTGCAGGACATTGGCCAAAGTAACATGGCTGTACCAGAGGGTTAGAGTCACGAAACTAACTGCGCTTAAAAAGAGCCAAAAACTTGCCTGCCAGAACCAGAAACGGTGAGTAGCATCTTGTTTTATTGCTGTTTTTACTATCTGGTTTAAAGCACTTATCATGGCGCTATACATTTACGTATTGTTAACATCTCTGCAGTTTACACACCCCATCTTAGTATATCTAGGTACTACATCCATTTTATCTTTCAAAAAGTCCTATTAAGCGCATTTAATTTGAGGTAAGCAGAGGTAAGAGAGCAAACTGTTGTTAACATATTAGTAACAGTTTAATCCGTCGGGCATTTACTTTTGCAATATCAGTTTGGTGGTAGTGTCATGAAAAATGGTTACATTGAAAATAAATTTGTTGATAAGCCTTTGCGGCTTAACGACATGATTAAGTGAACGAATATGCAGTCTATTAAGACCTTAATCTCACTTCTTCTTTTCGGCATGGTTAGCACGGCGTTTACCGCACTTGCTTTACAGACTAAAGGAAGTGAGCAAATAAATCCGATAACACAGGCAGCTAGAAGCTCAAGTGTTTTGGCAAGCGCTGCTGATTCAAGCGCAAAACAAGTACCCATGAAAGTTGAAATAATCGAGACAGATGGTAATTTTCAACTTCTTAGAGGTGGAAAGCCTTACCAAGTCAAAGGCGCGGGTATCGCGTCCTTAGATCTCAAAGGTTTGGTTCAGTTTGGTGGTAATTCGGTGCGCACATGGGCTGTTGATCACCATGCGGAGCCAGCTCAAAAACTACTAGACCGTGCCCATGCAATGGGCATTACGGTGTCATTGTGTTTAGAGTTCGGTAAGGAGCGTATGGACTTCGATTATAACGACGCTTCGTTGGTTGCAAAGCAACTTGAAGAAAATACGGCTCGGGTCAAAAAGTATAAAGACCATCCCGCTTTGTTAACTTGGATTGTTGGAAATGAAGTTAACCTTGAATATACCAATCCGAAAGTATTTGATGCGATTAACGATACCGCAAAAATGATCAAAGAAATTGACCCCAATCATCCAACTACCACGGCGATTGCTGGTTTTGATAGAAAAGCTTTAGCAGATATTAAAGAGCGCGCTCCAGACTTAGATTTTGTGAGTTTTCAAATGTATGCTGATATCGTTAATTTGCCGAAGTATATTAAAGAGGCTGGTTACGATAAGCCTTATTTTGTCACTGAATGGGGGTCAGTTGGCCATTGGGAAGTATGGAGCACGAAGTGGGGCGCGCCAGTAGAAAATACCAGTTCAGAGAAAGCCAGTAACTATGCTAAGAGCTATCTAAAAGTACTAGATCTGCATCGCGATAAAGCGATTGGTAACTACGTATTTTTGTGGGGACAAAAGCAAGAGAAAACACCAACTTGGTACGGAATGTTTTTAGCATCGGGTGAGAAAACTGAAGCGGTAGACGTTATGCATTTTATATGGAACGACCGCTGGCCTGAGAACCGTGTTCCGCGGATTAGCCCAATTACGCTAAACAAAAAAGGCGCGTTTGATAACGTGTTTTTATCTTCAGGTGAAAAATATATAGCTGCAGTTGAAGCGGTTGACGCTGAAGGCGATACGATTACGTACAGTTGGGAAGTTCGTGCTGAATCAATCTCAGACGCTGTAGGTGGCGATGCGGAGTCTATTCCACAGCTAGTTGAAGGTCTTATTAAAAATCAGGATGCGACTATAGAGCTAGTTGCGCCAACAGAGTCAGGTGCTTATAGACTCTTCGTATATGCGTTTGATGGTCACAACAATGCAGCGCATGCAAATATTCCATTTTATGTTAAATAAATTGTTCGAAGAAACGACTCCCCAAGAGGCTGTTCTGCAGTTCATTCATTGAAGTCGGAAGGTGTTTATAAAGCCCACTAAATTAGTTATTTTTGGTGGTACTTAACAGTCATTTTTCAGAATGTGTTGATTAGAATGAGTCTCAAAACATCGCCCATAAGTTTGCGCTTATGGGCGATTTCTTTTGTGTATAGTTTATCACTTAATCTTTATTGGCCTTATCTACGAGCCTCTAACGCAATTCTAACGTCATGTGCTTTCTGTTCAGTAATCGGATACCAATACACCATCAAAATGGCAAGAACAGAGCACAGTGCTGGTATAAAGGCATCAAATATTCTCATCAGGTAAAGAGTATCTGCAGATTGTGCGCCGCCTAGTGCAACATCGAATCCAGTTGCATTTAGAAGGAAGCCTCCGGCAGCTAACGCAGCAGCCATGCCCAATTTAACCACCCACCAATAGATAGAACCAAACATGCCCTCTCGTCTTTCATAAGTATTGAGTTCATCCATGTCACACACGTCGGCAATCATCGAACCCATCAAAGTAAATAAACCACCTAGTCCGAATGCAATAAACGGCACTGGCAAAAGCATTAATAGAGGATAGTCAGGGGTGTAGCAGAACCACTTCAGCACATAGCCGAAGGCAGATAGGCCAATAGCAAAGAAGAATGCCTTGCGTTTGTCGAAATGAGTAGAAAATTTCGTAACGATAAAAATAACGACAAAAGTCGAAATGGCGGCTAGTGTGCCCGACCAGCCAGCATATTCTGCTCCTATAGAAGTATCGCCACCAAAAATATAATAAATAATGACATAGAATTGAAAAGAGGCAACCATCATAAAGCCATTGAATACTAAGAAAGTAGCACCGCATAATAGTAAAAAGGGTTTGAACTTAACGGTAGTAACAAAGCCTTTCAAAAAGCCTTTCACACCAGGATTAAATTGTTCGCCTGGCACGGGCCCGGTTTGTACATGTTTGATGGGTTCTTTTAAGAAAATAGCAGGCAATACACCAACACAAATAGTAAACGCGCCAATAATGACTGCCAACCAAGCTGCGCCGGCTAGCATATCGTCAAACAAGACATCATTTTGCATGAACCATAAAAACCAAGGAGCTATTAAATAGGCTATTTGGCCCATGAAGTTTTGGGTCGCCATTAGCCTAGTGCGCTCATGATAATCAGGGGTTAACTCATAACCCAAAGCAACCCAAGGTGTCGCAAACATAGTGTAAGCTAAGTAAAAAATAAACGAACCACCAAGGAAATACCAAAAGTAAAAGTTCTCGCTCTGACCTTCGGGCAGTTGCCACAATAAAGCGAAAATAATACCGGATGCAATTGCTCCGACAAAAATATACGGGCGGCGACGTCCCCACTTGCTTTTAGTATGGTCTGAAATGTAACCCATTAAGGGGTCAGTAATAGCATCAGTTAAGCGAGGCAAAGCGCTCAACAAACCTACCAGTGCCGGATTCATTCCTAAACCAAGGTTTAATACTATTACCATGCCACCAATCGCGGCTGACAATAAATTATTGATCAGCGCGCCCAAGCCATAAATTACTTTTTGGAGAAACGGAATTTTACCGTTTGAAACTGGTTCTGTGGGTGCGTCATCACTCATGTTAAATGGTCGCTCATGTTAATTAATTGTAAATCAACTGGCTAAGCTAATGCTGGCACAGTCAATAAACAAACCTTATGCGGCAGTCTGGTAGTTTCGTGGGTTCAAGCGGAATTGCATTCATCCGTAACTGAAAAAAGTCGCCAACTAAAGGTCAAAAAACTCGCTACTGCTAATATAGACGGCAATTTAACGTGATAGAAGTCCACTTTGTCTTGTTTTACTGGACTAACTCAACTCGCGGTCTAATGTGTGCAACGAATCTGATTAAGGGTGGGTATTAAACCTAACACATCTAGTATGCTGTTATTTATCCCGAGTGCGAGTTAATCAACAAACTTAAACTGATCATCAGATCTGCACTGCTAAAGAGCCCTCAATATGTCTAATTTATATTCCCCATCGATAGAAGCCCAAGCTACAGAACTATTAAGCAAAATGACCCTCAATGAAAAGTTAGGGCAGTTGTCACAGGTTTCTGGAAGAGGGGCTCAAATCCCGTCGGAACTAGCAGATGGTATACGTCAGGGGCGCGTTAGTTCGGTTCTCAACGAAGTAGACTTGGATATAGTAAATGAGTTACAACGTATAGCAGTTGAAGAAAGTCGTTTAGGTATTCCGTTGCTAATTGGCCGTGATGTGATCCACGGTTTTAAAACGATCTTCCCTATTCCACTCGGTCAAGCGGCTACATGGTCACCGGATATTGTTGAGAAAGGGGCTCGAGTTGCGGCACTAGAATCAGCAAGAGTGGGTGTAAATTGGACCTTTGCGCCTATGATTGATATCGCTAGAGACCCAAGGTGGGGACGTATCGCCGAAAGTTTAGGTGAAGACCCATTTTTATGCGGTCAACTTGGTGAGGCTATGGTTAAGGGCTTTCAAACTGATGACTTATCGTCTGTAGGTTCAATTGCATCATGTGCAAAGCACTTTGTTGGATATGGCGCAAGTGAGAGCGGGCGCGATTACAACACCGCAAATATTCCTGAAAATGAATTAAGAAACGTTTACCTTCCTCCATTCCATGTTGCTGCTAAAGCCGGCGCCGCTTCGTTTATGGCTTCGTTCAGTGATTTAAATGGAGTGCCTGCTAGCGGTAACCAATGGTTAATGAAGCAAGTATTGCGCGAAGAATGGCAGTATCAAGGTTTTGTTGTCAGTGATTGGGATTCAATAAAAGATCTGCAAGTACACGGTTTGTCTGCGTCGCAAAAAGACTCAGCTTACTTAGCGGCTAAAGCAGGTGTTGATATGGAAATGGTCAGTACCTGTTATATCGATAACTTGGGTGAACTAATAGCATCAAAGCAAATTGATGAAATTGAAGTAGACACCATGGTGTTGAATATCCTAAAGGCAAAATACGCATTAGGCTTATTCGTTAATCCATTCACAGATCCTTCATCCTTGCCTGATGCACTAAATTCGAATCATTTAGAAGATGCTAAAGAAGCCGCACAAAAAAGCTGTGTGTTACTGCAAAATAACAACCATATTTTACCGATTTCAAAACAAGCAACAAAACGTATTGCTGTGCTAGGGCCAATGGCAAACGATGGATATGAACAGCTAGGTACATGGATATTTGATGGCGAAGAAAAGGACAGTGTTACTTGCCTTGATGGTCTAAGAGCGCTAGCCGGTGATAACATTGAGATTGATTTTATGCCTGTACTGGCAAATTCTCGTGACCATGACACGCAGCATTTTGACAAAGCGCTCGATTTAACTAATTCGGCAGATATTGCAATTTTGTTTTTGGGCGAAGAATCGATATTGTCAGGTGAAGCGCATTCCAGATCCAATATAGATTTACCTGGTGCACAAGCAAAGCTAATTGAGCATTTGTATGCCTCTAGTACGCCAATAGTTCTCGTTATTCTTGCAGGAAGGCCCTTAACTATCCAACCGATATTGAATAAGGTGGACAGTATTTTATATGCATGGCATCCCGGCACTATGGGTGGCCCTGCTATTGCTGAATTACTATTTGGTGATGCGTGTCCTTCAGGTAAATTGCCTGTCTCGTTTCCGCGTGTAGTTGGGCAAATTCCGATTTATTACGCACAGAAGAATACTGGTAGGCCGGCCGCAGAACACAGTTATGTATACATGGATGATGTGCCGCAAAGGGCTGCGCAAACCTCACTTGGTATGGCTTCCACTCACCTCGACACACATTTCACTCCCTTATATCCGTTTGGTTTTGGAATGTCTTACGCCAACTTTGCGTATGAGCAAGTTGAGATAAGTAGTCAAAGCATAAAAATAGGCGAAACTTTCAAGGTAAGCTTACGTTTAGAAAATCATAGCAACATTGATGCTGAAGAAGTGGTGCAGTTATATGTGCGTGACTTAGTTGGGTCTGTTACGCGTCCGGTAAAACAGCTTAAAGGATTTAAGCGAGTTCACGTAAAAGCACATTCTCAAGAGCATATTAGTTTTGAGATGCATACCGACGATCTGGCGTTCTACGACATTAGAAATCAGCTTAACGTTGAGGCCGGTGACTTCATGTTAGGTGTTGGCAGTGACAGCTCAGTTGAACTAACGTTAGCGTTTACACTTACCAACTAGCCTTGGTTTTGCTTTTATAAAAGCGCCATACAAAGGCTGTGCCGACTGAGTACGTGACTTCTTTTTCGAATAGAGGGCTGTCTATATTGGCAGCCAAACTATGAAATTGCGCTGATGCACCAATAAATGCGCGAACATTTTCACTTATTCTAAAGGATAGACCTAGTGAAAGCTCAGAGCCTAAATACCCGCCTTTTGCATCATAAGCAGGGCGAGCTGCTGTAGCAAACTCAGGGCGAACTTCATAAAAATAGTCATGGGTTCTTTCGGTTGCAAAGACAGCGCCGAAAGAAATTGAAAGCGCGGTGTCTTCGTGTTTAAAACCACGCTGTTGATATGATATTTGCGGTTCTAATATAAAACCCCTATCGTCAATACTGCCAAAGTCGGTAGAAAACACAGCCCTCGCTTGCAGACGAAAATCGAGACGCCCTTTTCCATAATTAGTGCCGGTACTCTCTCCTTTTGCATTTTTGTCAAAGTCATATTTCCCCAGCATAAATATCATCTGAGGGCCAACTTCAACCAAGAAGTCGAGCTCCGGCATGCCTTCTCTTGCAGTATTATCTTCGCCGTCAGAGGGTAGGGCTGCACCAAACGAAAAATCAACTTCGAAAGTGTCATTTTCAATCACGACAGCACGAGCAGGTCCGCCATCACCGATGCGAAATGTTTCGCCTCTGTAGACGATAAAAGGCAATACCAGACTAACAAATCGACCTTCACTGGAAGCAGAGTATTTGGGGTTATAAAAAGCACCACCACCTGCTCCTAACTCCCATAATGAGAGTGGCTCATTGATGTTATCAAAGCCAGTAAGGCTTCTTTCCATGGGAATTTCAGCTTTCCCAACACCTTCACCCAAAGAGATACGATTCTCTTTGTCTTTTTGCTCCGAGGCTGAACTTGATGTTAGCGTGACTGCTGCATAATCCTCAATTTCATTAGCTCTTACTTTGGCTGTTTCCTCAGCTATGCTAGTGAGTGAGACAAGGCTCAATGATAAAATAAGTGAATAACTTAAGAGTGATTTGAAAGGAACAACATTCATAGAATTTGGGTTCTCTGCTCAGGCCTATCGACCTAGTTAGCCTATATATGCAACTAAATTCGCAATTTCGGATCTTTAAAAAAACGCAGTTTAATAAAACGCTGCATGTAATAAAACCAAACCCTGCAATTCACATATTAAGTGAAATTTGCACGGCGATAATATCAGTACGTAATTAAGCCGCAAAATGTTTACTTGAGCGTATATCTCCAATATTTCTGCCTTATTCAATCAGCATAGAGTCAGAGGCTTCAATAGGTATCTTGCTTACTACTTTCGCGCGAGCTGATAGTTTAACAGGTCATTTTTTGTATCAATATCTTTGGCTGCTTCAGGCATATAAATACTGACTATTTGTTGCTTATTAGCTCGTAAAATATCTCGGGCGCCTTTGTCACTTGTGAGTAAAGCAAGGGCTGAAAAGTAATGTCTCGGGAATATGGCCGGTGCTCCTAATTTTCCGCTATACAAAGCCGCAATAATTTTGTCTGGATGTTGTTTTGATTCATTTATCAAACCTATATATTGCTTGGCGGTAATTTCCACTTGATCCGCTAAGCCAATAAACACATGAGTCGTTTCCGGACATAAATCCTTTACCCCCTCAGCTATGCTCATGCCCATGCCTTGCTGCCAGTGTTTGGCGCGTAGAGTTTTTGTTTCGGGTGGCAATACTTGCTGAATATCAGAAGCGTTTGCACCTAATATAACTTTAATACTATCGAATTGGGCTTTTTGCAGCACCTCCAAAACATGCACAACCATTGGCGTTTCTTTAATCAATGCGAGTTGCTTTGCATCATCAAAGCGTTTGCTGGCGCCAGCAGCGAGTAAAATCGCGTGTATTGTGTAATTACAACTTGTGTAATTACAATTATTACTACAGGAAGTCACTGATTGAACGCGCATCTGCGCTTTCCATGAAGGCATGAATTTCAGAGATAATTGATAAAGCGATAGATTCCGGGAGTTCTCCGCCTAACCTTAAGCCAATCGGGTTTGCTAAGGGTTTAATTAGTGACGAAGGCTTGCTCAAATTCGCCTGCGCTAAAACGCGGTCAGTTCGATGAATCGGCCCCAACATACCGATATAACGAGCTGAACTTGATTGCGCCAAAACGAGGGCTTGTGCATCCAAATTAAGATTGTGAGTCATAATGACAATAGCGTCTGAATTAGCCAGCCATTGATGCTGAGTAACGTCGTCTAATGGGGCTTTAATTATCTGCTCGGCATCAGGAAATTGCACTTGCCTTGCATAGCCTGTTCTAGGATCGGCTACGAGTACTTGCCAAGATAAGTCAGCCGCGATTTTAGCAACAGGAATAGCATCAATACCACCGCCAAATATTGCCAGTTTTAATGAAGGTTTAATAATGTGTTCGAACATTTCATGCTGTGGTAGGTTTTTATGGTCGACAGGTTTATCGTCAGCGGAATTAATCCCAACAGTTTTGTAGGCAGTTGATTCATTGGTAGCTTGTTTGCTAAGTGCTTGGTGTTTATGTAAAAGTACTACTTTATTGCATGGGGCGCTTTCATTCAATGTCTGCTGATACATGCACCATTGATTCAGATTAATCTGTTCCCGCAGCTCAATTAACTTTAAGTAAGCGTTATCAGTGCTAACCGGTTGCAGAAGTATACGAACTAAACCACCACAGCCGATACCCAGTTGCCATGCAATATCTTCTTCTTCGCGCATATCGTATTGGATGATGATGTTTTTACCCGATATCCAACATTGCCGAGACTGCCGCATAATGTCTGATTCTAAACATCCGCCGCTAAGCAGTCCATGATATTGACCCAAACTGTTTATCATCATCATGGCGCCGGGCTTTCTATAAGAGGAGCCTTCAGTGCCAATAATAGTGGCAATAACCCACTCTAATTCATCGCGTTGCTCGTACCAATTATTTAGCAATTGTTGAATATGGTTGGCCATTATTGTTAAATCTAAAGCTTGGACTCGATGAGTTCGAGAGCCTCAATCAGAATAGTAGATACTGCTTCTCGAGCAGCTTCCGTATTGCGTGACTTAATAGTATTAAAAATGTCAGCATGTTTTTGAACATCAGCGCCAGGAACGCCTTTGATTTTGTTTGTATAACGAATACTCACTCGCAATGCAGTGCCTATAAAGTCCGACAGCTGGGCAAAGAAACGATTTCCACTAGCATTTAAAATACTAGTATGAAATTCAATGTCGGCTTCCAAAGGATCGTCCAGACCAATATCTGCATCAGCCATTCTGCTCAAAGCATGCTCTATTTGCGCTAGTTGTTCATCGTTTGCATTTTGTGCTGCAAGCGCTGCTGCTTCGGGTTCAATCGCGAAGCGCATTTGCGTAAATTCTTTTAGTAAAGACAGAGAAGGTTTGCTACTTAAAATCCAAATTAGCACATCGGTGTCAAACATATTCCAACGGCTTTCCGGAAGAACTCGAATGCCTTGTTTAGGACGAGAGGAAATCAAGCCCTTTGCCGACAGCATTTTAACTGCTTCTCTTGTAGAGCTGCGGCTAACATCATATTCCACACAAAGGTCAGCTTCTGAGGGCATACCTTGCCCTATTGGATACTTACCATTCACGATTGCAATCCCGAGATCGTGAGTGAGTTGGTGAGTAAGATTATGCCGTTGTACGGTTTTCATGTTAACGTTTCCATTTCTATCATTAATAAGTTATATCATACTTATTTTTATGTTTGAATTATCATCGCTGCTTTTTCTATTATAATATGATAATTGCAAGAAAGGCTTTAACTCATTTTTAGCAAAACGCCCATTTGGTCGCAAAAGGTCCATTTGGTCGAAATATGAGTGAGGTTTTTTAGAATATCCAATAAATGGAGCATTACGTGACCGACTCAATCGACAAACAGTCCACTCAATATTCAAATTTGATAGGCAAAGTAGTTTTTATTACGGGTGGTGCAACCGGTATTGGGGCTGCTATGGTAAAAGGATTTGTAGGGCAAAGCGCTAAGGTAGCGTTTATTGATATTGATGAAAAGGCGTCAGCCAGTCTGGTATCAGATATTGAGTCAGACTACCCAAATGCGATGCTGTGGTTTCGAAAAGTTGATGTCACTGATCCTGAAGCCCTCCAGCTTGCCATTGTTGAAGCTTCTGCGGCGCTTGGCAGTCTTGATGTCTTAGTTAATAACGTTGGTAATGACGCTCGTCAAGATGTCGAAAACATTACGGCCTACGACTGGCATAAATGTATGCAAGTGAACCTAGATCCAGCGTTTTTTGCATCGCAAGCGGCCTTTAAAATCATGCGCGAACATTCTTCGGGCAGCATTATCAATTTCAGTTCGATTAACGCGCTAATCGGCCCCCAGCAAATGACTGGCTATGTTACCGCTAAAGCCGGCTTGATGGGCATGACGAAGTCCTTATCACGTGATTTTGGGGTTGATAATATTAGGGTGAATGCGATTTTACCTGGCTGGGTTGCGACCGACAGACAATTGAATAGTTGGCTGACGAAAGAAGAAGAGCAAAAGTGGACTGACGCAATGGCCTTGAAGAAGCGCATTGAGCCGCAAGATGTGGCTAACTTAGCTTTGTTCCTTGCTTCAGACAATTCAGCGATGATCACGGGCCAAGGCATCAACATTGACGGCGGGAGAACCTAATGCAAACGGCTTCTCATTTCATTGCTGTTGACTGGGGTACAACTCGGCTTCGAGCATTTTTGTGCAGCATAAAACCAGATGGCAGCCTGACGTTAGTAACACGGAGTGCCGGGCTTGGGGTTAGTAAATCTCCGCTGAGTTTTGAAGATACACTCATGCAATGCATTTCACCTTGGGAATTCGAGCACGGTAAGTTGCCCGTATTGATGTCGGGGCAAATTGGCTCTAGTATCGGATGGAAAGAAACCGCCTATTTGCCTTGCCCTATTTCACCACAAGAACTAGCTAAATCGTGCGTTCACTTTAACTGCAATGGCTATGATATTAGCGTTATTCCGGGCTTAAGCTGTCAACTCGAAAATGACAATTACGATTGTATGCGAGGTGAAGAATTACAAATTTTAGGCTGGCTGCAGCTAGCCGAAGAGAATCAAAAAGGTCGACACCTGGTTTGCCTACCTGGCACCCATACTAAATGGGTGCTGGTAGAAGACGGAAAAATTAAGCTATTTAAAACCGCTTTAACCGGCGAGCTTTTTGATCTCATTGCGAATCATAGCGTGCTTATTCAAGAAAAGAGTAAGCTGTTTAATCAAGAGGCATTCGATTGCGGCGCTGCTTTTACTTTGAACAGTGAAATGGGCAGCTTTATGCATGGCTTGTTTAGTGTTCGTTCACGGCAGCTATTTGGTCAATTAGGTAAAGATGAAGCTACTTCATACCTGTCAGGCCTATTAATAGGCAGCGATATTCGTGCAGCGATGAATGCAACAGAGTGGGACCTGACTAAAATCGATAAAGTCAGTATTATTGGCGCACCTCATTTAAGCCGATGCTTTTCAAGGGTATTGGAATCTCAGTCATTAAAAACTGAAATTTGTAAAGTGACTGCAACTACGCTGCTTGGCTTCAACTCTGTTTTTCAAAGCACCAATCACTTGAACAAACAAAGTGCTTAGGCTTTGTGAATTGAAACAGCTTTTATTAGCCAGTTTCTTTTGTGTCAATTAAAGGTGGAGGCGAGTGAATAGCGCTTTGTACAATAAAAAGCTTAGTAAATTTCTGTTCAGTATTAATTCTCAGTGCATATTGGCTGAATGCGCCTTATGGCACGAAGTCCAACAAGCCATTTATTGGGTCGATATTATTGGGGCTAAAATCCAACGTTGTCACTACAAAACCCACGCAGTTGAAATTTTCGACATGCCTTATCGTATAGGTTGCTTTGCATTTACTCCTGAAGAAGATGAAATTATTGCTGCATTTGATATCGGCATTGCGCGATACAATCTCAAAACTGAACATATTGTGTGGCTCGCGCAGCCAGAAATACACCTCAAGAATAATCGTTTTAATGATGGTCGAGCAGATAGGCAAGGGCGCTTTTGGGCAGGAACCATGAATGAGGCAAACGATCAGGATTTGAACCTTGCTCGCAAAGGAAAATTGTATTGCGTTGACGGCACCGACACTGAAAGTGTTATTAGTTGTGAGGCTAAAATATCCGACATTTCAATTTCCAACGGCCTTTGCTGGAGCAAGGATGGCAGCATTTTGTATCATGCAGATTCAGCTAAGCGAATAATCCATGCTTATGATTTTGACATAAAAACTGCTGAATTATCTAACAAAAGAGTGTTCGCAACTACAAAGGGGCATCGTTTTCCTGACGGTTCAATTGTAGATGCGCAAGACCACGTTTGGAATGCACAATGGGGCGCATCGCAGGTGGTGAGATATAAGCCCAATGGTGAGCTTGATTTAGTTATCGACTTGCCTGTGAGTCAACCCTCTAGCGTTGCTATTGGAGGGCCGAATATGGATTTATTAATCGTCACAACAGCTAGGCACTCCCTCTCAGCTGAGCGTTTGCCTCTAGAGCCCCAAGCAGGAAATATTTTTGTATATCAACTGTACGATATTAAAGGTATTGCAGAGCCTATTTGTTTGGTTTAAAAAAGCCCATGTATTTCATTACTAGCAGTTCTCTTTATGCCAGACTTCGTTAAACTCAAAAATTAAGCTTGTTTGCGGGAAGCTAATAGGTAACTGCATGCCTAGCTGAATTAGCGCCTGGCCACTAAAGTTGCGGCCTTCAATTTGGGGTAAAATTGACGGTGAATACTCCTTCAATTGAGTTGGCCAAATCATGTTTATTTGGTAGGTTTTACTTGGATCTAAGCCTAAGAATCTATACTTTTTTGGTGTTGTGCGTTTAGTTTCCGTCACGCTATTATATGCATATAGAGCCTGAGACTTTTGCGCATTAACAATACCAAAATCGATAGAATTGCCGTCTGTATCTAAGCGAATTAAATCTCCTGAATGGATTAACGCTCTGTGCTTTTTATGCAAGGAAATGACGGACTTTAGCGCTTTCATTTCATGTTCACTCAATTCTCTAGGGTCCATTTCTAAACCTAAATGCCCAAAGAACGAGACGCCAGCTCGCATTTCAATGCTGACATGTCGTCCGGTAATATGGCAGTCTCTTGGGCCTATATGCGCGCCCATCACTTCAGATGGGAAAAAGAACGAACAGCCACGTTGTATGTTTAGCCTGTCTAGTGCGTCATTTGAATCAGAAGTCCACACCCGATCAGTATGGCTCAAAACACCGTAATCAATCCGAGCCCCGCCCGATGAACAACTTTCTATTTCGACATCAGGATGTGCTATACGTAAATCGTCAATCAGCTTATATAGGGCATGAGTTTGTGCGCTAACTGCGGGCTTACCTATGGCATTTCCAGCATGATTAATATCTCTATTCATATCCCATTTTATGTATTTGATCGTCGGATATTCAACAAGGATATCGTGGATGCATTTGAATAGGTAATCAACTACTTCCTTGCGCGTTAAATCTAAGAGTAGTTGGTTCCTAAATTGTAGTTGTTCGTTACCCTCCGTTTGCAAAACCCAGTCCGGGTGAGCACGATATAGATCACTATCGGGATTGACCATTTCAGGTTCAAACCAAATACCAAATTCCATGCCTAGATCGTTTACGTGGTTAATGATAGGTGACAGACCATCAGGATAAATAGCGTAATCTACCGTCCAATCGCCCAAACCTGCTTTGTCGCCGCGACGCCCTTTGAACCACCCATCATCTAATACAAAGCGCTCAACACCCAAACTAGCTACTCGGTCGGCGAGTGACTTCAAGGTATTGAGATTATGATCGAAGTAAATACCTTCCCAAGTGTTGTAATGCACTGGTCTTGGTTTTATTTGTTGTTTTGGTGTCAGTATTTGGCTGCGAACGAACTTATGGAAGTTGTTTGAAAGTGCGCTGAAACCTACATCTGAATATGAACAGTAGAGCGTTGGTGAAGTGTACGATTGGCCTTTAACCAAGCTTACTTCGGAAGGCATCAGCAGCTCGCCCATTTGAATATAGGTGCGCTGTTCTGCTAATAACTCAATACGGGTTCGATGGTTGCCGCTCCACCCTAAATGGAAGCCATAGCATTCGCCTTGACTCTCATTGGTATGCTGTTCGTGTAATATCGCGCCAGGGAAGTTGTCGTGTGAGGTTTTGCCTTTGCGATTTTCGCGCAGTACGGCACCTAAAAACAAGTCGATTGAGGTGCGATGAAATTCATTAGACCAACGGCCTTCAAAGGAGAGTAGTTTGGTCATGTGATCGGGCATAGGGATTGTAGGAGCCGCGCAATAATTCACGTTTACTGGTTTATTATCGTTGTTGGTAAGCGATGAGCTTGCACTGAGTACACTGGTTTCTTTATCTAGTTTCAGATAGTGAACTAGAGTCAGATTACGTATTTCATCGACGGACTCAAAACGGACCTCTTGCGCATTTAGCTGCGTGACCGATTGAAGCTTACCGCCAATTGACCAAGCATTATGGTCGTTATTCAATTCAATACCTGGGCCACCCGTAAAACCTTCACCCATAGAGGGAGTTAGTGAAATAGGCGCTTCGACAAGCACTGAGCATTTGGCTTCTTGACGAGTGCTTAGCAGTTGCAGCATTTCAAATGATGTCTGCTTGTTCAGACGTTTGCCAAAATACGCGATAGCCGGTGTTTTATGCATGCAGTCAATCACCAAGCTTGCTTGGCGACTATCGAGTTGAACAAAGTCAGGTAGCGACGTCATATTGAATAATCCTTGTTATATCTTGGGTGTTTTATCGAGCATATTAGCTCTTAAATATATCATATAAATATGCTTATTATAAATATCAGTTTTCAAATTAATGTGGGTAACGTTAATTAATTTATGCCGCCGCAAACCAGTATCTTAACGAACTTAGACTGAAAAATTAAATCAATAAGTTGTGCGCTCAATTTGACTGAACTCAACCACAGGGATTTCAAATGGAACGCCATTTCTTATATCCAAAAATATAAAGAAAGTATACAGAGTAATTAACCAGCTAAAGACAGGCGCAATATTTTTTATTTAAATATTGTACATTTAATGAGCATAAATTTATTTTTTTGCTACCCTTATTATAGTTATCGATATAGCCGAATAACATTAGGAGATAAAAAATGGATACTGGACTCATTGGATCTGTCATCAACGCTTTACCACTTGATCGTATGATTGGCGGGCCACTACGAGCTATGATTTCAGCTCAAATTCAAGCAAGTAGAGCTTATGCCGAATTTTTAATGTCGGTATGTATTAAAGACGGTAAAGCTGTGAATGTGCAGTTTGAATATGATGAAACTATTGTAGACAGTGAAGGTAACTTTAAAGGCGTGGTCAAGAAAACCATGCGTATACCTATGCTAGCCGCAATAACCCATCCCAATATTTGTATCGAAGAAGGTAGTATCGATTTTGAGTTGGAAATTAGTCAGTCGGAAGAGAGCCATGATGAAACATCAGCTGAAGGTGGCTTTGAAGCATCAATTGGTTGGGGGCCCTATAAGGTAAAAGTTCACGGTAAAGTTTCCCATAAGTCTGAACAAACACGTAAAACGGATACGCGAGCGAAGTATTCAATTCATACTTCAGTTAAACGCCAGGACCCACCTGAGGCGCTTCAAAGAGTTATTGATTTTTTAACCGATGCGGCAACTAAACCCATTGTTTTGCCTGATAATGTTAGCCCAACAAAACCTGAAAATGGCTTACCTGATGAAACAACTGCGAATATTTTTCCTCTCGATGCTAAGGCAGGTAAGAAGACAGAGAAAGCTGGATAAATTAAGCGAGGACACATTGTGAAATGGTGGAATACTGCGTTACGCTGGGTTGTTTGTGCAACAGAGTTTTGTACATCTGGGTTTCGTAGCAAAACTGAAAATACGATAAATTTTTTTGCCCAACCTATGCCAGAAATACAAAAAGGGGTTATTTTTTCACGTGACGATCTAACTAGGCCTATGGACTCTAGACCACGATGCTCTGTTTATTTATCTGTATCAGCAATAAGTCATGAAGATAAATTAGCAATGTTACTGAAAAAGTATTCCACAACTACTAATCTGCATAGAAAACATCATTAAAAACGCCACTAGGAATTCACATGTTTGGTAGAAATAATATGAATGCCCAAATGTTAACTGACATTACCAGAGGCATACATCACGCGGTTAACACAACCGGTACTATGATTTCGCAACAGTATGTCATGATGTTGCAGCAGTTTTTTGATACGCAAGATGATGGCAGTATTGCAGCGAAGATGATAAAAGTACAAGTAGATGAAAAGCATGACATGTTGGTGCCTTTGATTGCTTTGGTGCAACCACAAGGTATTGCCCTAGACAAAATGCGCTTTGATATGTCAATTCAAATTACAGAAAGTGAGTTAAAGAAAGCCACACATGAAGTTGACGGTCTTAACGCAGCCCGAGCAGCGTTTAAAGTTAATTTGTCGCCTAAAACGTCTAATGGTACTCGTCGGCGCACCGATATAGTTGATGTTAAAATGCAATTCACGCGCTGCGAGGCTCCTGAAGGTATGCACAGGCTAATTGAACAATATGCTGCTATGGTACAACCATATAAACCAGCTGTAGAGGATGAAGATATTCCACAAGATCCATCATCACCGACACCCTCACTTTTAAAGGCATCGGCTCCCGGAAACAGCAAACCAAAACGTCGAATAAACATAGTCAAAATGAATACTTCAGCGTCGTCTAAACTTGATGAAGAAAACAAAGAACAGTAAGGGGAACTTGTGACTCTTCCACTAAAAACACTGCATTCAGACTCACGGCTTTGAACTCATATGCCATGAGTGATATACGATTGTTAATATTCCCGATTAAGAATCAGTAGCTTCCTCTAGCGCTTGCATCTTAACTTCTATGATTCGAGTTCTAGCGGGGTCTTCGTTATTCAGCGAGATCAACTTATTCACTTGTACAATAGATATCATAATTGCGTGGATTGGCAATAAATACCCGTTCTTGTATAGTGAGTCTAATTCCTCGCTCGTGAGATTTTTAATGCGATCTTCATCGATTGTGTGCAATCCCTTAATTCTTTTTGAATCTCCATCTATCTGCGAGACAGTCATATCTATTGGCTTAAGCAAACCTAGTTCTTCAATAATTTTACTAAATTGAGCCGTTTGTGCATCTTTTAATACATCGGCTTCAAGGACTTGCACTCTGCGCTTAGTCGCTTCAGTGGGTTCCCCTTTTTCGTCGAATATAGCTTCTCCACTTGTTTGTGAGAAGTCATCTCGGTCTTCGATAATACCAACAGAATAGGCATTTTTATCTACGGGTGAACTCATTAAGTAAAATGGATAAGTTTGTATACTAGTTGGGCGATAAATAGCATCTAGTCGATCGTTTTTTATAAACAGATTTTCTTGAGCCGCAAAGCCTGTCATTGCGGAGAATGTCCAGAACTCATTATGTGAGTTCTTAGTAGCAAAAATAGGATAGCAAGTTGCCGCTTGACCTAATTCATTTGCACGCAAATTCATTAGGTGTTGTTTTGCAATATAGTTAAGGACTGCGGTGTTTTTAATTTTTAAATTTTTATGCGCTTTGTTGCTTATTTCTACTAAAGTTAATTTTTTCATAAATCCAGTGCTTATCGTTGATGGCAGGAGTTAATTCTAACGTACTTTTCTGCAAAAGAGCTATGTTCGATTAATTCAGTGCAATTTTAATTATGCCGATAGTGAACTCAAACAGCTATTAATCGTATAAATACGATTAATATTGATTTGTCAGCTCTGCCTAGTTAATATAAAACCTCAAAATGGGTTTGGAATTACTTAACTTAGCCCCTCAAAGCTATATAAAAACAGAGTCTAATAATGGTGTCAGAGTCAATTGAAAGCGTTCTTTTTTATCGGAAGTTTTTAGCGTATGTCTAAAAATTACGAGTTTACGCATCGTCGTAAAAATTTGTTGAATGGCGAATGGGTTTTAGTCTCGCCGCATCGTAACAATCGTCCTTGGTTGGGAGCGACTGAAGCACCAGATGAAGCTTCCGCCGATAATTACGATGTTGCATGTCCACTATGCCCCGGCAATACCAGAGCGAATGGTGACAGCAATCCTGACTATAGTTTTACTCACGTATTCACAAATGATTTCGGCGCACTAACGCCATCAAACGTCGACTCCGCTCACATTGATAGCGATGATCTATTTGAAGCCGAGGCCGCAACAGGCATAGCGCGTGTAATTTGCTTTTCACCACAACATAATAAAACGCTTCCTGATTTATCGATTAACGAAATTACTCAAGTTGTGGCAACCTGGAAATCGCAATTCAATGATTTATCCGGTGACTATTCTTGTATTCATATTTTTGAGAATAAAGGCGAAGTTATGGGCTGTTCGCAGCCTCATCCGCACGGCCAGGTATGGGCGCACAATCATCGTTCAAGCGAAATTCAAGCAGAAGATGAGCGTCAGCTTGCTTATTTTCAGAAGCATCAACGCGGATTGCTCGATGTTTATATAGAAAAAGAGCAAAAAGAGCAGCAACGCATCGTTATTGAGAATGCACATTGGATAGTGGTTGTGCCATATTGGGCAAAATGGCCTTTTGAAACGCTCTTGCTATGCAAAGATGATATACAAACAATTGGCCAGCTTGACGATCCTCAACAGTTATCATTGGCTGAAACACTAAAAGAACTAACCACTCGATATGACAATGTATTTAATTGCAGTTTCCCGTACTCTATGGGATGGCATAACGCACCGCTTGATCTAAGCGATGCGCAGCATTGGCGTTTACATGCTCATTTCTATCCTCCTCTACTTCGCTCAGCCTCGGTTAAGAAGCATATGGTGGGATACGAAATGTTGGCAGAAAGTCAGCGAGATTTAACTGCAGAAACGGCCGCGAAAATTCTCCGTGATGTTCCTTCAATTCATTACAAAAGCTAAGACTCTGAAGAGAGCATGTTGGGTATAATTATGATGACAGATATACAAGACTCGGATTTCTACAACACCTTCGTTAGTATCTTTGGTGATAATCCATCGGGATTGTCGAATGCACCCGGTCGCGTAAATTTAATCGGCGAATTTACCGACTATAATAATGGTTTTGTCTTGCCATGCGCACTCCAATATAGCACTCGAATTTTATTTAACAAACGCACTGACAATATTATAAGCGTGCACTCAATGCAGTACCTAGGCGAAAAAGATATTTTTGATGTAAGTGCTGAAATTCTTCCTGGTGAATCACAGTGGGGAAACTATATTCGTGCTGTCGCATTCGCTTTCAAACGCGAAGGTTATGGCCTGCATGGCTTCGATATGCTTATTGATAGTGATGTCCCTCAAGGCAGCGGATTGTCCTCCTCAGCAGCACTAGAAGTAGCCGTTGGTGGTATGCTAAACCATGCATGTGAATTAGGTTTATCGAACTCCCAAATTGCAGTATTAGGGCAAGCAGCAGAAAACGATTTTATTGATTGCCAATGTGGTGTGATGGACCAAATGATCTCAGCCTGCGGTTTACATGGGCACGCTATGTTGCTTGATTGCGAAAGCTTGCATACAACAGCGGTTTCGATTCCTGACGATTTAGCTATTGTCATCGTAAACTCCAATTACCCTCGAAAGCTCGTCGATAGCGAATATAACCAGCGTCGAATTGATTGCGAACAAGCAGCCCTTAAAATGCAAGTAAGCACTCTGAGGAGGGCTGATATGCAAAAGCTCGACGCTGTAAAAAAGCTAATGACCGCAAATGAGTACAAACGAGCGCATCATGTTATTAGCGAGAATCAGCGTGTTTTGGATGCCGTTGAGGCACTTAGAAACAACGATATGGCTGTTTTACGTGAACTTATGACAGCTTCTCATCAATCTTTGAAACACGATTTTGAAGTGACGGTTCCTGCAACCGATGGTTTAGTGGAAATTTGTGCCGGTGCATTGCAAGATCGTGGGGCTGTTCGAATGACCGGCGGTGGATTCGGTGGCGCGATCGTTTGCTTGTGCAGAAAAGAAGACATTGAGTCAATTACACAAGCGGTAGAGTCTGAATATGAAAAGCGTTTTAAGTTGCGTGCAAATATTTATGTGTGCAGCGCAGGCGAAGGTTTAAGAGTTACAAATATTACATAAGTGAGAACGAGCAATGCTTAATTGGGGTGTTATAGGCTGCGGGCAGATTGCGAATACATTTGCAGATGGATTAGCTTGTCTAGATTCTGGAAAACTGATTGCCTGCGCATCTAATTCGATGCAAAGAGCACAAGCTTGGGCTGAAAACCAAAATTCTCAACATGATATCAGCAAAATTTATGATAACTACGAGGCCTTAGTTGCTGACCCTGACGTTCAGGCCGTATATGTTGCCAATACACACAATTTTCACTACGAATCTGTGAAGTTGTGTTTGCAACATCACAAACACGTTTTATGTGAAAAGCCGATAACCTTAAACGCAAAAGAAGCAGCCGAGCTTTATGCATTAGCCGGTGACAATAATTGCTTTTTAATGGAAGCGGTATGGACTCGTTTTCTGCCCGCAATACGCATGTTGCAAAAGCAGCTTTCCGACAATGTGATTGGCGAAGTATTAAGCGTTAGAGCCGATTTCAGCATCAATCATAAGAAAGATGAAACTCATCGACTCCGGAACAAAACCCTTGCTGGTGGCGCATTGCTTGACCTCGGTATCTATCCTATCACTTTTGCTTTTATCGTATTTGGACAAGCACCTGAAGGGATCATTAGTTCGGCAGTAATGGACACTACTGGTGTTGATGAACGTTCGTTTTACTTATTTGAATATAGCGATGGACGCAGAGCGTCGCTGTCCTCTGGATATAGCCATGCATCACCTTGTGAAGCGATAATTACTGGGTCTGAAGGATATATTCGAATACCTATGTTCTTTGCGGCTCAAGGGTTTTCTGTGCATAAAGAAGGCCATGAAGTTCAAAATCACGATTTCCCATTTGAATCTAACGAAAATTTCAGCTTTGAAATACAGCATATGCAAGATTGCGTAGACCAAGGCTTAACACAAAGTCCGATACTCTCTAATGACGAAAGTGTGCAAGTAATGCAGACAATGGATACCTTGCGGGAGCAATGGGGTCTTAAATACGAAAGTGAACACTGAATACTTGCACAATAAATGTGATTATAAATGTGATTATAAATTTGATTATAAATACTATAAAAGGAAAATGTGACCTTTATGAAGAGGCAAAAAAGCACTTACAGAAGCACTTACAGAAGCATACTAGTCATCGGATCTTGTTTACTACTGACTGCGTTAGTTAGTGGATGCAACGAAAGTGCTAAAGCACCTAAGGTTGCAGAAACTGCAGGTGAAACTGCTCAGCTACAGCATTCAGATACGGCGCAGTATTCTGATAAGCTCGAACCTCAGCAGTTATATCCTAAAGCTCATCCCGACATGCAACCAGAGCTTGCGGCAGCCGGTGATTATAAAGTAGGTGTGCAGACCTTAGATATTACTAACGAGCAATATTTTGATTTATTGGCCAATGAAATTAAACCCAGAAGCCTAAAAATTGAAGTTTGGTATCCAGCCGATTTTAAGAACGGAACACCATTAACGTCTTATGAAAATGAAACTAGATTGGCTAAAAAGTTTAGTATTCAAGCCAATGCGGCGAGAGATGTTACGCCGATGGTTTCCGAATCAAAGTATCCTGTTGTTGTCATATCACATGGTTACACCGGCTACAGACAAATTATGTTTTATCTTGGCGAGCACCTAGCGAGTCACGGATACATAGTTGCTGCAATCGACCATACTGATTCGACTAACGAAGACGTTGACATGGTGAATGCACCGTTTAATGGATTTCCTAGCACGCTGCTTAATCGTAGTCGTGACCAGCAGTTTACGCTCGATTTCATAACTAATGAAAAGCACTTTCTATCTGATGTTGTGAACGACAAAGATGCTGGGCTAATTGGCTACTCAATGGGTGCATTTGGAGCAGTGAATACGGTAGGAGGTTGCTATAACTTCTCAGCACAAGCTGCAGGCATGTTTACTGGTATACAAGATGAAAACATGATGGCAATGGTTCAAACAGCCTTAAACAGTTGCGCTGCAGGACAATATGAAAACCCGAAAGTGGATGACAAATGGAAAGCAGCGATAACCTTCGCAGCATGGGGTGGTCAGCACAACTTATTCACTGATGAGAGCTTAGCCAATATACCCGTTCCTAAACTCTTTATATCTGGCAATCTTGATGACATCTCTGGATATGCAGGCATACAGTCATTATATGAAAAAACTCAAGCTCCTAGCACATACCTGTTAACAATGATTAACGCTAGACACAACATTGCACCGCATCCAGCACCTAAAGAAGCTTGGGGGAGCGAAACTGACTTTGGCCACTATTATGAGTCATCTTGGTCGAGTGCGGTTTTGAATGATATTAATAAACACTTTGCGTTAGCGATGATGGATTGTCACGTTAAAAAGCAGGCTGACAAGTGTGATTACTTGAATCTGCCAGTTAGCTCTGATCAGGTTCAGGTTGATGGCAAGCTGCCGGAACCATGGAAGGGCTTTGATAGCCGTTTCTCTACTGGTTTGCGATGGGAACAGAAGTAGTATTTTTTGATAAAAAATGACGAGCCAAAGGCTCGTCATGAAACAAAACGCTCAACAGGGAAGTTACCGTTTTGCATCCAAAGCAGCTTGTATTTCATCTAATTTTTCGCGATCAAATTCACCCTTTTCTAGCATTTTAATAATGACATTTGAGTGCCCTTTGAGCTTCATTTTTGAGGTCTTAAAGACAAAGGTTTTGTCATCAAGCATATTCTCGTCGCCTAATAATTGAATAATCCTATTACCTTCCAAATTAGCCTCAATTGTTTGCCCATCGGCCGTCTTTACAACAATCACTTTGCCTAATCCTTCTGAGAACTCGCTCGGTAAATGAGTAAAAATACCATCGTCATTCAAGCTTCTTAAAGCTTCCAAGACGGTTTCCTGTATCTCGGGTTCTAAATTTCTCAGCTTCTCAAGAAGCACCGGGTTATTTTCGATATCTTCAATTTCAAGCTCAATGCGATGCAGCTCATCACCATTTGAAACAATCACCTTCACGTCTTCGCCATTTAAGGCCTTAATGTCTATCGTCCTTATTTCTGTTTCTGCGCTGACGTTGCAAGCTGTTCCGACACACAGGAGCATGGCAGCGATGCCGAGTTTTATAGATGTTGTTTTCATATTTTTTTACCTTTTAATTAATCGATACAATGGAATTTACTGCCATTCTTACGGGGTGATTTTGTTGAATTTTTTTGCTGTATCCGTTTGTTGATTTCACTTGGTGTATCGCAAAATTGATACCAAGATGTAAAACCGATTAAAAACAATATGATAGAGTTTTTCCATTACGCTCATAGTATTTCAGAGAGAAAACATTCCTGATATAAGGATCTGATATCCTCATATCAGGATAAGTGACACTGCAAATTTTGTAGTAACAATAAAAAAACCAACAAAAACAATATAGGAAATTGTTTAATTAGTGGCGTAATATTTGTATTAACTACTACGTTAACTAGGGTATTCGCCTTAGCTATAAAATGTATTTGGTTCTTTTAAGGGTGTACGGCAATGACCACAATTGAAAAAAAACATAGCAGGAAAAATGGTTTCTCACTGTCAGGGTATATCTTTATTTTGCTATCGATTTTCATTGTTTCACTCGCGATTATTCAGCTTTGGTTTATTGCTCATATCGAGGATAAAGTAAGCGAAGAAATTACCCGTAAAAGCACCGCTTTGTCTAACAAGGCTATTGAATTTATTACAAGCAAAAATGGCAATCTAGAAGTGTCTTCAATGCTTCTTCCTTCGATTGCAAACTCAAACAAGGAGTTAGCGCTAAAAGTGCGTGAATTGGAGCTGATTAAAGAGATTAGAATGGACAAAGATGGTGGCATAGTTACCGAAGACATCTCTGCAGAAGAGCTTCGTTCTCAAGTTCTAAAGGTGAAACGTAAAAACATCAAAATTGTTAGTAACGAAAACAATGTATTTGAGTTCGCCTTTCCTGATTTAGGATTGACTGAAATCCAAGTTCTCAGCTTTCAAGATAAAGAATCTGCGGTTGCGGATCATTTTCGCCAACTTAGCATTGCTACAACGGTTTTAATGTTACTGGGGCTATTATTTGCACTTTGGTTATCACGTCATACTAGTAAACCTTTGAAAAGCCTTTCAGAAGGTTTTGATAAGTTAAAAATAGGTGAGTTGGGTATACAGCTTCCTGTGCATGGCGTGTCAGAAGTAAAGCAAACAATTGAGCAATTCAACCAAACTAGCCAAAGGTTAGATGAACTGCAAGGAGTGGCCAACCGTTTTGAACAACAACGTCAGCTTGCAGAGCTCGGAGAGGTTAGTCGAGGTCTAGCGCATTCCTTACGAAACCCACTCAATACCATTGGCTTAGCAATTGAACAAATAGCTCAAAAAAGCCTAACTGACACGCAAAGAAATGAAATTGCAGAACAGGCCAGAATGAAAATCACGGTACTTGATAGGATGATAAAGTCGCTTTTAACTTTAACCACAAGTGGCGTAAATCGTGATGAAGAGGTAAATTTAAATCAGGCGATAGATGATGCAGTGCTGCAAATTAGCATGTGTTGTGAGCAAAAAATCAAAATACTTGCAGAACAGAACGTTACGTTACGTGGGTCGATTGTCGAAATCACTGCCTTGATCCATACACTGTTGAGTAACGCGGTTGAGGCCAGTAGTGATAATCTTCAAGATTCATCTCAAGCTATAGAAATAAGACTAGCATTAACGATGAAAGGAGCCGTGGTAAGTGTTGTGGATTCAGGTAGTGGCGTTACCAAGGAAATAGCTGCAAAGTTGTTTCAACCTCACATCACAAGCAAGCCAGAAGGTGCAGGAATGGGGCTTTACATTGCTAAACGCATTGCAAACTTACATTATTGCGGTGACATTAATTTGGTAAACAACAAGACTAAAGGCTGCACTGCAACACTCACATTGCAGATGCTTGATGATTAAGGTGACAGCGAGTTGATATGCTTAATGTTCTTACAAACTAAGACTAAACAATTGAATACTTAGCTAAGGCGAATTGATGTCAGATGTACAAAACACCACAACACTTCTATTAGTTGAAGATGATTTGCAGCAACGCAAGCTGTTGACGGCTATTCTGGTAAACGAGGGCATTGAAGTCGTTGATGTCTCAAGCTGCGAAGAAGCTATTCTATTGTTAAAGCAGCGCACGTTTGATATGGTTTTTTCCGACTGGAAATTGCCTCACCTTTCCGGTCTTGAATTGCTCAAATATGTTCGAAAGAACCATGTCAACCTTGGCTTTGTTATGGCGACCGCCCATGGCACCATCGGGCATGCCGTCGAAGCTATGAACGAAGGCGCCGACGACTATTTGGCAAAACCATTTCAACGCCAAGAATTATTACTTTGCATTAGTAAGGTGACTAAATCAGCCCGTTTAAAACAACAAAACCAATTACTTTCAGAAGCACTTGGCAAACAACAACAGCTTGTTGAGTTTGTTGGCACAAGCAAGCAGATGCAGGATGTGCATAAACTCATCTCTCGGATTGCTAATACTGATGTTACGGTCTTGATTAATGGCGAAAGCGGCACTGGAAAAGAACTTGCTGCACGGGCATTACATCGTTTATCTGACAGACAAAGTCAGCGTTTTGTAGCTATTAATTGTGGTGCTATTCCCAGCGAGTTGGCTGAGGCAGAGTTTTTTGGAGCTAAAAAGGGCGCATTCACCGGATCTCATCAGGATAAAATAGGCAAGTTTGAAGCGGCAGACAATGGCACACTATTTTTAGATGAAATAGGTGAATTACCGCTGGCCTTGCAGGCCAAGCTTTTGCGCTTTTTACAAGAGGGCACTATAACGCCATTAGGTGATACTGCTGAAAAAAAATTGAATGTTAGAGTTTTGGCTGCAACGCACCGCGACTTAGTCGATATGGTCAAGACCGGGGACTTTAGAGAAGACTTATTCTATCGTCTCAATATCGTGCCCATTACTATACCGCCGCTAAGATCTCGTTCAGAAGATATCATTCTCTTGGCCGATTTCTTCCTTCAACATCGTGCTAAACAGTATGGCGTTGAACTTCCTGTGCTCAGCCAAGAGGTTCGAGAAGGGCTAGTATCCTATGCTTGGCCAGGAAACGTTAGAGAGCTTTCCAATAAGATGGAAAGATTCGTGTTATTGGCTGATGAACTTGAGTTGTTGTCGGGCCTAGAAAACTTGCGAGCGACCCAAAATAAGGCCGAATTTCAGCTGCCAGAGAACGGCGTAAACTGGGACGAGTTTGAGAAACAGTGCCTATCTGAAGCTTTGAAGCGGCACGCAGGGAACAAAACTAAATCTGCCAAGTTCTTACAAATGAGCTACAAAGCCTTTCTATATCGACTGGAAAAATATTCTTTGGACTAGCTTTAGTAAGATATGCTTTTGGTAAGTTCACTGCGCTTAATACTGACATGGTCTAATTGATTAGGACACACCAGTTAAGAGATAATACTCTAAACCGGAGTCCATAATGACCATTAGAAAGAAATATTCAAAAGAATTTAAGTTAGACGCCATTAGCTTGGTGGTTGAGCAACAATACACCCAG
>CAJQOP010000042.1 GCA_905479945.1 uncultured Glaciecola sp. | reverse complement strand
GACCAAGCGACAGCAGCTATTGCTGCATCCAACGACGTAAAGGGTGTACTTGTGCGTTCAGCAAAAAGTACCTTTATCGTAGGCGCTGATATTACTGAATTCATGCCATTATTTGAAATGGAACCTGCGGACATATTAACGTGGGCAGCGAAAGCCTCACAGGTATTCAACCACTTTGAAGACTTAGCAGTTCCTAGCGTAGTTGCAGTAAACGGTTTTGCTCTGGGTGGCGGTTGTGAAATGGCATTGGCTGGCGATATTCGCGTTGTTGATACCACCGCAAGAATTGGCTTGCCCGAAGTGAAACTAGGCTTAATGCCAGGTTTTGGTGGAACTGTGCGTTTACCACGTATAATTGGTGCGGACAATGCACTTGAATGGATGACTACAGGTCGTGATCGCGATGGCGCTAAAGCACTAAAAGAATGTGCAGTTGATGCCGTTGTAGCCCCTGAAAATCTGCACGAAGCTGGCCGTTCTATGTTGAAAGACGCAATTAATGGCAAGTTAGGTTGGCAAGCACGCAGAGCACAGAAGAAAGCACCATTAATGCTTAATGCGAACGAATCGATGATGAGTTTCTCGACCGCTGCAGCAATGGTCGCAGCTCAAGCGGGCAAACATTACCCTGCACCACACAAAATGGTAGAGACCGTTAGCAAAGCAGCTAACCTTGATCGTGACGGTGCTTTGAAACTAGAAAATGAAGGATTTGTTGTCCTAGCTAAAACTGATGCATGTAAAGCTCAGGTTGGTATTTTCTTGGCTGACCAGTTAGTTAAAGCCAAAGGTAAAAAAGTTGCCAAAGGCGCAACCAAAGAAATTAAGCAACATGCTGTTATAGGTGCAGGAATAATGGGCGGCGGAATCGCTTACCAAGGTGCTGTTAAAGGTATTCCTACCATCATGAAAGACATAAACCAAGGCGCACTTGAGCTTGGTTTGAAAGAAGCTTCCGGTATTTTGGTAAAAGGCATGCAGCGCGGTAAGGTTGATGCCAAGAAAATGGCTTCTACATTAAACAACATTATCCCGACGCTTGATCAAAACGCCATAGGTGATGCTGACTTGATCATTGAAGCTGTTGTTGAGAATCCAAAAATTAAAGCCGCGGTGCTAGCTGATATTGAGAAAACGGTCGCTGATGACGCGATAATATGCTCAAACACTTCTACCATCTCCATTAATCAGTTGGCTAAGAGTTTAGAAAAGCCTGAACGTTTTTGCGGTATGCATTTTTTCAACCCGGTACACAAAATGCCATTGGTTGAAGTAATACGAGGCGAAAATACTTCTGATGCAACCATCAGTGCTGTTGTTGCTTCAACAATGAAAATGGGTAAAACCCCTATCGTTGTTAATGATTGTCCGGGTTTCTTAGTTAACCGTGTTCTCTTTCCTTACTTCGCTGGCTTTAGTCAGTTATTAATTGACGGTGCTGATTTTGCTGCTGTTGATAAAGTAATGGAGAAAGTCTTTGGTTGGCCCATGGGCCCAGCATTCTTGCTAGATGTTGTTGGCATGGATACAGCAGATCATGCGTCTACCGTTATGTCTGATGGTATTCCAGAGCGTATGCAAAAAATCGATAACGACCCAGTTACATTGCTTTACAAAGCTGGTCGATATGGCCAGAAAAACGGTAAAGGTTTCTACGATTTCTCTTTAGATAAACGTGGACGCCCTTCCAAGAAGGCCTCGTCACAAGCTTATGCATTGTTCGAAGGCCATGTTGCTGAGACTAAACAGTTTAGCAAAGAAGAGATTATTGCTCGCGTAATGATCCCAATGGCAAATGAGGCAATTCGTTGCTTGGAAGAAGGCATTGTGGCTAGTGCGGCAGAAGCTGATATGGCATTACTATTCGGCTTAGGCTTCCCACCGTTCAGAGGCGGAATTTTCCGTTACATTGAAACCATGGGACTCGCAAATTTTGTCGCACTTGCCGATAAATTCGCAAGTCTAGGTCCGGTATATCAAATTTCAGATGGCGTGCGCGAAATGGCGGCATCTGGTTCATCATACTTCTCACAACCGGCTTAAGTCACCAAAGGAGATAAAAATGAAAGATGTCGTAGTTATCGATTGTATTCGTACCCCGATGGGACGTTCCAAAGGTGGTGTTTTTAGAAATGTGCGCGCTGAGACTTTGTCTGCACACCTAATGACCAAGTTAGTTGAGCGCAACCCTGGCGTTGACCCAGCTGAAATTGAAGACATTATTTGGGGCTGTGTTCAGCAAACCAAAGAACAAGGCTTCAACATAGCTCGCAACGCTCAGTTGCTAACATCCATTCCTAGAAGCACAGGCGCAGTAACAGTCAATCGTTTATGTGGTTCATCAATGCAAGCTTTGCATGACGCAGCCTCGGGCATTATGTCTGGTCGCGGCGATATATACATGATTGGCGGTGTTGAGCACATGGGTCATGTACCTATGGATTTCAACATTGACTTCCACCCTGGGATTGCCAAGCATACGGCTCGCGCATCGGGCAGCATGGGAATGACGGCTGAACTATTGGGTCGCCAAAACGGTATCACACGTGAAATGCAAGATGCGTTTGCTGCCCGCTCCCATCAACGCGCTCACAAAGCTGCCGTTGAAGGACGCTGGAATGAAATCTTACCTATAGAGGGTCACGACGCGAATGGCGTGTTGAGTTTAATTGAACATGATGAAGTGATTCGCCCTGATACAACGGTAGAAGGTCTAGCTGGTTTAAGACCCGTATTTGATCCTGTAAGTGGTTCAGTAACGGCAGGGACGTCTTCAGCACTTTCTGACGGCGCGTCCGCCATGTTGATTATGTCTGCTGACAGAGCGAAAGAACTTGGTTTAACTCCTCGTGCAAAAATACGCGCAATGGCGGTTGCTGGTTGTGACGCCGCAATTATGGGATTTGGTCCAGTTCCTGCCACGCAAAAAGCACTAAAACGTGCCGGCATGACAATGGAAGATATTCAATTAGCTGAATTTAACGAAGCTTTCGCAGCGCAAGCATTATCTTGTATTAAGCGTTTAGGCTGGTTAGACGAATACGAAGATAAAGTAAACTTAAATGGCGGTGCAATTGCCTTAGGCCATCCATTGGGTTGTTCTGGTTCACGTATTTCTACTACGCTAATTAACTTAATGGAAGCGAACGACAAAGAAATTGGTTTAGCGACTATGTGTATTGGTTTAGGCCAAGGCATCGCAACTATTTTCGAACGCGTTTAAACGTTTCAATGAATGAGAAAGGGATGCCAATTGGCATCCCTTTTTTAATTTGTAAGAGCTAAGCTAGTGCTTATTTAGTTGTAAATATAAATTGCCCTTTTTCGTTTATCTCTCGACTAAATTCACCTGCAAAGTATAAATAGTTAAGATGTGAAAACGCCTCAGCAATAGCAAAAAACAAGTTATGCGAATTCAGTTTCCGTTTAAACAACACGGGCAAACAATCATTAATCGTTTTTCCTTGATGACAAAACTCTCGCAAATTATCTAAATGCAAATGATGGTGCTCAATCAATTCATTCACGCGTGTATGTAAACCATGGAACGGTTGTTTATGTGACGGCAGGACTAATGTATTTTCAGATAATTCTAAAAATTGCGGTAAGGTGCTTAAATACTGTGACAATGAGTTAGCATTAGGCTCGGTGCTATAAACACCTATGTTTGGCGAAATACCCGGTAAAACATGATCACCAGAAATAAGTATTTGCCTCTCTTCGCTATATAGACATACATGTTCTGGAGAATGTCCGCGACCAATAATGACCTGCCATTGCCCTTCACCAATGTCAATAGAGTCGCCTTTTTGTAAACGCTCGTATTGCAATGGGATAGGTCGAATGACTTGGCCAACACCTTTATTTTCTTTGCGATTTTGCTTTGCCGTCGCAACGTATTCAGACGACATGCCGCAGCGCACTAAGTATTCATCATCTTGCCAGTCTGATGCACCTCTGCCCCCAGCAGATAATGCTCTGCCGACAAAGTATTCAGAGTGACTCATGTACATGGGAACTCTAAATTTTTCTACTAAATATCCTGCCATTCCAATATGGTCGGGATGCATATGTGTCACGATGACTTTAGTGATGGGTTTATGTAGCTTAGCGAGCAATTCATCCCACAACTCCTCAACACGGCGTGTGCCGATCCCAGTATCGATCAGCGCATATCCATGTTCGCCATCTTCAAGTAAGTACAAATTGATATGATCTAAATCGAATGGCAATGGCATTCGCAACCATAGGATATCTGGTGTAACGTTCTGCACGCTGCCCGGTTCTGGTATAGGCACATCTATAAAAGTGACTGTCATAACCGCCCTGCTATTTAAACTATTTTTGATAATGCTATTAAAAACAACAATGGCTAGCAATACCAAGCATAATTATGAATTAACAAGTATTAGAGAATTGAATAAGAGCATTGAATAAGAGAATTGGCCAGAAACTCTTTACCCAGATATCTTGTATTTATTGACTCGATTTAGCCAATAATTGATACTTTGCTAAGAATGAACTGACACTAAGGCTAAGGAACAAGATACTCTTTTACTTAGGCATATAAAAAAAGACATAAGGCAGCAATAAATGTGGATATATTTGATTAGACACGCGGAAACAGAAGGTAATCTGCAGCGCATAGTGCAAATGCCTAATACACCTCTATCAACTCGCGGCCATCAGCAAGCTCAATGTTTGGCTAATGCATACAGCCAAGTTCCCATATCAAACATTGTAAGCAGTGACTATGCACGCACCCAGTTGACAGCATCTGCCTTACAGAAACAAGTCAATTGCCCGATGTCATTCAACGAGTTGCTGCGTGAAAGACACTTTGGTGATTTGCGCGGCAAAGCATATGACGACATAGATCATGATTTTTTTGCTTTAAATTATCATCCTCCCGGTGGAGAGAGTTATTCACAATTTGTGGATCGTATTGGTAAAGCTTGGCAACAGCTTACTCAGCTAGCTAATCAGCAAAAAGGTGATACGGTGGTTGTTAGTCACGGATTGGTTTTACGCTGCATTCTTACTGAAATTTTGATGTTACCCTCTCAATTGCTGACGCAAACTGACATTCAAAATACGAGTGTGACAAAAGTAAATCTGGACGACTACACCGACATTCCCATGCTATGTGACGTCGAACATTTGAATGATATGACCTAAGGCTCAATTTGATTTTCTGGTAAGCTCTTTGCTTAATGAGGTTTCCAAAGATCGCAATACCTAATCTGTTTCAGTGTAATGCTTCGCCACTATTGAATAAGGAGTTTCAGTGCTTCAAGCGATAGGAGAAGATACAGAGGAATGCCAATTGGCATTTCCACTTGTCGTCTATCGTTCAATATCGAATGATTGTATCAATTTGATTTGTTGCGCTAGGTGATTTGGCAAAGCCATAGCAGCTTTACCTGCTTGTCCAAAAGGTTCGTCCGAAATTACTCGCTTAAATTTGACTCCCGTTCTTTCCATGTTTTGTAGTTCAATTTTAGCTTTAAGATTGCACATTATCGAAACAAGCGCGCTTGGAATCTGACTGTCATCAGCACGTTTACACTTTACTTTCACTTCGTTTCCTTTAGTTTCTGCGACTAACTCCACTTCATCCGCCGAATATTCTTGGCCTACTTGTGCAACCCGAACCGGTGATGTGCTAATCGCACTACGAAACCTGACGAATAACACGGTCGCCTTTACAGACTCTTTACAGCCAAAGAAGCTGCAGATATAGTTGATGTAATCTTAAAAATGGTGAGCCTTCATGAAATCGTTTGTTGTAATAATAACATGCATTTTTTTCAGCTTTTCTTCTTTAGCGAGCAACAGCGATTTAGCGCGCTGGCAAGAACAAGCAATTCAAGTCACCATTACCCGTGATACATGGGGCATCCCTCATGTTTACGGTAAAACTGACGCCAACGCAGTGTTTGGTATGATATACGCGCAGGCGGAAGATGATTTTCACCGTATCGAATTAAACTACCTTAATGCCATGGGACGTTTAGCTGAATTAGAGGGTGAAAGCGAGCTATACCGTGACCTGCGTATGAAATTATACATCGACCCTGCTGACATAAAACAAAAGTATAATGAAAGTCCTGTTTACCTTCAAAAACTGATGAATGCTTGGGCCGATGGCCTCAACTACTATCTTCATACCCACCCTGGCGTTGCACCGAAGGTAATTAAACGCTTTGAGCCCTGGATGGCACTGACTTTCACTGAAGGAAGTATTGGTGGAGACATTGAAAGCATCAATATAAAACGGCTTGAACACTTTTATGGAAATGGTAAAACTGATACGACTGTCGCCCAGTTAACTCAAGATCCTAATGCAGAACCGCAAGGATCTAATGGTTTTGCTATCGCTCCTCAGAATACTAAAAATGGTAAAGCACTTCTCCTTATCAATCCACACACCTCATTTTATTTCCGAGCTGAGGTTCATATGCGCAGCGATGAAGGACTAAACGCCTATGGTGCTGTCACTTGGGGTCAATTTTTTATCTACCAGGGTTTCAACGAAAAGGCGGGCTGGATGCATACATCTAGCGGCGCTGACTTCATTGATGAGTATTTAGAGACCGTCGAGCAACGCGCAGATGGTCATTATTATAAATATGGTGATAAATGGAAGAAGCTTCGTGAACGACAAATCACCCTGCCCTATAAAACTGAAATGGGACAAAAATCAAAAACTGTCACGGTTTATTACAATCATCGCGGCCCTATAGTGCGAGAGCTAGATGGCAAATGGATAAGCGTGGCATTAATGCAAAACCCAATTGATGCACTAAAGCAGTCTTATGGCCGCACTAAGACAAAGAATTACGCAGACTACCAAGAGAATATGCAACTACATACCAATTCATCAAATAATACGCTTTTTGCAGACGCAGATGGAAACATCGCGTATTTCCATAGTAATTTCATTCCCCGTCGTGATCCATCATTTAACTGGAAGAAGCCAGTAGATGGAAGTAATCCAGCGACAGATTGGCAGGGATTGCACACCTTGAATGAGACTGTTGGTGGGCTTAATCCCAAAAGCGGCTATCTGAACAACACCAACAATTGGCCATGGATGATGGCAGGACCAAAACACAGCCCTAAAGCCTCAGATTACCCGACTTATATGGAAAATTATCCTGAGAATTATCGCGGCATCCATGCTATTAAAGTACTCGATGGCAAGAAAAACTTTACTATTGATAGCCTAATAACCGCAGCCTATAGTAGCCATTTAACCGCATTTGATGTTTTATTACCTATTTTATATAAGTCGTATAGTGCGACACCTGTTGCTGAGCTCGCTGAGCAGATAGCCCTTTTAAAAGCATGGGATCATCGCTCTGGCGTTAAATCTAAAGCGACATCACTGGCTATATTTTGGGGTCAAGAGCTTCGGCGCAAAGCAGCAGATAATAAAACCGCACGGGCAGATGCCAGCAGTCGTGGCCTTAGTTTCAGTCAATATGTGGCTGAATATAAAGCCCAGATAGGGGTGGCAACATTGTCAGAAGCCAAAGCAAAGCTAATCGCTGATTTTGGGAGTGCAGAAACAGCCTGGGGCGAGATAAATAGATTTCAGCGCCTAACCGGCGACATTAAACAACCCTTCGATGATGACGCACCTAGTATCCCTGTAGGATTCACTTCAGCTCGTTGGGGATCTCTCGCGGCATATGGCCAACGCACATTCAATGGCACCAAGCGTATATACGGGACACGTGGCAACAGTTTTGTTGCTGTGGTCGAATTCGGTGATAAAGTGAAAGCCAAAGCGATTACGGCAGGTGGACAAAGCGGTGACCCTACTAACCCGCACTTCAATGATCAGGCGGCACTGTATGCCGCCGGCAAATTACGCGATGTATATTTTTATCAAGAAGATATTGAAAAAAATACCGAGCGCAAATATCACCCCGGCAAATAAATGGCGTTGAGATTACATCATTTTTTAAATACTAATTTTTACGATATATTTTAGCAATCGTCTACATCAGCTTGTGCAACTATGCTTCGTGCATATTTAACAAACTCATGATTCGCGAAGTCGCGTACAGTTTTGATATTAAATGACTTTTCAAGAAGTTTAGCATCAACTATTGTCACGCCTTTAATCGCAGAAACTGGCGCCTCAGCAATCTCGCGAAGAGGTTTATCCTCAAACGCCTTGTCCACCATACCCGTGATATTGAAGGTGCTGCCTGACACGCCGCTGGCCTCTTCCTGAACAAGGAGTTCGAGGGGTAAAGGAAAGCCCGACCTTATCGATCGTGCGAGCACCAATGCATCTGCTGCGGACGTCATACCAAGTGAATCTCTGACGCACCTCGCGAGGTCGAGATCACAATCTGCTGCGCATGCAATCTGGTTTGCGGTGCCCGGTAATCGCGAGCAGCCTCTCATACAATTTAACCAATCCTTAAAACAACTAGCCATGTCGAATCTCCTTCATCAATTATAAACTGAACCGAATATAAGTAGAATAAAAGTCATTCCTCATAGTGTATTTTAGCTTATATTTTAAATTTCACCTCTTTTTCATCTTGATGGACTGACCCCGAAGGGCCATTTTCTAGGAGCTGCACTTAAATAGCTTTGAAGATTCGACAAGTTAGTGAGGGGAAAAGGGGCTTTATTTAATATTCGACTCTATTACGCCCGCCGGCTTTGGCTCTATACAAAGGAGCATCGGCAGCCTCAAACAATTTTTTAATACTGTTCTTGCCCTGGTGCTTGTATTCAGCCAAACCGAAACTGCAGGTCACTGATAAGCCGCCCTTAAAGACTTTTGAGGCAATCTCCTTACGCAGATGGTTAGCCATGGCAGCCGCACTTTTGGCATTCGTGTCAGGGGCAACAATAATGAATTCTTCCCCGCCCCAGCGAGCTACATGGTCGGCATCCCTAACCAAAGAAGCAACTAAATCGGATAACTCTCGCAGTATCTCATCGCCTAATTCATGGCCGTGAATGTCATTAACTTCTTTAAATTTATCAATATCGAACATGATTAAGGAATACACCTTATTGCGCTTATTTTGCATCTATTCAAATAAATCTCGAGTGCCCGCTCTATTTAATAACCCTGTTAGCGGATCGGTTTTGGAAAGTACTTCAAATTCATCTTTTTGAATACTTAAAAAATGATTTAGCTCTTCCAATAATTCATTCTGACTGCGTTTTAACTGCAATTGATTGGCCAGTTGATATACTCGAAAACTTGCGTGTAGGGTAATAATCATTGCCCAGAAAATCGCCAACATCAGATATAAAGTATTCGCCGCGATCCATTTCCCGGTAACCGTGGCTTTCTTCAAAAGGATATCAACACTGAGAATATTATTGCTATCACCTGTCGCAATTTCAAGCTCAATAACATTATCAAGAGAAGCCTTAGCAGCAATTCCGGTGGCTTCATGCAACAATATCCACCAAGAGGGGACGGAGAATTGATCCAAGGGCAGTTTATAAAAATTATCGCCAGCCCTCGGCAAAATAGTTTGTTGGTTACTTTTGTTATTGCGATTTCGTGAGCTCGGATCTAAATCATCGGAGCTACGCTCTCTGTTTTTTAGATAAATAATCACGGTATCTTGCTCGTTAGTCTCATGTTCTAACCACAAATTTAGATGTTCAAACTGACTAAAATCTATTCCATTATTTCCGCCATCACCAATGGCGGTGACCAGAGTACAATAAGCAAATGTGGATGAAAGTTTAATGTCACAATGCAGTTTAGCGCCATCCTCGGTAAGCTCTATCGTGCCTTCTGACTCGCCACCATTTAGGTAGTCACCACTTATAGAAACTTTGGAGTCGCTAGGATAGATCTCGACGTAACGGTCCATACCCCAGTACTGCCAGAAAACTAGCATTAGTGACACGGCTGCAAGTGAGAAGTAGATTTTCTCAAATTTCAGGTAAATTGAACTACCAGCAAATTTCGGCGTTTGCTCTGTCATGTATCAAAACTTCCATCAAAACTTCCATCAAAACAATGTGTAATCTTTTAATTAGAGAACAACGCATAGTTATACCAAATAATATACGTTGAGACATTCAAATTTACAACTTCATCAATATCACGAATAAAGCCATCAATCACAAAACCAGTAATAGCCCGCGCTATGGCAATGGCATGCTCGGCCGGCCATAGCGAACTAATGCAGTCTAAGAAACACTGCGCTCAATCCAAACAGGGACACCATTCAATACGGCATTGCCCGACAACTCATCAATAACCATTTCATCGGTTAAATCATTCACGCTTACACCCGCATACTGCTCTGCTACCTGCAAGCGCATGCCTTTTTTACTATGACCCCAGCCATGTGGGATCGAGATAACGCCAGGCATTATTTTTTCTGTAATTTCTGCGGGCAAACTAATTTGACCGACTCGCGATTTCACGTTAATAATTTGTTTATCTTCAATCGAGAATTTTACTGCATCCTCAGGATGAATTTGAGCGGTGCATCGCGACCAACCATTATTCGTGCCCTTGACCATGCGCTTACTATTATGCAACCAAGAGTTATTGGTTTTTAGATGTCTACGTCCAATCAACTGCAAACTTTGGTCATCGGTATGTTCAGTTTCAAAGAAATGAGTATCCAAACGAGTTAAATCCGGCATAAAATAATCGAAACTCATATCTACTTTCTTATCATTATGGAAAATGGCATCAGGCAAATCTGCTTGCAATGGGCCTAAGTCGATACCGTGGGGTAAATCGAGTAACAAAGAAATACTAATGGGTTTACCTTCGTGTTTATAACGCCCCATTTTTAGCATGTCGTCTACCACACCTACAGGCTGTTTTTCCCAAAGCGCGCGATACTTATCGGTTGGCAGGCCATTGAGTTTATCTAAACGTTCAGCTAAACCTAAATAAATTTGCCAATCGGTTTTGCTATTGGCGTCGGCTGGGAATATTGCGGGTGAATACTTAGTGCTATTTCGTATCGCAAAATTATGAAAAACAATATCGTAGTGATCGCGTTCAAGTGCAGTAACTGGAGGCAAAATAATGTCTGCGTGCCGCGCTGTTTCTGTCATAAAGAAATCGATAGCAACTACAAAGTCTAAATTGGCAAATGCTTTATCTAATTGCTGACCATTTGGCGTAGTAAGGACTGGATTGCCTGCACCAATAACCATTGCCTTAATTTGACCCTCGCCAGGGGTTGTCATTTCTTCGGACAATGCTGAAACCGGAAACTCACCTGCAAATGCGGGGAGCTTGCGAACTCTTGTATGGAAATTGCCAATTGAGCCGCGACCAGCATGTGGCAGTAAATCGGCTGCCGGCTGCGTAAACATCATGCCACCTCGACGATCCAAGTTCCCCGTAAGCATGTTAAATACCATAATCAAATACTGCGTTAATGTGCCAAAAGCTTGAACGCTGGCTCCCATACGACCATAACAAACAGCCGATTCAGCGGCGCAAAAATCATCGACTAGTTGCTTTATTTGAGAGGCTGTCATACCCGTTTTACTTGCAACACGTTCTGCAGTGTACGGAGCAACATAGCTTTCAATATCCAACAAGCTAGGCGCAAAGTCAGCGAGCCTACCTGGCTTTATCTTTCCTGCTTTAAACAAAGTGTTGATCATAGCCAGCATGAGCAAAGCATCAGTCCCTGGCTTTATAAAATGGTGTTCAGTGCTCATATCAGCGGTTTCTGATTTTTTAGGGTCGATAACAACCACTTTGCCATCTCGCCCTTGGATTGCTTTTAAGCGACGTTTGATATGCGGTACGGTCATGATACTGCCATTCGAGGCCAATGGGTTTCCACCAATGATCATAAAGTATTGGGTATGGTCAATATCTGGAATTGGGATTTGCGATTGATGCCCAAATAATTTGCGGCTGACGATATGATGAGGCAGTTGGTCTACCGAAGTAGCAGAATATCGATTATGTGATTTTAAAGCGCGGTAAAAATACGGGCCAAATAGTATTGAGCCCATATTATGTGCATTTGGATTACCCAAATAAGTGGCAACAGACTCAATGCCATGCTTTTGCTGGGTTTTAAAAAGATTTAGGGCAACTTTATCTAAAGCGTCATCCCACGAAATTTCACGCCAACCATCATCTGTCTTTTCAAGTGGCGTTTTAATTCGGTCAGGATCTTCATATAAGTCTTTAAGCGCCATTGCCTTCGGACAAACATGACCTTCACTAAACGGATTTTTCTTGTCACCAACAATAGACAATATTTCTCTTTCTTTAGTCGTAACCTCTATTCCACACATTGCCTCGCAAAGTGTGCAGGTTGAATAGTGTTTTTGTTCTTCAATTGAAATACTAGCCGTCATTGGTTTTACCACCTTAATTGTTGTAGGTACAAAACTAGCGACTAAATACCTTATATACAAGCATCATCGAAATTTATGATTATTATCGACTGCTCGCTGCAAGGAGAAGCTGCTTCAAATATATAAAAATTGGAGATGAATTTGGATCGAATTTAACTACTTCAGGGGTGGTAATGCGCGTGGGATCGTTAATGCTTGCACTGCGCGGCGTAAAGTAATACTTTTCCCCCTAAACCTTCAGCATCGACAAGGAATATTAAGTGTCACAAGATCAACATGGAATAAATCAAAAACCAACGCCTGTTTATTATCAGCCTCCTGCTGAACATGAAAATCACTATCAACAGATGGTAAAATGGTTAGCTATAAGCTTAACGTCCTTATTCGTATTAGCCTGTTTATTTATCGTCTTCGCTGACAGAATATTGATAAACCTCCCCTTCTCTGCTGAAAAGAAGTTTGTAAAACCATACGAAGACGCTACTCGGTATCTATATTCTGATGAACATAGCGCAGAACGTGAAGCCATCGAGGCTTATTTAGACCAATTGACCGCTGATTTAGCAGCCAATATGGATTTACCTGAAGATATGCAAATTGAAGTACATTACCTCGATAGTGATGCAGTGAATGCGTTTGCAACATTAGGCGGACACGTGTTTATTTGCCGAGGCTTACTTGAAACTTTGGACGATGAAAATAGCCTCGCGATGGTAATTGGTCATGAGATTGCGCATGTGAAAAATCGAGACCCTATTGTTGGGATGGCAAGGGGTTTAACCATTGCCATGCTGTATAGCTACTTCACAGGTGACTATTCAAGTTTGGACGTGAGCGGGTTAGGTAGTGAGCTTGGTTTATCTTATTTCAGTCGAGAACAAGAACGCAAAGCAGACGAACTAGGCATTCAAGCATTGCATGCGCATTATGGTCATGTTGCAGGATACGATAGCTTATTTGCCGCCTTGCAAATGGAGCAAGAAAATAACGCGAATAAGGATTCACAAAGTGTTAATTGGTTTTCTAGTCATCCGGATTTAGATGAAAGAATAAACAGCTTGAGTGAGCAAGCTAGAACTAATAATTGGCAATTAAGGAATGAGCAAACCTACCCTGAAAATATCATTGAAGCGCTCAATATAATCAATATTAAAAAGCAAGAAATTGATTTAGGCATAAAAAAAGCAATCTAACGATTGCTTTTTTTGATGGCTAATGAAGATTATTGTGACTTAATCACATTACCCTCTGAATCTTTGAAGCTGCCGACCACAATTATGATGAAATCAATGAGTGACCAGATACCTAACCCACCGAGCGTAAGCAGCATTAGAATGCCTGTACCTATTTTACCCACGTAGAATCGGTGAACTCCTAAAAAACCTAAAAAGAAGCATAATAATAATGTAGGAACAAATCCCTTTTCGCTTATTGATGCTGATTGTGTAACTTCTGACATGTGTATCTCCTTATTTATGCTAAACGTTGTCCAGGGTAGCAGACATAGTTACCTTCACCGTCTTTAAATGAACCAGTGAGTAGCATTATTGTTATTATAAAAGTGTGTAAACCATCAAGCAAAGCAAAACCAATCGCCCAAAAAATTTGGCCGTTTATGTAAAAGTAAATGGTTGCTATGAATAGGCTAAAGTCTATCAATCCTTCGATATACCTGCCGAGATAGAAATGGTGAATACCCATTACGCCAAATATTGCTGAAAGGCAAACGGCAACTCCGTAACTCTTTGATGATGGTTGTTTCATTTAAAACTCTCCTTGTTGCGCGACAATATAGGGAAAAAACCCTACAATTCATAGTGGTTTCTGCATACCCAAGCTCAATTTTTAATACCGGCTATTTGTTATTGACGGACGAAAAGTCTCAATGATTGTATTACGCAGGCCAAGACAGCGAGAGGCTCCCTTAGCTATCGATTACCTTCTTCTAGGCTGCTTTGGTTTTGCATTGCCGCCCGCAGGCCCATCGGTTCTTGGCTTTTTAGGACGCTTTGGCTTGGGCGACTTCAATGCCACTGGTCCTAATCTATCACTTGGTTCAAAACCAGCGATTATCTCAGTTTTGATAACTTCGCCAATCAACTTTTGAATCTCACTAATATTCTTTTTGTCTTCAACCGTAGCAAAACTATAAGCATGTCCGGTAGCGCCGGCTCGGCCTGTGCGACCAATTCTATGCACATAATCTTCAGCCACATTAGGTAAGTCAAAATTAACTATTTGCGGTAGTTCATTAATGTCGATACCGCGAGCAGCAATATCCGTCGCAGCTAAAACCTGAACGCCACCATTTTTGAAATCAGCTAAGGCTTTTGTTCTAGCACCCTGGCTTTTATTGCCGTGTATTGCAGACGCTGTAATATTCTTTTTGATTAAATGCTTCGCTAACCTATCGGCACCGTGTTTCGTGCGACAAAAAACCAGTACTTGATGCCAATTCCTGTCTATTATCAGGTGACTAAGTAAGTTGTTTTTGCTAGTTTTATCAACAGGGATTATAATTTGTTCAATAGCCTTTACTGTGCTGTTTTTTGTGTTCACTGAAATTTCAACAGGATTATTTACAATGGTTTTTGCTAGCTTGCGGATATCATCAGAAAACGTCGCTGAAAACAATAAATTCTGTCTTTTCTTAGGCATCTTTGCCATGATTTTTCTAATGTCATGAATAAAGCCCATATCTAACATTCGGTCAGCTTCATCCAGCACAAGTATTTCTACTTTCGAAAAATTAACCGCGTTTTGTTGGAATAAATCGAGTAATCGTCCAGGAGTTGCAACCAAAATATCAACACCTCTGCGCAACTTAATCATTTGCGGATTAATTTTAACACCACCAAAGACTACAGCGGTTTTCAAATTAAGGTGCTTGCCGTAATGGCTTATATTGTCGTCAATTTGCGCAGCAAGTTCTCTTGTTGGTGTCAATATAAGAGCTTTAACGCTGTTTCCGACTGCTGGTTTCGTACCTTCAAACATCGACAAAATAGGCAGTGTAAAAGCTGCAGTCTTGCCAGTGCCTGTTTGAGCTGCGGCCATAACGTCCTTCCCTGACAAAACAACCGGGATGCCTTTCTCTTGAATTGGCGATGGCTGCTTGTAACCTTTTTCTTCTATTGCTTGAAGAATAAGTGGAGATAAACCTAGGGAAGAAAATGACATTTATATACTCTATTAATTTCGGGTAGTGCTTAACCAGCTGTTAGGTGGTAATGAGTTACTGAGGAGCCAATAAAAATCAGGCGAAACTCAGCGCGCAGAGGGTACAGTAGAAAGCAATATGCCGCAATGAAAATGCAGTGTTGATTGGACTTATGGAGAAGGTTTACTACAGTTTAGGCTTAAATCAGGTAATTTGCCGTTCGGTGATGCCAAATTCAGGGGGGAAGAAGGTCAAAAAGCCGGAATAATCCGGCTTTTTTTTCTGGGTGGTCAGCTAATTTCCGTGCTAATCATAGTCCTTAAACATCAACGTTTTTGATCACATTAACATTTACGCCCTTTATAAGGGCAGGGTTTCCCGAATGAACGGGTTTAGTTGCCAATTACTGGCTACCGTCTTGTGTGTTAGCTTGTTCATCTGGATGTAAAACTAACTTCAATGTCATCGCTCACATTTGGACGATACAAAGTATAAACGACAATGACATTTAGTTGCTCTTACTAAGCGATTTCTTTCACTTAAAGTAACTGTAGTCATGTTTAAAGAATAGTCCAACATTCAAAAATTGAAAGGTGTGTGCGCGTCTTTCTTTGCAATAAATATGACTAAAGAAACTGTTTTTTATTACTCAATTTATCCAATAGCACTGCATGGATAGATCAGAAATGAATAAACACCTAACCAACTTGCCACTTGGGTTAGATGCTTATATATTGATGTTTTACTTAAACAGTAGATGGCTTAAAAGGAAGGTCTCGATAACGCTTGCCTGAAGCTGCAAAGACAGCATTGCTGAGTGCAGCAGGGAATGGCCCCAAACCGGGCTCTCCTAAACCTGTAGGTTTGTCACCGTTATCAATAAAGTGTGCACGTACCTTCGGCATTTCATTGATTCTGAGTACAGGGTAGTTATGGAAATTTGAGTTCACTACTGCACCATCTCTAAACACAATTTCAGTGCGTAAGGAGAGTGCAGTCGCCATAACCACAGCGCCTTCCATTTGCGCCGTAGCGCTATCTACATTTAATACTTGGCCACAATCAACAGCACAATCAACTTCAAGCACTTTTATATCATCACCGTTAACCTCAACAAGCACTGCCATTGCCACGTAAGTTTCGAAGCTATAATGCACCGCTATGCCTATTCCTTGATTTTCAGGCAACTTATCCCGTGAGAACCACTTTGATTTCTCTGCGGCTAAAGCAAGTGCGCCCTTTGAGCGTCGAACTTGTATTGCTTGTTTTGGATCCTTGTTGTTGTCGTAAATATTGTTCAATAACGTTAGGGTATCTTTGCCTACTTTATTGGCCATTTCGTCTGCAAATGTACCAAAAGCAAAACCGTAGAAAATAGCATAAACAGCTCTGTACCAACCAATTCGAGTGTGACGCTTGGCTTCTCCGGTTTCAGTTCGAACATTTTGGATACCAAATGGGTGATTAAAAATGTCACTCAAACTAGTAGCTGGCGCACGATCGACTTGACCATTAAATAAGGATGCAATAGGCATAAAGGCAGCGCGGTGAAGCCAAGCAGTTACATTGCCCTCTTCATCAATGGCAGCCTCAATATGCTGCGCATTAATAGAATGATAGTAACCAGTACGAGTATCTTCTTCTCGCGACCATGTCAATTGAACAGGTGCGTTCACGGCTTTGGATAAGGCAGCTGCTTCTTGCACATAATCGCATTTAAATTTGCGACCAAATGCACCACCTGCCATCGTTACGTGTACTAAAATGTCTTTTGGTTCACGACCTAAGTACTGCGCCAACACCTTTTGTATATCTGCTGGGCTCTGAGTTGCTGCCCACACCTCACAACTATTCTCTTGCACCCAAACCACGCTGGCATTAGGCTCCATAGGTGAGTGAGATAGGTGACCACCTGTATATGTTGCGCTTATTTTATGCTTCGCATTGGCAAATGCTTGTTCAATATCACCACGTTCAGCTGCTTTTTCCGCTGGTGATTCAACATTCTTAACTAACTGTGCTTTATACGCTTTTGTATCGTAGTTTTTGTTCGGACCTAAGTCCCACTCTATTACTAACTTTTTAATCGCTTGCTGCGCAGTCCAAGTATTGTCGGCTACCACGCCTACTCCACCAATCGAACCAAATGGAACTTCCATTCTAGGGATTTCTACAACCGCTTCTACACCTTTCATTGCTAATGCAGCTGTCTTATCGAGGCTTTTTAGTTTACCTTCAAATACGGGGCAATGAACAACTGCTGCGTATTTCAAACCTGGCATTTTGGTGTCTACGCCATAGGTCAACTTACCGTTTACTATATCGCCTTGGTTATGTCGAGCAAGGTCTTTACCAATGAACTTATAATCAGCTTTTGCCTTCAATTCTACATTTTCTGGAACAGGCATATCCGCAGCCAGCGAGGCCAATTCACCATACGAAAGTTTACTATTGTCAGTGCGATTAATTACAAAGTGAGAATCTGCATAACAATCCTTCGCTGATACCTGCCATTTCTTGGCCGCAGCAGCAATTAACATAGCTTTGGCTGCAGCACCTGCTTCTCGCATTGGAATATACATGACGCGAATACTAGCCGAACCGCCAGTTGCTTGCGGGCCATAAAGTTCCTCATTACCATCCGCTTGTTTGATGCTCACGCGCGACCAGTCAGCTTCCAGTTCATCAGCTACCGCAGAGGGCAAAGCAGTGCTAATACCTTGGCCCATTTCACAGCGACCACAATAAATCAAAGTATCGCCGTTTGTCGCGATATGAATAAAAGCATTAGGGTTGAAGACTGCTTCAGTCGCTAAACCGATCTTTGCCATGGCAACATTAGGCAATGCAATACCCAACCATAAACCACCAACAGCCATACCTGATTGCTTAATAAATTTGCGTCTACTGACGTTTTCAATAGTCATATTAAACCTCCTTACCAAGTTCAAGTGCCGCTTCAGAGATAGCCACCTTGATACGTTGATAGGTGCCACAACGGCAAATATTACCCTGCATGGCGGTGTCAATTTCTTCTGGCGTTGGAGTCGGGTTTTGAGATAAAAAGCTAGCTGCATTCATTATCTGACCTGCTTGGCAATAGCCACATTGCGGTACTTTATTTTTCAGCCAAGCCTTTTGCAGAGGATGATCGTGATTTTCCGATAGGCCTTCAATAGTAGTAATACTTTTACCCGCGACAACAGAAACGGGGATCACACAAGACCGAGTTGCCTGACCGTCTAGATGCACAGTGCAAGCCCCACAAACCGCCATACCACAGCCAAATTTAGTGCCGGTAAGTTCTAGCTTATCGCGTAAAAACCAGAGCAGCGGCATAGAGCCGTCGACATCAATTTCGTAAGACTTGCCGTTAATATTAACCGTTTGGGCCATGATAGCGTCCTTTGTTTTATCTTTGTTCAAATATGAGTTAATCAAAAAATAGGAAGGTTGAGCTTATTAATCCAACTATTTGTGCATAATTTCAGAATAAGTGAGCTTATTACTGTCTGTTTACAGATGAAACAAATAATAAAAGGGCTAAAGTTGGAAAAAGCCCCTGAATAAACGCAGCTCGCATCATTTCTGGTGCACTAGAGGCTAGTACTATTGCTGCAGCACTCATAGACAAGCATGCGTAGATCGAAAGTGTAGCGCCGACATGCTTAGGAAGCCTATTGACGAGCAGCACACCTGATAGCGCAGCAACAGCTAGGAATAAATTATACCAGCCTTGGTTATACGCAAATAACGCCAGTATTTGGGCATCTTCTAAAGAAGCGACCAAAAACCGTGAATACACTTTTTCCTCTAAAAAGAAGATGCTTTCCATAGCAAAAATAGCAACATGTAAAATGCCCGCGAGCAACACCAATATTTTAGTTATTTTAGTCATTCTGCAATCCTTTTAATTAAAAAGTTTAAGCGCCTATTAGCATTACTCCTTGCAGTACCGTTTACATTTTCGGTAATGCCATTTTCGGTAATGCTATTTTCGGTAATGCTATTTTAGGTAATGCTATTTTAGTTTTTCAATTTTAAAGCCTTTAGCTTCTAGTTTAGCAAAAACGCTGTCTTTCCCCGCTAAATGAGCAGTGCCAACTAGCACAAACTCAGTAGGCTTATCGTTTAGTAGCTCAATAATTTTTGGCATCCAATTATCATTCCGTTTAACTAGCATTTCTTGATACATTTCTGGAAAATCATTGGCCATCTCTTGAACTAGTGTCTCATTTAATTTCTCTAGGTCGCCCGCTAACCAGCTAGAAAGCATATCATCTATCATTGTTGGTAAACTTTCGATTTCCTCTAAGGTATATTTGATCATGCCGTCATCGTCATCACCACCCATATTGGCGATAAAGTCTAATTGCTCGTCGATTGATTCAAACCAATCGATTTGTTTTCCATCTTGACGCGCTTTTTTAGCAAATATTTTATCTACGCCATCTTGTGTAAAACCATTTGCCTGAAACTCTAACATAGTAATTGTTAAGGCCACCATGGAGGGTTTTAATGGATGAAGATTAATAATTGGTAGACCTTTAGCATCCAGGTAGGTTTTTAAAGATGCGTAGGTTTCTTCGCTTAATCTTGTTTGCAAGGTTGTACCATCAGTAAGAATAACCTTTGACATCATTTTTTGCTGAAACTCCTCGTTTTCAGCCCCTTCAATGTCAGTTTCAAAGACTAAGATATCTGAAGCGGCATAAGCTTTGTCAAACTCAGATGGTAATGGCAAATTATTTGCTTTCAATATATGAATTGTACCGCCAAAAAAAACAGTGTTCTCACCATTCGTCACTTTCCAAACTGAGGCCGCTTGAGCCGAAATCGAAGTTATTAGCAAAGCCGCCAAGGCTATTTTTTTAAGCATTATTGTCATTCTACTTTTCGTCAATTAAATTCAAGTACTATCCTAACGAAAGAATTGATGAGGTCAAGTGAACCTTCACAAGGTAAGGGTGTGATGTCATAGCGGCCGAAGTAGAAGCAAAAGCAAATAGAGGGAAGTCCTTTACCGCAGCAAACACGCTTTGATACAACTTTGCGTATGAGATGTTTTTACTAAATCATATATCAAGGTTACTATTTGCGGGTAGCTAACTGAAAAAGGTATACCCATTGATTCTAAAACATATAGGATTTGCGTTGAGTCTTGTTGCCATTGGCTTATTCGTGCCTGGTATTTTAGCGCCTATATTCAGCCTAAATATGGAAATGGCCATTGTAATAGCTGGCCCAACCCTATCCTCAGAACTAATAAACAAAGAATTGTCTATTCTCGGCACCGTAAAAGAACTTATGCATGAAGATAGACTCTTCGTTGCCATACTCATATTTGTTTTTTCGGTTGTTATACCAATCGTAAAAACGGGTTTAGTCACCTTCGTTTACTTTACAAAAAATCTAGCTTTACAGCGCAATATTTCAAACTTTGTTGCCATTATCGGCAAATGGTCAATGGCTGACGTTTTTGTCGTTGCAATATTTTTAGCCGTACTTTCTACAAATCACGCACAAAGCGCGGAGCAGCAAGAAGTATCATTCTTAGGTATGACATTGGCATTCGAGATTAGTACTCAGACTTTGTCAAATATCGGTATCGGCTTTTATTATTTTGTAGGCTACTGCGTTTTATCGCTGATTGGCTCGCAGCTAATTTTGGGCGCTATTAAAAGACCTCATTATACAGGCGAGAAAATAGACTTTAAAAGTTACGATGTCGAGTAAATATGCGGTGATGACCCAGGTGCATTAATGACTGTCTGCTTGATAATCACCGTTTTATGATAGTATATTATCCTATGAAAAAACTAACTGAAATTGAATCCCCGTGCATTAGAAACTGCTGTCTAGGCTCAAACGATATTTGCGTGGGCTGTTTTCGATCTATTGATGAAATACTAGTTTGGGGCAACGCAAGTGCTGAAGATCGCTTGCTAATAATTGAACAAACCCTGAAACGGCGAAGCGAGCAAGTATAAATTGATATTGATACAATCAAAGCCCTGTGCTCTGATATGGCAGCAAGTATAGAGGATCTATTACAATCCTCGCATTAAGTCAAATTTTCACGATATGGTTGCTAATCAATACCACTGATTCGATAACTTTTCTTGTGCTGACCGTTTCCAAAATCAAACTCATCATTAACAAATTTTCCCAGCAACTGTTTACCCAACGGTGATGATTGTGTAATTACCACGATAGTTTGTTCTTCGAATACAAATTTGAGGCCGCCCGATACTGGCGTTAAAAATAGTGACAGTGGTTTTTCGTGCTGGTCTATTAATCTGACTAAAGCACCAACAACAATCGCATCACTTTGCGAGCATTCTAAGGCAGTTAAATTCTTAATAGCGTCCAAATCAGCACGACACTCTGATGCTCGTTTAGCTTGCCCTTCTGCCAAATATGCCGCTTCTAAAGCCAATGTATCGTATTTGTTTTCTGCAATGTTAGCTTTATCGATCGAAGTTGAATACGCTCTTTTTGCTGCAGTCAAAGCAGTTTGATAAATTACGTCAAGTTCTACTATTAAATGGTCAATTAATTTTCTTTTATATTGCATAGGTTTATCAAGACTCTGGACGGCAGGTAAATGGCTGACTAGTCGCGGTTGGCTAAATAGAGCAGCGTTGCGCTTGGTTTATTTGCGCTGAAATTCACTGTGGATCTCAATTGCGACTTCGTCCCCAACTATCGGGATAAACTTTTTTAACCCAAAGTCGGAACGCTTAAAAGTCAAATTCGCCGCAAAGCCCAAAGTAAACTTGCGCGTCAATGGATTATTAGCTGCGCCGTTGAGAGTGACTTCCATATTGAGTGCTTTCGTGACGCCTAAAAAAGTTAAGTTTCCTTGCACTAACAGCTGCTTTTCATCAACTTTCTTAAGCGACACACTACGAAACACCGCCTGGGGGAAATTGTCTGTATCGAGCCAACCTGTGCCCGCCAGCTTTTCTGCAAAATCGGAATTATTTACATCAATACTGCGCATATCGATTATTGCTTCAATACGCGAATTTTCGATATTATTAGAGTCAAAATCGAGACTCACTTCAAAATCATTAAAACGACCTACGTAGCTTGAAAACCCCATATGATTTATTTTAAAAAGCAACGATGCGTGGTCTTTATCCAGCACATACTCACCCGCTTTAATTTCAACAAAATCTTGTTTCAAGCTTGGCTGTAGCCAGCTCGCACAGCCGCTGGTAAGAAAGACCAAAAGTACTAACAGTAAAGTTTGATGAAGCTTTCGAATATTAGCCTTTTGAGCTAGTAGTTGAGCTGGAAAAAAAGAACTTATTGGTATCATGTTTACTCCCTTATTTTGAATGCCAACGGTAAAGTAAATTGCGCATTGTAACGCCAAGACACCCTATAAAACCCTCAACTAAAAGTAATTGATTAGGATCAATTAACAATCCGGTAAGCATAATAAAGTTTTGGATAGATTAGGTGTGGCTCAAACTGCTCCTTGCGGCACTTCGCTTACTTCAATAACTCATGATCATCGGGCAATTGGCTAATAATCCACATAACTAAGCGATGTTTTAAACTAGCCAAATCCTCTTTATTTTCAGGTAAAGGACTTATTAATTTGTCATGTACTAAAAGCCGGTACAGACTTTCAATTTTTTGTTTGGCTGAATCATTGGGAGAAAAGGCTTTGTAGCCTCGTTTTACAGCGTAGCCTTCGGCAATAAAAAGAGCTTTTTTCAAAAGCGCACTTTCATTTTTTATTTTTTTCATTTTTAATATTCTAATACGTATAGAAAGAAGCGTAAAGGAAGCATAGACGCTATATCCGATCGATGCAACAGAGTCATTTGAGCTCGCTCATAGAAGGTAATTACAGCTGGTAATCATTATAGAATTAAATCTTCTAAAGGCATGGGTTTGCCTAAACCATAGCCCTGTCCGTAATTGACGCCAAGAGTTTTAAGCTTTATTTTAATTTCGTCATTTTCGACGAATTCAGCGATGGTTTTCATTTCCATCAGTTGCCCAACTTCATTGATCGATTTGACCATTGCATAATCAATTGGGTCTTCGACAATGTCTTTAACAAACATCCCATCAATTTTTAAAAAGTCGACCGGCAGCTTCTTTAAATAGCCAAAGGATGATATCCCGCTTCCAAAATCGTCTAATGCAAATTGGCATCCAATTTCCTTTAAACTCTTAATAAACTTGATGGCCGAATGCATATTCGATACTGCCGCAGTCTCTGTAATTTCGAAACAGACTTTTTGTGTTGATATGCCTGTTTGCTTGAAAATATGGAAAATGGACTCTAGGAATTTTTCGTTGGTCAACGACCGACCAGATAAATTGATACTAACAAAGTCTATCTCCTCCGCAAATGCAGCGTTTTGCGCCAGAAACTCACAAGCATTAGTAACCACCCAAGCATCGAGTTTTTCAATAAGGTTATATTTTTCTGCTGCAGGCAAAAAGGCACCGGGAGGAACTATTCTTCCATCCTCATCTAACATTCTCACTAATATTTCGTAATGTCTGTGGCTATCATTGTCTAATGAAACAATAGCTTGAGCGAAGAGACAGAAGCGGTCTTCATCTAGAGCGTCGCTAATACGCGCTACCCACTGCATTTCTCCATGACGACCTGCCAACTCAGCATCATCAAGGTGAAAAGTATGAATACGATTTCGTCCAAGATCTTTAGCGAGATAACAAGCCGCATCTGCTTGTCGAAGCAAGTCAGTGAAATTACCACTAGTTTGCGTAATCTCTACTAACCCTATGCTAACGCCTATACGAAAAGTTTTGCCGTCCAAAAAGAACTGATGTTCCAAAATGGCCTCAAGAATATCATTGGCAATAATAGATGCTTGGTCGAGTGTGCAATGCTCCATCAGTATGCCGAATTCGTCGCCCCCAAGCCGAGCTATAGTGTCCCGTTTTCTAACGATATCAACTAGCAACCGTCCTAATTGGCGTAACAGCTCATCTCCTGCTGTGTGGCCACAGGTGTCATTAATAACCTTAAATTGATCAAGGTCGAGGAAACACATTGCATGTTCAGCTGGCTGTTTGGTGAGACTAGAAAGTAAGCGAGTTGTACGTTTTTCAAACTCGTATCGACTAATTAGACCCGTTAAGGGATCGTGACTTGCTTGATAGCTTAATTTTTCAAGCATTAACTTTCGTTCAGAAATATCAGCGTGTACGGAAACCCAAACCCTTCCGTATACGTTATGTTCAAAGGTAGATACGGTAACGGAAGACCAAAAAAGACTGCCATCTTTTTTAATATGTTGAACTTCTCCCCTCCATACACCCTTAGCCTCAAGTTGGCTAATGATGTCTGTAGCCACATTTTCTGGACTTACTTCGCCTGGTGCATTGATGATTGAAATGTGTTTTCCTAACATTTCATCCTGTTCATATCCAAACATTTCCTCAAAGGCAGGGTTGGCATAGACAAGAGTCTGGTCGCTGACCCGAACTAAGTTTGCGCCTTCTTCCATGTTGGTTACTATTTGGCTTTGTGTAAGCAAGTTATCTTCTATTTCTTTGCGCTCTGAAACGTCCTGCACAACACCAACCATTCTATCTGCTGCTCCATGGCTGTCGCGAGAACTATAACCCCAAACGGCCAACCATCGTATGGTACCGTCAGGCCATACTACTCGGTAAGTAACATTGTATTCTTCACCATCTTCTATGCAAGAATCAATCGCATCTAATACAAACTGCTGATCATCAGGATGTATTGCCGAAACAAAGCTCTCGTAACTAGTGGTAATATTCCCTTCTGGTCCCCCGAACATTTTTGAAATCATCCGAGACCAATAGAGCTCACCATCTCTAATGTTGTATTCCCAAATGCCAGAGTTTGAAAATTTATAGCTAATTTCAAATCGCTCCACATTCTCAAGCAAACGTTTGTTTAATTTATTGAGTATATGGTAACGCCAAAACACTATTAGCGCCGCAAGACCTATGACGAAGAAGCCTGTCGCAACTAACACCTAGTTGATAGTCCATTGAGGGGAAAGTTGAGGGGAAAATTGATACATATAGTTATAGGCGCTAAAAGTGAGCGGGCAGATGGAGTCGAGATGATTTGAGGAGGGTTTTGCAGTATTATACTAGGGAAGGTGTCGCTTGAACCGCAAGGTTCCGCTTTGACATAGCCGGTGCACGATAAAAATAGCGAGTAATCAGATAAAGCGCATAGCAATTCTTGCACTTGGTATTTAGCTAAAATCTTCAAACGTTTCACTCTAAGCATTGCAGTTTTAACTCAATAGTTTTGCGATTTAACTTCCTTAAGTGATAATAAACCACATATATGACCTGAGCAACAGACATTGAAGTCAAAATACTTTATGAGAATATCCCTTTTTATATCGCTAGCAATGGTAGCGTTTGTTCAAGAGGGTTTTTACCAGTATCCTTATCAATATCAACAACAGGTTTTAGCTAAGGGATTACTATGTCAGTCTATGAAATAAAGCATCCGCTCATTCAACATAAAATTGGTTTAATGCGCACTTATGATGTGAGTACTAAAGATTTTAGAGAGCTCACCAGCGAAGTCGCTAACTTACTCACATATGAGGCTACGCGCGACCTAGATGTTGAAAATGTTAAAATTAAAGGCTGGACAGGCCAGCCTATAATGGTAAACCAAATTAAAGGTAAAAAGATAACAGTGGTGCCTATTTTGCGCGCGGGCTTGGGTATGCTCGACGGTGTTTTGAGCTTGATTCCGAATGCCAAAATTAGCGTCGTGGGCTTGTACAGAGACGAAGAAACTCTGCAAGCGGTGGCTTATTTCGACAAAATAGTAACCGACATTGACTCTCGCAGTGCTCTGATTGTTGATCCTATGCTGGCAACCGGCGGCACTCTAATCGCGACAATTGACTTACTGAAAAGCAAAGGTTGTAAACACATTGTCGGTTTGTTCCTAGTAGCAGCGCCTGAGGGCATTGAAGCTGTTGTCAAAAAACACCCTGATGTTGATATATATGTCGCTTCTGTTGATGACCAACTTAATGACAAGGGGTATATATTGCCGGGCTTGGGTGATGCTGGGGACAAAATTTTTGGTACGCGTTAATGCAGCTTTACTCGTCTGCCGGGACATTCGAATCGAATGCTAAGGCTACTGCCTCTGCTGCACGTATACCGTCAATTCCTGCGGACCATATGCCGCCTGCATAACCAGCGCCTTCCCCGGCAGGATATAAACCCTTGATATTGACACTTTGATAGTCGTCCCCACGCTTGATGCAGATAGGTGATGATGTTCGTGTTTCAACCCCAGTTAACAAACCGTCGGCTTTAGCAAAGCCCTTTATTTGTCGATTAAATGCAGGAATTGCCTCACGAATAGCTTGCGTGACATAGTCGGGGACCACTTTACTTAAATCAGTTAAGGTTACACCTGGCGTATAAGAAGGCTTAACGTCACCAATTTCAGCACTTTCCTTACCGACTAAAAAGTCACCTATAAGTTGCGCTGGCGCATGGTAGTTTTCGCCTCCGACGCTGAATGCTAATTCTTCTAATCGACGCTGCAATTCAATTCCTGCCAAAGGATGGCCAGGGTAATCCTCTTCAGGCGTAATACCAACAACAATAGCGCTATTGGCGTTGCGCTCGTGGCGTGAATATTGACTCATACCATTGGTGACTACCCGGCCTGGTTCAGATGCGGCTGCGACCACAGTACCGCCAGGACACATGCAGAAACTATACACCGTACGACCATTTTTACAGTGGTGTACTAGCTTATAATCTGCGGCACCTAAAATAGGATTACCCGCGTTATCACCAAAGCGGCAGCTGTCGATCATACTTTGTTCATGTTCTATTCGAAAACCCACTGAAAATGGCTTAGCTTCGATATAAACACCTTGTTCGTACAGTGCGGTGAAAGTGTCTCGAGCACTGTGCCCGATGGCCAAAACAACTTGTTTACAGCTTAGATAATCGCCGTCTGATAAGTGCAAGCCTTTGATTTTATGTCCTTTACCATCCGCGACCAGATCCAATTTCTCGACTCTTTTGCTAAAGCGAAACTCGCCACCTAGCGCAATGATCTCCTTGCGCATTTTCTCCACCATATTGACCAATTTAAAAGTACCTATATGCGGCTTACTCACATACATTATTTCCTCAGGCGCGCCCGCTGCAACAAATTCATGCAGCACCTTGCGGCCATAATGTTTACGGTCCTTTACCTGACTGTAAAGTTTACCGTCGGAAAAAGTACCGGCACCACCTTCGCCGAACTGTACATTTGATTCAGGATTAAGCGTTTTCTTGCGCCAAAACCCAAAGGTATCTTTAGTGCGTTCGCGAACTTCCTTGCCACGTTCCAAAACAATAGGTTTAAAGCCCATTTGTGCCAAAATTAACGCGGCAAATAAGCCACATGGGCCAAGACCAACCACCACCGGCCGATGACTTAGATCTGCAGGTGCTTGTGCGACAAACTTATAACGCATATCTGGCGTAATACGCACGTGGGGATCATTGGAGAATTGCTCTAACAATTCTGCCTGAGTATCTACCTCAGCATCGAGCGTGTAAATGAGTTGAATGTTTCTTTTATTGCGTGCGTCATAACCCCGTTTGAACAAATTAAATGACACTAACTGACTTTTGCTAATATCTAGCTTGCTGAGAATGGCAAGTTCAAGGGCTTGTTCATCATGATCGAGGGGTAATTTAATATCGGTTAAACGCAGCATAATACACTTACTCTAAAAAATGCCGGACAGCCTCTCTGTCAGGGCAAGCTATTTTAAATCACTTAGTCTTTTATAGATAGCAGCTTAGATAGGTAAATTGACAGTTAAATTAATAGTTAAATTAATACTTATGCCAGAGTTTGTTAACCCTATACAAAATGACAAAGAGACTTGTGTTTTAAGCGCGCTACTTTAAACTTGCCTCCACGCAGAATCATTAAATAGTTAGTCCACCATGACCTTTGTAGTAACCGATAATTGCATTAAATGTAAATACACAGATTGTGTTGCTGTTTGTCCAGTAGACGCTTTTTTTGAAGGACCCAACTTTTTGGTGATTGATCCGGCAATTTGTATCGACTGTGATTTGTGTGTGCCTGAATGCCCCGCAGAGGCGATTTTTCAAGACAGCGAACTCCCGCCAGAGCAGACTCATTTTTTAGAAATTAATGCAGAGTTATGTCAAGAATGGCCAAATATTATAGAATTAAAAGCCGCGCCGGAAGATGCCGACAAATGGAACGGTGTTGCCGATAAGTTGCCCTTACTTGAGCGCTAAAAAAAATTGCTACTTAAAGCCTTTAGCTACAATATAAACTTCGCGAGACCTAGGACGAGATGCTGCTGGTTTGCGAACTAGCACTTTATCAAAAGAGCTTCTTACATCTTTAACGTATTCTTCGTAGCCAACACCTTGGAACACTTTTGCACAGAAGCTGCCACCAGGTTTTAATACATTACGAGCCATATCTAGCGCCAACTCTACAAGGTATATGGAGGCATATTGGTCAGTGGTGTTCACGCCACTGATGTTAGGCGACATGTCACAAACCACTACATCGACCTTATCGCCATTCAAGGTTTCGACAATTTCTTCGTACACCGCTGCTTCGGTGAAGTCACCCTGAATAAAACTTACGCCGACTATACCGTCCATTGGCAGGATATCAGATGCTATGACGCGCCCAGTGTCTCCTATCAAAGGAACTAAAATTTGTGACCAACCGCCCGGTGCAGAGCCCAAGTCCATAACGACATTACCAGGACGAAATAACTTATCTTTTTCGTTGATTTCGATAAGTTTATAACTCGCACGAGAACGATAGCCGTCAATTTTGGCCTTCTTTACATAAGGATCATTGACGTGTTCGTCCAGCCATTTTTTACTGGTTTTTGATCGAGCCATAAAGTGAATCTGCTATTTGTATCGCTAAAACGGCACTTATTGTAAACTCGCAGATAGGATTTGCAAATCCCTTCTGGTTTTAAATGGTTTATTTGGATTGTTTGCTTCTTTTTGCCTGACTTAAATTAGGCAAAGGGCTACAATTAGCACCATTGAAAGGCCACTAGTTACATACAACCAAAAAACGGCCAGAAATTATTAGTTTGCTAGAGACAAAAATGACTCACATTGCTGAACTAGTTTTGCGCTTTAAATGCATACAACACCGACGCAAAGGCAAGGCTATATGAAATTAGATGACGTTAAGAAGCTACATCACAAAAAATACCGCGCACAATTCGGCTGTTACTTAGTTGAGGGCGAACATCTTATTCTCGAATTACAAAAAGCAGCAAGAACACAGCCTGATTTGAAAGATATCCAGTTGTATGTAACTGAAGAATATGCCGAATGGGCAAATCAATTAGCTTCGAATTTTACAGTTCATACCATCAACAAAAAGCAAATGACCCAAATTAGTCATACTAAAACGCCACAGGGGATTATTGCATGCGCGCCACTGCCGTCAATAACTAACAATAAAATAAGTAAGCAAAGCGTTCAAAATGAAAAGTCTGACATGAAAAGCGAGCGCTGTATTTATTTACATGAAGTGCAAGACCCTGGCAACTTAGGCACGATATTGAGAACCCTAGCTTGGTTTGGCAATTTTCGTTTATTACTAAGTCCCAATAGTGTTGACCCATTCAACCCAAAAGTTGTTCGTGCCAGTATGGGCGCCATTTTTCATGTGCCCGTTGAACTAGACGTCGAGCTCAGCGATTTACAAACACGTTTTAAGAAATATGCGTACTTAGATATGCAAGGTGATGGCGTTAACAACCCAGAATTTGCTAATTATGACTGTTACTTATTTGGTAACGAAGCGCGCGGAGTTCCGCGCGAAGCCTTGTCAGCCTTCAACGCAGATGCATTTACAATATTAGGGAGCGGCAGCATTGACTCACTTAATTTAGCCAGTGCAGTCAACATATGCGTTTATCAGTTATCGGTTTAGCCAGCAATGCCTCCATCTAACCAAAAAAAGTTATTATATAGACGCTTTTATTCTGGTCTTGTTTGTTTTTAAAATCCGCAATTCATTGCATTATGAAACACGCGGGTTTTTCTATATAAAGAAAAACAAAGTTGAATCAAGACAATACAATGGAGAACAGCATGAAACCAGAAACAATCGCACTGCACGCCGGCTACACTAGTGAGCCAACAACCAAATCTGCAGCGGTTCCAATTTATCAAACAGCCGCATTTACCTTTGATGATACTCAACACGGCGCCGATCTTTTTAACCTAGCTGTTCCTGGCAATATCTATAGCCGTATTATGAACCCTACGAATGCGGTATTGGAACAAAGAGTTACTGAGCTTGAAGGTGGTATAGGAGCGTTAGCTGTGGCTTCAGGAATGGCTGCTATTCGTTACGCAATAGAAACAATTGCGGATGTTGGCTCTAACATTGTTAGCTCTAGCCAATTGTATGGTGGAACCTATAACTTATTCGCGCACACTTTTCCTCGTCAAGGTATAGAAACTAGATTTACAGAAGGTGATGATTACGAAAAATTAGCATCATTAATTGATGAAAACACCAAGGCCTTGTTCTGTGAATCAATTGGTAATCCTGCTGGTAATATAATTGACATACGCAAGTGGGCTGAAATAGCTCACGCAGCAGGAGTTCCGCTTATTGTAGATAATACAGTTGCAACCCCTATTCTTTGTCGGGCTTTTGATTTAGGCGCAGATATTATTATTCATTCACTTACCAAATACATTGGCGGTCATGGCACTACAATAGGTGGCATTATTGTTGATTCTGGCAAATTCGATTGGTCGGCAAATGCCGAACGATTCAGTATGTTGACGACACCTGATCCGTCGTATCATGGCGTTGTTTATACTGAAGCTTTAGGCGCTGCAGCTTATATTGGCAGGTGTCGTGTAGTACCGTTAAGAAACACCGGTGCATCGCTTGCACCACAGAGTGCATTTCAAATAATGCAAGGCTTGGAAACACTATCATTAAGAATGGAAAGACACTGTGAGAATGCTGAAAAAGTTGCAAGTTATTTAGAATCGCATAGTGCAGTAAGTTGGGTTAATTACGCAGCATTACCCACCAGCAAATACTACGATACTTGCCAGAGAATATGTGGCGGGAAGGCCGCTGGTATTGTTAGCTTTGGTTTAAAAGCAGGCAATAATACAGGCATTGAAGCAGGTTCAAAGTTCATTGATGCACTTCAATTAATTCTGCGCTTAGTTAATATTGGTGATGCCAAATCTCTAGCATGTCATCCTGCAAGCACTACTCATAGACAGCTTAGTCCTGAAGAGCTTGCTGCCGTTGGTGTTTCAGAAGAAATGGTGAGAATTTCGGTTGGCATTGAGCATATTGACGACATTATTGCTGATATCGAGCAAGCGCTAGACGCAAGCCAAGCGTAAATAACTTCCATTAATTCATTGGATTAAAGCAAAAGGAACGACTTATGGCGCAGCGTATTTTGCTGTGTCATATTACGATGTATCTATTTAGCGGAATGGAGAAAAACATGCGACATAATAGTTATCTGTATCAATAGATAATACTAAAGTTAGCTTGAGTTTTGAGTTTTGAGTTTTTGACTGATTAGCAAATTGAGCATGCGATTTCCCTGAAAGGGATAACGAGGTGATGCGGATGCATCACCTCATAAGAAACTTAAATTGTTTCAACGTTTGCAGCTTGCAAACCTTTTTGGCCTTCTTCTACTTCGAAAGACACTTTTTGTCCTTCTGGAAGAGTTTTATAGCCTTCAGCAACGATAGCTCTGAAATGAACAAAAACGTCTTTTCCGCCATTGTCCTGTGTAAGAAAACCGTAGCCTTTATCGGCATTAAACCACTTAACTGTGCCTGTAACTTTAGACATGTAAACCTCAATATATATAAATTAAACCGCGCAAATAGCTGCGCATTTGGAATTCCTGGGAAGATGACTTACTGAGATTTCACTTACAAATGGAAAAACGTCTAACTGATGGTCACGGGCGTGAACAAAGAGGTTTATAGCACTTACAGTATCAAACTAAATAACATTGTCTTTTCAGAAACTATTCGAGTATAACACAAAAAACACCATTGCCAATTCTTATTCGTTAAAATTGCTAATTATTTCAACAGATCAGAGCAATGGTGTTATTCAATTAAATACATGTATTTTAAGGACGAAGCGCTTTATCACCGCGAGCAAGACCACAAACACCTGTGCGAGCAGACTCAATAATGTCCGCACATTGAGACATAACATCTTCAAATGCCGTGAGCTTATCACTAGTGCCGGTAATTTCTACTGTGTAGTTATTTGCATTAACATCAAGAATTCTAGCTCTAAAAATATCTACATTACGCTTTACTTCTGCACGAGATAATTCCGTTCTAGTAGCTACTTTGATTAACATTAATTCGCGTTCAATATGCGGACCTTCCGTTAATACTGCAACCTTCAAAACGTCGATGAGCTTATTCACTTGTTTGGTGATTTGCTCAATGACTTTGTCGTCGCCCTGCGAAACGATTGTCAAACGAGATAGGCTCTCATCATCAGTTGGCGCAACACACAGCGAATCAACGTTAAAGCCGCGCTGAGAAAACACGCCAACGATTCTAGATAAGGCTCCCGGCGCGTTTTCCATTAATACTGAAATAATTCTTCTCATTATGTGCGCTCCGTTTTGCTCAAGCGCATGTCATCCATGGCACCATACTTTATCTGCATTGGATAAACGTGTTCGTTTTGATCGATTAAAATATCCATAAAAACCAAACCCTCTGTTGCAAAACAGCGAGCCATGGCCTCATCTAGGTCATCTAATTTGTCTACTCTGATACCTGTGTGACCATAAGCCTCTGCAAGGGCAACAAAGTCCGGCATAGAATCCATATATGAATGCGAATGACGACCTTTATAATTCATATCCTGCCATTGGCGGACCATGCCTAACGCACGGTTATTCAGCGAAATAATCTTAATCGGTAGGCCATATTGCAAGCAGGTCGACAGTTCTTGGATATTCATTTGAATACTTCCATCGCCAGTTACAACGACAGACATTGCTTCAGGATGAGCAAACTGAACACCCATTGCTGCGGGTAAACCAAAGCCCATAGTGCCCAAACCACCGGAATTTATCCAGCGGCGCGGCTTTGCGAAGGGGTAATATAGTGCAGCAAACATCTGATGCTGACCAACGTCTGAACTCACGTATGCGTCACCATCAGTATGCTGATATAGAGATTGAATAACTTTTTGAGGCTTAATCACTTGAGTCGATTGATCATAGTCTAAGCAGTTTTTGCTTCTCCACTCTTCAATCTGCTGCCACCAATCGGCAAGCTTTTCTTTTTGCCCAGAAAAATCATTATCAACCAGATGATCAAGCATTTGTAGTAACACTTTGTCTACTGAACCAACAACTGGAATGTGTGCATTGACTATTTTTGATATTGACGCAGGGTCAATATCTACATGGATAATATCGGCATGAGGACAGAATTTGTCTACATTGTTGGTTACGCGATCATCAAAGCGAGCACCCAAGGCAATAATACAATCCGCGTTGTGCATCGTTTTGTTAGCTTCTAATGTGCCATGCATACCCAGCATCCCGATAAATTGTGGATGAACCGAAGAAAACGCGCCCAAGCCCATTAAGGTGCTGCAAACTGGGGCTTGAAGCAATTCCGCAAGTTTCGTGACATAAGCAGAAGCCTCGGCAGTAATCGCTCCCCCACCTACATACAAGACTGGTCGCTGTGCTTTCAGCATTGACGCAACTGCTTTTTTAATTTGTTTATTGTGTCCCTTTACCGTTGGGTTATATGAACGCATAGTGACATCGTCTGGAAAAACATAAGGATGAGAATGTTGGACGTTTACGATGTCTTTTGGTAAATCGACCACAACAGGTCCAGGACGGCCAGTATTTGCAATATAAAATGCTTTTGCTATAGCCATTGGAATATCTTCGGCCTTTTTAACCAAAAAGCTATGTTTAACAACTGGGCGCGAAACACCGACCATATCGCACTCTTGAAAAGCGTCTTCACCTATATGCATCGAAGGTACTTGGCCAGACAAAATGACCATAGGAATAGAATCCATAAACGCAGTAGCAATGCCAGTAATGGTGTTAGTAGCTCCAGGGCCCGATGTGACCAAGACTGCACCGGTTTTACCTGTAGCACGAGCATAGCCATCAGCCATATGTGCAGCAGCTTGTTCATGACGGACTAAAACATGCTTAATACTGTCTTGAGCATGTAAAGCATCATAAATATCCAATACCGCACCACCCGGATAACCGAACAAATGCGTTACACCAACATCTTTTAGCGCTTCTACAACCATAGCAGCGCCTGACATCATCTTCACAGGACTCTCTCCTCAAGGGGTTAATATAAAAAAGTTTACAGCAGGAATATAGCCCAGTAGGTACAAAGATAAAACCCAAAATAAGGAAAAAGCGAAAAACTCATCCCTATATACCCAAATATTAGGATGAAATAACTAAAATAAGCGTGTTAGCAGCTTGTTAATAGGATTTTTAACCTAATTAATCATCTAACTCGATATCTATATCACCGTCGGCATCGTTCCCTGAATCATCATTTAATGAATCATCTCTCGATGCTTTCTTTGTTCCATTTATGCTGGCGTACTTCGGTCGATTAATACGATTCTGATACTTTAACCATGCCCGCTCAGCGATCGTATCAGGCTCTTTTTTGCCAATAGCGGCATCGATAAAGCCTTTTTCTTCATCGCTTGATGGTATCAAATGACCATCAACCAGCGCGGCGAATAGACATCCGTACTTTGATAGTGCCTTGCTCTCAGAGATAGAAAAATCCCCGGAACGAGAAAAACCATAAGGGTAATTTTTAGGATCGCTAAAAAGACGTTTTAATAATGATTCACTATTCATGTTCGACACCAGAAATTGCTCCTCGAAATAAGACAAAAAACAATGGGCCTAGCCACAAGAGGCATTAGTAATCCTAAGTAATGCCCTTGTCAATAGCTATTTGTAATATCCGCAGAAAATCATGCAAATAATGGACTTTCGGAAAAAGAAAAATGAATATTAGAGAAATTATAGGCTGTGCTAGTGCTTTTAGAAGAAAGCGCTTTAATGTTGCAAACAATGAAGCAGTATTTTACGTGATTGTTAATGCAAAAAAAAAGCACAACAAATGTTGTGCTTTTAAAATTTGGAGCGGGAAACGAGATTCGAACTCGCGACCCCGACCTTGGCAAGGTCGTGCTCTACCAGCTGAGCTATTCCCGCGTGGGTCGACTATTGTATTCACACAGCTTCTACTGTCAAGCTGTTATTCTTGTTCTGTTAAAACTGGCCAGGCCGCTTTGAGATAAACAAACATGGAATAAAGTGTCAGGGCAGCTGCTATGAACAGCAATATTTCACCCAGCTTGAATATCGG
>CAJQOP010000041.1 GCA_905479945.1 uncultured Glaciecola sp. | reverse complement strand
CTTTGTTAAGTTTACAGCTTGAAGATTGGCTGCAAATGGATAAGCCGGTTAATATACCAGGAACGTTTAAAGAATATCCAAATTGGAAACGCAAATTATCGCGTAATTTAGAGGATATTTTTGAAGATGATGCTATTGTAGTTCTGGCGAAGAATTTGACGAATCGAAGGCTGGTTGCTAGCAAAAAATAAAAATGGAGTGAGTATGGCGAATTATGCAGATTTAACGCATGGGAATTGTGCGGTACCTTTTGAAATACTGGGGCCTAAGCAAGTAAAAACAAAGACTAGCGTAAATCTCTGGATACCAGAAGCCAAGACTGCGACTCTTTATTGCGCAAAGCATAAAAAGAAACTAGTACAACTGCAGCTAAATTCCGCCGGCTTGTTTGTTGGCGAATTTAAAACGCCCAAAGAAACAGATTTTGTTTATGAGGTGCACGCCGAATATGCAGAGGATGAGCATCGTTTTATAGACCCTTATCAATTTCAAACCGAAGCTTATCACGCAGTCCACTTTGTCGATCATCAACCTGAGAACTTGTACCAACAAATTGGAGCACAACTTACCGATATTAATGGTCTAAAAGGTGTCCGGTTTGCTGTATTTGCGCCAAATGCTTCAGCAGTATCACTAATAGGTGATTTCAATATTTGGAATCGCCTATCACATCCAATGCAAAAAACAAGTTTAGGTTATTGGGTGCTATTTGTTCCTGGACTAAGTTCAGGTGAACAATACAAATACTCTATCAAAGATAATACGGGCCACCAATTGCCAGATAAGGCCGATCCTGTTGGCTTTCATCATAAACAATACCCGTCTCACTGCTCCGTCGTTTATGATCAAGATGCCTATGAATGGCAGGATGCGCAATGGCTTTCTCGTACTAATATTAATCATTATCAAACTCCCATGAGTATTTATGAAGTACATTTAGGCTCATGGAAAAAACCTGGTGATAGCAATCAGCGATATCTCAACTACCAAGACTTAGCCAAAGAATTAGTCGACTATGTGAAAGATATGGGATACACGCACATCGAAGTGTTGCCAGTATCTGAGTTTCCTTTTGATGGTTCTTGGGGATATCAGCCTGTCGGTTTATTTGCCCCAACTAGTCGCTTTGGTGACCCTGATAGTTTTAAGTTCTTTGTCGATACTTGCCATCAAAACGGCATTAGTGTGATTGTCGATTGGGTTCCTGCTCACTTTCCAGCAGATGGTCACGGGCTTGCTCTCTTTGATGGGTCCTCATTGTATGAATATGAAGATCCACGCAAAGGTTGGCACCCTGATTGGAACTCATGTATCTATGATTTTGGCAAGCAATCTGTGCGCAATTTTTTAGTCTCTAACGCGCTTTTTTGGTTTGATAAATACCATGTTGATGGCATCAGAGTCGACGCAGTAGCTTCAATGTTATACCTAGATTACTCACGCAACGATGGGGAGTGGATTCCCAATGTTGACGGAGGCAATCATAACTACGAAGCCGTCAGTTTGTTGCAGTGGATGAATACTGAAGTGTATGCTAAACATCCGCAAGCAATGACAATTGCTGAAGAATCAACTTCATATGCTGGTGTATCAAAGCCTGTTGATGCAGGCGGTTTAGGTTTTGGTTTTAAGTGGAATATGGGCTGGATGCACGACTCTTTAGACTATATTGCTAAAGACCCTGCATATAGAAGATTCCATCATGGCGAACTGACGTTTAGCATGGTTTATGCTTTTGATGAAAACTTCATACTGCCAATATCACATGATGAAGTTGTCCATGGGAAAGGGGCAATGTTGCAAAAAATGCCTGGTGATGAATGGCAAAAAGCAGCAAATTTGCGTGCTTATTTCGGGTTCATGTTTGCGCACCCTGGCAAAAAGCTACAGTTTATGGGTAACGATTTTGCCCAAGACCGCGAATGGAATCACGATATTTCGCTCGATTGGCATTTACTTGAACAGCCTAAACATAAAGGTATTAGTGCGCTTTATAAAACGCTCAATCAGGTTTATCAAAGTACGCCAGCGCTGTTTGAATGTGACCACAGTCCTGCTGGGTTTCGATGGATTGACCATACTAATGCAGAGCAATCAGTGGTTTCCTTGCTTCGCCGAAACATGAACAACACTGAACAGGTCATTGCAGTCGGTAATTTCACACCTATTCCGCGTGATGAATTTCGTATTGGGGTTGAGCAAATGGGTGAATACGAATTAATATTAAATACAGACGATGCAGATTTTGGCGGGAGTAGTTATAGGGCGACCAATGAATTAGTAGTTGGCAGTGAAGCGCAGCCTTGGAACGAATGTCCGAACTCGATTGTGGTAACTCTGCCACCACTAAGTGTCTTAATGTTGAAGTGGAAAAAACCCTAACTATGCCAGACAATTTGTCCCAACATGATTTCGTGCTTGTACCTGGCCATGTCACTCCATTTGGTGCTAGCTTGCAAAAAAACAGCTGTAATTTTTCAATCTACTGTCCTGATGCGCTAACTGTTTATCTTTGTTTCTTTGACGATGTAGACACCGAGATTGCACAAATTGAACTTAAACAGCGGGTTCAGTCAAAATGGTTCGGCAGAGTGGAGGGCGTAAAGCAAGGTCAAAAGTATGCTTACCGGGTGCACTCAAAGCAGCATCGTAAAGTAAATGATGAAATGGATGTGGGGCGGTTACTTATTGATCCATATGCTAAGCAATTGAGTCATCAATTAGATTGGGACAGAAGTGCTTATGAAGGTGAAACCAATACAGTATTGGGAATACAGGTAAAAAATAATGCCGGCTTTATTCCCAAATCAATTGTCACTGCGCTAGCTCAGGATACAAATATAGTGGGCCATGGCAAGTTAGATAAAACAGCTGCAGGCCGTATTATTTATGAGGCGCATATAAAGGGGCTAACTCAGTTGCATCCCGATGTGCCTGAACTGCATAAAGGAACTTTTTTAGGTGCTTGTCATCCTAGTGTATTGCAACACTTAAAAGAATTAGGCGTTACAGCAGTGCAGTTTCTGCCAATTTTTGCGTTTATGCCTGAGCCCTATATTGCTGAAAAAGGGCTAACAAATTACTGGGGTTACAACCCAATTAATTTCTTCAGTCCAGACCCCCGATATGCGGTGAATGATGCATTAGCTGAATGTAAAAAGATGGTTAATGTTTATCATGAAGCGGGCTTCGAAGTTATCCTAGATGTGGTGTTTAATCACACTGCGGAAAGTGGTGAGCCAGGCAGTATTTTGTCCTTTAAAGGGCTATGCCACAAGCATGCATACTTGCAGATTGAAAATGATGAACTCAGCACTCCCACTTATATCAATTACTCAGGTTGCGGAAATACTGTTAATTCATCAAGCCCATTTATGATGACTTTAATTGTTGATTCCTTAAGATACTGGGTCACTGAAATTGGGGTAGACGGCTTTCGTTTCGATTTAGCTGCGGCTTTAGGGCGCCAACCCATGGACTTTCATGGAGATGCCGCTATCTTCAAAATACTCAGGCAAGATCCCGTACTTAAAAATGTGTTAATGATTGCAGAACCTTGGGATATAGGCCCCGGGGGCTATCAACTTGGACAGTTTCCCGACTATTGGTTAGAAGTGAATGACAAATTTAGAGACACTGTGCGTGGTTTTTGGCGTTCAGACACAGGATTGAAAGCAGGCTTTGCTACTCGTTTTATGGGCTCGCGTGATGTCTTCCCTAAAGGGATACGTCCTATGCAAACCAGTGTTAACAACGTGACTTATCATGACGGCTTTACTCTGCACGACCTAGTGAGCTACTCGAGAAAGCACAACCTAGCTAATCGAGAAGATAATAATGACGGTCACAATCATAACCTGAGTTACAACTTTGGTGTTGAAGGCGAAACTAATGACGCCGCTATTAACGCTGAAAGAGATAAACAAAAACGTAACTTATTTGCTACCTTAATCTTGTCCCAAGGTACACCACATATCTTAGGCGGTGACGAATTAAGTCGAACTCAAGTTGGTAATAACAATGCTTATTGTCAAGATAATGAAACAAGTTGGTTCAACTGGCAATTAGATACTAGGCAAGAAGAGTTCCTAAGCTTTACAAAGTACGTCATAGCGTTGCGAAAAAATAATCCACTGCTAAGCCAAATGATGTTCGCAGATGACCAGTTTAATAACGAAGTTAATATTGAATCGGCTAATTGGTATCGAATTGATGGTTTATTCAAACGAGATCAAGATTGGAGTAATGATGATCATCATTGCTATGCGTTGCATATAGTAGGACGTCCAGAAAGTAATTGCGATCAACCAGCCGAGGAATGGCAATATGTGGTTAATAGCTCAAATGAAAATGTAGAATTCAATCTGCCATTGCATAATAGTAATACAGAATGGCAATGCGTTTTGAATACCTCCATTTCTGAAATGCCCGAATATGCTTCAGAAGCCGCAAGCCCAATATGCCTAATGCAATCTCGTAGCTTTTGCTTATTTAAGAAAATGGCGTAACAAGAATCTAGGCAATAAAATACTGCTTATTGGAAAATATCACTTTTTTCTAAAAGAAATTGTAAAGCGGCTTAACCCGTTTGCAATTGGATGGTATTCTCCTGCTTTCTTTTATGACCAAGAGAGCTAAGCATGAGCCCCAATTCCACAAACCCTGAAAAGAATGAAGCGTCTACCCTGTGTGATATAGGCTTTATAGGCTTGGGGGTAATGGGCAAAAACCTTACTCTTAATTTAGTCGACAATGGCTACAAAGTAGCGTGCTTCGATCTAGATCAAAATAAGATTGATGCGATATTGAGTCAGGATGCGCTTGAAAGAACATCGCCCGAACCGAGAGTGATTGGCTGTCGCTCGTATACAGAATTACTCAAAAATCTCAAAGCACCGCACACAATTATTCTTTCGGTACCCGCCGGTGAACCAGTCGATCATGTGTGTCATCACTTAATTGATGCCGGTGTTCAAGCCGATGATATTGTTGTTGATACAGGTAATAGTTTGTGGACTGACTCGGTAGCGCGTGAAGCTAAATATAAAGGCAACTTTATTTTCTTTTCTACCGCAATTTCAGGCGGTGAAGTAGGGGCTAGGTTTGGTCCATCACTCATGCCTTCAGGTGACCCATACGCATGGACACGCATTAAACCTATTTGGCAAGCCGTTGCTGCAAAAGTAGATCCAGAAACCGGTAAGCCTATTGAGTTATATGAGCCGGGGAAACCTTTAACAGAGGGTGAACCTTGTACAACTTACATTGGTCCTGTGGGCGCTGGCCACTACGTGAAAATGGTACATAACGGAATAGAATACGCTGATATGCAACTTATCTGCGAAGCTTACCATATTATGCGCAATGGCTTAGATATGTCACCAAAGGAGATTGCGCAAACCTACCGTGAATGGAATAAAGGTGAATTAAATAGTTATCTTATTGAAATTAGCGCAGAGGTCTTAGACCAAGTTGACCCAGAAACAGGGGCTGCGCTAGTGGACATCATTATGGACAAAGCGGGTCAAAAGGGGACTGGTTTATGGACTGCTGTGAGCGCTCTTCAAGTGGGTAGTCCAGCACAAACTATCACACAAGCAGTATTTGCTCGGAGCTTGTCGTCATTCAAGAAAGAGCGCCTTATAGCAAGCCAGAAACTATCCGGGCCGGAAGCATCAATGATGCAAAAAGACGCCAAAGAGGAGGTTGTTAAACAACTTCACGATGCACTTTATTGCTCTAAAATATGTGCTTATGCACAGGGTTTTCAGCTAATGAATATTGCGGCCAAGGAGCATGGCTGGAAATTAGATTTTGCTGAAATTGCGAAAATTTGGCGAGCCGGCTGTATCATCCGAGCGGTATTCTTACAATCAATCACAAAGGCCTATGAGCAGGATGAACATCTTGAAAACCTTCTTCTGGACCCTTTCTTTATTGAGCAGATAAACAAATATCAGTCGAACTGGCGCAAAGCTATTGCGTCAGCAACTATTTCTGGGATCCCTTGTCCAGCGATGTCTTCTTCTTTGAGCTACTATGATTCATACCGTTGCGCTGTGTTACCTGCAAATTTGCTGCAGGGGCAACGAGACTTTTTTGGTGCACACACCTTTTCAAGAGTAGATAAACCAGAGGGAAAAAAATACCATATTGAATGGAATAGCCCTGATCGCCCACAAATACTTATAAAAAAGTAAACTAAGCGATCAAGAATGCAGATTAACTCAATATACAGGCATCAATATACTGATGATAGCCCACATGTATACTGCACTGATATTGTCCGGTTATATTGTGAAAACTATGTTCCCTTGCACATCAAATGTGATAATAATTGAGTGAAATCGATTTAATTACACTTATTTTGATGTAAGTTTGTTACATCTGTAATTTCTTATAGTGCCGATGATATTGTTGCATATCGGTGCTCACTATCTACTTCGAATATTGAAAATAATGGCTCATAAACAGAGCCTTAGCTTTAGAAAAAAATAATTCCACGTATTAACAACTTGCTATTCTTGCATTGTTCAAGGTTTATCAAGTAGGTCAAAAACCAACCTGCATAGCAAATATTGCAATTTAACCTGATGTTTGTAGATAAATTACATACATATTCCAACTGTTCGTGATTAATTTGAAAAAATTGAAACTTATCAACAATTTGGCTTCATCGAGTGGATTGCATAGAATGCGCCACGCGCTGTTGGTGATGTGGCATAGTCGATAGAAATGTGGATGAAGCAAAATAAAGTAATATGATCGCTATTCGTCTATCGCCAAACCATGTATCAACGCTAAAATTTCAACAGCAACATTTAACGCACGTTTAAAAGGCACTTTGCATGAATCAGCAATTCGAGCAGGAATTATTATCTAGTTGGCAAGAGCGGCAGGAATTTGCGGAAAAGATGTTACCTATCATTGGTAGTCTTTATCGTGACCATTGCGTGGAAATCACCTTATATGGGCGAACATTGCTTAACGCCAGCGCAATTGACGTTATCAAAGCTCATCGGACAGTACGCCGCCATGAGGGGGAAAAGCTAAGATTAAGAGAAAGTTGGCCTGTACTCGAGGCAATAAGCAAGATGAAATTAGCGCCAGTTGAAATCGATATTGGCAAGCTAGCCTTTGACTTTCATCACAGCGACAAAAATGGAAAGTCAGGCGATGGCAAAGATCGTAGTAATTTAGAGGCATATTTAAATCAAGCCTTAAGCGAAGTGCACAATGCTCAAGACAATCATAAGGCGACTGACGTGGTGCTTTATGGTTTCGGTCGTATCGGACGATTGCTTGCTCGTTTATTGATTGAACGCCAAGGTAAAAACAACAAATTGAGATTACGTGCGATTGTTGTGCGCGGCGGCAGAGAAGGCGACTTAGAGAAGCGTGCTAGCTTATTGCGACGTGACTCAGTGCATGGACCGTTTAACGGCAGCATCACTATCGATGAAAAACGCAAAGCAATTAAAGCTAACGGCTCCTATATTCAGGTGATATATGCTGATAGCCCTGACGAGATTGATTATACCAATTACGGTATTGATGATGCTATTGTAGTTGATAATACGGGTATGTGGCGTGATGAGGAAGGCCTTGGCTTACATTTGAAATCCAAAGGTGTCGCTAAAGTTTTATTAACCGCGCCAGGAAAAGGCCTTATTAAAAACATTGTGCACGGTGTAAACCATGGTGACATATTAACTTCAGATAACATTCTGTCTGCGGCAAGCTGCACAACTAATGCTATAACGCCAGTATTGAAAGCACTTGACGAAGAGTACGGCATAGAAAATGGTCATGTCGAAACGGTTCATTCATTCACCAATGACCAAAACCTGATTGACAACTATCATAAAGCAGATAGGCGCGGTCGTAGTGCTTCATTGAACATGGTTATTACTGAAACAGGGGCTGCAAAAGCGGTTTCAAAAGCATATCCCCCCTTAGCTGGAAAACTAACCGGTAATGCTATTAGAGTGCCTACACCTAACGTTTCTATGGCAATTTTAAACCTGAACTTAAAATCAGTCACAGACAAAGATAGCATCAATCATTATTTGCAAACAGCTAGCTTGTTTTCTGACCTTCAGCATCAAATAGATTTCACTGCATCCAAAGAAATAGTTTCAACTGACTTGGTGGGCACTAGAGCAGCTAGCGTAGTTGATTCACAGGCAACTATTGTAGCTGAGAACAGAGCAACACTATATGTTTGGTATGACAATGAGTTTGGTTACAGTTGTCAGGTTATGCGTGTTGTTAGGGATATGGCAGGATTAAGTTATCCATTGGTTCCACAAGCTGATTTTGCCATTAGCTAATTGGGTAAATTATGGTTCACGAATAATCGAAATTTTTACTTACAGTTGCGGGTCTAATAGGTAACAGCATTCAATAGTGCGCGGGAAGCATTAGATTCGCTACTATATTTAAAAATTGGAGTTTCATTGGCTATTAAATCGTTTTTTAAAAAAAGCTCTTGGGCGAGAGATATCCTTATCGGAGTTGTTATTATGGCTGCCTTCATGGCATATCAAAATCGCAACTTACTGGATGATAACGGCTCAATTCAAATGGCAACGCAGAATTTCGTCCAATTGGATGGTGAAATGTATGCCTTAGCTCCTAGCGATAAAAAAACACTTATTTATTTTTTCGCGCCGTGGTGCAGTATTTGTAAAATGAGTATTGGTAATTTGGATGTAGTTGATTCTGACAAGTATAACGTCATTAGAGTTGCCTTAGATTACCAATCAGTAGAAGAAATCGAAGCCTTTGCTAAAAATTCAGGGGTGAAAGGTACCGTTTTATTGGGAGGAGATATTCATAAACAACGTTTCAACATTAGCGGCTACCCAACATACTATGTGCTAAATGAAAACTTGCAGATCATAAGAAGTGATATGGGCTACAGCACATCTTTGGGCTTAAAATTAAGAACACAAAGCTAACTGGCCAGATCCTTTACCTGATGAACTTTGTTGTGGGATTTTCGTTCAATATAAATGAAATTACTTTCAAGATAAGATGAATAACTCTCAGACCTAAATAAAACAGCATAAATAGTCATTTGTCGTATTACCGAATAAATTTGGCTATGGTAAAGTAGTCGAAAATTCTAGGCAGAGCAGACATATGATAATCACTAGCCAATTTGACAGCGGCAATATTCGAGTTATCGAAGCAACAGACCCACAAAACATTAAATTAGCTATTAACCCAGACAATGGTGCTGAGTTTAGCCAGTGGTTTCATTTCAAACTGCAATCTACAAAATTTACTGAACACAGATTGCTTATATGCGATTTAGAAAACTCAGCATATCCGGATGGGTGGCCTGGTTATCAAGCCCTTGCCTCTTATGATCGTGATGAGTGGTTTCGAGTTGATACTGCATATGAAGACCACAATTTAATCATCGATTTTGTACCAGAATATGATTCTGTATATTTCGCTTATTTCATTCCCTATAGCTACGAACGTCATCAAGATTTTATTTCTCAAGCTCAAATGTCGTTTGAATGTGAGTTAAGGCATTTAGGTTTCACTCTCGACAATAGAGATATGTCGCTGTTAGTCATTGGTGAGGAAGCCCAAGGCAAAAATAAAATTTGGATCACTGCTCGTCAACACCCAGGTGAGTCTATGGCTGAATGGTTAGCTGAAGGGGTGGTTCGACGTTTGCTTGATGAAGATGACGGCGTTGCCAAAGAACTGTTAAATAATAACGTGTTTTACATTATTCCTAATATGAATCCAGATGGTTCTGCGCGGGGCCACTTGCGAACTAATGCGGTAGGTACTAACTTAAATAGAGAGTGGGCCGACCCATCTCTAGATAAAAGTCCTGAAGTCTATTACACCCTAAAAGCAATGGATGAATATGGCGTTGATATGTTGTTGGATATTCATGGTGATGAGGCCTTACCATATAACTTCGTGGCAGGGTGTGAAGGTAATCCAAACTATAGCGCCCGATTAAAAGACTTAGAAAATACGTTCAAAGAAGCTCTTTTACTTGCAACACCAGAGTTTCAGGATGTTCATGGTTATGATAAAGATGAAGCAGGCAAAGCTAATTTGTCCATTGGTGCCAATGCAGTTGGCCACAGATACGACTGTTTGTCATACACATTGGAGATGCCATTTAAGGATAATGATAACTTGCCTGATGCAGCTTACGGTTGGTCGGCCGCTAGGTGCCAGCAATTAGGTGAAGATTTATTGATTGCGGTGAGAGCGGTCAGTAACAAACTAAGGTAGAAGTTTGTTATCAAAGTGGTAATTGTAATTTACTTGAATAGGTTTTACCCAGTATTCTTCAATGTATGATAATGTTGAACGAGCACAAACAAAATTAACAGTAAAAATAAGAATAAGAGGATGTAATTTTGGAAGGTTTATTAGGATTTTTTAATCTGCTAGATGGTTTTCTGGGCAGTGCGCAGTGGTTTCCATACGCACTTTTAGGTGTTGGTGCATTTTTCACAATCTACCTTAAATTCCCGCAAATAAGATTTTTTAAACATGCTTGGTTGGTCGTTACTGGCAAGTATGACAAAGGCGATGATCCGGGAGATACAACTCACTTTCAATCTTTAACTACGGCGCTTTCGGGCACGGTAGGCACAGGTAACATCAGTGGCGTAGCATTTGCTATTTTCCTTGGTGGCCCTGCTGCATTATTCTGGATGTGGATGACCGCATTTCTTGGAATGACTACGAAGTTTGTTGAAGTGACCCTATCGCACAAATATCGCGTTAAAACTGAAGACGGCACGATGGCTGGTGGTCCAATGTATTACATGGACAAACGCTTGAATATGAAATGGTTAGCTGTCGCGTTCGCCATTGCTACTGTTATAAGTTCATTCGGCACCGGTAACTTACCTCAAAGCAACGGTATTGCGACTGCCATGGAATCCACATTTGGCTTTTCGCCAGCAATAGTCGGCGGTGTTTTGGCCATTTTGCTTGGCCTAGTAATATTAGGCGGTATTCGACGCATTGCAGCGGTAACGAGTAAAATAGTGCCAATAATGGCGCTTATATACATAGTAGGTGCGTTCGCGGTTATTTTTGCCAATATAGAAAATGTTGGACCTGCATTTGCGTCCGTGATCAGTGACGCATTTACTGGTTCTGCAGCTGCAGGTGGTTTCTTAGGCGCTACTTTAGCTTATGCATTCAACCGTGGTGTTAACCGCGGATTGTTTAGTAACGAGGCGGGCCAGGGTTCTGCGCCTATCGCTCACGCAGCCGCAAAAACTAAGGAGCCTGTTTCTGAAGGTATGGTGTCAATTCTCGAACCTTTTATAGACACTATTATTATTTGTACGCTAACTGGCTTGGTTATATTATCATCGGGCGTTTGGAAAGAGAAACATCAAAATATATTTGATCGCTCTGATATGACATTCATTGCAGGTGAATATGATGAGTCGAATTCTGAAGATATTAATAAACTATTTTTACATCTAAACAAAGAAGATGGTGAAAAGGTTGAGAACTTCACTGGTGAGTTTCGTGTTGTTAACGGTGCTGCAATAACCGGAGGATTTACTTTATTGAACAGTCGTTCTTTTGCTGATGAAGTGACCTACAGCGTTGGTTCAACAGAAGACCCGTTTACCGGTACGCTTAACGTAAAAGACGGTGCATTAGTCAAACAAAGCATTATTGTGGAAGGGAAGTCACTTGTTCACTCAGCTAATCTAACCGCAATAGCTTTTACGCGCGGGTATTTCGGCGAATTTGGTAAGTATATTGTATCAATTGGTTTACTCTTATTTGCGTTCTCGACAGCGATAGCTTGGTCATATTACGGTGATCGGGCAATGACCTATTTACTAGGTCCGCGCTCAGTAATGCCGTATCGAGTAATATATTGTGCCGCTTTCTTTTGGGCCGCAGTGTCGGACACTACCTTAGTTTGGGCGCTTTCAGCCGTTGCTATAGTGGTTATGACCTTACCTAACTTGTTCGGTATCATGATGTTACGTAAAGAAATGAAAGAGTCAGTGAATGAATACTGGGCGAAACACAAAAAATAGTCAGTAATTGTTCGGTAAAAAAGGTTAGTCGACTGGTCGATTAACCTTTTTTTACGTATCAAATCACTGAAATCTTACCTTATAATAAATTTATTGGAGACGTGTATGGCAATTACAGCATGCCCATCTTGCTCAAAGCCTATTTCAGATAAAGCAAAGTCTTGCAGCCATTGCGGGTTTAATCTTGGTAGTGCGACGGCTGAAGACATAGATCGCAAAGCAAAATTTGCACATTATAAAGCAATGCATAAATTGCAAAACCAATCAATGTTCGCAATTTTATTGTTTCTTATGGGCTTTGGCTTTATTTACTGGGGTGGATCAGAGCCCGGCGAAGTCCAATACAACCTCTCTATTGCTGCTGCCGTTATTGGGTTTGCATGGTACGCCGTAAATCGCGTTCGACTTGCATTGGTAAAAAGGACGTAATAGTGGATATTCAGCAGCTTGTACAAGCAATGACGCCAGCCATTTATGAGAATTTACGAACGGCAGTAGAAATTGGCAAATGGCCAGATGGTAATCCATTAACAAATGAGCAAAAAAGTAACTCACTGCAGGCCGTTTTGATGTATCAGGCGAAAGTCGAGCAATCAGAACAGCATATGACCATTGGTCAAAATGGCGAAGTAGTGCAAAAAAGTCGTCAGCAGTTAAAAAAAGAATTTGAAAACGCTCTCAATAATAATGAAACAAAAGACGCTGCAGAGCAAAGCAGCCTTCATGATAAAAATACAATTGCGCGGTTTAAACAAGATGATATTTGATCGATTCTTCAAAGCAAAGCACCTTAATTCAGATCCTGAAATACGTCAGCAGGCGATAAATAATTTATCGTTGGACAAAGCAAGTGATAAACAAGCACTGCATGAACTCGCGTTCAATGATAGTAGCGCAGATGTTAGTTTAGCTGCTTTAGAAAAACTTAACTCATTTCCGCTTTGGCTGAAGGCATCAGAAACAGCTGAAATTGCTAGAGTTAGAAAGCTCTCCAATGAAAAGATACTGCAAGAGGTGAGTAAACCTAACTCAAGCCTGTTAAGTCAAAAAGAATTCGATGCTTTTGTTACCGAGTCAACTAACGCTTTTTTGCTAGAGCAAATTTTATTCAATAATCAACGCTTACAAAGTAATGATGCACTAGCACTAGCGGTGCTGTTAAAACTGAATAAAACGAGTATTAACAGACGTTTCTTTAAAGACCATGCTGACCAAGCACAACAACTAGTAATTGTTAGTCGCACAGATGATAGTGCTGAGTTAGGAAAATTAATCAAAGTATGCAGTAACGATTTAGTGCTCGCTGCTTTAGAGGACAAAGCGGCCCATCTCAAGGCACTTGCAGCCTTACCTATAAAAATAAAACAGGATGCAACACTGGTTATATCGAAGCTATTGGCTTTAAAAGACGGCAATGATTACGAGCAAATTTATGAAAACAAAAAGCTACTTTGCCAAAAATTCGAGGAGTACAAAGTCGACTTCCGCTTACTTGATGAAGACACCTCGCTTTTACTTGCTGAGAAATATTTACGAGTTAACGAATCTGTCGATAAACGGCTTTTAGTTCTTAAAGAAGATTGGCTTAGTGCCAACGAGTTAAAACAAACAACTAATGCGCTTGCAGAAATTGATGACCGATTTAAAGAAGTTAAGCAGCAAATAGACGCTATTTTGGCCTCGATTGATGATCCTAGTTTGTTAGCGCAAGCAAAGCTCTTAGGTAATGCATTGGCAGACATTCGTCTTGACCTAGAGGATTCAGAAAAGCGACCTCAAACAGTTGCACATGTACGCAGTATTAAGGCATTGGCTGCTAGTTTGAATACCTATGAAGGATTTTTGCAGCAGTTACCCGCTGCAAGAGAAAAGCATTCGCAAGCACAAACACTGCTAGTACAATTGCAGGGGCTTGATGAAGGATTAACGACTGAGGCGCTGTCGACGGCGCTTAAAGAGCTGCAATCGCAGTGGAAGAGCTTGCAGGTAAATAGCCTACTGCCATTGCCTGCTGATTTGGTGGCAGTATGGAGAGGATCTGAAAAAAAGCACAAAAGCAAAATATCGCTAGTGCAAGAGGGACTTAAACAGCAGGAAAAAAAGGTACTTAGTAAACTAAAAACAGTCCAGAGAATGGTTGATCAAGGTAGCTTCAAACCTGCATTAGCAATATTTAAATCAGTGCAGAAAATGTACGCGGAGTTGCCAGAGAAAGGTAAGAACGGGCTTTCTAAGCTTTATACGGAGCTTGATGAAAAAGCCACTGAGCTTAAAGAGCTACAAGCTTTTATAGTCGGACCAAGAAAACCGGCATTGTTAGAACAAGTAGTTATTTTGATTTCTGAAACTGCTGTGAAAGATATTCCTGAACGCGCACAAAAGATAAAGAGCCTTCGTAGCGAATGGAATGAACTGGGTAAATTGGGTACAAGTGATGATGATGCGCTTAATAAGCAATTTGATGACCTGCTTGAAAAAGCCTTTCAACCTTGCCGAGAGCATTATGCAGAACAAGATAAAATTCGCGCTGGAAACGCCGAAGTTGCACAATCATTAGTTGATGAAATGAAGTTGTTAAGCTCACATGAGAATATTGCAAGCTTAGGCCGCGCGCTGAGCGCTGTGAATAAGAAGTGGAGGGCAGTTGGTAACCTTGAGCAAGGAGAGCGTCGTAAGCTGCACAAAGGCTATCAAAAAGCATTAAAGCCTATTCAGCTTAGCTTAGATACTTTTTATGCAGATAATTTATCGCAAAAACAAGCTTTGCTTAAAAAAGCTGAGCAACTTGATGCAATAGAAGATTTGCAAAGCGCCTCAGAATCAGCAAAGCAATATCAGCAGCAATGGAAAAGCATTGGTTACTCAGGAAAATTGAGCGATGAAGAGCTATGGTTAGCATTCAGAAAAGCCAATGATCTTGTGTTCTCGAAAATAAACAAAAAAAGGGGTGCTGAAGCATCTGAACTTGCTGAAGTTAAAGCTCAGTTTAAGAAACTGTCTGAACAGATTAAAGAACAACTCTCACAAGTATCTGAAATGAAAGAACTAGCAGAGCTTGATGAAAACATTGAAGCGCTTGCTGAGGTATTTAACAATATTCCAAATCGACAAGAGAAATTTGAGCAACAACAGTTAGAAGCAATAAGGGTGCAGCGTAAAGCCAAACACAGTGAGTTTGAAAAGTTGAAGACGCTAGTTCAATGGCAGAATTTATTTGATACTTTAGCAAAATGGCAACAAGCTGAGATGCCAGAAGGAATAGATGAAGTAGCTAATAAGTACAAGCAACTTATTCAATTAGCTAATAATTCACGTAGTGATTCATCCAGTGATTCATCCGATGCCTCACAGCGCAAGGCCTTAACTATAAAAGCTGAAATATTGAAAGAACTTCCAAGCAATAAAAGCGATGAGTCTGAGCGCAAGAAATTGCAGCTCGAACTAATGGCGGCAAGATTGGAAGGAAGTGATTTGCCAACAATATCTGATATTCTTGTTGATTGGATTAGTTGCGGACCACTTGCAAAAACAGATCAAGCCTTATTGAAGCGTTTGAAAAAAACAGTCTTAATTTAGGGTCTTACAGGCATATGAAAGCTCAACTGACTCGAGGGTAATTATCATGCGTAAGCATATTTATGTTGCATATACAGGGGGCACAATTGGTATGAAGCCCTCTGAACATGGTTTTGTGCCAGCGGCAGGTTATTTGAGTGAAACTTTATTAAAAATGCCCGAGTTCCATCGCCAAGAAATGCCTGAATTTACTATCCAAGAATATAGCCACTTAATCGATTCTAGTGATATGTCACCCAAAGACTGGCAGACTATTGCAGATGACATTGCCGATCACTACAATGAATATGATGGCTTTATCATACTACATGGTACTGATACCATGGCATATACGTCCTCAGCGCTATCCTTTATGTTGGAAGATTTAACAAAGCCTGTGATTGTAACCGGGTCACAGATCCCATTAGCGGAATTGCGCTCAGATGGTCAAACTAACTTGCTTAACGCCCTATATATTGCCGCCAATTACCCTATTCCAGAAGTCACTTTATTTTTCAACAACAAGTTGTATCGTGGTAACCGCGTGCGCAAAGTCGATGCAGATGGTTTTGATGCTTTTGATTCACCTAATTTTCCTGCATTACTCGAGGCCGGCATCAATATTGAAGTGAATCATGATGTTGTTAGTGTGGCTGAAGGTATTCTTGAACCTCTACAGAGCCTCGCGAATGTTTCCTTATCGGAAAAGCAGAATACCTTACAATCAGTCACGGCCAAATTAAAAATAAGTGCGGTAACTCCGCAGCCAATTGGTTTAGTAAGCCTCTACCCTGGTATTTCCGCAGATGTCGTTAAAAATATTATTCAACAACCTGTAAATGCACTTATCTTATTAAGTTATGGTGTTGGCAATGCGCCGCAAAACAAAGCTCTGCTTGAACAATTGGTAAAAGCACAAGAAAACGGTGTTATCGTAGTAAATTGTACTCAGTGTTTTCGCGGTACCGTAAATATGACAGGTTACGCTAATGGTCACTTGCTGCAAGATACTGGCTTAATTTCAGGTGGCGACATGACGCCTGAAGCGACCTTAGCAAAGTTGCACTATTTGCTCAGTAAGCCAGAACTTAGTAACGAACAGCGCAAATATATGATGACGCAAAATTTACGCGGAGAGTTAACAAACCGGTCGTCGACATAACTCTGAGTATTGGATCATGAGTTATTGCTCGTTAAGCTTTGGCTTATAGAACTTGTTAAGCGAAGCGCGCAGTTCTGTTATTCTATAGATAAATTCAAGCTACGAAAGTTGAATGACCAAGGAAGTATTTTAATGGCGAATAAGGCAGACCCACGGACAAAAGAATTAGAATTGAGATTAAAGAAGACTGGCGATAAGGTTAGGACTGAACAAGCGTCTAAAAGAAAAGCCAAAGGCTACAATACTGCACGCGAAAATCTCGAGAAACTAATTGATGGTGCACTGTTTCGCGAATATGGCCAATTGGCAGTGGCAGCTCAACGTCAGCGCCGAGACTATTCTGAATTACAAACTGAAACTGCGGCAGACGGCGTTATTACCGGCATCGCTCCGGTCAACAATAAGCATATCAATCTATCCTCAGATTCAAGACTAAGCTCACATAATACTGTATTGATCGTTAATGATTACTCAGTTCTTGCGGGCACTCAAGGTTACTTTCATCATTTAAAGTTGGACCGTATATTGGAAATTGCGGCAAAGCAAAAATTGCCAATTATTATGCTTACGGAAGGTGGAGGAGGTCGCCCGGGTGACACTGATATCTCTACTATTAACTCGGGCTTACAATGCACAACATTTGGGCGCTGGGCAGGGCTTACAGGCAAAGTGCCGCGCATTGCTGTCAATAATGGCTATTGTTTTGCGGGAAACGCAGCGTTGTTTGGTGCAGCGGATATAACCATTGCAACCAAAACCTCTTCAATTGGTATGGCTGGCCCAGCCATGATTGAAGGCGGTGGATTGGGTAAATTCACGCCAGCACAAATAGGGCCTATTGAAGTTCAAGCGAGCAATGGAGTTGTCGACATTGTTGCCGAAACTGAAGATCACGCAATTAAACTTGCCACTTCATGCTTGAGCTTTTTCCAGGGTAATGCCAATAGCTGGCAAGCACCAGATAAAAGTACTCTAGATACGATTTTACCGTCTGATAGACGCTTTGTTTATGACATTAAAAAAGTTATCTTGGGTATTATTGATGTCGACTCCTTTATCGAAATTGCAGGCGCTTATGGGTCTGCAATCATTCAAGGTTTTGCTCGAATAGAAGGCAAATCAATAGGCATAATAGCAAATAATTGCAAGGTGCTTGGAGGTGCCATTGATGTTGATGCTGCAAAAAAGTTAAACCGATTTATGCGCTTGTGTAATCAGTTTAATATCCCTATCGTTTCACTTTGTGATACTCCCGGTTTTATGGTCGGTCCCGATCATGAAAAAGAGGGCGCAGTTCGCTATACAAGTGAACTATTTGTTACCGGGGCTAGTTTGTCAGTAAATTTTATCGCGCTTGTTATTCGTAAGTGTTATGGCCTAGGTGCGCAAGCAATGCTTTCTGGGAGTACTTCTAGTCCTACTTATATGTTGTCTTGGCCGCAAGGCGAATTTGGCGCAATGGGCTTAGAGGGAGCTATCAAACTTGGCTTTAAAAAAGAGTTGGAAAGTCAAACTGATCCGAAAAAACGTCAAGCACTGTTCGATAAGTTATTGGCTCAACAATACGACAAAGGCAAGGCTTTGGAAGTCGCCAGTGTGCTAGAGATTGATGCCGTTATAGAACCTTGTGAAACTAGAGATGTGCTTATTGCGGCATTGGGGTAGCACCGCCAATACCGCTTTTTAAAATTCTTGAACCTATTCCTCAATTTTGAAGAATTTAATACTTAGAGGGTACTGCCATAATACGCCGTCATTAGCTTTGATTGCGCCGATTACTGCGAAAACGACACCACAAATTGCTAAAGCAATATAGCCGAAGACGCCGATCAACACGATCGTAAGTATAGTACAAATAATGAAATAAATTATCGCACTCAGCAACCAGTTTAGGATCACTTTACCGTGGTTATCAATTTCACGGCTATGCTCTTTATTTGTTGCCCACATTACGATTGGCAGGACTAACCCGGCAAATGGGATGATGTAGCCGGCAAATTGGCTCAAGTGCATCAGTAATAAATATACTTTAAGCTCCATGCCCCAAGGTTTGAAATCTTCCATTGAATTTCCTTTGTTGTTGAATCGCAAGAATATGTATGTTGCTGTTATATTAACCTAGTAGTCTATTTAACTTCAACGCCTTCAGCTTGTTTGTCAGCATGGTAGCTTGAACGCACCATAGGGCCGCAAGCAGCATGCGCAAAGCCAATTGAGTTCGCGTAATCACCCAATGCATCAAATTCAATTGGTGGTACATAACGTTTAACTGGGAAGTGATGCTTACTTGGTTGCAAGTATTGACCTAAAGTTAGCATATCAACATTATGTGTGCGCAGGTCATCTAGTACTTTTTTCATCTCTTCGGACTCTTCACCCATGCCCATCATTAAGCCTGATTTTGTAGGAATAGTAGGGTGTTGTTCTTTGAATTTACGCAATAGGTCTAAAGACCACTGATAATTTGCACCTGGCCTACATTCTCTATAAAGACGAGGGATAGTTTCTAAATTATGATTAAATACATCAGGTACGCCATTTTCAAATATTTCTAAAGCGCGATCCATTCTGCCTCTGAAGTCTGGTACCAGAACTTCGATTTTTGTCGCTGGGCTATGCTCACGAATGGCATTGATACAGTCGACAAAGTGCTGAGCACCACCATCTCGTAAATCATCTCTATCTACTGAGGTAATTACAACGTAATTCAAGCCCATCTCAGCAATGGTTTTTGCTAGTTTAATAGGCTCTTCAGCGCTCGGCGGTAAAGGCTTACCATGGGCAACATCACAGAACGGGCAACGACGGGTGCAAATATCGCCTAAAATCATAAAGGTGGCCGTACCTTTATTGAAGCACTCTGCTAAATTAGGGCAGCTTGCTTCTTCGCAAACTGAATGCAATTTATTCTTGCGTAAGGTTGCTTTGATGTGATCAATACGATCTGTTGTACGAGGAAGTTTTATCTTTATCCATGAAGGCTTGCGTAACATTTGTGCTTTTTCTGTAGGCACAATTGTAATAGGGATATGTTTTACTTTTTCATCATCGCGAAGTTTCACACCTGCTTGTGGACGTAGATTACTCATCAAAACCTTCTCTATATTCTTTCAGTTTAATACCCAATAATTGGCAAAAATGATCAACTATCGCGGGACCGGCAACGCTAAGTGATTTAGGGCCACCTAGACTTGCACAATCTACCATTTCCAAGCCAGCATAACCACAAGGGTTTATGCGTTGGAATGGACTTAAATCCATATTGACGTTTAACGCTAAGCCATGAAATGAACAGCCTTTTCTAATTCGTAAACCCACAGAACATAGTTTTCTCTCGTCAACGTATACTCCAGGAGCATCTTTCTTAGCATAAGCTTTTATATCGAACTGCGCCATTAGTGCGACTATACAGTTTTCTAAGCCGCTGACTAAATGACGCACCCCGAGTTTATTTCGCCTGACGTCAATTAATATATACAGCATTTGCTGGCCGGGACCATGATAGGTGACTTGACCCCCACGATCGACCTGAACAACAGGAATTTCGCCCGGTGTAAGGACATGTTCGGCTTTTCCAGCTTGTCCTTGAGTAAAAACAGGCGGGTGTTCGACCAGCCATATTTCATCAGCTGTTTGTTTGTCTCTATTGTCTGTGAAGTCTTGCATGCGCTGCCAAATAGGGCGATAAGCTTGATTACCCAGTTGCCGAATGATTGTTGCTTGCATTGCTACTAAAGCACTACTTTAACTAGTTCAAGGCTCGATATCTCAGTGTAAATAGTTTCCATATGCTGTTTGCTGGTCACTTTTACACTAAGCGATAATGAATGATAGGTGCCTTTGCTGCTTGGTTTAATCGTCGGGGAGTAATCTCCGGGCGCATGCAGTTGCAAGCAGTTAACGACGACATCAGGCAAGTTAGGATGAGCAACGCCCATCACTTTAAATGTCTGGTAGCACGGGAACTCTAAAAGTTCATCAAATTTTGTATCCATTGTCATGTTTAGTCTTCAAGTCCTAATTTCAATGAAATCCAATCCATCGCTTTTTCCATCAAGCCGCCTTCCTGCACTTCATGTAAGGTAACTAGTGGATAGGTCGCAATGTTCTCACCTTCGAGCTGTAAAAATAATTTACCGACAACTTGGCCTTTCTCTACAGGTGCTTCTAAACCTTCTGACAGTTCAAAATGTGCTTTTAGCTTGCTCGCTTGTCCTCGTGGAATTGTGATTGGCGTTGATTGATTCAAACCAAGTTCTACGGTTTCACGATCACCCATGTAGATGCGGTGTGCTACAAAGCTGTCACCCGCCTGATAAGGAGTAACTGACTCAAAAAAGCGGAAACCATAGCGTAATAACTTTTTGTTTTCGACTTTTCTTGAACGCTCACTGTCTGTGCCCATAACAACCGATACTAAACGCATATCACCTTGAGTTGCTGAGGTTATTAAGCTATAGCCAGCGTCAGATGTATGACCGGTTTTAATGCCGTCTACATTTAGGCTTTTATCCCACAGTAAACTGTTTCGATTAAACTGTTTAATACCATTATAAGTAAACTCTTTAATGCTATAAAGCGCATAAGCTTCGGGTAATTCAGTAATGAGAGCTGAAGATAAGGTGGCCATATCATGAGGTGAGGTGTAGTGGTCAGAATCATGCAAACCATGACTATTTACAAAATTACTCGCTGTCATGCCTAAGTTCTGTGCATGCGCATTCATCATACTGCCAAAAGCTTCTTCGCTGCCTGCTATATGCTCTGCCATCGCGACGCAAGCATCGTTTCCTGATTGCACAACAATGCCTTTCAATAAGTCGTGAACAGACACTTGTGTGCCAACTTCTATAAACATTTTGGACGAATCGGGAAAGTTTTTGGCCCAAGCATTTTCAGAAATAGTGACCATGTCGTCTAAGCTTATGTTGCCTGCTTTTATTTCTTTGCCGATCACATAAATCGTCATTATTTTGGTTAAACTCGCTGGAGCAAGTCGCATATCGATGTTCTTTTCTGCAATGATATGGCCAGTGTTATGATCAACCAACATAAAACCGCCAGCTGAAACGTTAGGAGGCGGCGGAATAACAACAGCGGCGCTCGCGATAAAGCAAGATGCTGCAAGTAGTAACGTAGAAATAATTTTTAAGCGCATTTATCCAACCATTCTTTTTAGGTTCTTTTTATCTGTGTGCATTTTCATACAAGATGCTAGTTACCTATTGGGTTACCTATCTTGTGATGCTCTCGTTTAAAGCAAGCGCACACGTGATTTATTAAACAAGGATTTTATATCATTGTGCCTATCAACTACTAGTTAATAAGCGTATTTTTTATATATAGGTTATGCCTATTTACACACAAACCAATAATAACTGTGATTTTCTTAGCTAGTCGGCTGGTACTAATAGAGGGAAAGCACTTTCAAAGCCGATACGTTTCAGCTCTTCGATTAACTTTTCTGCCTTTTGTTCACTTTTTAATGGGCCAAGTCTTAGCCTATAGACATTATCAATAAAAGGAATATCAGTAGGTACTTGATATAATCGGGCTAAGCCTTCAGATAACTCTAGTACTTTTGCCTCATCAGACGAGGCAGCAACCTGCACAAATATCTTCTCTTGTGACAGCACATTTGCATTACTAACGCCAACAGCTTTTGCTAATGAATCAGAAATAGGTGGCTTAGCAGATGCTAATTCAATTCTGTCCTGCAGTGTACTTTGGGCAGTATTACTGGCAATCATTGGTGTCGATTTTTTGGGCGGCGTAAGTGACGGTGGCACATCCGGTTGCATAGCTTGACCCGCACCAACGGTCATAATGCCTTGTTCATCAATATGAACAACTTCTACTTTCACATTTGCAACGCCGGTGGCTAGCACATCTAGCTTTTTAGCCGCAGCGTAAGACAAATCAATAACTCTACCGGGATGAAATGGACCTCTATCGTTTACACGCAAAACAGCCACTTTTGAGTTGTCCAAATTGGTTATTTTAACAAAAGAGGGCAAGGGTAATGTTTTATGCGCAGCAGTCATCGAGAACATATCGTAAACTTCACCGTTTGAAGTTAGATGGCCATGGAATTTTTTACCGTACCACGATGCCTGGCCATATTCTTCAAAACCTTTGCCGCTGAACATAGGAGTATAATACTTGCCTAACACAGTGTAAGGGCGACTTTTTGCTGGTGCATATGGTTCAAATCTAGGGATAGCGTCGGAGAGATCCAGTTCACCATAATTAGATTCAGGCGCGCTGTCTTGTTTTTGTGAGTAGCGACTGCTTTGGCTGGTTCCGCAAGCGGACAAGCACATAACTGCTGTGATAAAAACTATACCTTTGTTTAACGCATTCATTGCCTTGCCACTTTTATTATTATTTTAGCTGTTTATAATTTAATACACTTTTAAAAAAGTATGCTACCTCGACAGCAATCGTCTCTGTGTGCTGATAGACATCAAAATTCCAAAGCCTGCTAATAAGGTTACCATAGATGTTCCACCGTAACTTATTAAAGGCAGAGGAACACCTACAACGGGCAATAAACCAGAGACCATTCCCATGTTTACAAATACATAGACGAAAAAAGTCAGTGTTATGCTTCCGGCCAATATTTTACTGAACGCATCTTGTGCATAATTCGCTATCATCAAGCCACGTATAATAATACACATATAGATAAAGAGTAGGCCGACAACCCCAATTAAACCAAACTCTTCACTGAATACGGCGAAGATGAAATCAGTATGTCGCTCAGGTAAAAATTCAAGTTGTGACTGCGTCCCCTGTAGCCAACCTTTGCCACTGACGCCGCCAGAACCGATCGCAATCTTTGACTGGATAATATGGTAACCCGCACCTAATGGATCGCTCTCTGGGTTTAAAAATGTCAATACACGTTGCTTTTGGTAACCCTGCATTAAAAAGAACCACATTACAGGGGCAAATGCGCCACCTAAAGCAGTGATAAAACCAATTAATTTCCACTTCATTCCAGACAGGAAAAGTGCAAAAACCCCGGAGCTAGCTACTAAGAGACTAGTACCCAGATCGGGTTGTTTCGCAATTAAAATAGTAGGAATAAATACAAAAATAAAGCCAATCGCTATGTTGCGCGCTCGTGGCGGTAAATTAAACTTACTGATATACCAAGCAACCATTAACGGCACCGCTAGCTTCATGACTTCTGATGGCTGAAAGCGAACTACGCCTAAGTCAAGCCAACGTTGAGCGCCTTTTCCTACTACGCCCACTAGCAATACAGCAACTAGCATAATCAAGCCGAAGCTATAGAAATAAACGGCTAAGCGCCTATAGGCCATCGGCGGGATTTGCGCCAAAATAAACATAACGATTAACGCAATTCCCAAGCGTGTTAGCTGTCGATTAACCAGTCCCCAATCTTGGCCACCAGAGCTATAAATAGTAACCAGTCCAATACCCATTAAACAGGTCAAGGCAAATAACAAAAAGGCGTCAATGTGTAATCGTTCTAAAATTGTCGTTTTAACCGTTGTGAATTTAGCTTCAACCACCTTCTGTCTCCGCTGCCAACGAGGCAATAGCGCTTTCTTGCATTTTGATCTCTTGAGCAATGTCCCTAGGTTTTATTTCACTAAAATAATAGTCCAGGACTATTCTTGCCGCTGGCGCTGCATTCGAACTTCCACCACCTGCATTCTCAATCACTACAGCTAAACTAATCTCAGGGTTTGAAAAAGGGGCATAACCAACGTACATCGCGTTATCTTTTAATCTAGCGGATACATTTTCTTCATCATACTCCGCGTCTTGGGCAACAGAGAAAAGCTGTGCAGTGCCAGTTTTACCCGCTGAAATATAATCAGTGCCCCTAAATGCGGTGTGAGCAGTGCCATGATCTCTATTAACAGTACCGTACAATGCATCAAGCACTAGATCCCAATTGCGCTCGTCAACTACGGGAATTGGTTCTTGCATTTCTATTGGTATTTTATCTATGGCACCCTCCACTAAGTACCCTTGGATAATGCGGGGCGTATGTTTTTGCCCTTTGTTAATTAAAAAATTTACAGATTGTGCAATTTGTAATGGTGTTGCATTCCAATAGCTTTGACCAATACCAACTGGAATAGTATCTCCGATATACCATGGTTCATTGAAACGCGCTCGCTTCCAGCCGCGACTAGGCATGTTTGCGCCCGACTCTTCAAGCAAATCTATGCCTGTTTTCTCGCCAAATCCGAAGGCTTTCATTCCATCACTAATGCGGTCAATTCCCAATTTGTAGGCTAGGTCGTAATAAAAAATATCACAAGAGACTTCAATTGATTTGGTTACATCGACCTTACCATGCCCCCACTTTTTCCAGTCACGCCACACATGGTTTACGTTCTTCAGACGATACGTGCCGCGGTCAATAATTTCTGTGGTTTCGTCTATAACACCGTCTTCAAGTCCTAATAAGGCTAAATGTGGTTTGATTGTTGAAGCTGGGGGATAACGACCTTGGGTTGCTCGGTTGAGTAAAGGACTATTTTTAGATGCTAGCAGTTTGCTGTATTCTTTCTGACTGATACCGTGAACAAATAAATTTGGGTCATAACTTGGGCTACTATAAAGTGCTAAAACGCCACCATCATTAGGATCTGTTATTACGACAGAACCTCTGCGCCCAGCCATTACTTCTTGCGCTTTTTTCTGTAAATTAATATCGATATTCAATACAATGTCTTGGCCGGGAATGGGTGGTTCGAAACTTAATATCCGAATAATACGGCCTTGATTATTAACCTCTACTTGCTGATACCCGACTTGACCATGCAAAATTTGTTCATGAAATTTTTCGACGCCTTGTTTACCTATGTCATGTGTGGCTGCGTAATTAGCAAGTTGTTCACTAGACTCTAGTTTGCCAAGGTCTCTTTTATTTATTCGTGCTACGTAACCAAGCATGTGCGTAAGCGCGTCTTTAAACGGATAATAACGAGACAAACGAGCTTCAATGCTTACGCCAGGGAATTGATGTTGTTTAGCTGCAAATAGCGCGACATCATCATGGGATAATTGTTGCCGAATAGATAAGGGTTTAAAGCGCCTTTGACGCTTCATATCGCGTCTAAATTCGCTGATTTCATTTTCGCTTAACGACATTAACGCAGAGAGTTTTTCAATAGTAGAATCAAGATCACCTGTTTCATCGGGTGTAATTTCCAAACTGAATACGGGCTTGTTCTCTGCGAGTATTTCACCATTACGATCGAATATAAGGCCGCGGTTGGGAGCCACAGGTAGTACTTTTATTCGGTTACCGTTTGAGCGAGTTTGATAGTCTTCATATTGACGAACTTGCAGTTGATAAAGGTTGAATATAATCACCAACATCATAATACTGACCAGTATTATGGAAACAAACGTTCTGCGCGCAACCAAATTAGATTCAGCGGTATGGTCTCTTATAATTTGACGCTTTGGTGGCATAAAATACTCTTGGCTTACAACAGGTATTATTCGCGATGGTAAGGATGATTTTGAGTCACCGACCAAGCGCGATAGAGGCTTTCCGCAACGATGACCCTAACCATAGGGTGGGGCAGCGTTAGTTTTGAAAGTGACCATTGTTGTTCAGAAACTTGCTGGCATTCAGGAGATAATCCTTCTGGCCCACCAATTAGTAAACTCACATCACGCCCATCCATTTTCCACTTGTCTAGTTGCTCAGCTAGCTTAGGCGTGGTCCAAGATTGCCCCAACACCTCTAATGTCACTATTTTGTTTCCCTTTGGTATCTGCTGAAGGCAACGTTGACCCTCGTCAAAAAGAATACGTTTCACGTCTGCGTTTTTACCGCGTTTCCCTGCGGGAACTTCGGTAAAGTACAATTGACAGTCCGCTGGAAAACGTCGAACGTACTCTTGTGTACCTTCGACAACCCAACTAGGCATTTTGTTCCCTACAGCAATGACTTGTATCCGCATCTTTTAATATCGACCTTTGTTATTAAGCGATAATGCTAATGCCAAAATTGCTGCAGCCAATAAGGGCTAAAGCCAATAAGGGCCACAGCCAATAAGGGCCACAGAATATAAGTACTACTGCCAGAGTTTCTCTAGTTGGTAAAAATCTCTAGTTTCGTCTTGCATTACGTGCACCAAAACGTTACCCAAGTCTACCAATACCCATTCAGTTGATTTTCCTTCTACACTCAAAGGGGGCATTCCGGCTGCTTTCATTTCGACAACAAGGTTTTCAGCAATAGATGATACATGCTTCTTAGAATTACCTGAGCAAACAATTAATAAGTCAGTTACGGTTGATTTACCCTCAACATTAATTTGAACAATATCTCGGGCTTTCATGTCTTCAATTTTGTCTACGACAAATTGAACGAATTCACTATGATTCAATGTGATTCCTATCGTTAGTTTTATTCATATAATCGATGTTGATTAATATAGTTCAACACCTCAATGGGTAATAAATTAGCCGCTTCCAATGTTGCCCTGCTTCCACTTTGTAGTTTATCTCTAACTATCGTCGAAGAAACTGTCACTATTGGAAAGTGACAAGACACGACATTACCATTTGATACCGTCAGTGCCTCTTTATCTGTTAAGGATACCGCATCATGAGGCCCACATGAAATATAATGCGCAACTTCTTGTAATTTTTTTAACGGCTGATTTTCTCTATTCAATACAATAATGTTGCACAACTTGAATATATCCTGCCATTTGTACCAAGATTGTATAGATTGAAATGAGTCGGTACCCATTATGAAGTATATGTTCTTACTACTTATTTGTTTCATTTTTTTTAAGGTGTTAACGGTATAACTAACATCATTTGAATCAAGTTCAATGGGTTCAATGTAGAAATTATTGTCAATTTTGCATACCTCGTTTAGCATAGCCAAACGATGTTCCTTACTGACCGATAAAGCTTTTTTATGTGGCGGTATATTGCAAGGCATTAAGCCTACTTTGCGTAAGCCAAGGGCTTTCATTGCTTGTTGCAAGGGTTTTATGTGGCCCCAATGCGGTGGATTAAAAGTACCACCGAAAATTGCAATTGGATCAGTTGAGTCCATGCTTAGTTTAGCGACAAATTTTGCAAAGGAGCGGGCATGAACAAAAGCGCTAGGTGACTCAATAAAATATAAGGTCTAGCCGTTTGTTCACTTTTTAAAATTAAATCAGCTTGCTGCAAATGCGTTGTTAGTAATTTGACATGTGCGGGTGAGAGGCGCTGCAGTGCGTTCCGATAAAGCATTTGTTTGCTCTGCCAAATTCGTAGCTTATTAAAGTTAACACTGCCTTCAAGCATCTGCATAGCTTGGCATTCAGCTAATGTTTGTGCTTCTTTGATTAGGTTCCAAAGAATGATATTGGGCTCAACACCTTCACTTTCCAAGCGATGCAGTATTTTAATCGCTTTTTGCATATTACCAGCAAGTAAATCGTCGATAAATTGAAAAACAGTAAAGCGTGATTGATCAACCATACCAGCAGCCAATACTTTTTCATCAACCTGTTGACCATTGTCAGCATACATTAAGGCTAGTTTCTCGATTTCTTGCTTCGCTGCTAATAAATTTCCTTCACTGAAGTCGGCCAGCAAATTTATTGCTGAAGGGCTCATGTTGACTTTAGTTTCCCTGCAGCGCTGCTCTATCCATTGACTCAATTGCTTTGGCTCAAGAGGGTAACAATGAGAAAAAACACCTTGACTATCAAGTGCTTTGAACCATTTTGCTTTTTGCACATCTTTGCCAATTTTTGGGCCTTGAATGACTATTAACGTATCTAGAAATGGATTGTCAGCAATTGCTGTGAGTACTTTACTCCCTTCCGCACCCGGTTTTCCTGTAGGTAAGGTCAGCTCAATGTATTGTTTGTCCGAAAATAAAGACATCGACTGTGTGGCGTCGATAAGTTGAGACCAAGAAAAATCTGAATCTGCCACCAAGGTTTGACGCTCATCGAAGCCAAGAGATTTGGCTAGTTTCCTAATTCCGTCAATCATATCAAGTTTTTGTTGAGGCTCATCTCCGAATATAAGTATAAAAGGGGATAGGCCTTGCTGCTGAATATGTTGTTGAAATCGATTCGGATATACTTGCATTATTGCTGTACCGCTTCCGGCTGCCCAAGCCTATTAATTTTGCGCTGTTCAATTGAAGCCAATGCCTGTGTGTATTGGTTAGACAGCAGTCTAATCATTCTATCTGCTGATTCAGCGCGCATTTCATTAAGTACAAGTTCAAGCTCTCGTGATTTAGCTAGCACTTGATCGGGGTCATCCTGATATTCTCTGGCTACCGTCATTGAAGCGCTAATAGGTTCAGAAAACGGAAAAACAACGTCATACTTGACCGAGTAAATTAGCTCATACTCGGCCACTTGACCGTTAGAAAATACCGAAAGTAATCGACGCTCTAACTCCTCTGGTTGCAATTTTATAATCACTACAGTAGTTGGTTCAATACCTTCTGGAATACTCTTTTCACCGACAATGCTGGTTAATTGATAAACGGGTAACCTAGTATCGAGAGCTCTTGATAATGGTAAATAATCAAACTGCGTTAAAATCACCACATTATTCAAATAACTTGGCAGGGCTTGTGTACCGCGCAATTTAAATCCGCATCCTTGCAGGGTAACTGCAAAAACTGCAACAACGAAAATTAATTTGCCCTGATTTAAACCTTTACAAATCATTTGATTAATTCGGCTCATAGAACGCTCTGCTATACTACTTTGCATCAGTTAGCCACGATATTAACGAGCTTACCCGCAACATAAATAACTTTTCTCACTGTTTTGCCCTCAATAAATGGCTGCACATTTTCTTGTGCTAATGCTTCTTTCTGCGCCGTTTCGCTACTAATATCTGCAGCAACTGTCATTTTAGCGCGAACCTTACCATTGACTTGAACGATAATAAGCTTCTCATCTTCGACCAACGCGGCAGCGTCAACAGTCGGCCATGCTGATGTTTGTAATTCACCTTGACCGCCAAGGAGATGCCATAACTTTTCGCAAATGTGCGGCGTAATTGGATTTAATAATTGCACCATTGCCATAAGTCCTTCGCGCTGCAAAGCAATATCTTGGTCATCAAGGATTTTAACTTTTTGCAGGCTATTCAACAGTTCCATAATTTTAGCTATCGCTGTGTTAAATGTTTGACGACGGCCTAAGTCATCAGTGACTTTTTCGATAGTTTGATGAATGTCGCGTCTCAGCGCCTTCTGAGGCTTGTTGAGTGCGCTTAAGTCTAATGCCGGCAGGTTTTTTTCACTCGTCGCGCAGTCTTCGCCTTTGCCGTTTCCGCTTGCGTCTATTCTACTTGCGTCTATTTTGCTTGCGCAATGCTCAACATGTTCATTTGCTAAACGCCAAAAACGTTTTAAGAAGCGGTTTGACCCTTCAACACCTGAGTCAATCCATTCCAAAGTTTGTTCTGGCGGCGCTGCAAACATAGTAAAGAGTCTAATTGTATCTGCACCATAAATATCAATAACTGACTGTGGATCGATACCGTTATTTTTTGATTTAGACATTTTGATCATGCCAGCATGCTCAACTTCCGTATCATCAGCTAAGCAGGCTTTTACTATCCGCCCTTTATCATCTTTTTCGACAGTCACATCTGCTGGCGCATGCCAAATTTCTTTACCTTTTTCGTCTTTGGTGAAAAAAGCATCGGCCAATACCATGCCCTGACATAATAGCTTTTTGAACGGTTCGTCGCTGGCAACTAAGCCTTCGTCACGTAATAATTTATGGAAAAAACGTGCATATAGTAAATGCAAAATTGCGTGTTCTATACCACCAATATATTGGTCTACAGGCAACCAGTAGTTTGCTTCCTTGGGGTCAAGCATCGCATCAGACGGGGCCGAGGCATAACGTGCGTAGTACCAAGACGATTCCATAAATGTATCAAAAGTATCTGTTTCACGAGTTGCTGCTTCACCATTATGCGTGGTTTTAGCCCAATTTGGATCAGACTTTATAGGGGAAGTCACGCCATCCATGATAACGTCTTCAGGCAATACGACCGGTAAATCATCTGCATTCACGGCATATGATTCACCTTTGTCATTGGTTACAACTGGAATAGGTGCACCCCAATAACGCTGGCGGGAAACGCCCCAATCACGCAATCGATAATTAACTGATTTCTTACCTTTACCTAAAGACCTTAGTTTGTCGGCGATTGCATCAAAACCGTCTTTAGACGACAGACCATTATATTCAGCCGAATTTACTAATGTGTTTTTCTCAGTGTAAGCGCCTTTGCTGATATCAGCAGACTCGGCGTCGTGCTCTGTAAACGCTACGACCTGTAAAATGGGTAATTGATATTTAGTTGCAAACTCCCAGTCGCGCTGGTCATGCGCAGGCACCGACATTACGGCCCCAGAGCCGTAGCCCATGAGTACGAAATTAGCTATCCAAATTGGCATGCTTTCACCTGTGAGTGGGTGAGTAGCCGTTAAGCCGGTTGGCATGCCTTTTTTCTCCATCGTGGCCATGTCGGCCTCAGTGGTTTTTGTGTTTTTACATTCTTCAATAAAAGCGCTCATCTGTGGATTCGACTTCGCCACTTCTAAAGCTAATGGATGTTGAGCCGCAACCGCTAAATAAGAGGCGCCATAAAGCGTATCAGGTCTTGTTGTGTAAACTTCAATTTGGCTAAGGCCTGCAGTTTGTGCAGTCAAGTCAAATGTGACATCAACACCTTCAGATCGGCCTATCCAATTTCTTTGTGCAGTAACAACCTGTTGTGGCCAATCGGTCAACTTGTCTAAGTCAGCTAACAACTGCTCCGCATAATCGGTAATTTTAATGAACCACTGAGGAATTTCTTTTTGCTCGACTAATGCCCCTGAACGCCAACCACGACCATCAATAACTTGTTCATTGGCAAGCACAGTTTGGTCAATTGGGTCCCAATTGACAGTGGCGTTTTTCTTGTAAACCAATCCTTTGTCAAACAATTTTGTAAAAAACCATTGTTCCCAGCGGTAATAGTCTTGCTTGCATGTTGCTAACTCGCGACTCCAATCGTAACCAAAGCCAAGTGAGTTAAGTTGAGTTTTCATGTACTCAATATTTTCATATGTCCATTTCGCTGGCGCAGTTTTATTGTTAATTGCGGCATTTTCAGCAGGTAATCCGAAGCCGTCCCAACCCATAGGTTGCAGAACATTTTTACCTTGCATGCGATGAAAACGACTAACCACATCGCCAATAGTGTAGTTTCGAACATGCCCCATATGTAGTCTGCCACTAGGGTAGGGAAACATAGATAAACAATAAAACTTCTCTCTATTGTCGTCCTGTATCGCCGAGAAAACTTGGCTTTCATTCCAATGAGTTTGCGCCGATTTTTCAAGTGCTTGCGGGTTATATTGGTTTTCGTTCTGGTCTGAATTGGCCATTTATGTGCGTATCTCTGGACATGTTGTTATTTTATTGTCTATAGAATACCTTGTCAGAGGCCTAAACAACAATAGAGGGAATGGATAAAATAGGCCTTCTTTGAAAAATAACTTTGAAACACTTCCGTCAAGCAGTTCTGCTCGAGCCAGTATTTAAGAATTTGTTGAGCTAAGGATAGTCGAAAGACTTGTATAAGAGCCGCGAAAGAACGTCAAAAGAGCCATGAATAAGCGTAAATTGACACAAATTTGCAGCAATCTGTAAATACATCATCTAACATGTATGCCTAACAGCATTTTTGTTTAATGAGATTTGCTCAATAGAGTTATACTGAAGTTCGGGCAGTGGTCTTGTCACATGCATTTATAAAAATAAAACAGAAAGAAGAACAATATAACTATGGCTGTAAAATTGACGTCGATTCAAAAGACATTTCAAAGATTGAGAATTGATACAACAGATCTAAGTTCAAGTGTGAACAAAGAAATGTTTTCCCTAGCTATGCAAAGTCAATCAGGAGATACCGCACTAATTGGTCAAAACCGCGCAAAAGAAGCATTGAGTTTTGGTTTAGGCGTTAATTCCACAGGTTACAATTTATATGTAATGGGTGAACAAGCTACTGGTCGCTATACCTTAGTTCATAACTTTATTAATGATCGTGCCTACAAACAGCCCACACCCAATGATTGGTGCTACTTAAATAACTTCGATGACGAGCGTCAGCCAATTGCTCTGCAACTGCCTACCAACCAAAGTAAAGGCTTTGTGGAAGATATAGAGAACTTATTAGACGAGCTAATGGATACTTTCCCCGCAGTGTTTGAGAATCCTAGCTATCAGCGTCGTAAGGCTGCTATTACCCGCGCAAACGAACAACGTTATGACAAAGCGATTGATGCAGTCGAAAAAGAAGCACTTGGAAAAGGAGTCGCCCTTATCGAAGACGGGGGGAGTATCAGTTTTTCTCCCATTATTGACGGTAAGCCAATCACAGACTCTGATTTTGCAACGAGGAGTGATCAAGAACGGCAAACTTACTACGACCTTATTGATGAGCTTGAGGTGAGCTTGAGTGAAGCTTTAATTGAAGTGCCTTTATGGCAGCGTCAAACTGCTGAACAACAGCGAAAACTCAAAAGAGAAACGGCTGAACAGGGCATTCGTCCTTTGCTTAAAGAATTAGAACATAAGCATGCTGCCGATATTGCTATTTTAAAACATTTGAAGCAATTAAAGCCCCACTTAATTGATACCGTAACTGAATTGCTAGTGCCTGAAACGAAGGAAGAAAAGCAGGACGAATATGATAAACGTGCAATATTAGTTGATACCTACGTACCTAACGTCCTTGTTCGACACTCGATAGATGCTGGTGCTCCAATAGTGTACGAAGCAAATCCTAGCCATCAAAATTTATTTGGTAAAATAGAATATACAAGTGTGCAAGGCAGCGTTTATACAAATTACAGTATGATCACCGCTGGGGCATTGCATAAAGCTAACGGCGGCTATCTATTGCTAGATGCTGATAAGCTTGTTGAACAGCCCTATGTTTGGGAATCTTTGAAACTGGCTCTAAAGTTTGGTCAGTTAAAAATGGAGTTACCACAACAAGATTTCGGTATGGTTAATTCTATTACGCAAACGCCGCAAATTATTCCACTGCAGGTTAAGGTTATTTTACTAGGGTCGCGCGAACTTTACTATGCATTGCAAGACTACGACGACGAGTTCAAAGAGTTGTTTCGGGTATTAGTCGATTTTGATCATGAGATCCCCTTAAATCAACAAAATTTGAATGACTTTGTAGCCAGAGTAAAATCCCATGTAAAACAAATTGGATTGGAAAGCATAGAAGCAGATGCTGTGCATAGGTTGATTGAGCATAGTCTGCGCTTAGCCGAGCACCAATCAAAGTTAAGCGCAAGATTTGCTGACGTTATCGAATTAATTAATGAAGCACATTATTTTTGCTCGCAACAGCAGGAAACAAAACTACAGGCTATTCACATTGAAGCAGCGCTTACAGCCAAGAAAAACAGAACTGGTCGCGTGAGTGAGTCTTTATTAGAGGATATTAAAGAAGGTCATGTGTTAATAAACACTGATGGTCAAGCGGTTGGCAAGGTAAATGGACTAACTGTGCTAGAAGTTGGTGACACTGCATTTGGCACTCCTGCTCGAATTACCTCTACTGTTTATGCTGGTTCTAGTGGCGTTGTCGATATAGAGCGTGAAG
>CAJQOP010000040.1 GCA_905479945.1 uncultured Glaciecola sp. | reverse complement strand
TTACTGATTTAGAAGTATTTTTACTGATTTAGAAGGCAAATTTTTACCACTTAAGAAGGTTGTCCGATCGCGCTTGCGCGTAAACGCGGACAGGCACACGCAGAAAATTAACAATTTCGTATAATGTATATTATGTTAAATAGACAATATGTGCACAAAGTTATTCACACCCCTGTGTCGTTTCTATTCTAAATTTGGAATTGTTGTATTGCTGTATAAAACGGTGAAGTTTTAATTTGTATCCCCCTCACCACTTCAGCGACACAGGAACGATAAAAACTATGCGCCAACATTTCTTAAATCTGTTTGTCAGCGCTGCGGCGTTTTTAATTAAAAACCGGAACTGTTAATTCATCGGCAAGCTTTACTTTTTTATTATTTTTAATACTAGTAACCGTTTAGTTATCAAAAATGCAAAAAAAAATGGGTCATCCATTATTGAGATTATGTTTAACAGGTTCTCGATAGCTTTGATTCATACTTTTAAAATTGAACTCAAAAATAAGCTAAATGTGAATCGTCTATTTGACTTACATCAAACTAAAACCATCGACCTGTTGATATCATGCCAGCAGTATAAATAGTTCTGTGTTCCTTTTTTCATCACAGATTTTTGGGAGTTAATACCATGAGTAATTATAAAACCGTAATAGTGGCAATAGATATAAATGCAGAGCATGAAAATATTATTAAAAGGGCCTTGTCTATCTGTCCGTCAGTTGAAGGTATTCATTTGACCTATATACCCTTGCCTACTGTATATATTCAGCCCTACCTTTATGGTATTGACTATAGCGATATAGATGATTCAAATAGGGTCGAAAAAGCGCGAGAAAAGCTCGATGTTATTGCAAGAAAATTTGGCATTAGTGAGCAAAACGTTTATCTAAAAACAGGTAATCCAGCAGAAGAAATAAAACAGTATGCTAATGATCTTTGTGCAGACTTAATTGTTATTGGTACGCATGGCCGCAGTGGCATTAAATTATTGCTAGGTTCTACCGCTAACTCTGTTTTGCATGGGGCCAAACAAGATGTGCTCGCAGTGCGTGTTTATGAACCAAAATAGCGCGGATAGTTCTGATGGTTTTGTACCAAATGTTTGTCGATTGCAATTAGATGTTTTAAAACCTCATAAACCAAATGCCTATGATTTTTCATTGGCATTGTCTAAGTTAGACCCAGCTTGGAACTTTATTATTGAGGTATTGGAAATTGATGAAAATACAGAGACTATTTGTTTAGAGGTTACCGGTAACTTTATTGATCTTGAAAAGTTACAGACAGAAATTATTGAGTTAGGCGCCACGGTACACAGCATAGATGCCGTCGAAACACGTGGCGAATCATCAAGCCTCACAAACCATGCTTAACAGACTAATAAGCCTAATTCGCCTAAGCCAGTCGCAGTCAATCATTAGACGCTATTTTATTGTCAATGGCTTTGATGGTGCACTGACAATGTTTGGGCTGATTCTTGGGTTTATGTTAAGCAGTAATAGTCAGATATCTAGTGTAATTAATGTGTGCTTGGGTGCCGCCATTGCATTGAGTGTTTCAGGAGTAAGTAGTGCATATGTTAGTGAACGTGCTGAAAGAAAATACCTTCTCCATAAGTTAGAAGATTCCATGTTAACTGACTTAAGTAACTCTGAGCATGGGCGCGCAGCGCGCTTTGTACCTATTGTAGTCGCAATCGTCAATGGCTTAGCCCCTTTCGTTATTTCTGTGTTAATAATAACACCGCTTTGGCTAAATGAGGCTGGCGCTTCGTGGGTAAGCGCCCCACTACGGGCAAGTTTATGTATTGCCAGCATGCTTTTATTTGCACTTGGTGCTGTGTTAAGCAATGTCGCTGGTATCCCTTGGTATTTTAGTGGTCTAAAAACCCTCTTAATAGGATTTTCAACGGCACTTTTGATTTATTTTTTTGTGGGTGCTAACTAGTGGAACAAAACTATGACGAACCTATCTATCACGCAATTTCGTGCGATGAAGCGCTCAAACAGCTCAATACAAGCAAGGTAGGATTAACCACACCGCAGGCTAAAACTACCTTAACAGCATTCGGACCCAATCAACTATCTGAAGCTAAACCAACCAATATAATCATGCTTTTTTTCAGGCAATTCTCAGAAATCATGATGATCATTCTTTTAGTCGCTGTTGTTATTTCGGGCATTCTCGGCGAATTCGCCGATGCACTTATTATATTAGTAATATTGATATTAAATGCGACGTTGAGCACTTATCAACAATATAGAGCACAAAAAGCCTTAGAGGCTTTGAAGAGTCTTGCCACGCCAAAGGCCAATGTAAAACGCGACAATATTGTGTTAACTATACCCATTCAACAAATTGTTCCTGGCGATATCGTGATGCTAGAACAAGGTGATATTGTGCCGGCTGATGTCAGGTTATTAACGGTAAATGGTTTACAAATAGATGAATCTACACTTACTGGCGAGTCAATAGCCGTATCAAAACAGACTGATTCTATACAAGCTAAAAACCTCGCTTTGGGTGATTCAACAAATATCGCGTTTAAAAGTAGTGTAGTTGTGCTGGGTAAAGCTAGCGGTGTTGTATTTGCTACGGGTAAAAAAACCGAGATTGGACGCATTGCTAGCCTACTCGCACAAGAAAATGAGGCACAAACGCCACTACAAGTTCGCCTAGCTGTGTTTAGCCGATATTTGGTGTTACTTATTTTATGTGTATGTACGGTTGTTCTGGTAGCCGGTTTATTGCAAGGGCAGCCTGTCACAATAATGGTATTAACCGCATTAAGCTTGGCGGTTGCGGCTGTACCTGAAGCGCTGCCTGCTGTGATTACTATTTCACTCGCGCTAGGCGCAAGCAAATTACTGAAACAACAAGCACTCATCAAAAACCTCCCTGCTGTTGAAACATTAGGGGCTATTACCTATATATGCACCGATAAAACAGGCACGTTGACCGAAAACAAAATGGTGGTAACCGAGGTTTTCGATGGAGTCACGTTTATTTCAGAATTATCTAGCACTCACAATTACCTTGGCATAGGAATGGCCATTAGCAATGATGTAGAAATAAGTGGTGACCGCGTGGTTGGCGAGGCAACTGAAGTCGCCCTTTTTAATAAAGCGTTAGCACACGATTTCAATAAAACCGAGTTATTGTCTGAACATGTTTTGGTGGGTGAATTACCGTTCGACAGCAAGCGTAAACGCATGACAACACTGCACAAGGATGGCAAAAATTTCATTTCTTTTACCAAAGGAGCACCTGAGCAAATCATCGCCAAGTGTATTACTCAAGAATATGGGCTTAACAACGATAAACTTTGTAAACAGAGCTTACTTAGCATAGTAGATGAACTATCTGCTAAGGGGCAACGCATTATGGCCTTAGCCATGCGTCGCTTGGATACCATACCAAACGAACATGAACTTTCAAAACTAGAATCAAACCTAGTGTTTCTAGGCCTAATTGCTATATCAGACCCTATAAGAAGTGAAGTGCCGCAGGCCGTTAAGCAATGCATTAGCGCAGGCATAATCCCAGTGATGATTACCGGAGACCATAAAGGCACCGCAATAGCCATTGCTGAGCAAGTGGGATTAACTAACGATAAAATCGTAACGTTGAACGGAGATGAATTGCAAGCGATGTCAGATGACGACTTCGCCAAACAAGTTACTAACACCAACGTGTATACGCGAGTTACACCCGAGCAAAAATTAAAAATTGTAAAAGCATTACAAAAACAGGGGCATTTTGTAGCCATGACAGGTGATGGCGTTAACGACGCACCTGCCCTGCAATACGCCAATATTGGCATTGCCATGGGCCAAAAAGGAACAGATGTCGCCAGAGGCGCTGCTGATATGATTTTGCTTAACGATGACTTTTCAACCATTGTCAAAACAGTCAGCGCTGGCAGACGAATATATGACAATATACGCAAGTTCATTAAATATACCATGAGCTCTAATTCAGGCGAAATATGGACTTTATTAATGGCACCTATGTTGGGCATGCCTATGCCACTATTGCCCATTCACATTTTATGGATCAATTTGGTGACCGATGGACTACCTGGGCTCGCATTTAGCGCTGAGCCAGCTGAAAAAGAGATTATGCAAAAACCCCCGCGCAAACAACAAGAAAATATCTTTGCGAACGGCATGTGGCAACATATTCTTTGGGTAGGCATTTTAATAGGTGGCTTATGTTTAGGTACCTTGCATTGGGCATATGGACAACAGGTAGCACATTGGCAAACGATGGTGTTCACCGTGCTCGTTTTTGCGCAATTATTTCATAGCTTAGCAGTGCGTTCAGATTCCGAATCGCTCTTTACACAAGGCCTATTTTCCAATAAATTTTTGTTGATAGCTGTAAGCATTAGTGTGGTACTGCAGTTAGCACTCATATACGCCCCTATTCTCAACGATCTTTTTCGTACACAACCTTTACCGCTTATAGATTTAGGTAGGTGCGTAGCAATCGCATCACTTGTATTTTTTGCCGTTGAAATTGAAAAATTACTGATTAGACAAAAACGTATTTATGCATCAAACAAATCTACTTCGCTAAAAATATAGGAACGGAGCACTAAGATGGAAGTGTTACAACTTATTATGACTGGACTGACAGCAATAATACTGTTTGTATTCGGGCTCGATAGTTTTTCTAAAGAGATTGAACTAATATCTGGTGACCGCTTCAGAACATTTTTAAGTAAAACAACAAAAGTCCCGATTTTAGGTGTCATTATAGGCGCACTCGTCACTATGGTCATTCAATCAAGTTCGGCTACTTCTGTAATTTCAATTAGCTTGGTGAATGCTGGTGTTTTGTCTTTTAAAAGTAGTGTGGGTATCATTTTTGGTAGTAATATAGGTACTACTATTACTGCTCAACTTGTGGCATTTAAGCTCACTAATTTCGCCCCTATTCTTATTGTAATTGGGTTTTTACTCACTATTAGTAATAGTCGTGCATCTATTTTTGGGAAAGCTGTATTCTATTTTGGTTTTGTGTTTTTTAGTCTCAATTTGATATCGAGTACACTTGAACCACTGCAAAATAACGAAGCGCTAGTCGCTATGTTTATGCAACCACAAAATCCGCTTTATGCTTTATTGCTTGGCTGTATTTTTACTGCACTGGTGCAGTCTAGCTCTGTCACCACTGGCTTAGCCATTGTGTTTACTCAGCAAGGTATATTGGGCTTGGAAAATGCAGTGCCGTTAATTTTAGGCGCCAATATTGGCACAACGGCCACTGCATTCTTGGCTGTCATTAATATGGATATTTCAGCCAAAAAAGCCGCCTTTAGTCACTTTCTGTTTAACGTAGGAGGAGTACTACTATTTATTCCGATATTGCTAATATTTGGTTACAAGCTAGCACAGTTTGAACAAAGTCCCGCTATTGCCTTGGCTAACATTCACCTAATTTTTAACGTGACCACGAGCTTGATTTTCACCATGTTTATCAACCCATTTACTCGCCTAGTCGATTATTTGTTTGGTGAAGGTAAAATGGACTTTGAGCGAATTGAGTTGCCAAAACTATCAGAAGGTGATGATTTTGACTCAGTAAAACAAAACCTAGATACGTCTTCAGAGCAGTTGTTTAGGTTCTTACAAGATAACTATAATTTAGTAACGCTAAGCACAGAGACTAATTACAAAGGTATATACGACGCAGCAGAAAAACGCATAAAATACATAGATTTTGTCAAAAAACAGTATATGCATTACTTTTCCAGCACCGTCATTCTTATTAATCAAGAAAAAGAATCACATGACTTAATAAAGATAATTAATCAGGTTGACTATTTATTTCAAATTCATGATTCAATTACCGATTTATTTCAAGTAAAGCGCGTGGCAAATGAAAAGTATATAGAGCTTAAAAGTGATTTATTGCTAATTATTCGGGGACTATCCATCAAAACACTGGATGTATTTGAAGAGATTGCCTCTGAAATGCAGAATAATCAAAAACCAAGCTCAGCGGATCTATTGAAAACCTTAGAAAAAGATTTACAACACGAAATAAATGCGGCTAACAGAAGCTTGTTATTGCTTATTTCAGACTCTTCTCGTCAAGATGCTGTTGCATTAATAAGCTTTGTAACGTTCTCACAACGTCTCAAAGACAAGTTAAATAACTTTGCCAACTTACATGTGAAGACCAAATCAACGAAAGACGTACATATCGATCACGAACCACAACATAGCGAAATGAAAGAAGACAAGAGCTAAATTAATATTGGTTTACCATAATTGTTAGTGACCCACGCCTTTTATTGAAAAAAGAGCGCTAACAAATCTTGCAATTCGTCTTTCTAATTTTTGAACAAACTGCTTTAACACCTGAATCATCACCCCCTACTACAACCACAATAAACGTATCTCCACTATCATTGCTTTTGCTTGCCTCTGTTCTGACAAAAAAGACGCTCACTGAGCGCAATTTTAAACACTGTGCCGTCAACTTGCATTAATCTTCGCAGTTGATAAGCGTTAAGTGAATAATGTCATTGTCCATAAATGTCTGATGAATTCGGCTGGTAATTTAATTTTTTTAGCTGCTGGGAGTGAAGAATTCTGCGTAAGGTAAAATGTAAAAAATAGACTAGCATGCTTAATATTGACTAAGGTCAATATTAAGACAATGATTCTCTATAACATTGTCTACAAGTATAAATTTGTAAGTCGAAGAACAATGTCTATTCACTACCGCTCTTCATTCGATGGTCTAGGAACAAATACTACTGAGCCACTTGGCACTGTGATAAGCGTGCGTGGCAGCATTGTAGATGTGCAATTTATATACAACCTGCCTAGTATAAGAACGATCTTGCTTGCTCAAAACAAAACCATCATTCTAGAAGTATTGACACAACTAGATAAACAGAAGATAAGAAGTATTGCCCTAACGCCCACTCAGGGCTTGGCTCGAGGTATGTTGGTGACAAACTCAGGCAAGCCATTAAAAGCCCCTGTTGGCCCTCATATTCTCTCTCGGATGTTCAATGTATTTGGCAACACAATAGATGGATTGCCAAAGCCCGTGCAATTAGATTGGAGAAGCGTACATCGCACGCCTCCTGAGTTAATACAAAGAACCACCCAATCGCAAATATTTGAGACCGGCATCAAAATAGTAGACGTGCTCGCCCCTTTAGAAAGAGGAGGAAAAGCAGGTTTGTTTGGCGGGGCTGGCGTAGGAAAAACGGTCTTATTGACTGAAATGATACACAACATGATTGAACACCAACAAGGCGTCAGTATTTTCTGTGGAATTGGCGAACGCTGCCGCGAGGGTGAAGAGCTTTATCGTGAAATGAAACAAGCAGGCGTGTTAAATAACATGGTAATGGTTTTTGG
>CAJQOP010000039.1 GCA_905479945.1 uncultured Glaciecola sp. | reverse complement strand
GGATTCGTTGTGAGTAAAGTTACTTGTTCCATCGAAAGAAAAGCGGGAATCATCGAATAATCTTGCCGTGTAATTCGTATGAAACAAGCACATAACCTTAATCATTATAATCAATGAATATTTAAGGTTGAATGACTATATTTGCCGTAATCTTGCCGTTAGAAAATCCAACATTTCAGAGCTCGAAAGTATGATACTTCTTTGTAAAGTATAAAACTATATTTTAAAGGATGATACTTTATTGTCACTCTACAATGGAATATCGAAAATCATAATATTCTGCTGATCACCTTAGCAAGAAAAGCAATTGAGTTAGGGTTCAACGTGACATTAAAATGATTGTACATTATGGTTGCGACATGACAGTCGAAAAGCTAGAAAGTAAGCAACGGCCAAGCTATAGCAAGGCTCAAAGCAAGTTAATTCAATCCACTTTGCATTCTTTGATGGAAGAAGGCGTTGATGGTTGCTCCGTTCGTAAAATTTGTGATAGGGCTGGCGTGGCTGTGGGCTTAATTAATTATCATTTCGGCACACTTAACGATTTATTGGCCGCAGCGTATTTAGATCTAGCGTATTCCTTAATGGACGAGGCAATTGCGAAATCACACGGTATCCAATTTCCAAGGCAAAGGCTCTCTGGTTTTATCACAGCGTCGTTTAGTGATTCCGTGATGCAGCGCAAAATATTACGAGCCTGGGTAGTTTTTTGGAGCATGATTGACCGAGCTCCTCAAATCAAAGAGGCCCACGACTCTTCGAACCGGGCATTTAGAGTGTATCTCGAAAAGAACTTTTCTGAATTAGATCTGATTCGGTCTGTTTTGCCTTCTCCGCGAATGGCTGCCGTTGGCTTGACTGCGATCATGGATGGTTTGTGGCTAGAGTGGTGTTTATCTAGTAAAACCTTCAGCGCTGATGAAGCTATTTCATTATGTGAACAATGGGTTGATGCTGCTTGGAAGCACCCTAGCGAATAGGAAGTTCAGCGATAAACTTAGCTCCCGATAGTTCTGAAGAATTGCAAAGCTTAATACTGCCATTATGCCAATCTAGAATGCGTTTCACTATTGCTAAGCCAAAACCATGACCTTTGTTAGTGTTGTTTGGGCCTCGCACAAATGGCTTGAGTATGTCAGTGTGCAAGCTCTCATCAATTCCATCGCCATTATCAGAAATCGATATCGTTGCCATTTTATCCTGTTTCGTTAATTTTACGCACACAATGCCATTTCCATAAGCAATTGCGTTGTACAACAAATTATTTACGACCATCCTTATGTAGCTGGCATCTGCAAGGACATAAAGCGTTTCTAGCGGATTTTCATAACGTATTTCTAAACTTTTTTCTACGTTTTCTTGTTGCACATTGCTAATGCAATTTGTTATCAACTCATCAAGATCAAGCGATTTTTTCTCCATCGATAGCATATTTTGATCAAGGCGTGCATAACGCAACAAGGTTTCAACTAAAGCGGTCATTTCGGCCACATTGTCACTTATTTTTTTCTCGTAAATACAACGTGTTTCGGGCTTGTCTTCCTCTCTTAGTGTATCAATTCCAAATTGAATTCTGGCCAGTGGGGTACGTAAATCATGTGATACAGCGCTACCCAATAACTTTACATCGGTAACTAAGTCGTCAATGCGTTGCGCCATATGATTAAATTCATGTTCTATTTCACGAATGTACGAAGTCGCAGAAACTTCAATACGCTGGGTTAAATCTCCCTCGCCGAATGACTTTGCAGCCTTCCTTAGTCTGATAAGTCGTATTATCAGAGGATATACCCACAGCAACATTAAAACTGTAAGCGCGGCATAGAACAGCAATGTAAAAAGGTAATTAGTGTTGTCTTCAGTGGGGGCAATATTTTCAATTGGCGTTTTAAGTGTGAATATTTGCTCCGTGGAGGCCAAAAAATAGTGAAACGTTAAATATTCGGCACTTTCCAACAGCAAAGGCTCACCCTGTTGAAGTTGATCTAACAAACCCACAGGTAAGGGAAGTTCAGTAATATCAATTAAGCCAACTTGGTATTCGTTATCGGACTGCTGCCAATGGTCAATAAACGCCGTTTTATTGGATATTTGTTCAAGTGAAGAGGCTACGCCGTTGCCTAGCTGCTCCATTAACTTTAGTTTATCAACATCTCGGGTTTGCTGTTCTGTATGATATTGTTCATAGGCAATATCAACCAACCAGCCTACGCCAAACGTTGCCGATATTGCCATCACAATTAATGAGTAAGTGAGTACTCGCATATGATTAATTTCCCCTACCAAGCGTCTTTAACAAACAAGTATCCTTTTCCCCAAATCGTTTTTATTCGCGTTGACTTAGAAGACGTATCACCCAATTTTTTTCGAAGTCGTGATATTTTTAAGTCAATTGAACGATTAAACCCGTCATAATCAAATCCTCTTAATTCTTTAATTAAGTCATTTCGAGAAACGATTTGGCCAGCTTGTTTAGCCAAAATCCACAAAAGGTCAAACTCACTGGTTGTTACTGGAATATTTTCTCCTCGTAAAGTCACAATCATGGTTTGTTTGTCTATTTCCAAACTGCTAAATGTCAGCTGTTCAACAACATCAACTATATCGTTTACCCTACCGGATGGATTAGACGCGTGTTGCTGGCGTTCCAAATGCTTGCGAATCCTAGTTAGTAAAGCTCGGGCTCTTACTGGCTTTGTGAGGTATTCATCAGCCCCCATTTCTAGCCCAAGTACTTCGTCAATTTCCTCATCTCTAGCAGTTACCATAATAATCGTGTTAGTAAATTCTGGGCGAACAACTTTACATACATCAATACCGTCTATGCCAGGGAGCATGCCATCTAAGATAACGATATCAGGATTATGGCTTTGAATATGAACAACGGCATCTTCACCATTGTGCACAACAGCTACAGAAAATGCTTTATTAAGCAAATATTCCTGCATCCATTGTGCTAATTCAATGTCATCCTCGACGATAAGAATCTTAGGTTTTATGTCTTCCATTGTTGCGATTTTCTCCTAGAACATTCGCCATGTTGAATGTGAGCGATTGTTTTTCTTGTAGACCCAAGCCATCTCCAATTTAGCTGAACCAAGAATGATTTTGCTATTTTGCGGCTTTAAAGAAAATACGACATTATCTTTTGCAACAATTTCGCGAGCAAAATCACCTGCACGCTTTCCTTGCCAGCATTGCAATGACGATTCTTGCTGGGATGAAAATAAACAGTAATTGCCTTGCTCTTGAAGCGACCATGTAATTTCAATGTCAACATAACAAAGATTACCCTGATTCAAAGCTATGCATTGTTTTGGGCTAATACTGATTACTCCTTCAGTTTCTGAGGCGCTAGCATTTATCGACAATATAGAGATAACAAACACAATGAATATGTTTAGGCTTTTCGTTGCTTTAGAGTGAGTTTTCATATTTCACCCTTACTAAAACACATAACTAAACAAAATACCGACTTCGGTTTTTGCTTCATTACGCTCAGGTATTTGACTAGTCGCTCTAATGATAGGGCTATCAGTAATACTGTCGGCAAAATCTGTATATCTAACATAGCTTTCAAAAAGTATGTTTTCGCTAATGGGATAACTCGCGCTCACTTGCGCAGTAACATCAAAACCACTAGTAGCATCATAACTTGGAACTCCCGCGCTTTGCAGTGCTGCACTGGGTTCGAAATAGTGTTCGAGTATTTCTTCTGAGCGATACTCTATTCCCGTTGTCGCATTTATTCCCCAATTTTTGAGCTGCCATGAATGACCCACCCACAAAGAGGCATAAACACCATCATCATAATCATTATTTAGTAACACGGGTGCCACTAGAAACTGCACGTTTGTGTTGCCAAAATTGCCTGTTGCTCGCAAGCCCAGCATTTCGCTGGCGCCGCTTTTATCAATGACTGTAAATGGCTCTAAAATGCCTTCATCATCAACAAAATTGGCAATTATTTCGGTACTTACAAATGCTTGAATAGTCGTAAGATCAAAATTCCAATGTGTTGTGTTATAAAAATTATAACCAATGTTTAGTCCCTCTTGACGTTGATTTGCACCATAGGATGCTTCAACAAATAGTCCATTTTCCATTTGATAACGACCCACTAAAAACATCGCTAAGCCATTCCGTTCGTCTTCATATGGATTTTGATCAAACTTGTAACCAAGTCCAACTTTTAGAAAGCCTCCACTAAGGTCTTCCTGATTTTGTTCCGCCTCGGCCCAAAGTTGTGAGGAATTAAATGCTAATAAACTGAGCGTTAAAATAGTAATTACTTTTCTTTCTGACTTCTTCATGTTCCATCCTTGTTAGTTGTTAGTTGTTAGTTGTTAAGTATTAGTTCACGAAGAAATGATAGAGAAGTTGATAGTAAATAGACGTAACACTGTTGGTCAATATGTACCAATTTGTATCCTTAATGCATTAGATGGGAATGAAGGCAAATGTAAATCCAGTATTTGAGATATAGTATGTCGTGCTTGTAGCAAGTATTTACAGAGCTTATTTTTATAGTGGTCTGAATTTCTTTAAGCCGACAGATTAACACTACGCCTACTTTTTATTAAGGGCAACAACCAGCCAATAAGCATAGAAGGACGTTGGTAAGTGAACAAAATAACTTTCTATCCAGTGTATTCTAAACTCTAACAATACAAATCCTGGGTAAAAACCTAAACCGATAATTGTTATGTAGCTAAGTAAGCCAGCAGATAGAAACCAAGGATTGAGTTTAGCTTTTACGAATAAAGTCCAAGATATTGAAGTGAGTCCAATGCAGCCTAGTGCGCTACAAACTATCATTGCTACAAGCACCAATATGGAAAGTGGATATTCATACATAAATGACCAGCCATAAAAAAATGCGGCGCATAACATTAACAGCATAACTAATGAAGGCATCCAGCCAAATACGGTGGTGAGACCAACTAACAGCTGATTGATGTATACCTTATTTTCTTGCAATGCAATGTGCCTAATGACGTAGTCTATTTGTGTAAACTACAACTAAGTTCAAGTGCTTGCAAAGAAATGTTCAAGCTTAAGCCGGCACGCTATTAAAAAAACGCGCAGTAATTACAAGCGTTTCACTTCACTAAAGCTTTTAAATACCAATCCAAAAAGCTTTGCTGAAAGGTCTCCATCTCGGACAAGCGTCCAGGTTGATAAAACCTTGAATTCACACCTTTTTGATTATTCATAATAATTTTTTTGTCTGCAAGGGTTGTCACATTCCAAAGCCATGTGAGTTCGTCAAGTTGATAATCTTCGCCTTGCACCGCTGAACCATTTACAAACCAAGAAACAACACATATACATTCGTCCACGGAAATTGGCAGAAAACGGTAGCCAATCATGTGGTCGTCGTAAATCAGAAAGTAACTAAGCGGGCCGACCATTAACTCAGACGCGCCGCCATCGTAATTTTGTAAAGACCCGAGTAAGGGAGCCACAGGCTTTCCACTCAAACTACCACTTTGCGCGCCGCGAATGAGTGGATTGCGATCGTATTGAAAACCTTCTTGGCCCTGTTCGGCTAGATCAAAATAGTGATTTAATTCAGCAAACTTTGGGTCATTTTGATTTGCTTCACAGTAATCGGTTTTCGCTTTTTGAAATAGCTTTGGAGGCTTTGCCATGGCATGTATCTTTGCAAACTCTTGATGCGAATTTGCACAGTGGTAACACTCTTGATAGTTCTCTACCGCTAACTTCCAATTTGCTGGAATACGATACGATTTTTGTTCTGCCAGTTTCATAGAATTGATACCAAATATATCAACGATTTGCTCTAGCTCCTTTTGCAGAGAATCAATACTTGGAGGATCTTTGCTTAGGCATACAAAAACTAAGCCACCAATGAGTGTTATATTTACCTTGTGTAAACCATTGTCTGAAGGCACAAAGTCGTCAGGCATATTGCGAGCGGAAATGAGTTCTCCATCCAAATCATAGCTCCATGCATGATAAGGGCACGTGAGCGCTTTTTGAGAGCCAGATTTTTCAAGGCAAATGCGTGAACCGCGATGTCGGCAAACATTCATATGTGCTTTTACTTCGCCTTGAGCGGTGCGAACAATAATTACCGACTCAGTATCGAATTCAAAGGTAATATAGTCTCCCGTATTGGGAATTTGCGACACATGCCCAGCGTATAGCCAATGTTTTAGAAATATTTGGTTTATCTCAGTATGGTAAACATCTATATCTTTATAAAAGTCTTGTGCAAGTGAAAACCCATGTTGCTGAGCTGCCAAAAGTTTGTTTAACTTAGCTGAATTTGAGAAGGTCATGCGTATTGATTTACCTGCTTTATTTGCTGCGTTGACAGTATTGAACAACTGTTCAATACTGTCAATAATCAAGCTATAAAACTTCGAAGGAACATAGATGTTAGATGCAATCATCATTGGCGGCGGACACAACGGTCTGGTATGTGCAAATTATCTTGCAATGGCGGGCAAAAAGGTTCGAGTATTAGAGCGCCGCAGCGTTGTTGGTGGTGCTGCCGTGACTGAAGAGTTCCACCCTGGCTTTCGAAATTCGGTGGCTTCCTACACCGTGAGTTTACTAAATCCAAAGGTTATTGAAGACTTGCAACTGCATCACAATGGCTTGGAAATTGTGCATAGAAAGGTAAATAATTTATGGCCGCACGATGACGGTAACTTCTTAGCATTTGTAGTGGGTTCTGATAATTTAAAAGCAGAGGTCGCTCGCTTTTCAAAAAGTGACTCTGAAGCACTGGATCGATACTTTAGAGACACCGGTATGGTTGCTGATCTAATTCGTGATTTTTTGCTTGAAACACCACCAAACGTCGGCGGTGGTATTAGGGATATTTTCAAGGCAGCTAAATTTGGCAACCGCCTCAGAAAACTGCCTATCGAAGACGAACGCATTGTTTTAGATACCTTCACAAAAAGCGTTTCGGACTTTTTAGATCTATATTTTGAAAACGAATTAGTAAAAGGCGCATTTGCCTTTGATGGCATTGTTGGCAACTATGCAGACACTCAAACACCCGGCACTGCTTATGTTTTGATGCACCACGCATTTGGTGAAGTGAACGGTGAAAAGGGCGTGTGGGGTCATGCCATTGGCGGCATGGGTTCGATTACGCAAGCAATGGCGAAGTCGGCTGTGGCGAAAGGCGTTGAAATCGAAACAGATGCCGCGGTAAGCAAGGTGCTAGTTAGAGATGGCAAAGCTTATGGCGTGTTATTGGAGAATGGCGACACGGTAGAGGCAAAAGTTATTGTCTCGAATCTTAATCCAAGTCTTTTGTACAACCATCTCGTTGACGCAAAAGAACTGCCAGAAGACTTTTCCCGCCGCATGAAACATTACAAAAACGGCTCCGGTACATTTCGTATGAATGTAGCGTTAAGTGAGCTGCCCAAGTTTACGTGTTTAGAACAACAAGAAAGGGCGACTTCTGATCACCTTACTGGCGGCATAGTGATAGGTGCAACTTCAGCCTACATCGACCAAGCCTATCGTGATTCTAAGCAATACGGCTGGTCCAAAGCACCTATTGTGGAAATGCTTATTCCTTCGACACTTGATAATACCTTAGCCCCAGAAGGTCAGCATGTTGCGAGTTTGTTTTGCCAGCAATTTGACCCTGATATCGATTGGGATGAACACCGAGATACAGCCGCGGATTTAATTATTGATCAGGTCGAAAAATTTGCGCCAGGATTCAAGGCGTCGGTGCTTGGTCGCCAAGTGCTAAGCCCACTTGACCTCGAACGAATATTCGGGTTGACTAAAGGTGACATTATGCACGGCAATATGAGCTTGGATCAGATGTTCAGCACCAGACCATTGTTAGGTCATGGCAACTATCGCTCGCCAATCAAAGGTTTGTATATGTGTGGCGCTGGCACTCACCCAGGTGGCGGTGTGACCGGCGCTCCGGGACACAACGCGGCACGAGAGATCATACGAGATAGCTAAAAAAGTAACTGCGATATTAATTAAGGAGATTAGAAATGTCTGAAATAGCAATAAACAGTGGATCATACTTCGTGGGTTGGGGCACCTTAGCTTTAATTAATGCTGGCTTAGCTCAAGGTAAAGGCCGGAGAGGCTTAGCTTGGTTTCTAATCTCTTTGCTGCTTGGCCCAATAGCTACATTGTTGCTTGTTGTGATGCCGGATATGCGCAGATTTAGCTAGTTTAACTTACCGACTATTCCCTGATGGCGTTTGCTCATATTAAGGTGTTAGTGATTTTCGTCATAATTTGGCGATAAAATACAATAACTCGCGATTTGTATATTTCGTGCTCGAGCTTGAAATTTAAGTTGTTGATTACATTGAAAATATTATTGGCTTCATTCTTGCTATTCTCCTTATGAAACGTAAAAATCACAACAATGTCTTCTGGAGAATCAAATGGACGAAAAAATTAAAGCAACCTTAACTAATTTGGATACCTGGAAACGGGGTCTATTCATGATTCTTTTTTCCATAATTTCGGGGGTAGCAAAGTTTATAGTCACTTTGGTGGCTGTTTTCCAATTCATTACATTGCTATTTAAGGGGGAGACGAACGACGCAATGAAGCCTCTCGGCCAGAATTTGAGTACCTATCTTTATCAAATTACCTTGTTTCTAACTTTCAAAACTGACGAAATGCCATTTCCTTTTATCGCTTTTCCAGATGGAACACCCGATTCAACAGCTGATTCAACGCCTGATTCAACAGCATACGAGGCTAGCGAAGAAGATATCGCCACTACTAGTGCCGCTAATGCCCGTACTAATACCCCTATGACTGAGGTTACAACAAAAGATGATAAGGAGATTGTTGATGGAAACTAGCACTGAAAATAGCTATCCTACTGTAATTTGAGCAATCAATTGATCGCTCATTTAATCTAGAGATGCCACCTACTGGGTGGCATACATTAATGAGTACTTGGCTAACTACTCAACTAGCTTGCTAACAACAGCAACGTTGTTGTGCAGCGTTTTGTGTACTGGGCATTTGTCGGCAATTTCTAGAAAACGGGCTTTCTGTTTATCGTCTAACTCGCCCACATAACTAATGTTGCGAACAATTGCTTCCATCCCATTTTGCTGTTCACAATTATCACAATCATCTTTATAGCTGCGAGTATGCATCAACTCCACTTTGATATGCTCTACAGGCAGTTTTTTGCGCTCAGCATACATACGCAGTGTCATTGATGTGCAAGCTCCTAAACCAGCCAACAGGTGCTCATAGGGATCAGGCCCAGTATTTTTCCCTCCTACTTTAACTGGCTCATCTGCTAACCAATAATGACTACTAGTGCTTACGTGTTGAGTGAATTTATGGTCTTTCTCTTCCACTAACACGTGCCCTTGAGCAACGTTATTATGATAGTTTTCAGCGTTGCTAGGCACATATCGGCTTGCCCAAGCAGATATGACCTCAGCTGCATATTCTGAATCTTTTTTATTGCTAAGCAAGTGATCTGCGTTATCTAAACTAACAAAGCTTTTTGGATGCAAAGCTGCCTGATAAATTTTTTCAGCTTCGGTAATCTTTACAATACTGTCGGCAGGCGAGTGCATTACCAAGAGCGCTTTCTTTAGCTTGGCTATATGGCTCGTATTGTAGCTATTTATGTCGTCTAAAAACTGCTTTTGAATAGTGAATTTTCGACCGCCTAAGCTCACTTCGGCTTCACCTTTTTCCTCAATATCACCGATATGAGCAGCAAAGTTGTGCGCAACATGTGCCGCATCTGAAGGGGAGCCAATAGTCACAACGGCCATCGACTCTGGCACCTGCTGTGCAACGCCCAAAACTGCCGCACCACCTAAACTATGACCTATAAGCAATTTGGGAGCGTCATATTCTTTGCGTAAAAAATCAGCGGCGGCAACTAAATCTTGAATATTGGAAGAAAAATTAGTGTTTGCAAAGTCACCATCGCTATTCCCTAGCCCTGTAAAATCGAAACGTAACACCGCGATCCCCTTGGATGTTAGTGCTCGACTTATGCGTGATGCCGCAGCCACATCCTTACCGCAAGTAAAACAATGTGCAAACAGAGCAAAAAATTTAATGTTCGATTCAGGTGTTTCGAGCATTCCACTTAATGTGTGATTACCGCTGGTGAAGTCTACTTTTTGGCGCATAGGTGATTCCGTAAAATAACTATTGTAATCAACAGACCGTTATAATACGAAAACTCTTTCCTTCATTATCCAAACAATCACTTGGTACAATTTTTACACTAACCAGTATTTTTGAGGACGAAAAGAGGGTAACTACTTATATTTCGATTAACGCATACCTAAATTTGAGATTATTTGGCCTTTGCTAATGACTTCTTTATTAAGGCTCATGTAGAGTGATAAATAGACAATCTCAGTTTACGCCACTAGCATTTGTAAAATGCTGTCTCTTCCCTGAATTGAGAACAGCTAATATGCAAATAGGGAAATCCAAATGCTATTAGAACGAGAAAATGCTGTACAAGACTTTGTAGACACAGCTTGTAACTCAACTCAATCAGGCAAGATCCTATTGATAAGTGGAGAGGCTGGAATAGGAAAAACTTCGCTACTAGAACATATGCGTTTGCATGCAAAAGTAGAGGCGGAGATACTTTGGAGCGGCTGCGACCCGCTCTTCACACCGCAACCTTACGCTCCGTTTCAACAGATCGCTAGTTCCCTTTCCAGTTCCCTTTCTGCATTGCTTGAGTCAAACAACAACCCTTCTAAAATGGCCAATAAAATTGCTTCCACCTTGTATTCAAGTCTTGAAGAATTAAAACAGCCTATCATTTTGGTCATTGAAGATGTGCATTGGGCTGACCACGCAAGCCTAGATCTGCTGAAATTTTTGGTGCGCAGGGTATCTTTTATAAATTGCATGCTGTGTTTAACCTATAGAGAAGGCGAAGTCACCTTCAAGCATCCCTTTAGTTCAGTGCTAAGCCTTTGCCCTTCCGCACATACCAAGCGGATTCTACTGAAGCCTTTGAGTATCAACGCGGTAGAAAAACTGCTTAAGAATACACAACACAATGCTCACGATTTACATAAAATTACGGGTGGGAATCCGTTTTTTATTACCGAAGTGTTGGCGAGCAAAGCTAATCAGGATAATAGTATCCCTCATTCAATACGCGATGCGATTGGGGCACGCTTACATAACTTAAGTGAAGCAGAGCGCAATTGCATGCTTACCCTTAGTTTAATCCCCTACAGTATTCCTGTTTTATTAATAGAACACTTGTTTGGTGAGCAAGGAGAGACATTTGCAATGGCGTGCACTGCGCGCAAGTTGTTGCAATTTGATGCACAAGGTGAATTTCGATTTCGTCACGAATTAGCTCGACTTGCAACGCTTGCTTGTTTGTCTATGAATGAACAAAAGCAGCTTCATACAGACATTCTAACCAGTTTGGAGGAGCTAGGCTTGACTGCAAATTTAGCTTGGTTGGCGCATCATTCTGAAGGCGCTTTAAATGCCACTAAGGTACTCAAATATGCGCCCTTAGCTGCCACTAATGCTGCAAATCTAGGTGCACACAAAGAAGCTGCCTCGTATTACCAGAAAGCCCTAAAATTTGTAGAGTACGCTGACACCGAACTAGCCGCTTCATTGCATGAGAATTGGGCTTACGAAGTTAGTATTACTACTCATATGAATGCGTCTGTTATAGAAGCACGCCGCAGTGCAATTACTCTTTGGCGTGCCCTTGGGCGACATGACAAAATCGGAGAAAACTTACGTAGTTTATCCCGACTGTATTGGTACCAGTGCCAAGCTGACAGAGCTGAACATTATGCCAATGAAGCTATCAACATATTTGAACAGATGCCTGCATCAGGCGAGCTTGCCATGGCCTATTCAATGCGATCTCAATTATACATGTTGAACGAGCGCAACAAAGACGCTGTATATTGGGGAGAGAAAGCGTTGGCACTTGAGAAAAGATTTAACAATCCACTAGTTAGAGTTCATGCACTTACTAATATCGGAACGGCACTTTTAATGCGCGGTGATGCTGCAGGTAAAGCGATGCTCAACGAAAGTTTAGTTTTATCAAAAAAACATGGTATGCATGAAGAAGCAGCTCGGGTTTATACTAACTATGCTGATTATAATGTTCGTTTCAAGCACCTGAAGCTAGCAGATGAACTAACCAGCGAAGGAATTCAATATGACACCTCGCACGACCTTGATTCGTGGACATATTATTTAGTCGGAATTCAAGCCCAGGTGCGGCTTGAACAGGGCAGATTAATTGATGCAGAGACGATTGCCGCCGGCGTTCAAAAGTTAGAGAATCAAACCGTATTGATGAAACTACCTGCATTGACAGTGTTGGCGAGAGTGCAGTCCAGAATGGCAATGCAAGGTGCTGATGACTTATTACAAACTGTTTTAACTCAAGCGCTAGCCATCGACGAACTTCAGTATGTCATTCCTGCTCGCTTTTCTATCATTGAGAGCGCTTGGATATCGGGCAAGCTTCAACTCGCTAAAATACACATAAATGAACTTGCAGTTTTGGCTGATACAATTCTCAATCCTTGGCAACTTGGTGAGCTTTTAGTTTGGGCGGTGCGCCTCAACTTGCCAATAGCAGACACAAAAAAATTGAGTAAAACAAACAAAAATATTCCACATCCTTATGCACATGAGTTGGCCGGTAATATTCTAGCCGCCTTTGATAGTTGGCAATTGCTAGGGATGCCATTTAATGCGGCGCTCGCTTTATTGCAAACACCTGATAATGAGCATCAAACTGCTACTTTAAAGGCATATTCAATGTTTGAAAAAATGCATGCAAAAGCTATTTTACAGAACATTAAAGAACACGCTGCAAAGGCTGGGTTTGCTGATTTACTTCCTAAAACGCGCCGTGGACCATATAGCAAAACACGTCAACATCCTGCAGGGCTAACTGCCAAAGAGCAGCAAATATTGAAATTACTTATTACAGGATCATCAAATCACGATATAGCAAATAGCTTGTCGCGTTCGCAGCGGACTATCGAAAATCACGTTTCTTCTATTTTATCCAAGCTTAATGTAGAAAGTAGGATTGAAGCTATGCTCAGAGTGCAAAATGAGCCTTGGCTTGTTAACTGACTAAAGTTTTACCATTTTTAAAAAGGTACTATTACACCAACACCAAAAACTACTGGAGTCTCACTATTAACGAAATCTATTGCAATGGTAGGAGCCAGTGAAAAGTTTTCAAAATGGTAATCGTAACTGGCGCTTATACGCACTAAATCCTCAGTATGAGGATGATCCCCACCTATTTTTTCTTTACCAAAACCCACCCCTAAACGGATGAAGTTTATTGGATGATAATACAAAGCTGCTAGTTGAATAGTGACACCGTCGCCGTGGTGTGCGTCATCTACTTTTTCATAAATCAAACCCGCGCCGAACTCTTCCGTAAATTTATACTCATATTCCAATGCATACGTGAAATGCGTTTCACCATCTAAATGGGTTGCACCAACAAATATTTCAGGAAAATGGTGGTACCCTTCTTTAGCAACAAGGTTAACTGAAAACAACATGATAGGTAGAACAAATAAAGAAGTGACGACACGGTTCATAAGGGGCCTTAAGATATTAGTTTAGAGGTTTAACTTATAAGTCTTTTCGGCATTAGAATAGGTTACTACGAGAATACTAGGGTATTTTAATCTGTACCCCAGTATTATGCAGATTGTACAATACTGTTCACAAAAGCGGGCGTGCCCAATTTTGGACGAAGGCCATTAATCGCGCATATCTCCCGCATGCTCTATGAACAGCTGCAATCGTTTTATTTCTTTAATTTGTGAAGAACGATTCATCTCCAACCAGATCCACAGCTTAGTGGCAACTTGAGCCTGAAAGGACAGCAGCAGGATCATTCCCCAAAAGAACTTGTCGGATGCTGATACAGCAAAATATTGATATCCACTGTAAAAAATTACAAAGACCAAAATTATAGCAACTAGGTAAGTTAGCACCATAATTTTTCGTAAACCAGTTTTAAAGCTACCTTGCATTAAGCTGAGTAAATCATCATCTTTTCGCATCAATCTATCTAGTTCTTCGGTTTGAGATTGCAACTTAGACTTTATGCGGCTATCAAGGTTTTTATCATTTTCCATTTTCATTCTCCAGTATTTTTTTTAATGCCACTCTAGCTCGGTGCAGCGTCGATTTCTGTGCTTATCTCTGGGCTGACAAGACCAAAAGCACTATTTCTGCATGCGTCATAATTATTGAGCCATTCCTAGTGCTGTTCATTCCTATCTTCCCTATATTAAGACGAGACAGGTATTAATAAGGTTCGGTGAATATGATGAAATGACAGACTAAATGATTGATGCTCCAACATAGAGAATTAAAAGAGGGTCAGAGTCAATTTTAAAAGTAGTTGAAAGTAGTTAAAAACCGGCAGAGTTAGTTTATTCGTCGATGCCGATAACGCCGTTCACAGGGTATATTTTGCCAGTACCACGTTGTTGCGACTCCAGCATTACATTTTCAACCGAGCGGAAAAGGACTCCTGAAGATTCACCGCTAGCGGGCGCTGCTACGGCGAAACCAACAGTGCAGCTCAAGGGCGCGCCTGTATTAGCCAATTCACCGTTTTCAAACTTGCTCATAATCTGTTGCGCTTTGAGAGCAGCGCCTTCATGGCCGCAATCGGATAGCAAAACTGCAAACTTGTCATTGCTTAAGGTCGCAACGAAGTCGCCCGGACGATTTCCTGCGGAAGCTAAGCCTTCAGCAACAGCGGCAATGGTTGAAAAATACTTGTCGTTACCCTCGGTGTCCCTGATTTGGTCTAAATTTTCGACGCGGACCATCAGTAAAGTAATGTGGTGCCAATACCGGGCGCACCTAGACCATTCTATGCCCAAGACTTCTTGAAATTTTGATGCATTTGGCAGGTGGGTTAGTGGGTCAATAAAAATTAGTGATTCTAATTTTTTCGTTTTACGGTATAGCGCAACATGCCTTTTTAAGCGTGCAATAAGTTCTGACATGATTGGCGGTTTGGCAACAAAATCCGCACCACCTGCTTCGAACGCTTGAGATTTAGCCGCGGGATCCGTCAAAGATGAAACGAAAATTATCGGTACGTCTTGAATAAACTGGGTTTCTTTAATGCGGTTACATAGCTGCAATCCATCTTCATTTGGCATCAGAATATCAAGGATAATCGCGTCTGGTAAAGGAACGCTATTGAGCAGCTCCCAAGCTGTTTGTGCGTTTGGTGAAAATGAAACATCAAAATCTTGCCCTAAGCCATTCATGTATAACTTAAGTTCAATTTCACTATCATCAATTATCAGCACTCTGTAGATAGTTTCTTCGATTGCGTCATCGCTATATAATGCACTGCCCATTTTTGTACTCAGACTGATGTTAGTATGCTAGGCCAAATAATTACTTCAGATAACGCCAACTTGCTGGTATTGGCATATCGCTATTACGTGATGATTACTTAATTGCTATATTTTTACATTTTAATAACATTTAAGGATCATTACAACATAACAAAAAAAGTGTAAAAAAGATAAAACAATTAGTAACGCAAGTAAACTTCATTATAATACGCGGCCTGCTTATGTTTGAGTGGAGGAATTCGTTATATTTTTTATCCTTTTGATGCGGGGACGTTGTTATGCCAATGAGTAAGGTTGAGTGGTCAATTGAGGAAGCTGAGCGCATTTATGGCGTGTCTAGTTGGGGAGGCGGTTATTTTAAAATAGGCGCTAATGGTAATATTCATATTTTGCCCGATCCAAAAAATGAAGATATGCGCATCGATTTTAATTCTGTGGTGCAAGAAATTTCCCAAGAAGGCATACAATTCCCTGTTGTTATTCGTTTCCACGATATTCTGCGCTCGCAAGTTGTTGGTATTAACGAGTGCTTTAATAAGGTAATAGCTGAAGCAAATTATTCAGGCAAATATAACGGTGTTTACCCGATCAAAGTAAACCAAATGCGTGAAGTTGTTGAAGAAATTGTAGATGCAGGTGCACCATATGATTATGGTTTAGAGGCGGGTTCAAAGTCGGAACTTCTTGCAGTTCTGGCTTACAATACGAATCCTAATTCACTAACAATCCTCAATGGTTATAAGGATGAAGAATTTATTCGCTTGTCTTTAATGGGTCGCAAACTGGGCCGCAAAGTCGTTGTGGTGATTGAAAAATTCTCCGAGTTACTACTATTAGTTAAGATTGCTAAAGAACTCAATATCGAACCTATTATAGGTTTGCGTTCAAAAATGACAGCGCTTGGCAAAGGCAAATGGCAAGCGTCAAGTGGCGACAGAGCCAAGTTTGGCTTAACCATTCCTGAAATCATTAATGCTGCTCGCTATCTTGAAGAAGAGGGTATGGCTCATACGCTCAAACTTTTGCATTTTCATATTGGTAGTCAATTGACTGATATTCGTGCCATAAAAGATGCTGTTAATGAAAGTGCACGAATTTATACTGAGCTTCACAAAATGGGCTTCCCGCTAGAGTACGTTGACGTTGGTGGTGGGCTCGGTATTGATTACGATGGCAGTAAATCGACCAATGACTCTTCGCGTAATTATAGTCTGAATGAATATGTTGCTGATGTCGTTTACGGCATGAAAGAAGTTTGTGATTTAGAGGGTGTTCCACATCCTAACTTGGTAACAGAAAGTGGACGAGCTATTACCGCGCATCATAGTTGTGTAGTAACTGAAATTGTTGGCGAAATCAAAGCCGATGGAGCAATGCTAGATACTTCTATGTGCGAAAATGAGCACGTTTTGTTGAAAAATATGCGTGAGCTGCTTAACTGCTTAACGCCAGAGCAAAACTTGCAAGAAGTCTACAACGATGCTTCTGAATGGAAAGAACAAGCGGTGAGTGCATTTAAGCTGCGCGTTGTTTCTTTAGAAGAGCTCGGCAAAATTGAAACCTTGTATTGGCAAATCATGCGTCGACTACAACTCTTGTATAAAGACGTTGAGTTTGTGCCTGAAGGCTTGCAGCATTTGGACTTTTCTTTGTCGTCGCAATACTTGTGCAACTTCTCTATTTTTCAGTCGGCTGCGGATACTTGGGCTATTGATCAATTGCTTCCTGTCGCACCCTTAACTGGAATGGACAAAGAGCCTGATATGAATTGCTCATTGGTTGATATTACTTGTGATAGCGACGGTAAAATTGATAAATTTGTTATTGATCGCCAAGTGCAAAATATTATGCCAATTCGTTCTCTTGAACCGGGTAAAAAGGCTTATCTAGGCTTATTTCTTACGGGTGCATATCAGGACGTAATGGGCGATATGCATAATTTGTTTGGACGTTTAAATGAAGTGCATATTTTTAGCCATGACGACGACCCCGAAGACTTCTATATTGAAGAGGTTGTTGCAGGCTCATCTGTGCAGGATGTATTGTCGATTATGCAGTATCACCCAAGTGCAATGGCGATAGATGTTAAGCGTCAAATAGATAAGCAGGTGGCCAATGGTCAGATACCTCCGCGTGAAGGTGTGAAGTGGACAGATTTTTATGAAAACTGCTTGAAAGGCTACACCTACCTCAAAACCTAATTGTAGCTGACGCTTTTTAAGGGCTAGGCTTATCCTGTTTCTTCAGAAGCTTAGCGATGGATCGGTAGGCTTTGATTTGCTGCTTCCAGAATGTTGCAGTAACTTCGTTGATCAGGTTTGATTCGGCGTTCATTAATAGCGCATAGCCGACGCCTAGTTCTGGTGAGAAGGCGATATCCGCGCGATAACCTTGTACCCAGCCACCATGATACATAATTTCAACATCGTCCATATTGTATATGCGCCAGCCTAAACCGTAATGTGCGTCTTTAAGCTGCTTGCGCCATTCTCGGCGATACATTTCGCGCTTAGTTTTGACTCTGGGTTCAGTGAGTGAGTCGATCATCTCTTTGTCAACGATGTCGGGGTATTCTAGCAACATTGCCTTCAGCCAAATTTCCATGTCAGCGGCACTTGCATTGATCCCAGCTGCAGGTGAATACTTGTAATAGTTGTCTTTGACGCGAACGCTTACCCATTTATTCTTATCAATTGCTGCATGTGGTTTGGCCCATTCCTTTGATGCCATGAGTGCTTTTTTGCCAACGCTAGCGGTTGGCATCTTTAATGGTGTAATAATGTTTTTCGTAATTTCGTCTGCGAAAGTGGTTTTTTGTAATCGATAATATTCTTCAAGCACGCCGAAGAATGTATTTTGGTAGGTATAACAGATGCCGGGTTTACACAAGGAATCTAGTTTTTCTAAATGTTGTAAAACACGCGGTAATTTGTAGTTGGCTTCAATTAAATTGTCGTACGCATTTGGAATGAATCCGGTTGATTGACCAATAATATGCTGCAACAAAATGGGCGTATCTTTGTAGTTGTCGAACTTATAATCTGGCAATAAGTCCTGCAGCGAGTTTTGCCATTTCAGCTTATTTGCTTTGACTTGCTGAGCCATGAATACGGCAGTAAATGTTTTGGAAACCGAAGCTAGTCTAAAGACAGTTTCTTTATCAATTGGACTGCCTTTCTTTTCTGTTTTCCCAAAAAATTCAAAACGAGTAGGCTGGTTAGGTGCAACCATGACGAAAGCAAAGCCAGGTAGTTTCTTTTTCTTAGCTGACGCCTTTATTTCTTTGGTGTACTCATCAACCCAATTCGCCGCTGAAACAGACATAGGAATGCTCATAAAAAGCGAAACAAAAAAGGCTAGTGGGAGAAAAGAAGTCTTTAAGAGTGGCAAGTGATATCGCTTTTTTTATTAATGAATTGTTATTATCAGCTAATTAGGCCTATTAGTTCAACTTAAGTTCAATAATAGAGCATTCTTGTTAGTATTAAATACATTGAGATGTGACAAAATTGGCTAATGGTGTTGCTACTATTTTACCATCATTCGCTAGATTACTACTCAATCTTTCTTCCACAAGTTTTGCATCTTTATGAAGCCAAAAAAACTATAAGGGTTCCAATAGCTGGGTATTAATTCCACATCTTTTCGTTCTTCAAAGTTCGAGGCCAGTTCGCGCAGTATCTCTTCCAAGCGATCGGGATTGATTTTTTCTAACTTCTTTTTGGCTGCAGAAAAGTACAGATTACTTTCCTTATGCACGGAAATCATCGCGCCACCGGGGATGAAAGCCAAATTACGCGTCGCTACTCGGCATATTGGTACAAAGGGATCTTCCGGGTTGAGTCCAGTGACTATGGCATATTCGTAGCGATCCAAGTTCTTGTTGTCATCGTCTTTTGGGATATAAGTAATACCATAGCCCTGTGGAAAATGTCCGACAATAGCTAGTAATGTATCAGCCGCAACCTGGCTAATAGCAGCGTGTTTAGCGGCTTTCATAATAAGTAGGCCAGCTTTTGGTAAATCCATGAAATTGTAACTTTGTTTCGAAGAGAAAATAACAGAAGCATAAATTTGTGGGACTTTAATTAAATTTCTCACTCCTGATTTAGGTTTAAGGGCACTTGCCAAAAGCGTCCGTGTAAAGTCTAAGCGTTTTTGTTCATTTAGGTCGAATGCAGTTCTCTCAGGTTTCGAATTCCCGACATATCGCTCCATACCCAAACCATGAGTAATATAGTCTAGAGTATATGCATGATTTAATTTAAGTAGACTTAGTCTATCGTCCTTATCTAGTACCCGAAACTCATCTAGGCTTCCATCCTTGCCCTTTAATATAAGCTGCGCTTTGGGGTGTAATAATCCCACATCCTGAAACACTGCCGCTATTATCACAGGAATAGCCACATCACGTTGGAAAAGGGTCTCGTCTCCCTCTTGTTCTGGATATCGGAGGTTTTCTCGGTAATGTTCGTTTATATATTGGTTGCTGATATGTTCATCTATTAGTAATTTGTCTAGTAATCTTAGGGCAACGACTGCCTTGTAAGCGGGTTTTAATTTTTGATTTTGTTGGGCAAGCTTTGCGCCTTCGCCAGGAGAGAGCAGTTGCAAAGTACCAAGCAGCTTTGCACTGTTTACTTGAGTTTTTTCCCAGTTCTCTGCCTCACAGAGTACTAGCAATTTAGCGCACATTTCCAAAACTTTATTTAATCGAATTTTACGTTCTTCTTCCTGAGAGGCTTCGTCCTTCTTCAATCCTTGCTTGCTCTCGTTTAGCTTTTTGAGCAGTTTTTCTTTGTCTTTTTTATCAGCGGTTTGCAAAGAACTTTGTAAACTTTCTATATCGCTCTGCAGATTAATATTGTTTTCATTTTTCTCATCAGAAGCTTCAAAGTAGAGTTGCGCTTGCTCGAAAAGGGAATCTTTTAGTATCGTATTGCTATGTATGTACTTAACTATATTAGAAACAGATTTAGTGTACGTAGATTCACCCATCGGTCCGTGCATATTTTTCACCTAAATTTTAACGATATTACCTTTTATCAAAGTATACGCTAATTTTGGTTCCTTCAAAGATCTAGTTATCTTCGACGTTTAGTCAAATAGTGCTAACTGTTTATGTTCAACGAAACTTCCTTTTTATATTCAAACTAAAGTCATTTGTCATGTGCTTCAAAAAGGCCCTGAATGTTCCTAACTGAGGCTCAGGCGCTAAACCTTTGGATAGTCTAATAATCTGCCAGTAATAAAAACCTACTTGACCAAAACTATTAATGGCTTTTATTAAGTTTGAAGAACTATTATTCCCCCAGAAACCAGTGCCCATAACTAATTTATCCTCATAACAATCGATACTCTGAATCGACTGTTGAATAAGCTTTGCTGAGCAATCAGGTTCAGTGCACAGAGGCCTAGCGAGACCAATAACATCTACCTCGCCACTTTCTATAGCTCTCTCCATAACGTCGCGGCTGCGAAAGCCTCCAGTGATCATGACGGGTATGTTTGCGGAACGCTTGATACGCTCTGCATATTCGATAAAGTAAGCTTCACGTTTGCGTGTGCTTTCTCGCACCTCGGTAGGCTCAACCCCTATCAAGCTTAATTGTTCATAGGTTCCGCCTGATATTTCTAGTAAATCAACGCCATCTTCACCTAACCAACTCGCTACTGTTATGCAATCGTCCAGGCTGAAGCCACCTTTTTGAAAATCTGCTGAGTTGAGCTTCACACCGATTGGGAAGTCATCACCCACTGCGTCGCGCACACCTTTTATAATTCGGCGAATAATGCGCGCTCTATTTTCTAGCGAGCCACCCCATTGATCCTGGCGCTGATTAATTTTAGGTGATAGAAACTGACTAAGTAAGTAGCCGTGGGCGCAATGTATTTGTACACCTGTAAATCCAGCTTCTTTCACCAGTTTAGCTGATGTAGTGAAACGTGTAATTACCTCTTCTATATCAGTTTCATCCATAGCTCTTGGTTTGCCAAAATTCCCTAGCATTGCCAGCTGCACATCTGAAGGTGATAAAGGCGTTTTGCATACCATTTTTGGGCATTGACGGCCGGGATGATTAAGCTGCACCCACAAGTGATTAGCGCCGACTGTGCCTTGTTTGGCCCAAGTTCGATATAAGTCTAGGTTTTTGTCGTCCTCTAATACAACGTTTCCTGCGCGCTCGAGATAGCGCCGATCGACCATCACATTGCCTGTGATATGCAGACCTGTGCCGCCTTGTGACCAGGTTTTATAAAGTTGGATAAGTTCAGGAGTGGGTAGGTCAAACTTGTCAGCTAGGCCTTCTGTCATCGCACTTTTGCACAGACGATTTGGAAGTACAGTGCCATTTGGTAGAGCAATTGTGGTTGCAAGTGGGCTGGTCATTAAAGAGTCTCGGTTTAGTGAACAATGCCTATGGTAGGGCTAATATACATATAATAGCAGCGTCTAATATCAAGAGTATAGAAGGAATAGACAAAGCGTTTATTGCTGTCCTCGTTGACTTGTTCCGAAAACAACGTGTTTTAATTTAATTTCTAGTTACAATAATGAAATGTTGTTAATAGCACAGACAAATCCAACAATGAATTTACCAATAGCAACGATACAAAGGGCACGCATAGCGAGAGATCCTCGATTTGATGGGCTATTTTTCGTTGCGGTAAAAACTACTGGTATTTTTTGTCGCCCCATTTGCAGAGCGCGTATGCCGCTTGAGAAGAATGTTGATTATTACGCTTCAGCAATACAGGCGATGGATCAAGGTTTTAGACCATGCTTGATGTGCCGCCCTGATAGTGCGCCGGGTTCTTTTGCATGGAAAGGTGTAGAAACGACGGTAGAAAGAGGGGTGAAGTTATTGAGCTCTCGTCTGTCTTTAAATATCGCCGAAATATCCGAAAAACTGGGTATTAGTACTCGTTATTTCAATAGATTATTCGAACAGCACTTACAAATATCGCCAAAACGATATCAACTATTGAATAGGCTATTATTTGCTAAGCAATTGCTGCATGAATCAACCTTGCCTATCGAGCAAGTTGCTCATGCTTGCGGTTTTAATGCGGCCAAACCCTTACAGCACCATATGAAAGCGAATACAGGACTAACACCAAGCCAGATACGCCGAGCTAACAGTTTAAAAGGGGGCAATGAAGGCAGCGAGATTATCGTTTATTTGTCCTACCGCCCGCCATACCAATGGTCGCATATACAAGCTTTTTTCAAACTAAGAGAGATCCACTCAAATGAATTCGTTGATGACAGTAGCATTAGCAAGGTCATTAAAGTTGGGGGCCAAAATGTGCTGTTTAAGGCTTTGCATCAAGCTGAGCAGAATCGATTTGAAGTCAGGTTCTTACTAAGTGATTTGAGCGTGTTAAAGGGCAGTATTGGCGTGGTCAAAAAAATGCTGGACTTGAGTTGCGATCCACATGCCATTGCATCTTCATTGAAACAATCCGGGATGCCGGAATCAATGCTAAGAAGCGGCATTCGCTTACCAGGAATTAACGACCGGTTTGAAGCTGGTTGCAGAGCAATTGTTGGCCAGCAAGTAACAGTTAAAGCGGCTATAGGGCAACTTAACCTCTTACAAAACACGCTTGCGAAAAGAGCAAACCCAGATGATTTAATTGCCTTTGTGAGTCCTGCGCGGGTTGCAGGAGCCGATTTATCTTTTCTTAAAATGCCAAATGCACGCAAAGCCACACTTAAAGCCTTTGCGGAATTCATGACACAAAGGCCAAATGCAAGTATTGCAGAATGGCTAACTATAAAGGGTATTGGTACGTGGACTGTTAACTATGTGAATATGCGGCATAGCGACAATCCAGATGTTTTTTTAGCGACCGACTTAGTTGTAAAAAATAAGCTAAAAAAATTGGCAGAGCAACAAGTTAATATTGATGCTGATACAGCGGCACCATGGCGAAGCTACTTAACTCTTAACTTATGGGATTTATAGAGTCATGCAAAAAATCAAATTACCGTCGGGCGGATATCCTCAGTACGCGCATTTGAATAAGAGCGTAGTGGCCACACCACATGGCTGGTTAAGCATATTTGCGACCGACAAATCAGTTAAAGCTATCGATTTTGCAGACAATTTTTGCGATACCAACGAAAATTCCGTTTCAAAGCTTGCAGCCCAGCAATTAAGCGAATACATTGCAGGCAAACGCACCGACTTTGATTTACCCTTGCAGCCAGATGGCACTGAATTTCAACAACAAGTTTGGCAGGCTCTGTTAAAAATTCCTTTTGGCGAAACAGCAAGTTACCTTGATATAGCTTTGGCTATTGGCAACAAAAAAGCATGCAGGGCAGTGGGCGCGGCGAATGGCAAAAATCCTATCCCTATTGTTATTCCGTGTCATCGTATTATAGGCAGTAACGGCAAACTCACTGGATACGCAGGTGGGTTGCCGCGTAAAACGTATTTATTAGCACTAGAGTCAAAGGACAAAATTGAAAACTTCACACTTAATTGAATTACTCTTCCTCGGGGCAATATGGGGCGCTTCGTTTATGTTGCTTAAAGAGACGGTACCGGCATTCGGTGTATTTGCGCTTGTAGAAGTTCGCGCTTTGTTAGCCGCGTTATTTTTATTGCCTATTGTTTTCTTAACTCGACAATGGACTGATTTACTCGCAAATTGGTCAAAGCTATTGTTTGTTGGGGCAATGAATACAGCCATTCCATTTTGTTTGTTCGCTTTTACTAGTTTGCATTTGGATGCAGGTTTATCAGCAATCCTCAACGCAACAGCTCCCATGTTTGGCGTTGTAATCGCCTATTTTTATTTGCAAGACCGCATTGGTATTCATGGGGTGATAGGTACATTTTTGGGCTTTGCTGGCGTTGTTGTGATTAGTCAAGACACACAATCTGCGAATCCGGTTACGCTACTTCCAGTATTAACAGCTCTGGGAGCAACTTGTTGTTATGGCATATCGGCGTGTTATATGAAGAAGCATCTCAGTGGCATTAAACCATTTGCAGTAGCAGCAGGTAGCCAAGTTTTTGCTGCATTGATACTACTTCCTTTAGCTTTGTACACATGGCCAGAAACTAATCCAGACGCAAACTCATGGTGGGCAGCATTGGTTCTAGGTATCGTATGCACAGGTATTGCCTATGTTATGTATTTCGATCTGATTGCAAAAATTGGCGCATCACAGTCAATGACAGTAGGCTATTTAGTACCTGTGTTTGGAATATTGTGGGGGATGCTGGTGCTAGACGAAGTACTATCCAGCTATGCCATGATAGGAGGTAGTCTGATTATACTTGGGGTGATGATTACAACCGGCATTGTTAAGCGCCGGCGTTCTAAGTTCAGGCCGTAAAGCCCTTTTTTAGTTGGCTTATTTAGTGTCTAAAAATAGGTGTTATCAGCATCTCAATATAGCTAAAACTCATCAACTAAGCTTAGTGAATCAACTATTTTAATATTGTCCAAGGCAGGTTTTAAGCGTAAAACAGCGGACGCAAAGTTATCTTGTTCCGATAGATGAACCTTACACGTAGAGAACTTCAATACTTTTTGCTGCTCTTCAGATTCAGCTTGAATAGTAACCAAGCCATGACGAATGTTATCTATAAATTCGGACGCTTCTTTTTCCGTTGTGTCTTGCAATAATATTAACCACTGGCTTTCATTTGCTTTACCAAATTCACTTTTACTATTAAATTTATGCACTGATCCGAGTAGGAATTCTGAAATTTTACTTCCCACACCAAGCAACACAGGCAGGCTCTCAGTGGTTATCGGTTTTTGATAAAACTCATTTAATTGGATTAGCGCTAAATACGCTTGGTCTTTGAATGCATTGGTATCTATCAAATACTTGATCTTCTCATCTGATTGCATCTTGCAATAAGGTAGCACTAGATCATCGTTTTGCATGTCTTTGCGGAAGTAAGAGAGTAGTTTATAAATAACTAAAAAAAGCACGAATATGACGACTAAAACAGTAATAGCCGAAAACATGAAGCCGCTACTTATTTCAGTTTGCTGCTGGTTTAATGGAGACATCAACAGCATTGTCCAATTAAACAAATCGAGCTTAAATTGTGCCACTAGGACATCCTGTCCATTAATTGTCACAAGTTGGTTATTAATGTCTTGAACTAGGGAGTTCTGAGCTAATGCGGTTTCTGTGTCAACTCCAATATTGCTCAAGGTTTCCTGATACCAGAGCACATCCTTAAGGTTACTGAAGTTGGACTGACTTGCATTTAACGCAGGATCAGAAGACAGCATAATGGTGCCTGTTGAGTCCACAAAAATAAAGTCATGGCCATAAGCCGATTTATGATTTTCAAACACTTCAATGAAACGAGAAAGGCTTTTAGCAACGCCAAAGAATCCTAAGAATTGTCCATTATCGTCGAATATCTAGATATCAATAAAAAAGTGGGTGTCTTCCCATTTTCCAACATCACCCACTGACAAGTCGGGTGTATCTCTGTATTTGAAATACCAACTTACCTCGCCTTCGATGAGTTTTACGGTTGTGCCATCGGAGTTATATTGCATGCGCTGTTTTTCTAAAGCCACGAAAAAGCCCATTCCAAACTCATCTTCCAGGCGTTTTAGCGTTTCAAATATCTTAATCTCGTTAACACCAGATACGCTTGAAATAAATTCTTCTAAACTTTCTTCGTTAGTATTGCTGGCCTCTGGAGACAAAGGTTGCATGATTTCAATCAGTTCTTTTGACTTACTTAAGGTTTCAGCGATGTGCAGGGGTTCAATAACTTGCCGAATAACAAGTCCAACTGCGGGTGAGAGGGAGGCCTGATGTGCACGGCTTTGTTCGGCGACGATTTTAGTCATGCTAAAATGGATGAGGGTCACAATTGACACGACCACTATTGCAAACAAAACCAATATACTGCGATGAAGAGTACGAAAAATAATCATTATTTGTGCTTCAATTAACATCCTGTTATTTGTTCGATATTTTAGTGTATATATTGAGCAAAGTCTACTGACAAGCGGTTTTCAGTTGGTTACACTATGCTCTAAATTAGAAAGGAATTACATATGTCATTAAGCGTTATTATCCTTGCCGCAGGCAAGGGTACAAGAATGAAATCGTCGTTGCCTAAGGTATTACACCCGATTGCTGGCAAACCTATGGTTGAGCATATTATTGATGCCGCCAAAGAGTTGGATTGCGAGAGTATTAACCTTGTATATGGCCACGGTGCTGATTTACTTGAGAAAGCGCTAGGACATCATCAGGTAAATTGGTGTTTGCAGGCAGAGCAATTGGGCACTGGGCATGCGGTCCAGCAAGCGGCTGATTATATTAAAGATGACGAAGATATTATGATTTTAGTCGGTGACGCGCCGCTTATTAGTAGCGAAACCCTGCGCCGCTTAGTTGATGCAAAAGCACATGCAGACCTAGCATTGTTAACTGTGCATTTGGATGACCCAACAGGAATGGGCCGCATCATTCGTGATGGTGACAACATAACTGCAATCGTTGAGCATAAAGACGCTACTAAGGTACAACGTGAAATTACCGAAATTAACACTGGCATGATGTTGATGGCAGGGAAAGACTTGAAGCGTTGGTTAGATAAGTTGTCGAACAACAATGCGCAAGGTGAATACTACCTTACTGACGTAATCGAAATGGCGGCCAAAGAAGGTAAGAGTATTCGCGCAGCGCATCCAGTTTGGGAGCGTGAAGTTGAGGGCGTAAATAATCGCGTGCAGCTTTCTTCATTGGAGTGTGCTTATCAGTTTCGTAATGCAGAAGCACTAATGACAGCGGGCGTCAGCTTGGCCGACCCTCATCGTATTGATGTGCGCGGAAATCTGACGGTTGGGCAAGACGTTAGTATCGACATTAATGCAATTTTCGAAGGCGAAGTGCGTATTGGCGACAATGTGGTTATTGGTCCAAATTGCGTTTTCAAAAACTGTAAGATTGGCGATGGTAGCCGTATTGAAGCTTTCTCATTAGTTGAAGATGCTGTTGTTGCACAAAACTGCAACGTAGGGCCTTACGCCCGACTTCGCCCAGGCGCTGATTTACACGATGGCGCTAAAGTAGGCAACTTCTGTGAAGTAAAGAAAGCCGTTATTGGAGAAGGTTCTAAAGTAAACCATTTAAGCTATATTGGTGACGCAGAAATAGGCAAAGGCGTTAATGTTGGTGCAGGCACCATTACTTGTAATTACGACGGCGTGAATAAATTTAAAACTACGATTAGCGATGGCGTTTTTGTTGGCAGTAATAGCTCGCTCGTGGCGCCAGTGAATATTGGGGTAAACGCGACGATTGGCGCAGGCTCCGTGGTCACTAAAGACGTAAATGCTGAAGAACTTGCCATCGCTCGCGGCAAGCAGCGCACTATTTCAGGCTGGGAAAGACCTAAAAAGAAGTAGTCTGTATTATCGAATAACTTGCAAAACGAAAATTAATTCATATAATAGCTTTCGTTTTGAAATTTAAGGCTTTCGACTTTGCAAAAAAGAAACACTCAACAGCGCCGTCGTGCGATCATTGAAACACTGAATGAACGTGGTGAAGTGGCTGTTGATGTATTGTCGAAAGTGTTTTCTACTTCCGAAGTGACCATTCGTAAAGACTTAGCTGAACTTGAGAACAATGGCTTGTTGCTCAGGAAATTTGGTGGTGCAGTTCTATTACCTAAGGAATCGTCCGAACTTTCTAGTGAGAAGCTTTCGAGTCGAAAGATAGCTATTGCAAAATTAGCTGCAACACTCATTCAAGATCATAACCGAATTATTATTGATGGTGGCAGCACAACCTCTGCACTTCTTCCACATTTACCCAAAAAATTAGGTTTGGTCGTTATGACCAATTCATTACAAGTTGCGAACACCTTATTAGAAGGCGAGAACGAGCCGCAAGTATTGATGACTGGCGGAACTTGGGACGGACAATCCCATTCATTTCAAGGCCAAATGGCGGAAAGCATGCTTCGGGCCTATAATTTCGACCAAGCTTTTTTAGGTGCTGCGGGGCTAGATATTTCTCGCGGTTCCACCACATTCAACGAATTGACTTCATTGAGTAGAACGATGGCGGAAGTTTCGAAACAAGTTATTGTGATGGCTGAGTCTGAAAAATTGGAAAGAAAAATACCCAATGTGGAATTACCTTGGTCACAAATATCTTTTCTAGTGACCGACGATAATCTTGATGCTAATGCCAAACGTAAACTCGAAGAACAAGGGGTTACGGTAATGTGCGCTGCAATAGTTGAGAAAATCAGTTGAGTCAGTCATTTGAATAAGCCAGTTAATAAGTAAGTATAAAATAAGTAGTTATTGCTAGCGCCGCAGCAATGTTAATTTTAGGGTTAACTAAAGCGCAAGCATCAAAGTATATGGTTAGTAGCTGATTAGCCTAATGTGTTAATACGGGCTACTAATAGAGAAAATATTAAGACAGATTAGGATACCAATATGTGTGGAATTGTAGGCGCTATAGCCGAACGTAATGTAGTAGAAATATTGTTAGAAGGTTTGCGCAGACTTGAATATCGTGGCTATGATTCTGCAGGCGTCGCGATACTCGACAGCGAAGGAAATCTAAAGAGAGAGCGCCAAGTTGGTAAGGTTAAAGCCTTAAGTGATGCGATTGAAAAAACTCCTATTAAAGGTGCAACCGGCATAGCACACACTCGCTGGGCAACTCATGGCGGAGTGAATCAAAAAAATGCACACCCTCATATCTCAAGCGAGCGTATTTCGGTCGTGCACAATGGCATTATTGAAAACTACGAAGCACTAAGGGCTGACCTTCAAACTAAGGGTTATACTTTTGGCTCAGACACCGACACTGAAACCATTGCACACACTGTTCATGAGGAAGTAAAAAAGGGTAAAGACCTATTGCTTGCCGTGCAAGATTCAGTCAAGCAATTTCACGGCGCTTACGGCACTGTGATTATGGATAAAGAAGATACCAATCGCGTTATTGTTGCTCGCTCTGGAAGCCCCTTAGTCATCGGTTTAGGTATCGGTGAGAACTTTATTGCCTCAGATCAAATGGCATTATTGCCAGTTACCCGTCGCTTTATTTTCTTAGAAGAAGGTGATGTTGCTGAAATTACCCGTACTTCGGTGACCATTTATGATGAAAATGGCGATAAGGTTGAACGTGAAATTTTCGATTCAGAACTTGAGCACGATGCAGGTGACAAAGGCGGTTATCGCCATTATATGCTTAAAGAGATTCATGAGCAGCCAACGGTTGTGCGTAATACCTTGCAAGACCGTTTAGGTGAGACTGACTTAGTTGAAGGTATTTTTGGCGCTGGGTCAGAAGCAATTTTAAAAGACATTAAACACGTGCAAATTATTGCTTGTGGCACCAGTTATCACTCAGGCATGACAGCTCGCTATTGGCTAGAGCAATATGCAAATGTGTCGTGCAATGTTGAAATTGCTTCTGAGTTTAGATACCGCAAGTCGGTGGTCCATCCAAATAGCTTGTTAGTAACTATTTCACAATCAGGTGAAACCGCAGATACATTGGCAGCGTTACGTTTAGCTAAGAAAAATGGCTACCAGTCAAGTTTGACTATTTGCAATGTGCCTGGCTCATCGCTAGTGCGTGAGTCAGACATGTCTTTTATGACATTGGCTGGCGCAGAAATTGGTGTAGCATCAACCAAAGCTTTTACTACCCAGTTAACCGCATTTTTAATGCTGACCTTAGCGTTAGGCAAGTACAATAATATGTTGGCTGAAGATAAGAAAGCGATCATCGATGGCCTGCACAGCTTACCGAGTAAGTTAGAAGAAACACTCACGTTGACCGCAGGTATTGAATTGCTAGCGGAAGAGTTTGCAGATAAGCACCATAGCTTATTTCTAGGTAGAGGCGACCAATACCCCATCGCAATGGAAGGCGCACTCAAGCTAAAAGAAATTTCTTATATTCATGCTGAAGCGTATGCGTCGGGTGAGTTAAAGCATGGCCCATTAGCGCTTATTGATGACGAAATGCCGGTTATTGTTGTTGCACCTAATAATGAACTATTAGAAAAACTTAAATCCAATGTAGAAGAAGTGCGCGCGCGCGGCGGTATCATGTATGTATTCGCCGACAAAGACGCAAAGTTCGCTAGTGATGACACCATGCGAGTAATTAATGTGCCGCATTGTGAAGCGCCAATCGCGCCGATCGTCTATACCTTGCCACTACAGTTGTTGTCATATTATGTGGCAGTAATTAAAGGCACAGATGTTGATCAGCCGCGGAACTTAGCGAAGTCGGTTACAGTGGAGTAGATTAGGCTGAGGATGGACTGCGTTTGTCACATCCAAACTAAGTTGGAAAGTTATAAACAAAGATGGAAAGTGACAAACAAAGTTGGAAAGTGAAAGGGCTCAATGAGCCCTTTTGTTTTTTATTGTTGTGTAAGTAATATTAAACCTGCCCACCCACACCTTTAAACTTCTCAACAAAAGCGGCGATTTTTTGAAAAACCGTTTGCTTCTGGGTTCGGTACTGTGGGTTTAATGGGCTAAGCTTGGGCAGCGCTTCATTCAGCGCAGTGCCATTTTCAGAGGCGTACTCACGCTTGAGTGATGACGCAATATAGCGCTTGGCAGCATCGATATTGAGCTTTTCAGAGGCAATAATGGCATCGGCTTCGCGCTTCTGCTCCGCTTGGGCGAATTTGAAGAAAGCGTCGATAATGCTGGCTTTGTCATTGATCTCATCTAGGTTTGTCTGGTTAATAAAATCAACCACTAAGCTCTCTTTCGCTCTATTGCCAAGGCTACCGCGGATCATGCGACGAACTTCTTCTATCAAGCCTTCTTTGCTCTTATTCTTCTTATTGTGATCAAAAATCAGTTCAAGAATGTAATCGAGGTTGATTTCTTGAGATTTAAGTAAATCAACTTCAAATACCACATCGTCCCAGTCTACCGTTGATTTATCTTTGTCCTGACCTTCTTTATCGCGTCGTAACCAGTCGCGGGTATCGTTGTAAGTAGAGCGGTAATCCTGGATAGCACGTTCGCTAGGCATATCGATGGTTTGCATTGCCTCGATGTCAGCATCGTCCAGATAGTACTTTGACTTAAACTCTTTAACAGCTTGTTCATCACTGATATCTAAGCTTTGCAGTGCTTTTAATCCAGCAAACTCATCGTAGTTTTGTAAAATATTTTCTGCTTTGAGGTATTCACCAAACAGCTTGGCAAACTCTTTTTTATCTTGTTCTTTTTCAATATTTTCTGGGTTTGGAAAACGTTCTTGCAGCTCTTTTACAATATCAACAAAACCTCGACGCTCTTGTTTGTTAACAATATCGTAGAAGCCTTCCATGTATTCTTTGTAGCTCTTCTCCAGCACCACGTTTTTGGTGTTTTTGTCACCAAACAGGGTTATGGCATCAATGGTCGCCTGTTCCAAGTCACGAAAGGTAACAATATTGCCAAAGGTCTTAGTCGCATCATAAATGCGGTTAGTGCGAGAAAACGCCTGCATCAAACCGTGATAACGCAAATTTTTATCAACAAACAAGGTGTTGAGCGTCGGTGCATCAAAGCCCGTTAAAAACATACCCACCACGATGAGCAAGTCTATTTCTTGGTTCTTAACTCGTTGGGCAAGGTCACGGTAGTAGTTCTGAAAGCCATTACTGTCTACGCCGTAGTTAGATTTAAACATGGCGTTGTAATCGTTAATCGCGGCGCTCAAAAACTCTTTTGCGCTACTATTCATGGCATTGACTTCAAAGCTCTCATCTAAAATATCACCAATGGCGTCCTGCTCTTCATTAGCAGCAAATGAGAAGATAGTCGCAATGCGCAGAGGTTTACTTGTGGGGCTATTTTCTGCCTCGGCCTGCAATGTTTTGAAGGTTTCATAGTACGCTTTCGCTGCATCAACACTACTGACCGCAAACATGGCGTTAAACCCTTTTGCACCAGAATAGGCTCGATGAGTTTTCTGGTTAAAATGGCTCAGAATATACCGCGAGATTTCACTAATTCGCATGGGATGTAAAAACGCTTTCTTATTCTCGGCGGCACTGAGTTTTTTATCGTCTTGTTCAGTCTCAATGCTCTTAAATTGCGGACGAACATCGTTATAGTCCACTTTGAATTTAAGTACTTTTTCATCACGAATGGCATCCGTGATAACATATGTATGCAACTGCTGGCCAAACACGTCGCCCGTGGTTTCTGCACCCAAGGCGTTTTCAGGGAAAATTGGCGTACCGGTAAAGCCAAACTGGTAGTACTTTTTGAATTTCTTCTTGAGGTTTTTTTGCGCCTCACCGAATTGGCTGCGGTGACACTCATCAAAAATAAAAACGACTTGCTTGTTGTAGATAGCTAAATCGCTTTCGCTTTTTATTAAGTTATTGAGCTTTTGAATTGTGGTAACAACAATCTTGTTATCGTCTTTATCCAGGTTGCTTTTTAGCCCTGCGGTACTGTCTGAACCATTCACACTATCAGGCGAAAATCGCTGATATTCTTTCATAGTTTGAAAATCGAGATCTTTTCTGTCTACCACAAAAAAGACTTTATCAATACTGTCTAAATCGGTGGCTAAACGTGCCGCTTTAAAGCTGGTGAGTGTTTTTCCTGAACCCGTGGTGTGCCAAATGTATCCGCCACTTTCAGGCTTAGCCCAATCTTTAGCGTTAAACGCGCTCTTTATCTTCCATAAAATACGCTCTGTGGCGGCAATCTGGTAGGGGCGCATTACCAGCAAAGTATTGCTGACATCAAACACCGAGTAACGCAAGATTACTTCAAGCAACGTCTCTTTCTGGAAAAAAGTGGCGGTAAAGTCTTTTAAATCCTTAATAAGCGTATTGTCAGATTTTGCCCAGTTCATCGTAAAGTCGAAGCTGTTTTTGTCACGTTTCGTGGTATTGGCAAAATAGCGCGTGTCGGTGCCATTGGAGATCACAAAAAGCTGCAAGAACTTGTACAGTGAATTCTCTGCATTAAAACTCTCTTTACTGTACCTATGTATTTGATTAAATGCTTCGCGGATCGCCACACCACGCTTTTTCAGTTCGATTTGCACCAAAGGCAAACCATTGACCAAAATCGTCACATCATAACGGTTTGCATGGCTTCCCGTTTGTTCTAACTGCTTGATTACCTGCACTTTGTTACGAGCCATGGTTTTCTTGTCAAATAGATAGATGTTTTCGATATGGCCATCATCGAAGACAAAATCGAAGATATAGTCACT
>CAJQOP010000038.1 GCA_905479945.1 uncultured Glaciecola sp. | reverse complement strand
GTAAGACGGCGTTCTAAACCTTGAGTCGTCTCGACTGACACTTGCATTGTTCTACCTCAACTTGCGCTTCGTTGCGCTTTACATGATTCAACACGCTAATATGACTATTGTCATGGTGTTGCCGAATGTGGACTACAAGTAATAACCCACAAGAGTTTAAAAATGGACGCGGAATTATACAGAGACGAACAAGCAGAGTCGAGAGTTTACGGGTAATAAATGTAAATTAATTGCTATATGCTCGTCTTATAAGCAAAAAGGTGTTTGTAATCATGCCTATCCATGAGGTGCGCCAGCAAAAGCTTATTGCATTCCGGCAAGACTATGACAAACCCATGTAATAGAAAGAGGCTTCAAGCCCATCCATGAGGTGCGCCAGCAAAAGCTTGTTGCATTCCGGCAAGACTCTCACAAACCCATGTAATAGAAAGGCGCTTCAAGCCCATCTATGAGGTGCGCCAGCAAAAGCTTGCTGCATTCCGGCAAGACTCTCACAAACCCATGTAATAGAAAGGCGCTTCAAGCCCATCCATGAGGGCGCCAGCAAAAGCTTGTTGCATCCCGACAAGCCCCTCACAAACCCATGTAATAGAAAGGCGCTTCAAGCCCATCCATGAGAGCGCCAGCAAAAGCTTGTTGTATCCCGACAAGCCCCTCACAAACCCATGTAATAGAAAGGCGCTTCAAGCCCATCCATGGGTCGCTTGGCAATCGGCGTCCTGCCGATTGACACTTTCTATTACATGGGTTTGTGAGGGGCTTGCCTGCTTTTTTTGAGTTTTGGGATTTAGAGGTTTAGAGGATAACAAGTATAGAAGAACGCTTTAAATAGCATAAGTATTCGTTGCTTAAAATACGCTCGGTATTAAGCATTTTAATAACAACAGAATTGGAAGTTTGGTTTTGCGATTTGATTTTGTATTAGAATTTACGGTTTTATAAAAAACAGCAAAAAGAAAAGATGGTCGGTGAGATAGGATTCGAACCTACGACCCCCTGGACCCAAACCAGGTGCGCTACCAAGCTGCGCCACTCACCGACATTTATTTTTTATGTGTAATATCACAATATAAACTGCTAGTAGAGTCAAAAAACAGACCATAATAACAGATGGTGCGGAAGGAGAGACTTGAACTCTCACGCCGTGAAGCACTGGAACCTAAATCCAGCGTGTCTACCAATTCCACCACTCCCGCAAAACTTTTACCTGCTAAGGTTGCCAATAATTTGTTCAGTAGCGATGACGCTAAAATTCAAATTAGGCAGAAAAAAGTGGGGTGGACGATGGGGTTTGAACCCACGACCGCTGGAATCACAATCCAGAGCTCTACCAACTGAGCTACGCCCACCACTGATTTCTTTTACATCATTTACTTCGATTCGAATGGTGGTCCCAGAAGGATTCGAACCTTCGACCCACGGCTTAGAAAGCCGTTGCTCTATCCAGCTGAGCTATGGAACCTCGTCGAACTTAGCAGTAAATGGTCGGTGAGATAGGATTCGAACCTACGACCCCCTGGACCCAAACCAGGTGCGCTACCAAGCTGCGCCACTCACCGACATGCTTAGAAGTAGAACACTACCTCTAAGGGGGGCGCATATTACCGACTTGACTTGTTATCGTCAAACACTTTTTACAATGTATTTAAGATTTTTTTCAGTTGTTCAAAAAGCAATCAAGTTAGATCTTTAAGGGTGTATTTTAATGGTCGATTTTATTACGCTACTTTATTACACTAAGCGCAATAGAATATGGCTAGATAAGAACATACAAATGACAGCGCAATTAATAGATGGCAAAAAAATAGCTCAACATGTGAGAAACAACGTCCATTCTTACGTTGATACCTTAAAAGCAGCTAACAAAAGAATGCCCGGCTTGGCCGTTGTGCTAGTGGGTGAAAATGAAGCCTCGAAGGTGTACGTAAACCATAAAACCAAAGCATGTGAAGAGGTCGGCTTTGTCTCTAAATCCTATGAACTGCCCGCGACTACTTCAGAAACCGAGCTGTTTGCCCTTATTGATGAGCTGAACACCGACGGCACTATTGATGGCATTCTGGTGCAACTTCCATTGCCGGCCGGGCTGGATGTAGAGAACATATTGGAACGTATTCATCCGCACAAAGACGTAGATGGTTTTCACCCATACAACATTGGCCGCTTAGCGCAGCGCATACCAGCATTGCGCCCATGCACACCTAAAGGCATTATGACCATGATTGAAGCCACTAAGCGACCAATCAGAGGATTAGATGCCGTTATCGTTGGGGCATCCAATATTGTTGGCCGCCCTATGGGCCTAGAATTGTTGCTTGCTGGCTGCACAGTAACTACCTGCCATAAATTTACAAAAGCACTTAAAGAACATGTCGAACGCGCAGATCTATTGGTTGTCGCCGTTGGTAAGCCAAATTTTATTCCCGGAAATTGGGTAAAAGAAGGTGCTATCGTGATCGATGTGGGCATTAATAGAATGGATAACGGAAAATTAACTGGCGATGTCGAATTTGATGTTGCCAAAGATCGCGCTGATTGGATAACTCCCGTTCCTGGAGGCGTTGGCCCAATGACGGTCGCTAGTTTGATTGAGAATACACTAGAGGCTTATGTTAAGTTTCATAGTAGGGCATCTAAATTAACCCAATCAAAAGCTGAGTAATATGACAAGTAACATGACTAATAACAGCCCTGCTGAGCAAACTTTGCAATGGCTTGATAAGGTAATCATCGGGGAAAATTTTTGCCCCTTTGCTCGAAAAGAGCGCCTTGAAGAGCGAATTCGAGTGGTTGAAACTCATGAGAAAGAACAAGCATTATTGATGCAAGATCTTTTGGATGAAATGCTTCTATTAGAAAATGACAGCTCAGTTGAGACAACACTCCTAGTATTAACTGAAGGTGTAAAAGACTTTTTTGATTACTTGGATTTAGTTGAATTGGCCAATCGACTTGTGAGACAGCAGCAGTATGAAGGTGTATTTCAATTAGCCACTTTTCACCCAGACTATTTGTTTGCCGACGCTCCTGCCGACGCGACAAGCCACTATACTAATCGCTCCCCTTATCCTATGCTGCATATTATACGCGAAGAAAGCTTAGAGAAAGCCTTAGAAAGATTTCCCAACCCAGAAAATATTCCATCACGAAATATTGAGCATGCAGAGAAATTAGGCAAGGCCTTTTTTCAGGAAATACTGCGCAAACATGACTGATCGCAGCAGGCCGTTGCTTCTACAAAACCCTGGTAGTTTTGTATTTCGCACGGTTGGTATCATTAGCACTCCTTTCAAACAAAAATTCGGGATCCCGCGTCAGTCGCAATCGCTGAGTGAGGCCAAAGGAATAATAAAATTTGCGCATGATATTAATCCGCTTAACGCTTGTCGCGGATTAGATGAATTTTCACATCTGTGGATAAGCTTTATTTTCCATGAAAATATTGACAGTGGCTGGAAAGATACCGTTCGACCTCCTCGTCTTGGTGGCAATCAAAAAGTAGGTGTCTTTGCCAGCAGAAGCACCTTTCGGCCTAACCCTATCGGTCTGTCAGTTGTCAAAAACCTCGGATTAAATGAGCATAATGAACTTATGGTGGAAGGTTTGGATCTGCTTGATCAAACCCCTATCATTGATATAAAGCCTTATATTGCCTATGCCGATAGCATAGTGGATTCGCACTGTGGCTATGCTGATGAACCACCAACGACCGAGATGGCCGTCGATTATTCTGACGATGCATGGGTGCAGTTACAAAATACTAATAAACACTATCCAGAATTTAAAGCACTGCTTGAGAATATTCTTTCACAAGACCCTCGTCCAGCATATAAAAAAAAGTCAATAGATGACAAAATTTACACTGTTCTACTGTTCAACTATGACGTCAAATGGCAAGTGCGAGAAAACCGCAACGTTGTCATTGAAATCATTACCTTAGCCTCGCTTTAGTGCATGTCTGACGAGCTCAGATGCGGGCTTTTGTAAATAAATACGACTATTCTTCAATTTCTCCTTTGTGAGCACTCTGACGACTGATAAACTTCAAGGCTAAATTTATATT
>CAJQOP010000037.1 GCA_905479945.1 uncultured Glaciecola sp. | reverse complement strand
CATTTGATAGTTTCTACTGGCGCAGAATTGTTAGTAGCCTCAGCACTTTCGTCGCCTTTATCTGCGCTTTTGCCTCCACAGGACGACAGCCCTATCACAGCAGCAATCGCAATAAACCAGCCCAATGACTTCTTCATTTTTACTCTCCTTTGTAACCCGATTAGTTGCCTATAATCAGATTAGATTTGTATTTTCACGTTGAGTGTCGATAAACCCAACAATGTCTCGTTAACCAAATTAAGTGTCTTTGGCGAAATTAAGTGTCCTAGACGAAATTAAGTGTCCTCGACGAAATTAAGAACGGCCATAAACGAAAGATGGCAGCCACGTAATTATTTCTGGCCAAATAGCCATGAGCACTAATAGTGCGATTTGAATGATAATAAAAGGTACAACGCCTTTATATATTTCTTGTGTTTTGACTGAATCGGGAGCAACACCTCGCAAGTAAAACAAAGCGAAACCAAATGGCGGTGTTAAGAAACTTGTTTGCAAATTAACCGCAATCATAATACCCAACCAGATAGGATCCATTCCCATAACGATCAAAATAGGGGCAATAATTGGCACTACTACAAAGGTTATTTCGATAAAGTCGAGAATAAAACCTAATAGAAATATGATCAACATTACCAATAACATGGCAGTAAAAGCACCACCGGGTAAATCATTGAAAAAACCATTGAGAAGTTCTTCGCCACCAAAGCCACGAAATACCAGCGAAAATATGGAAGCACCAATGAGTATCAAAAACACCATAGATGTTACTTTAGTTGTCTCGCGCACAACGTACTTAGTGTTCCCAAGGGTAATTGATTTTTTCAATAAGGCTAAAAATACTGCGCCAATCGCACCAACACCTGCCGCCTCAGTTGGTGTTGCCATTCCCGTTAGAATTGAGCCTAAAACAGAAACGATTAAAAATAAGGGAGGAAGCAAGGCGAACAGCAATTCTTTTAAATTGGCATGCTCGCTTTCTTGACCGTGCGCCGGCACTTGCGATGGGCTGAATTTACTTACACCCCATAAATACAATAAATAGAATATAACTAAAATCAGGCCAGGAATAAGCGCGCCAACAAACAAGTCGCCGACCGAAACGCTTTCAGGCGAAAAGATCCCCATATCCAACTGCGCTTTCTGGTACGCGCTGGATAAAACATCTCCGAGTAAAACCAGTGCAATTGAAGGAGGAATGATTTGCCCTAGTGTGCCAGTTGCGCATATCGCTCCCGTTGCTAATGATGGCGAATAACCTCGTCTTAGCATGGTTGGCAAAGAAAGAAGGCCCATTGTGACCACCGTAGCGCCTACTATACCTGTGCTTGCAGCTAGCAACATACCTACCAGCACAACAGACACACCCAAGCCTGTTTTAAAACGTCCAAGTATAGCTGACATCGCCACTAATAAATCTTCAGCTATTTTTGAACGTTCTAACACAAGCCCCATAAAAACAAACAAAGGAACTGCCACTAAGGTTTGATTGTTAACTATGCCAAACAAGCGACTAGGCGTCGCAAGCAAATAACTAGCATCAAAGACGCCAAAGAATACACCAATACCAGCAAATATAAGTGAGGTGCCAGCAAGCGTTAGCGCTACTGGATAGCCAATCAATAGGAAGATGCAGACCAATAAAAATAAGACTAAAGAGAGAATTTCCATTATTTTCTCGCGCCTTGGCTATGGCCACTAAGTATGAGCAGATTTTTAATCGCTTCTGAAATGCCCTGTAAAAGCATAGTAAATGAAAATAGTAGAATGAAAGACTTGAGTACATACAAAAACGGAAGCCCACCTGATTCTCTCGAAGACTCTAGTGTTTGCCAAGACTCAATCACATAGTGCCAACTCACCCATGTGATGAAAATCATGATTGGAAGCAGCAGAAACAAAGTGCCGACTAAATTAACCAAGGCTTTACGTTTTTGACTAAAGCGACGATAGAAAACGTCAACGCGAACGTGGCCATCATGCTGCAGCGTGTATGCACTGCCAAGAAGAAAAACGGCTGCATGCAAATAAATAACTGACTCTTGCATCGCGATCCAACCAAGATTGAAGCCGTAGCGAAGCGCCACAATCACGAAAGTAAGAGCCGCCATAAAAAAGGTGAAATAGCTTACCCATTCGCCTATTTTTTTGTTGATGATATCAATCGATTTAGAAATGATTGAAACAACGTCGACTAGCGACATGGCATACCCTCGCCTATTGGTCATTGTTTAATATAGAGTTCCCTTTCCATTCTTGCACAAATGGCACATGACCGTTAAGTTTTTTTGAATCGAAGGGGTGATTTATCATGGTTTTCTGGAAGTATGATTGATGCAGTTAGGGGGCAGAGCGCAAATGTTGAAAATTAAATAGTCTTGCCGATAACAAAGTCTTTGTTATAACAAGATGAAGTCGCAATCATCAACATATCGATTAAAATCGCCGATAACAACGAGCGATAAATCTAAATTTAAAGTCAGAGCGCTGCAGCAACAAATAAACAAATAGCTAGTAGACAAATACTAGCAGCGAGAGAAAACAGCCTGACCTTTCGTGCAGTAGCAAAATAGTTTGTGTTGTGATTGTTTGGCGACATGATTTACATACTTAATATGGTAGAGCAGCAGTATACAAAAAACTGGCTACTTGTTAACCAAACTTTGTGTTTTTTTACAAATTTGCAACAATGAAATTCTATGACTTGTCTGAGAAACCCATTCAGCCTGCGTATGCAGCATAAGTATATGCTTGGTTATTTTGTTATTTATTAATCTAAAGACTTAGGTTTTGTACAAAAAAAAAGCAACACCGATTAAATCTAAGTCCTTTTATGTTCAGTAGGCGTTTTTATCTGAGAAGCCTTTAAAAATTGTGGCTATAATAATTTTTATATCTAACCAAACTGACCAGCGATGAATGTAATCTAAGTCGTACTCAACTCGTTTTACCATCTTATTGACCGTTTCGGTTTCGCCTCTAAAGCCATTTATTTGTGCCCAGCCGGTTATGCCTGGCTTTACCTTATGGCGCAACATATATCCTTCAATGAGCTTTCTATATTCTTCATTGTGCGCAACCGCGTGCGGCCGCGGACCAACAATAGACATTCGCCCTTGCAGTACATTGATAAACTGCGGAAGCTCATCTAACGAAGTTCTGCGCAGAAATGCACCAAAAGGCGTAATGCGACTATCGTCTTTAGTTGCTTGTTTTATCTCACTGCCGTCATCTTCCGTGTTCATTGACCTAAACTTGTAAATCTTGATCTGTCGACCATCTAGGCCGTATCTGGCTTGTTTGAAAACGGCTGGCCCTTTGGAAGTTAGCTTTATTCCCGCAGCGATAAACAGCATTGGGATAGCAATTAAGGTAAGTATGCATGAGCCAATGACGATGTCTTCAGCTCTTTTTAGAACGTTATTAGCACCTTGAAATGGAGTGTCGAATACGCTCAATGTTTGCACTGAACCAATCGTTTGCCAGCGAGCGTTTAATAAATTATAGATGAAGAAGTTGGGAATGATATAAACGTTACAAGTAGTATCACTGCATCTGTTGAGGATATCCATGATACGACCTTCGGCACTCATAGGCATTGCTATATATATGTAATCAATTTCGCCCCGATTTGCTGCGGCAAGCGCATCTTCTACAGTACCAACAACTTGATTTTGAAATTCATGCGGTAAGCGGCTTGCTTCGCGATCGTCATAAAGCCCTTTTAATCGAATTCCCAAGTGTTCGTTATCAACAATTTGCAAAGCCAAGTTATAACCAGCTGCTGTTGCCCCTACTACCGCCGCATAACGGGAGTTCCTACCTTGCTTGCGAACGATAAAAAGAAATTCACGGAACACAATTCGCCATGCGGACAGAGCTGGGTAAGTAGCAATCAACCACATTAAAATGGTTAGCTCTCCATAAGATGCCCACTTCGGAAAGAAATACGCACAAGCTATAATGCCAATACCGGTTATCGTCCAAGTCAGCGCGGTGTACTTTATAAGTGTAGTTGTTGATTGAGTGCGCCAAGAACGATATAAATCTAGGCCTTCTGCAGTAACATTGAAGCCTATAATTCCCACAAAGAGCAAAATCATGCTTGAGGGCTCAATATCTACCTTTCGGAAAATCAAGATCGAAAAATATAGCATTGTAATAACAACGAGGTCGACAAGGCGATAAATAGTCGAAAAACTGCTTTTGTTCGACTGGATAATGCCAGGACCTCTCGCTTTATTGGCTTTTACCTTCTTCATTTAGTTTCCTGCATGAGTCTGTTTATTTCCATTTAATACTGACATGCAGCACAACTGCATTTTCACAACGACTTCTAATTAATTTGGCAAATTATACCGTTCACCCTTATACATGCTTTCTGGAACATCCTTGACCAAAGTCAAATTACTGCCGAAGATTAAAGCCTGTTACTCTCAAGATATAGCGATATTAACATGAACACAGGCAATACCGATGCAAATTATGTTCCAACCAGTGCAAGGGCTCACTAACAATCTATTTAAAACGCAAACAAGACTTAAAGTATACAATATTTGATACTCGCGCTACTGCTACCACCCAAAAAATGAGACGTTTAGGCCAAATTACTCTTAAATTCATGACAATGTACTCGAATATGCAAAAAGTGTCGCAAAAACGCATCATTAAAAAACAAAATTCACACTGCTTAGTATTTGTTCATTGTTTTCCATGTATTGTATGCGATACAATAAGTTCCGTAACATCGAGTAAGGTGATTTGAAGCGCTGTGCGTTCTAAATCTGTTGTTCCGAAGTGTGTTATTATAGTGAACTGCGTGAATGCCAAGGTTTGGCACCAAAGTAGCATCAATGAGGTTCTCATCGAAATAGAAAATCGATAGGAACACGAGATTGTTTACTGATTCTGCTTTTAAGGCGTACTTTCAGCGTTATGAATTAATTACAATTCAAAACAACAATGATTAACATGAAAAGGGCAAAGGAATGAAGTTTTTAAAAGTTACTTCTGCAATATTGTGTGCAATGACTAGCGTATTGGCAAATGCACAACAATTTCAAGATGCCGCGAGCGTTGAACTAGGCGGTTTCGATGTTACTCCAACAGTAGATTTAAGCTTGCGCTATGACGACAACATTGTTCGCTCAGATGCCAACAAGATAGATAGCTGGTCACAAATTATTTCACCACAAGTGGTCATGTTGAACAGTTTTGGTTCAAGCCAAGTTAGGCTTGCTTACCGTTTGCGTAACGAACGTTTTTACAGTAGCCCGGAAGACAATTATACAGATCACTTCTTCTTCGCGGGTGTCGACTTCGAGCTAAACGCTCGCAACCGCTTAGACATTGGCGTCGACTACACTGATGGTCACGAAGATCGAGGTACGGGATTTTCAATAGGTAATGCTGACGCATTAACAAGCCCAGACAAATTCAAACAAACTGAGTTTGATATGCTATATTCATTTGGCGCTTTTAACGCCGATGGTCGCTTGGAAGGCAACTTCAATATCAGCAACCGAGATTACGATTTAAATACCCCCCAGTATTTAGCCAGAGACAGAACCTATACAACATTCGGCGGTGCATTTTTCTATCGTATTGGCGCTACTACCGATGCGACGCTTGATATTATTTACCGCGATGTAGACTACAAGGTTGCCGCAAATCCTCTGTCGCCACTTGATAGTACGCAAATTTCTTACTTGCTTGGTGTGAAGTGGGATGCAACCGCACAAAGCTCTGGCTTTGCAAAGATTGGTTATCAAGAAAAAGATTTTGATTCAGCATTGCGCGAAGATTTCGATGGTATTGATTGGGCTGCCGGAATTATTTGGGAACCAGTTGAGTATTCAGAGGTCGAACTCTCTACTCGCAACGATACAAACGAGACTAACGGTGAAGGAAACTTTATTAGTGGTCGCGCACATGAAGTAATATGGCGTCACGAATGGCTAGAAAGGTTGCGCAGTTCTGCATCTTATACGTGGGGTTCTGATCGTTATGAAGGACAAATTACTAATTTTGGCACTCGTAAAGACGACTTAGTCAAATTCAAAACTTCTTTGTTCTATCAATTCCGCCGTTGGATAAGCATCGAAGTCGGTTACATATACGACAAACGCGATAGCAATCGAACAGCCATTGAATACGACAGAAATCAATTTATAATCAACGCATTAATTACACTGTAGTCTTTAACCACTGAGGTATGCATGACATTTAAGTTATCGTCATTTGTTAGGTACTTAGCGATACTCGTTATAGGTTTATTTACAGTCTGTAATAGTGTGCAGGCTCAAAGCAATGCCGACTTAAGTCAATACACATTGGGTTCGGGCGACGTGGTACAAATTACGGTTTTCGGCCAAGAAGATTTATCTGTGCAAACAAGATTGTCGAATATGGGTGCTATCAATTACCCGTTTTTGGGTGAAGTCAACTTAGTCGGTTTGAGTGTAAATGAAGTTGAAAGCATGATTGATACAGGTTTACGTGGTGATTACTTAGTTAACCCTTCGGTGTCTGTTACCGTCCTTGAATATCGCCCTTTCTTTATTGACGGTGCAGTAAATCGACCTGGTGGGTACCCATATCAACCCGGTTTATCAGTTAATAAAGCAGCAGCACTTGCTGGCGGTTATACTGAAAGAGCGTCCAGAGATAAGATCATCATTGTCAGAAAGGTTTCTGGCGTCGAAACCACCATTGAAGCCCTTGTCTCAGATACTATATTGCCCGGCGATATCGTTACTGTTCAAGAACGCTTTTTCTAACAACAGAGATCTTTATGTCGCCGCCTGCAAACGAACAAATTGAAGCAAAACTCATCAATACGGAGATTATTGATTTTGGTCAATATTGGTTGACGATAAAGCGCTATTTGTGGCGAATTATTGGCTTGGCAATGCTTTTAACGGTGCTTGTAGCCCTCGTCGTATTATCAATGACGCCAAGATATATTGCGTCAGCGTCTCTGCTTATTGAGGCTGAACAAGCCAACGTCCTATCGATTGAAGAAGTGTATGGGCTTGATTCAAGTCGCAAGGAATATTTTGAAACTCAAAACGAAATTCTAAGGTCTCGATTAATTGCCGAAAAAGTAGTTGATGAGCTCACCTTGTATGACAATCCCTTATTTAATATTGAAGTCATCGAAGCGAATAAAAGCGGAATATCAGCCTATATGGACGCAATTGAGGATTTTGCTAAGAGTTCACTTCCATTTTTACCGCAAAACCTAAAAGAGCTAAAAACTGAAGATGAAGTAGTGCAATCAAGACGCACATTCGCGGTAGCTCAAGTACTCAAAAACACGACTATTTCGCCAATAAAGAACACGCAAGTAGTCGATATTGCGTTTGAAAGCTCCGACCGAGCATTGGCAGCCCTCATCGCCAATACCATTGCCGACGTGTATATCGAAAACTACTTAGAAAGCAAGCTTGATATGACAACCAAAGCAACGGACTGGCTAAATGAAAGCTTGCAAGGTTTGCGTACAAAATTAAGTATAGCGGAAAGAAACTTAGCTGATTTTTATGAGCGTGAGCAGCTTGTAGATATCGACGGTGTCGTCGGCTTAGCCTCTGAGCAGTTGCAACAATTGACCGATCAATTAATAGATGCCCAGGTATTGTTGCAACGCAATCGAACGATTTACCAACAAGTAAATCAGTCGGGCGCAGACTTCTCTTTGCTATCAAGTTTGCCCGATGTGCTTAATCACCCCTCGATACAAAATATTAAACGTGAAGAGGTAGTGGCTGAAAGTAAGGTGTCAGAACTGAAAGAAGTGTATGGTCCTAAGCACCCAATAATGATTGCAGCAAACGCTGAGCTTAACTCAATAAATAAAAGTATCCGCAACCAAATTACTGTTCTGATTTCAGGTATTACTACAGAGTATCGCACAGCAGAAAATAAAGTAGCTCAGCTTAAGAAAGATGTAGCATCTGCTAAAAGCGAATTCCGCAAGCTATCGAATTTAGAAAATCAGCGTAAAACCTTTCAACGCGATGTTGATACAAACCAACAACTTTATAATTCCTTCTTCACACGACTCAAGGAAACTGACCAACTAGGCGGCTTCGAATCGGCAAACGCACGCATCTTAGATGCAGCTGCTCCACCTCCATTCCCAGCTAAACCTAAAAAGGGTTTAATCATAGCCGCAGCTTTTGTATTGAGCCTAGCTTTAGGCGTGTTCTTAGCCTTATCACTTGAAGCAATGAATAGCGGTATCCGTTCTGTGGACGATGTTGAGCGCAAGCTAGGTCAACGAATGTTAGGTATTATTCCTTGGCAAGCACACAAAAGAAAAGAAAATCTACCACTAAGGCACTTCTTCGATAACAAACAACATATGTTCAGTGAGTCAGTGCGAACCTTGAGAACGAGCTTACAACTGTTGAACCTTGATAAACCCTCACAAACAGTCCTTGTTACGTCGAGTGTGCCTAGAGAAGGTAAAAGCACTGTATCAATTAACTTAGCCTTTGCTATGGGCCAACTAAGCAAGGTGCTGTTGCTTGATACTGATTTACGTCGACCAACTCTTGCTAAGCAATTTGACCTACCTGGTTTCCAACCTGGCCTGTCAAACTTGATCGCAGGCACGCACACCTTGGAAGAGTGTATTGTATCGGACGAGCAATCTGGTATAGATCTTATTTGTGCCGGTAGCTCGCCGCCTAACCCTCAAGAACTGCTGGCTTCTGAGCAATTTAAGTTGTTGATGGCGAAGCTTAAGGTCCAGTATGGCAATATTATTGTTGATAGTGCACCTACACAAGCGGTAAGTGATGCGGTTATTGTGTCTAAACTGTGTGATTCTGTGGTTTATGTGGTGCGTTCAGACAGCACCAGTCATAAAATCATTAATAATGGTTTGAGTCGTTTCTTACAAATTGGACACAGAGTTGACGGTGTCGTTTTGAATCAAGTTGATTTGAAGAAAGCTAAGAAAACAGGTGAGTATTCTGGGTTTTATGACCAATACGGTTATCAAAGCTATCCAACGGACAATAAGAAGTCTTGATAGACTTACATAGCCATATACTGCCAGGAATAGACGACGGCGCGAAAACCCTTGAAGATTCAATTGAATTGGCCAAACATTCAGTAGCTAATGGTGTCACTCACATGATGTGCACGCCGCATATTCATCAAGGAATATTTGATAATAATGTAGAGACCATTGAACTGTCGTTTACTCAACTTGTTGCTGCTGTGCGACAAAACAATATCGCACTTAAGCTCGCATATAGCTGTGAAATACGCATTACACCGGATATTTTAACTTGGGTTGCGCACAAATCTCTACCTTTTATTGGTGAATGGAAAGGTAAACAAGCCTTGTTACTAGAATTACCACATAGCCACATTCCTCCTGGCGTTGAAAACTTAGTACGTTGGCTTTTAAAAAACAATATTCAACCTATTATTCCGCACCCAGAGCGTAACCGAGATATCATTGCAGACTACAATCGCATCAATATGTTGAGACGTATTGGTTGTATTTTTCAAGTCACTGCAGGTGCCTTCATCGGCCGTTTTAACGAACAAGTCCAAACAATTGCAGAGCGCTTACTATCTGAAAACCTTATTGCTTATGTTGCATCTGACATGCACAACCTGCATCGTCGTCCCAATGACATGCTGGCATGCAAACAAGCACTTACGCAAATAGCAGGCAGCTCGAAAGCTCAGGCGCTTGTTTATGATATTCCATTTGAAATTTCACAAAATATGAACTGGCAATAAGTAACTTCATATCGTTATACTAGTCAAGCCAAAGCATTTTGATAGGTAGAATTCAAGCGTGCATAGAAAATTAGCCACTAAAGCAAAATACGCATCTCTCTTTTGCCGTAAATACATCTTTGTTTTTTCATTCGGCTTTATTGCCTCTATTGGCTTATACAATACGGTAAACTATGGATTGGCAAGCCTTAGCTACTACTCAGTCCAGAACACAGTTCAAGCATGGCAAAATAACCGTGAAACCCAAACTGAATCAAACTATATTAAAGCAAAATCCGCAATTACTAATGCTCGAAAGAGGCACAAAGCTCATCCACTTTATACTGAACTTGCGGCGCAAATTTATGAGTGGGGAGCAATAGGCGGTTACGAGAATAAGTCGATTGGCCTTGAAGTATCAAAGCGTTACTACATGGCCGCCATTAAAATGCGACCGACTTGGCCGGTAACTTATGCATCTTTGGCCATGAACAAATGGCGTTCTAATGAGTTTGACGGTGAGTTGGTTGAATATTTAAAGCTGGCCAATCAATATGGTCCAAAAAAAGCTGAAACCAACATACTGTTTTCCGAATTAGGTTTAGCTTTGTATCAAAACAACCACCCATTTTACGCCGAGTTAAGACCCTATTTACGCCCCCGCATTTCGCAAGGTCTGCGTAATGTCCAAAGTAGAGAAAGAGTGCTAAGAGCAATCGAGCATTACAAAGCGAAGCGCACTGTATGCCGCTGGATGAAAAAAGATGACCCATTCATGACGCGCGACATATTAAACTGCGAACATCCCGCCTAAATACAAGTACATATTTAGTTTAAACCGATATCGACCTGCGCTTTCGTGTGCGTCGCCGCTGTAATTTAAGACTGCTGATGATAGTACTCAAAGCAAGAAAAATAACAAAGTAACTGGCGTTAGCGAAGGCTTGCAATGGGAAATCCACTGTCATATGCAATAACATCCCAATGATTACCATGCAGCACGCAAATGATGTTCCCTTAAATATCGAATTTCGTCTTTTGCGCATTGCTCTCAACGACTTGTAAAAAGCAAAAATAACTAGCAAGGCCAATATAGCAGAGCTAGGTATGCCGTATTCTATAGTCATTTGCAAAAAATCATTGTGCGCATGGTCATAAAAAGAATGCACATCTGTTGTTTTATAGGCAGGAAAAGTGCTATAAAAACTGCCTGCACCTGTTCCCGTTAAAGGATAGTCAAGGACCATGGGGATCGCGTCACGAATAACTTCATCTCGGCTTTCCTGCTGCAGTGATGTTTCGGTTAGTCTGAGCTGTACTTTATCTAAGCCAAACCAAGCACTGACAATAACAAGGTCGATAACAAACATACTAATAATTAAAATTGTTAGGCCTTTACTGCGCTGTTTCATAACGATCAACGCCATTATCCCAACTATCGTCATTGACACAAAAAACGCAGTATTGCCCATTCGAGAGCGGGACATAACCAGCGCGATTACCATGATAGCCAAACTAATACGAATAATGCCTTTGTTGCCAAGCATCGCTGCAGCAATAGATCGCATCCAGTCTTTTGGTGAGTTCATTTGGTCTTTTTGTAAACTTGTCACCATTAGCCCGACCCCCGCAGCCAAACACATCATCAGAAAGTTAGCATAGTGATTTTTATACACAAAGCTGCCTGAAGCTACTTCGGCAACATCCAAGCCAAAAATCATACTTTTTTCAACACCTAACAAAATTTCTAATGCACCATAAATAGCCTGTATAGTGCCTGCCGTAACCATTGTGGTCAGTAATAATTTAATACGATTTTCGTCATTCACTAACAGTAATGTGCAAACAAATAAACAGAAGTAAGCGAGTAGCTTAAAAAAGCTAATAGCGCTTTGCCCCGCATCCAAGGAGAAATAAAAGGTAGATGCTTGCGCGCTAACTTGCAGAGCATGTGCATTTGGCGACACTAACGAAACTAAAAACTCCGGCATCGGAATAATCTGCAAACTTGCAACAATAATAAAAGCTAGCCATAAGTAAACCATTTTGAGGTACTTTCCAACACCCAACCATCTGCTTGCCCTAAAGTGGAAAGCTGAACTAATTGAAAGCACAAAAATGAGGACTTGAAAAATGCTCCAAGCCCAAGGGCGATTAGCACCCAAGGGGATAGGAAGCAAAAAGACAATGGTAAGCAGTAAGTAAAAAAGAATATTGGATGTTTTACTGTGCACTATTTTTATTGTTCTTCTAGTAGTCAAAAGAGTAAAAAAAAGCCCCTAATTAAGGGGCTCTAGTATGTTTTTTATTGACACTGTCTTTAATTGACATGCCCTGCAGTTGAGATTTCCTGCAATTAAAGCCTTCAAGTGACCGACCTAATTAGTTGATGCTGTTGAGCCGCCACCGCCGCCACCGCCGCCACCAATACCGATGCCAATTGGGTCGATAGGGTCTATAATTGGCTCGCCACTTGCGGTTGAGATTGAAACAAGCGCGGGGTCTGCTCCTGCCTGCAATGCAGCAATAAGCGCATCGCTAGGAATTATTACACCTGTAAGCGCCGCACCGTCCAATACTTCTTGAGAAAAACTAGGATATAGCACAACACCTAAGGTAATAACTTCTATAACACGTTCTGGATTTTCTTCAATTAACGTTTTAGTCACTTCAATTAGGCTATTTACCACGAGCATTTCTTTATAGAACGCATTGGTTAGTGGAATATTGAAGGCAACAGCTGACTTTGCCTCTGGCGTTAAAGTGGTATCTTCTTCGGTCATTGATTGATCAATTGCACCAGAAATAGCTTGTGGCGTTGTACGGCCCTGTTCCATTCGCTGAACAACGACTTCATAAAGACGAGTACCAGGTTGAGCCTCATCACCAAATGGCAATGATATGTTTATTTGCTGAGTTGCAATAGAAAAGGCACTCCATGATAGGAGCAGCCCACAAATGATAAAACGGCGCATATTATAATCCTTAAAAATTTCGAGGCACACTTCGCCAATACATAATTTTAGATAGAATTGACTACTAAAGCAACATATTAAATTTTTGTAAAACCAGACACGTGAAAAATGCAGGCTAAACATTGGGAATATCTAGTCCACACTTGGTCTTGGCGCACCAATGAAATAGCCTTGTTGATAATCAATTCCAACGCCTTTCAACCATATGGATTCTTCAAGGCTTTCGACCATTTCAGCAATAATTTTGATATTTAGGCCATGCGCTATTGAAACTAAAGACTGCACAAACAGCTGATTGTCTGGCTCGCAATGTATATTACGAACAAAGCGTCCATCTAGTTTCAAAAAATCAGGACTAATATCGCGTAAATGAGTAATACCCGCTAATTGCGCGCCAAATCGCTCAACTGTTATTTTAACTCCGAAGGTTTTGAGCTTTTTAACAAAACCAGCAAGCTGATTCATGTCATTAACAAGCGCTCGTTCTGGAATTTCAAGCACTAATTTAGTGCAGCTTTGGCTATGTTGAGGCAGCGTTGCCAGTAACCAAGCCTGAAACTCTGGGGCAAGTATAGAAAGACGGGAAACATTAATACCCACCAAACCTGTCGAATTTTGCATTTTGACTAAAGCTTGCGAAACAATCATCTGGTCAAGCTTCTCTGCATAATCAAGCCTGACCGAGGCTGGTATAAGCTGCGCCATAGGTAAGGAATCGCTGACAGATTTATTTGGTAACCTCGCAAACCACTCTTGGTATGCTACATCACCACTAGGACTCACAATAGATTGACAAACAAAGTCGGAAGTACCTAGTGCAATGAGCTTCTGAATTTTTTCACGCCACGCTTCGTTACCTTGAGAAACGGCTAAATTGGATGCCAATTGCCAGCGATTAGAGACCGTGTTAGCAATAGCAAGCGCACTGTCGACTTTTTCTAAACAAGCCTTAAAATCATCACCACAATGAAACTCTGCCGCGCCAATATGAGCGGTTCCTTGTTCATACTCAGATTTTTCTAAACCAAGGAATACAGTCGCCAATTCTTCTGCTAGCGCAGTGCATTTCTGTCTTGAGCAGTCCTCAATAACTAAGGCGAAATCAGCGCCATTTAAACGGTACATGTTGAAATTGGGAAAGGACTTAGAACATGTAAATTTTGCGGCTTCGCTGACTCTTACGACGTAGTTATCAGCAACTTCACCACCATAACCGTTATTTACTTGAGCTAAACTGCTGCAGCGCATTATTATCAAAACGCCCTGAGAATGCTCCTCCGGATCAGTTAACATCTGCTTAAATGCCAACTCAAACGCGCGGCGGTTACCCACTTTAGTTAAGGAGTCAGAGTAAGCGAATTGCCGGTACTTCTCCGACTGTTCACTAATTTGTGTAAACATTTCAGATAATTTGAATGACATACTATTGACTGAATTTACAAACGCTTTTAACTCAGGTGTTGTTGGAATTTGTTTTACTTCACCAAATTTGCGATTACTAATAGCGTCAACTTGTGACACTACTGATAGTAAAGGCATTGTAATTGCGCGAACCATTCCCCACACGAATATCATGGCTAAAACAAAAATAATAAATACAACCCAAAATGTATCTACCGTATTTCGCCACAACTGCTCATAGCCGAAACCAGGGTTACTAATTACTTCTAACGAACCTGCAATTTGCCAGCCTGTATTAAGATTTGTTGTTGCGACAGGGGCGTTTATTTCGAACATGTTCATGAACCAAGAAGGCACGGGGTATATCTCATCGGGGTTATTCTTTACCATAACAACGTCGTTGTCGGCGTCGGTTAGCTGAATGGACTGATAGTAGCCGCGATCAAAAATTACATTTGTCATGCTTTCGATAATAGGTAAGTTAGCTTCATCTCCTACGTAAGGAGTAATAGATAAACCCAATGATGTCGCTGTATCTTGTGCATGTGAGGCTAGTTGCTGTTGAATGAAATCTCGCGTGTTATTCACATTGACCCACAAAGTGCCAATAAAAACTAAAAATAGAACAACGAAAAAGCCGAGGCCAAATTGTTTTGCTAACGACATGCGCTGCATCCTTCCTGAAAATAATTTGCGCGCAGCTTCGCTCGCATTTGTTCAAATAATGTAACATTAAACACAAACATTAAAAGCCTTGCTTCATACGTTTAGTTAAATCAACAAATAAACTGTTGTTATTACCGGATTGCAAGCGCCTACCCTGCCCCTGGGATTTAGCATGCCAAAGGCCATCTCCATTAAAACTATATATCGGAATTAAGTCGCGGCGCTGGGTAGCCGGTAAAATACGTTTATTAATATTGTCTAGTACTAAGGGCACTGATTTGGGGGTTTCATAATAAGCTAAGACCATATGCGCCTGACGTGGTCGAGTTGCCGTAACATACATAAGGCGAAGTTTTTGGGCTGGAACTCCAAGCTCAATTAGACTGAAGTACTTAGCTATAGTGAAGTCTTCGCAGTCGCCTTTATTTGTTGCTAGGAACTCAATGGGTGTGGCCCAATAATCATTTTTACCCCAATGTGTTTTGTCATCTACAAATGCGACACGATTGAAGAAACGGTTGACTTCGTACAATTGATCGTTTGTCGAATCATCTTGCAGGGTATTAATAAGTGATTGCCAATCCCGCACTCGGCCCTCTGCCTGAGGGTTGTAGCGTGATTGAACAATACTAAATAGTTCTTCAGTGAATATGATATTCGTTGGCAAAACATAAGATAAGGCAAAGCCTCCCGACATAACAAGCAGGATTAGTAGGCTAAATATACTGACAAGCCATTTTTTATAAATCACAGTAAACTTGGTTATCTGCGGTATTCATTAAGATTTGCATTCAAAATATCGTTACTAATTCACTCAATTAGTGATGATAGCTGAAGTGCTCGATGTGCATGATATGTAGATTTGTTCTCTAGTATAATAATCAATCAAAAAACTAGGGCGGAGTCGGAAACTTTGATAGAATTGTGGCCTGAACGTTGCTAAACAACAATTAACATAAGCCAGTATTGAGTAGTTTTTAGTTCAAAGAACAAAGACATAAATAAACGATGTTTTATTTGAAGGGTTGTAAATTGACAATAAGTATTACTTTTACAGGGCTGTTGATGTAATGAAATTAGAAGACGTCACTTTTACAAATGTAGGTGGACTAAAAACAGCTTGTGTTGATCGCAAGCAGTTGGTTGATTTGATGGTTCATTCTGTAAATAACTATCACGCAAGCCCAGACCATAAAAAACCATTAATTGTGTTTGACTCAAATGGCCATGGTATATCGTTGGCTAACACGGACCTCGACTTCAATCGTGCCTTAGCTGAAGCTGATATTATTCATGCAGACGGCCAAAGCGTTGTTGCTATGTCGAAATGGACAACTGGAGCCTTTATTCCTGAGCGCAGCGCCACCACTGATACTATTCACGACGTTCCTACCATGTGCGATCAAAATATATCGCACTTCCTGTTTGGCGGTAGCGAAGAAGTGGTAGAAAAGTGCGCTCATATACTTTCTCAGAAGTACGCTAACTTTTCGATTGCAGGCACGCTCAATGGCTATTTTTCGGAGCGCGAAAGCGACGCTATTATTGAAACCATTAATGCAGCTAAACCTGACATTTTGTGGGTAGGTTTAGGTAAACCTAAAGAACAACAGTGGGTTATTGAAAACAAGCATAAACTGACTGTGCCCATTATTATCACTTGCGGTGGTTGCTACAACTATATTACTGGCGATTACGTTCGTGCACCGCAGTGGATGCAAAATGCGGGGGTAGAATGGCTTCATCGTGCAGCAACTGAACCTAGAAAATTCTTATGGCGTTATTTAACTACTAATCCACATAGCATTTATTGCGTGTTAAAGCATAAATTCAAAGCAGAGAAGCAGTAGTTATGGAATCAAATATACTTTTCCTACACAAGTGCTTTGTAACAGGCGGCGGCATTGAGCGAGTTCATCAAAATCTAGGGTCAGCATTTTTTGACAAAAGCGTTAAGCATTGCTTTTATGTGTTGAACGGATTTGGCGAAAGCCATTCTGCATTTACTAAACTGAGCAATGACTTTACTGCATTTAGAGCGCCCGAATCAGGGAGTTTTCTTACAAAGCTAAACAACCTTTTTTGCTTGATAAAGCAAAACCGCGTTACATCGATTATTTCAGCGACTGAAACTGCCAACTTAGCTGCGTTTTTTTGCAAAATACGCTTTCCTACCCTGCGCGTTGTTTATACTCGGCATTGCGCATTTGACGTTAGCGATCAAAAACTCTCCCCTTGGGCAATAAAATTGCTTTACAGCGCATATCTTTTAAACGGCAATGTCGTGGCTGTATCGAAAGCGCTTAAACAGCAGATACATGCATCTGTATTTTGGGGTAAGTCTAAGATCCACTTTGTACCTAATGCGGTTATTTCAGAAAAAATGCATGCCTTAGCAAACTGCGATAGTAGCATTGAGGATCAGGGGAAGTATTTTATTGCTGTAGGTCGACTGGTTGAACAGAAAGGCTTTGATCTATTGTTGCAGGCATATGCCAATGCCTTAAATGAGAATAAAGCACTTCCCAAACTTGTGATTGCGGGTGCTGGTGAAGACGAACAAAAACTTAAAGCACTTGCTAAAACATTAGGCATTAGTGAAGCAGTCAATTTTATTGGCTTTGTTTCAAACCCTTATTGTTTAATTAAACCCGCTAGTGCGTTTATTTTGTCATCACGTCATGAAGGTATGCCGACAGTATTAGTTGAGGCCATGGCACTTGAAACACCTGTTATCGCCTTTGATTGTCCAACTGGCCCAAACGAACTAATTATAAATGGCAAAAATGGGTCGCTAGTGCCATATCTAAGTTTAGAACATTTAAAAAATGCGCTGTTAGACTACAAGCAATTACCTAGCGTAAACCTAAGTAAAACAGTTGAGCACTTCACTTATTCCGAGGTTGCGAATAATTATTTATCACTCAGTAAGGCGCCAGGGTAATGGCTAAAATAGCAATAGTTCTGCATGACTTACGTGGCGGTGGCGCTGAAAAAATGATGGTGAGATTGGCTAATCAGTTTTGTGACGACGGCGATACCGTTGACATGATCTTAATTACCTCAGGCGGCACAAACAAGAGCTACCTTTCCGAAAAAGTAAACTTAATAGAGCTAAATTGCCGCCGAACATTAGACGCATTTGGCCCGCTTCGCCGAGCGCTTAAAATATCGAAGCCCGATGGTATTCTTGCGGTTCTTACCCATATAAATGTAATTACAGCATTCGTGTGCTTGTCGCTTGGTTGGCTTAAAAGACTTAGTGTAAGTGAGCGTAATGCGTTCTCCTTAGACAAAAATGTTAATACAAATAAAGTCATGAGAGCAGCTTACGCCATTGCTCCTTTTGTTTATCGATTGATTCCCAACCCGGTCATTGCTGTTTCACAAGGGGTTGCTGATGATCTAGTATCAACAACTGTGGTCAGAAACGCGGATGTAGTAACGGCACCAAACCCTGTTATAACAAAAGAGACTGAACTCGCCGCACAAAAAAGTGCAATGCACCCTTGGTTGCAAGAAAAAAAATCAAAAGTGATTGTTGCTGTTGGTCGCTTAGCCTATCAAAAGGGTTTTGATATGCTAATTGATGCATTTTATCAGGTACACAAAGAAGTAGATTGTCAGCTTATTATTTTTGGTGAAGGTGAGCTTCGTAATAACTTAGAGAAACAAATTGAAAGCTTGGGTTTGGAGTCTTGCGTGTCTTTACCTGGCTATTTTGAAAACGTCATTGCGGAAGTGAAAGCGGCTGACTTATTTGTATTGTCATCTCGGTTTGAAGGCAGCCCGAATGCAATAGTTGAAGCAATGTCAGTGGGTACTAATGTTGTTGCATTTGATTGTCCGCATGGTGCTAGAGAGATTCTTCAAGGTGGCCGAGTTGCGTCGTTAGTTGAGTATTTGAACGTTGAAAAACTAATAGATATGATCAAGGATGAGTTATCGAATAATAATATATATTCTTTAGTTCCTTCTGCAGCTATTTTTTCGTCGACAAATTCAGCTGCAAGATATAGAGAATTGGTAATTCAATCATGAAACTAACGATTTCAAAGCTTGAGAGTTTTTTTTTGGTGCTCTCGTTAGCATTTTACCTAAATTTTGTCACATTCTTGACTAGTTTCTTAAGCTACGGGGGAGCAAGCGGCGATGCATCAGCCGCTGCGGCTGGAAACCCGATCAATCAACTAGTGGGTATTAGTTTATTATTTTTATCTATTTTGCTTATAGTAAGAAAACAGTCCATTTCAGCAATGTTCTTCGTTAAACAAGGGTATCCTTGGATCTTACTAATAGTGTTTTTCATCGCTGCACTCCAATGGAGTGAGTCTCCCAGTATTAGTTTTAGGCGAATAGTAGCTTTTAGCACTTTGATAGCAGTTACCTTTGTCTTGGCTCAAATATATTCACCTTCATCACTTTTAAAATGTGTATATCAACTCATTATTGTAAGCGTAATTGTGGGTTTATTTTGGACAATTATACAAGGTAAGCCACTTAGTTTTGGACTAGGAGACAGAGCAGCCGGCTTTAGAGGGATATTCAGCGATAAAAATGGTGCAGCGCGTTTATATGCCTACGGCTTAATACTAGGAATTGGCTTACAACAATATAAAAGTAAGGCACAACTATCAGGTTTAGCGATACTTGGAGTTGCAATATCCTTATCTCAATCCGCGTCTGCAATTGTGCTAGCGGGAATGGGAAGCGGTTTAATTATACTTTTCAGGCTATCCAAATCGGGACACAAACAACAGAACTTGCTTCGATTTATACTTACGATTGCATTTGTAATTTTTCTTTCCTACATACTCATCAACCTATATAGCTATATATTGGAATTTTTAGGGCGAGACCCAAACCTGACAAACAGAGCGATTATTTGGGAGCTTATTACGCCATCAATTGAGGAAAATTTTTACTTAGGTTATGGCTTTGGTACTTTTTGGGCAAGTGCAGCCTCTAGTGCATTTATAGAACGATGGGGCTTTATAGGAAATGCTCACAGTGGGTATTTTGAAGTTATGCTGCACGGGGGAATTGTCGCTTTCACAATATTCATTTATCTTTTATTTATTTTTATTAAGCGGATATTTTGGACCTATATCAATAGACCATCAGAAAGCATTAATGAACTCCTATTAGCTCTACTAATTGTCCAAATCAGCGGGAATTATGTGGCTTATATAATTCTAAATCATAATAGTGCGGATATGTTTATATTTTCATTGAGCTTTTTTATTTCAGCCCGAATGTACCTTAGCCAAAAGCGTGAAAACACCCTCGCAAAAGTGTGATGAAATTAGTAATAAATATACATACAAATGGAGCTAGCTGTCAGCTGTAGCAGTAGCAATTTTCAAACTACAATCTCTATCAAATTGATAATCGAATAATTCAATCTCTCGTTGATAGAACGTACTTATAAATTCTGCAGCCTTCGCACTAATATATTCGGTTTTTGAAGCCTCGTTTGATTTTACTTCATGCGGCAGAGCCCTATCACTAAGGCCAATAGCTTTACAAATATTATCAAAGTCTGTTGCGAGATTTTCAAACTTCCCAACAAAATCCAAGTCTATCTTATTGCTGTAGTTGTCTAGCCAATAAGTTTGTTCGCGTAGGTAGCCTGTGCCAGCAAACGTTCGAATGAATTCATCAAAACTTATTTTCGCTGGAATTCCATAATTTTTTTGATGAATTGGGTCTCGCATGGCGTTTTTATACCATGAGAATGCACGATCCCAAGGGTTTCGCACGAGTGAAAACTTATAATAGTCTTTGTACTGAGCCGAACTAACCGCTAGTTTATTATTAGGGTTGGAACTAGTTCTAAAGTACTCTCTGAATCGTCTTATGGCATCTTTTGCATTTTCTGGATTGCGAGCTGCTTTAAAAGGATTAAAGGGCTTCTCAATCATCCTAACACTTCTGTGATCTTGTCTGCCGCGAGAAAGCTTTCCATCAAAATGGTCTAATGCTTTTTCTATGCTAGTTCCAGCGCATTTGGGAATATGAATAAAAATACATTTATATTTATGCGATACCACTATAAGTAATTCCTTTTTTCATTATGGAGAACCTGCCTGTCATTTTGCAGACAACGAGATAGACGTCAACAGGGCCCAAAGTAGGCGATGTTGTTAATCTTAGTATGGTGACTCAAGCACGCCTATCGCGATGTAGTCTTTGTTCAATAGTTTAACGACATTTTTCGCTTTTTCATCATTCAATATATCAGTTGTGTTTTCAGATACTTTGTCTCTAAGGCTCGAACTTAACTCTGTTGGATACGAGAAATTGTTGATCCTATTATTATCTTTAACTTTTAATCGTTGCAATGAATTTGCGGTCAACAGGGCACTTTCATTGTCAGAAGCTGCATAGGGTGAGACATTCTCATTATTTAAGCGTGTAATTACTTCGTGTTTGCGGGTCACAAGGTTGAGAATAAGGTCACCTTTATAACGGTTCCGATAGTAACTTTGGGTATCTCGGATACCATAGCCACGCTTTTGATCTCGAAAAGAAGATAGTCGAAAGATGTTATTCCTCGTTTCAGCCCAAAAGGTAAGATCCCCTCTAATTCCGCCTGCAGCAATGCCGTTTGCGTTCACATCTACATAGTTCTGAAAGATAAAAGTTTTACCCGATGGTGCGCTAAACAAGCCTCCCATTTTAAATGCGGCCCATCCGGATCCGCGTTCGTCCCCTAAATCCGTAATGTCATTGTTAAACACATAACTCGGTCCAATCATGTTAGGTGCAAGGCTTATCCCGCAATATCCCTGAGTAATGGTATTGTTATAAATCAGAACATTACTTTGTCCGCCATCGAGTTCTATTACATCATCATTGGCAAAAGCTAAATAATTATCATGAATCGCAGAGTCTCTTAAGAATCCCCCGTGATGCCTTATATTTGTTCTACTTTCAATAACGTCGTTAAAACGCACTTCCTTTGTTCCAAAGAAACGATTGTGCCGAACAATATATTGCCCTGAATATTCGGCTTTGGGATGCTTAGCACTAACAAGCATTGCGCTTGAACCATTTGGGTGGCCATTTCCCCAATGATTCGCGCTATGATTTGGCGAGTGGACCTCACAGTTTTCAATGACTACCACACCAGTTTGCCGTAAAAAAATCCCTGCATCATAATTAATTGGCTTTGTAGAGTCGGCTATTTCATAACCTTTACCACCTTGATAGTCATTCGCTTTTCTACCAAATTCACTCACGTTACATCCATCTATCCAAATGTGATGGGCTTTGACTGAATGAATACCAAATCGCTTGCCGCCTTTTGTAGTGATATTTTCTAGCATGACATATTCGGCATTTCCTAAAAACAACGATGCTTCTGCATCATTTCCCGCATCAATAACCACATCATCACCAATAATTTTGGCCCAGCCATTTTTTGAGCCATTTATATCAAAAGCACTTAGATCTAGAGCGCCACCTTCATAAATATCCTTCAAATAAATAATTTTTTGTGGATCAATAGGTGGGGAATTTGGCCGAGTCTTTGCTGAATACAACCGCTCGTATAACTCTCCCCTATCAGTAACCTCGACCTTTATGTCATAAGACATATTTGCTTGTAAGTGCACAATGCTGCCTGATAACGCTCCGCTCGTTGGCACATAATGCAGGGCAAAAGCCGCTTGCCAAGTATCGCTATGCGATGGTTTAAACCACATTTTGTTTTTGGCCTGCTCAGAGAACTTATAAAGGTTAATGCTTAAAGAGTTGATAAGGGGCGTTAATATGTCCTCCGTCTTATCGAGTGATACTCTTTGAATAAGCCTCTTTGCGTTGATATTTGCTGCTAGTAAGGCAGGATAAATATCATTGTGAACAGGTTTTTTAGCCCTACTTAAGTCACCTAAGATATGATTTCGTTGAATGGGAAATAGCGCTAGAACGAGAGCCAAGTTAATGGTGTTAGCGCTCTCATCATCTGATTCTAATTTGTTTAAGGTACTGATTAAATTTTTTTCTTTTGCATAGCTTTTTAGTAAAATATTTAGCGCTGATATATTCTTTTTAACTAAAGTATTAATTCTAGCAAAGGCTCGCGCTCGAGGAATGATTTCATCTATATCACTTTTAACAAGAGTCTCTTTGAAGTTCAAGCGATGAGTTAAAGCATCACCAAACTCATAACCTTGTGATAAAAGGGGGGATTCAAATACAGCGCATCCTTGTGCAAAATAAAGAATGCTAATCAACATCGAATATAAAAGGAGTTTCTTGTGATCTATAAGAGATCGCATAGCACGCAGCCTAACCTTGATTTTCCACTAGTTTAACAAAAGAGGGAAATGACTTCTAATTGAATCGAAGTCTCGCGCAATGCCTTGCTCGCAGTGGTCTTAGACTTTATACACCTTTTGGCCATATTGTTGTGCTCAATCTCTTCTTCTGGCTGTTGTAATAATGCAAAATTGCAGTAGTGATTCTGGTTAGAGCTTTAGGAACGTGATACTTTACAACAACTTTTTTTATTTTATCAATCACTAAATAAAGCTTCAGTATTCTTTTTCTGACTTTTGGAGACACTTAATTGAGTTTCATAAACAACTTATCAGTCACCGCAATTATATTGACGAAAGACCGTCCTGATTATCTTAAGCAATCATTTAATAGCGTGCTTAATCAAACTATCTTACCCGAGCAAATTATTATCATCGACGATGCCTCTGCCCTTGAATATGATTGGGAAGCCTACAAGGTAAGATTTCACAATTTGGTAATTAAAAGATTTGATGAGGTTAAAGGCGCTAATTATTGTCGGAACCATGGTGTTTCGGCCGCCAAGTCCAAAATAGTCGCCTTTTTAGATGATGATGATGCATGGAAGATAAATTACTTACATACAGCGATAGAGCAGTACAAAACCAACAACAAAATCGTAGGAACCACATGCGGTAAAGAAATCATGGATTCCGATGGTAGGCTAGTGATCAATTCGAAGCCTTTTGTTGTTGAAGAGGAATTAAAGAAAGGGAACACGTATTGCGGTATGAGTGGCGTCACGGTATTAAAAGACGTGGCGTTGACAATACCTTTCGATAATGATTTACCAAACGGGCAAGACTGGGATTTTTTTGTAAGAGTTGTTCAGGCAGGACTATCTTTAAAGAACATACCAATAGCACTTTATGATTATCGCATCGGAACAGATGGTGGAATTACGCAGCGATTAAAAAAAATGCGACCAGAAGCAGCTGAGAACAGATTGTTGTCTGCTGCTAAACACAGAGCATGGTTGGGCGAACGAGCGTATAGAACTAGGGTAATTATCCAGCTCCTCAGAGGTCTAAAAACCCGACAATATAAAGGTGGCTGGGTTAAATTAGCGGTGAAACATGCGGGTTTATTTGCAACCCTCCAGTTTTTACTATTTAGAAAAACGTGAATGATTGTTTGCAATCAAGTTAAAGAATTTAGGCATGAGTGAATTAAATCAAATTGATTTTAATAAAGAGAACGTTAGGTGAATAGATTCTTCAAAAGTTCATTCATGAAAAATTTTTCTTGGATGTTTGCTGCTAAAATAATGCAACTTGGGACTTCCTTTGTAGTGGGAATTCTTGTAGCACGCTACCTTGGTGCTGCTAATTATGGTCTGTATAGTCAATTTATTGCGCTAGCTGCAATTGCTATGAACTTTAGTGCATTCGGTTTGACTCATCTGATTACCAAAGAGATAAAGCAAAGGCCGGAGCAAAGTGGCATGATTTTAGGGAATGCTATGGTGATTCGGTTTTCGGCATCGCTCTTCATGTTTTTACTCTCATTTGCATTAGTTGGTTTTTTGGTTAAAGACACATTAGCTAACTACCTGATTTTAGTCATATGCGGACAGTTATTCTTAATCTCAAAAGTATACGAATATTATTCGCTCGCATTTTCCAAGATGAAAGCGTTTACACTCTTAAGTTCCGCCGTACTCCTGGCATCGGGAGTTGCAAAAGTTGCGCTAGTATCTGTTAACGCGTCATTTACACAATTTTTGATCGTCTTAGCAATAGAACCGATGGTATTAGGTTTAATATTGGCAACATACTTTTATCGCAACAATAAACATAAATTGGTGCTTGAATTTAAAGCGGATGAAGCAATACTGCTAGCTAAAAAAGCTTTCCCATTAGTGTTGTCATCGTTGACTGCTGTTATTTATCTAAAAGTCGATATATTGATGCTGTCATATATGACAACTCTCGAGCAAGTTGGTGTTTACGCAGTTGCTGCGCGCTTATCTGAAATTTGGTACTTCCTTCCCCCAATTGTTGCGGCAGCGGCCTTTCCACGGCTACTTGAACTTAAGAAAAACAATCTGGAAGCATATAAGAAGCGCCTGTCAAAAATCATGGATGCAATGGTCTTGATATCGTTTTCACTCGCAATATTTTTTACATTTTTTGCCGAGCCAATTGTTTCAGTTTTATTTGGCAAAGAGTTTTTTGATAGCGGGGCTATCTTATCGATTCATATATGGGCCGGTATATTTATATTTTTAAGAGCCATTGTAAGCAAATGGATGCTAGCTGAAGAACTTTACAAGTTCTCTTTAATCACACATGCCATTGGTGCATTGACCAATGTGGCACTAAACTTATACTTAATACCGCTATACGGACCAATTGGCGCAGCCATAGCGACCGTAATCTCATATTCAATAGCCGCGTACTTTAGCTTGTTCCTCAGTAAAAAAGCACGACCACTGGCTATCCAAATTACCCAATCATTATTTTTGTTTCCGCGCTTAATAATCAAATTAGGAGGGGTTAGAAAACGATAAGCACGGACGATTGATTTTTGTTTTAGAGCATCACAAGGAAAACGTATGCAGAAAAAAAACTGGAAGGTTAAGAGACTTGTAAATGAAGCGCTCTCAAAATTAAGAGGAAACCATCGGGTTTTAAAAGTTATTACTAAAATAGTTTTTCATTTACGCTTTTTAGTAAGGTTAGGAAAAAAGCCACCTGCTGATAATATTGGCGGAATAATGGTTAATGATACTTATAAGCTCCTATGTGTTGGAAATCCAAAGGTGGGTTCAAGTAGTTTGAAGGCCTTTTTTCAGGAAGAGTTGCCTTCAAGCGCATTTTATCTAAACATCTCCTACGCTTCGTTTTTGCGAAGCAATCCTGATAAACATAATTATTTGAAGACGGCATTCGTCAGAAATAGCTGGGAGCGAATTTACTCATGTTGGCAAGATAAAATATCTAATAACCAAAGATTTTCTGACATGTTTATTATCACGCGATTCAAAGGGCTTTATCCTGACATGCCATTTGATGAATTTGTAGATTGGCTATGCAGTGAGGCAGGAAGCGACCAATATGCAGATAGACATTGGATGTCACAGCATAAATTATTGGATATTGATGCCGATAGAAACAATCTAGATCTAGTAGATGATATTTCAAATATGAACAGGCAAATAGAAAAGATTATCGCAGAGCGAAATATGTCAGAGGCTAAATTAACTCAACGCAACAAATCTGGAAGAACAAAACAAACTTACAATTTCACGCCAGCTGTAATAGAGAAAATTGCACTTCGGTATGCTGAAGACATTAAATTGTTTGAATTTCGTCGCCCCGACTAAAATGAACTTCTTTTCTAAGAAACACATCATTTAGTCGAACATATCTAGACTCTCTTTACGTGTATTGTAAACAAATTATTGTCAGCCACGAAGGGTTTGGTGACTGCGGATGAAATCAGTAACCTGTTTGCCAATAAGAACGTCCTTAACTTATCTGATGCGTTTTGCGAATCAAGTAAATTTGACGAAAACGCCTATTTAAGAGGCGAAATGTCTCTTTTTTTGATAGAGTTCGAAATATTGCCTCAGTGAACTGCGAAAGCACCATGAAAAAGTACGAAGAATTATTAATGTCCCTGCGCAAAGTCATTCGAGCTATCGGTTTGTACTCAAAAAAGCTAAATAAAGATTCAGGTCTAACTAGCCCTCAACTTTTTGTATTGCAGGAAATAGAGGCGCACGATGGTGTGATGGTCAAAGAAATTGCCAATAGTATAAATTTAAGCTCCGCCACCGTCACGAGCATCCTAGACAGGCTTGAAGTCAAAAATTTGGTTGTTAGGGAACGCTCTACAGTCGACAAACGCAAAGTTGGATTGCATCTAACCGAAGCTGGCATCAAAACATTAGAGACCGCTCCTAAGCCCCTACAAGAACACTTTATCGATCGATTCGAAAAACTAGAAGAATGGGAGCAAACGCAATTAGTTGCAACAATGCAGCGCATAGCCACTATGATGGATGCGGAAGATTTAGATGCGGCACCCATGCTGGAGGTTGGCGCAATTCAAACTCAGCCAAAAGCATAACTTTTCTCCGCTAAGTAAATCAAATAGCTTGGGGCTTACTCAAAAATACGAAAATAAAGCAAGTCCTTGAAAAAAAAGCATACAAAAAAGGAGCAAAATGCTCCTTTCAAAGAATACCTGGCAGTCACTTGTTCACTCAAAGAACAAACAAACCTTTCTATCCAGCTAACTACTAGCCAATAATGTCTAGCAACTCAACATCAAATACTAATGTGCTGAATGGACCAATTGCACCACCGGCACCTTGTTCGCCATAAGCTAGGTCGTGTGGCACGTGTAAACGCCACTTCGAACCAACTGGCATTATTTGTAATGCTTCGGTCCAACCTTTGATTACGCCACCCACTGGAAACTCTGCAGGTTCGCCACGATCGTACGAACTATCAAAAACCTCACCATTTGTTAGCGTACCGTGATAATGAACACGCACTGTTGACGCTGCGCTTGGCTTTTCGCCTGTTCCAGCAGTTATAATTTCGTACTGTAAGCCTGACTCCGTAGTCACGATATCTTCACGCTTTGCATTTTCTGCTAGGTACGTTTCTCCTTCTTCAACCGCACCGGCAAATTGCTCTTGCTTAGCAGCTTGCATACGTTCATGAATTTCAGTGAAAGCGGCGCGTAAATCATTGTTGTCGACTTGCGGTTGAACGCGATTAAAACCGTCAGCTAAACCAGCCATAACTGTATCTAAATCAAGTCCGTCGAATGGATTTCCGGCTAATTGCTCACCCATCTGATAACCAATACCGTAACTTGCTTGTAACTCTACTGTTGAATACTTATCTGACACAGTGTCTCCAAAATAATAATTTTATTAAATGAGTTTTTCGCGCATAAATGATTTGCGCATAATTTTTCGCGCACATCTTAACACATTCTAAAAAGCTTTAAAATTGGCCGCTTATGCCCAAAAACATTAACTTATAAAGCTAAGCATTAGACTTTAGACTTAATGATGTATATCTTGTGAGTATTGCTTTTATACAAGGAAAACACTAAACATGAATGATACGCTCGACGCACAATTGAAGGATACTGTACGTTATTTAGGTGCAACACTTGGTGAAACTATTGAAGCAGAGCTCGGTAGTGATTGGTTGCAAAAGATAGAGCAAATCAGACAAGACGGACGTGACTCATATGCTGACGTAACTAAAAGTACCGATCGTATGACTACACTATTCTCGAGTTTAGATAATCAGTCATTGCTCACTATTGGGCGCGCATTCGCGCAGTTTTTGAATTTAGCGAATATTGCCGAGCAAGAATATAACAGCGCAAATCAGCGTGATGAGTCGTTAGCATCCTCATTGGAAAAAATAAAAATCCTCGGCGGCAATAGAGAAAAAGTCCTGCAAGCCATACAAAATCTAAATATCGATTTGGTTTTAACAGCACACCCAACTGAAGTTACTCGCAGAACCTTAATTCATAAGCATCGCGAGCTTGCCGCTCAGCTACAAGCTCTTCACGGCAGCAATCTAAACGAAAGGGAACGGAGTCGAATTAAGAAAAGAGTTGCTGCACTTATCAGTCAAGCATGGCACACAGAAGAGATTCGCTCGATACGCCCTACTCCTGTTGATGAGGCTCGCTGGGGGTTTTCAGTTATTGAAAACTCGTTATGGGAAGCCGTACCTGAATTCTTGAGAGAACTTGAAGAGTATTTGAAGGCTGAATTCGACATTACCTTGCCTCTTGATGCTAAAGCAGTTCAGTTCAGTTCATGGATGGGAGGTGATCGCGATGGTAATCCATTTGTTACTTCAAAGGTAACGGAAGAAGTACTAATGCTAGCCCGACGACGAGCAGCAAAGCTTTTTGCACTCGACATGGACGATTTATATATTGAACTGTCGATGAACGACTGTAATGACAAGTTACGCAATATCGTTGGCGATGCAAAAGAACCCTATCGAGCTGCTCTCAAGAGTATTCGTAATAAGTTAGAGAAGACTCGTGATAATCTCATTCCTATTGAAGAGTGGGTTAATAGTAATGAAGAATTGCTTATACCGCTGTTAGCTTGCTACCAATCACTCAATGAATGCGGCATGGCTGTGATTGCTGAAGGTGCGTTAAAAGACACTATCCGCCGAGTACACAGCTTTGGCGTAAATTTGCTTAAACTAGACATTCGTCAAGACTCAGATCGCCATGCAGATGTATTTAGCGAACTTACTCGCTATCTTGGCCTAGGAGATTACGCACAGTGGAGCGAGGATGACAAACAAGCGTTTTTGCTGCGCGAGCTGAGCTCTAAACGTCCTCTAATTCCGTTGAACTGGAAACCCACCGAGGATGTCCAAGAAGTATTAGACACCTGCAGAACTATTTCTCGTCACAGTCAGGAAGGCTTTGGGATTTACATTATCTCAATGGCCAGAGAAGCCTCAGACGTTATGGCAGTGCAGTTGCTACTGAAAGAGTGCGGTGTAAGCTGGCCTATGCCGGTCGCTCCCTTATTTGAAACTCTCGACGATTTAAATAATTCACCAAAAGTGATGCGTAACCTGCTCGATATCGACTGGTATCGAGGCTACATCAAAGGACGTCAATTTGTCATGATTGGTTATTCAGATTCAGCTAAAGACGCGGGGTCCTTAGCCGCAGGTTGGGCTCAATATGAATCGCAAGAAGCATTAGTCGCTTTAGCTGAAGAAAAGTCAGTGACCTTGACCTTATTTCACGGACGCGGCGGCACTATTGGTCGCGGAGGTTTGCCAGCTAAAGCAGCTATTCATTCGCAGCCTCCTGGCTCATTAATCGGCGGTTTCAGAGTTACTGAACAAGGCGAAACCATACGCTATAAGTTTGGTATGCCGCAGCTAGCCAAACGCAGTTTATCGATTTATGCCGCAGCGGTAGTTGAAGCTATGTTGTCGCCACCACCCGCGCCTAAGCCAGAATGGCGCGAGACTATGATAAATATGGCAGCGCGAGGTCGTGATAATTACCGTGGGGTAGTTAGAGATGATCCTGAGTTTGTGCCATATTTTAGAGTTGCAACGCCAGAGCAGGAGTTAGGTAAATTACCCTTAGGTAGCCGTCCAGCTAAACGAAATCCAAAAGGCGGTATTGAAAGCTTGAGAGCAATTCCATGGATATTCGCTTGGGCACAAACACGTATGGTATTGCCGTCTTGGTTAGGTGTAATGAAAGCAGTTGAAAGTGTTATTAGTGAAGGCAACGAAGCTACCGTGAAAGACATGATCGATAATTGGCCATTTTTCAATTCACGCTTATCAATGCTCGATATGGTATTTAAAAAGGCCGAACCACATATAAGCGAGGCCTATGATGCCCGTTTAGTGCCTGACAAGCTTAAGCACTTTGGTGAAGGCTTACGTGCTGAATTGAAAGAAAGTATAGCTTCAATTCTGCGCATACTTGACCATACAGACATGATGGAAGACGACCCACATGGTAAACTTTCAATGGAAATTCGTGGCGGCTATTTAGAACCGCTGCATTATTTACAAATTGAATTGCTTGACCGCATCAGAAAAGAAGGCTCATCTAGCTACAGCGATAATGATATCGCTACGTTGGAAATGGCCATGATGGTTACTATCACGGGTATTGCTATTGGCTTACGTAACACGGGTTAGATATTATTAAATAGCTAATTTGATCATGAAGGCCGCACTTAGTGCGGCCTTTTTTGCAATCGACACTTATATTCATAAAAGTTTTGCTAATTAACTAGGGCTTCTATTTGTTGGTGCGAAACGCTACTCGCCAGAAGCTTCATGTTTAACTTTTATAAAGTCACCGTGGGAAACATACAATAAATCAGCCACTGCTCTTATGGTAGATTCTTCATGCTTGTCTAGTTCATTATCGATATACGCCACTTTCCACATAAGCTTTAGTAAATTAACCTTTTCATCATAATTGTAGTTGTCATTTATCATAGAAGTAAATGGATACACCGACGTGGTGTCTCTACTCGCCTCCTGACTGAAGACAAAAAGTTCTTGAAGTTTGTCATCTGACAGGTCAAAGAGTGATTGAAGTTGTTGCTTAATTTCATCGTTCTCCGTGACGGACTGCTCAAAATCGGCTCGGGATACTTCCATCAATAAAAGTGCACAAGCTTGTTGCAAACTATAAGTATTCTGTTCCTTGTTTTTCGCAGAGCTATTCAACATAAGTTCGTTGTTAAAAAAGTCTTTTAGTTTGTTGAGCATGTTTCATATCCTATATTTTTGAGATTGGATGCGCGTAGTTTCAAGGGATAAACTATTTTTACTGTCTTTGAGCGTGAAAGGAGCAAGTTATTTTAAAGATTAACCTCCGTTTTCGGTCTATCCAGCTGACCTTTTTGAATTGGACAGTTCATAATAGGTGGATAACGGACGAACATATATAAAATACATTATCGGAATTTTATAGAAATAAAAAAGCCGGCGATCTCAAGTGAGTGCCGGCTTCTAAATCTAGCTTAACGAATATTAACCGTTAACGAATTCAACACCTAGTTTGATGTCGCCACGTAAGCCATCTAACATTGCGTTTTTAGCATCTTCTTCGAAATCGCTTAAATCGCCGTATGGTAAAATTTCTTCAACACCATTAACACCTAAACGAACGGGATGGGCAAAGAAGGCAGCGTCTTCAGAACCATCTACTTGAACATAAGCATATTCAACAACTGCTTCACCCTGCATTGCTGCAACAAGTGACAAACAGAAACGCGCAGCTGCTTGGCCCATAGACAATGTAGCAGAACCGCCACCAGCTTTAGCTTCTACAACTTCTGTGCCTGCGTTTTGTATGCGAGTGGTTAGACTTGCTACTTCTTCATCTGTAAAGCTTACGCCATCAACTTGCGACAAAAGCGGAAGAATTGTTGTGCCAGAGTGTCCACCAATAACAGGCACGTGCACATCGCTAGTACTCAATCCTTTGAGCGTCGCTATGAAGGTTTCAGAACGAATGACATCCAAAGTAGTTACGCCGAACAATTTATTCTTGTCGTAAACACCTTTTGCTTTTAACGTTTCAGCCGCAATAGCAACTGTAGTATTTACTGGGTTAGTAATAACACCAATACATGCCTTCGGGCAGTTGTCGGCGACAGCATCAATCAGGTTTTTCACAATTCCAGCATTGATATTAAACAAGTCAGAACGGTCCATACCCGGCTTTCTCGGCACCCCAGCAGGTATCAAAACAATGTCACTGCCGCTTAACGCTTCAGCAAGGTCATCTTTACCGTGACCAGATACTGCAACGTCTGTAGGAATATGGCTTAAATCAACAGCAACACCCGGAACAACAGGTGAAACATCATACAAAGCTAACTCAGAGCCAGCAGGTAATTGTGTTTTCAATAATAATGATAATGCTTGACCAATGCCGCCAGCGGCGCCTAATACAGCTACCTTCATAAAATTCTCCTGTTGATAAACGAATTTATTTTCGGGCGTCACCTTAATCTATATGCGCCAAGATCTCAATAACCCCTTGGTCTTATCACTGTATTTTACCTTAACTTTCACAACAAATTTACAATACTTACAATTACTATACATTTATAACTGACATTCGTTTGCGAAAAAAATGCTACTAATGCAAAATACGCCTACATTTAAAAATGAGACTTTCATTATTATGTCATCAAGCAAACAAGACGCACTCGTCAAATCATTCAAAGAACTATTAAAAACAGAAAGCTACGGTTCGCAAGGTGAAATTGTTAACGCGTTAAAAGAAGCTGGCTTTGATAACATCAGTCAATCGAAAGTATCGCGCATGTTAAGTAAGTTTGGAGCTGTTAGAACGCGCAACGCCCGTGGCGATATGGTCTATTGCTTGCCACCAGAATTAGGTATGCCAACGGCAAAGAGTCCACTCAAACAGCTTGTATTAGATATTGTGCACAATAATGTGATGGTTATTATCCGCACAAGTCCAGGGGCAGCTCAATTAATAGCCCGTTTACTCGACTCATTAAGCCATACTGATGGTGTGCTTGGGACTATTGCTGGTGACGATACGATATTTATCGCACCTGCAGACATTACTCAAATTGAAGATTTGCGCCAGCGTGTAGAAGATTTATTTGAGAGTGTTTAAATAGTGCCCTTTTACTTTTGCTAAGCATTTTTACACTACGCGATATCTAGTCTAGCCAAACACTTATTTAGCTCAGCCATAATTAGCACATCTATAATTAGCACATCTATAATTAGCATTACATTCAATCTTGATTACTTGGCAAAAGCTTGAACTAATAGGCCAGTTATTCCTGCTTTAGACTCAATCCCAGCTCATATAGCGCGTTCTTTTTTAAGCCATAATGAGCTGCTGTGATGCCTGCCGCTTTCTTCAATGGTAATTCTTTAGACAATAACTCTAACAGTGCGATAGCTTCCTGTGGCGCACCATCTTTGGTCAAATTATTTGGGCAATAAACCATTAAGACAAATTCGCCTTTTTGATGCACAGGGTCAGCTTCCAGCCATTCAAGTATACTTTGAGCACTACCCTGCTTGTAGGTTTCAAAGGTTTTGCTTATTTCCTTTGCTAGTACTATTTCATGATCAACTTGCAAGTTCTCATGACAAGCCATGATAGTGTCTCTTACACGCCGCGGAGCCTCGTAGAACACAGTTGTACAACCTGAATTTTTAAGTGAACTTAAGGCTTCAGCTTTCGCTTGTTGCTTAACTGGCAAAAAACCGTGAAATGTAAATTTATCTGTGGGCAAACCTGATGCACTCAAAGCTGTTGTTAAAGCGCAAGGGCCTGGCAATGCAATAACCGGTATGTTTTTCTCGCGACAATCACGCACGAAGATGAAACCAGGATCGCTAATAAGGGGTGTACCAGCATCAGAAACTAAAGCAATATTTTGCCCGGAAAGAAGTTTAGCGCTTAGCTGAGTTGAGCGTGCGGCCTCATTATGGTCATGCATCGATATTGTCGATGTAGTGATTGAATAATGCGAAAGCAAACGTGATGTATGCCTCGTATCTTCGGCCGCGATCATATCCACGTGGTTTAAAATATCTAAAGCTCGCGCACTGATATCAGACAAATTACCGATGGGTGTCGGCACTATGTAAAGAGTCCCTGAGTTAGTCATTATCTAATTTCTTCTTATTTTTACATTTTTGAGTATTTTTGCGTTTTAGCTTGTTTTGCGCTCTGGGCACTTTATTAGCTCTAGGCACTTTGTTGTTTAAATCGCATGTATTTTGATGGACCTATTAGCACCAACTCATATCAATTTTAAGAATATGCTAAGAGATTGCCCTTTTTAACTGCGTTTCTCATATTTCGTATCATTGTACACCTACTTTAGAGCAGAATATGAGAAAGAAGATAGATATTTATCTGTGCTTTAGTAAACTGTCATTATATTGTTTATATGAGAGTACTTGTGAACGCATTCGTAAATTTCCGTACCTGCTTTAGTCTTGCTTTCGTTTTATTGTTTATTACTAGTTGTGCTAATCAAACAAAAATAATAGCTGACGAGCCTGCTAAAGAGGCCGTAAAACAAACTAAAGAAATTGTTTTAGAGAAAGCTGAAACTGCTTTGCAACGAGCTGAATCTGAATGGCTTAAAAGCCGTGATATTAACCAACGTAACAATTTACTGCTAGCTGCAATACAGGATTTTCAAACAGGGGGTGAATGCGGTCGTGCAGATATTATTATTGCAAACATTGAGCCATTTCTGGAAGATACTTTGCAACAACAATATGCCTCATTGCTAAAGGCTGAGTGCGCACTTATTCAGTACTACGCTTCAGGCCTCCCATCAGAACTAATTAACACACCTATCGATACTATGATTTCGTGGTTAACACCGATCACTGACAACAAGTTTATTGACCGAAAAGAAGTGGTGATTGCTCATTTAGCGGCATTGCATAAGCGCTGGGACCTAGCGTCGACTGTTTTAAGCCAACAACTAAATGCCGATAGCCCGCTCAATCAAACGCAAGAGCAGATATTGTGGCAATGGTTTTTAAAGGCATCTAAATCAACTCAGATGGCACTGGGCGATAGCGAGGCTTTTATGCGTCCATACGCTGCGCTGGCCAGCATATTGGAAGATGAAGGCTTAACTGATATCAGTCGACAGCAAGCAATTTTATTCTGGCAAAAACAATATCCGACACATCCGCTGTCCATTAATCTGCCGGCTGGCGTTAGGGGTTACGTAGGTCAAACCATAAAAGAAGTTCGCAATATTGCTGTGTTACTGCCCTTAACTGGCAGAGTTCAAGTTCAGGGCGATGCGATAAGGCAAGGCATAATGTCTGCCTACTTCAAGCGCTTAAATAGTATTAATTCAGCTAATCCCGGTCAAGCTATCCCCAGCATTACTTTTTTAGATACTGGTTCCGATAGCAGTAAATTCGAGAGCACCGAAATTACACCTGATGGGCTCATGCAATATGACATTGTCATTGGCCCCTTGCTGCGTGAACATGTTAATTTGCTTAGAGCTTTTAATTTACCTGAATCAATGTTTGTATATTTAAATCGTGTTTCAAGTGAGTTGAAAACTACAAGCGCTATGAATATTAACAACGACGATGAAGATATAATGGAGGACGAATTCGGCGCTTCATCAGAATCAACCTCAACTGCCGCTAAAGAAACAGAGTCTATAGGTGCAACAGCCAATAGTAGTGCTACAGCCAATAATAGTGCTACAGCCAATAATAGAGCTACAGCCAATGAAAATGCCAAAGTTTACTTCGCATTGGCACCCGAAGATGAGGCTATTCAGCTAGCCAATTTGATGAAAAAACGAGGAGTGAAAACCCCGATAATTATTAGTAATGAGTCTTCGGTTAGCAAGCGTATGATCAGCTCTTTTAATCAGCAGTGGATAGCACTAAACGGAATAGATGAAATAAAACAGCCTAAAACGGTTAGCTTTACAGATAATAAAAGCCTACGTATTGGAATTACCGATGCTTTAGGTGTTTTACAAAGTCAAAAACGCATCAGCCAAATGTCGAGTTTAACAACTGAAACAGTGCACAGCGTAACTCGCAACAGACGAGACGTTGATGCTTTTGTTGTGTTTGCGTTGCCACAACAGGTTGAGCTGCTAAACCCAATTATTGAAGCAAGCATTAGTTTGTTTACCGGACGCACTATTCCTGTTTTTGCAACATCTTATAGTTACCAACATCAACTTAATAAGAACAGTATTCGTGATCTCAGAAATCTCGTTTTTGTTGACATGCCGTTTTTGATGCCTGATCAACGACAGAGTGAACTTGCGGCCGAAGTTGATGCTATCTGGAATAAGCCACCTAGTTCATTTCTACGTTTATTTGCATTTGGGTATGATGCATTTCAATTTTCGGAGCAAATGCAACAACTCGCTTATTTTAGTCATACAGAGTTAAAGGGCTTATCTGGAAAGTTGTCAGTAAATAGTCAAAGGCAAGTCACTCGAAGCCTTCCTAATGCAGTTATCCAAGAAGATAGCATCACACAGTTTGAGGATTTTTAAGACATTGCTCTCCCATCAGTTCATGGCAAGCGTGGTAGGTCATAATGCAGAGCTAAGCGCAAAACAATTTTTAATTGATGAATCGCTGCAGTTTTTGGAACAAAACTATAAAGCCAAGGTCGGAGAAATAGACTTAATTATGCAGGATGGCGAACAACTTGTGTTTGTTGAGGTTAAATATAGAAGCTCTAATAGTCATGGGCATGCTGCTGAATACTTCACCAAAAGTAAACGTATGAAGTTAGAACGAACAATTCAGTACTATTTGTTACAAAAAAACATGAATCCACACCATACAAATTTAAGATTAGATGTTGTCGCGATAGACGGCGAGCAGGTAAACTGGATAAAAAACGTATAGTAATACAAGTGTAGCTTGCACATTATTTAAGGGTCATTCAATGCTGGATAATATTAAAAAGAGCTTTACACAAAGTATTCAAACTAAAATAGCTGCGGCTGAAGAGCTACCTATCCCTATCGAGAAAGCTGCCATAATGATGGTTGAAGCTCTCATTCGTGGAAACAAGTTACTTAGCTGCGGGAATGGTGGCTCTGCAGCTGATGCTCAACACTTCTCATCTCAGCTATTAAATCGTTATGAACGCGACCGCCCGTCGTTACCAGCAATGGCTTTAACTACAGATAGTTCGGCTATAACTTCTATTGCTAACGATAGCAGTTTTGATGATATATTTTCAAAACAAATCAAAGCATTAGGCCAACCAGGTGATATATTATTAGCAATATCAACCAGTGGAAATAGTCGTAATGTAATAAATGCAATGGAGGCTGCGCTAGCTCGCGACATGACTATAGTAGCGCTTACCGGCAAAGACGGTGGTGAGATGGCTGGTTTTCTAAGTGAGAATGACGTTGAAATTAGAGTGCCTTCTTCGCGCACTGTACGTATTCAAGAAGTACATTTATTAGTCATACACAATTTATGCGAATCGATAGATAACGCATTATTTCCGATTAGTGATTCAGAATGAAAAAAGAGAAAGGATTATGTTAAGCAAGGGAAAACTCGCTACGGTTTTGATTATTTTCGTTGCGTTTATGCAAACCGGATGTACTTTACTGGCAGTAGGCACAGCAGGAGCTGCAGCCACGGTGTCGGCTAACGACAGGCGTACGGTTGGCACACAAATAGACGATAAAACCACACAGAGCAGAGTTAGAAGCGCTATTAATGATATTCCACTGATTAAGGACACCGCTGCGGTCAGTGTTGACGTTTACAATGGTCAGGTCCTGTTAACGGGACAAGCACCTTTGCAAACCATGATAACGGATGTTGAAAGTAAGGCGAATAAAACAACAAACGTGCTTAAAGTTCATAACCAGGTTCGCTTAGGCCAGCCTATTGCAGCAACATCAACAATGAATGATGTTTGGCTAGCTTCGAAGATCAAAACAATTATGTTAGCGAACGAAGATATTCCACTTTTCAAGCTTGAATTGGTGGTTGAAGACAGTGAAGTATTTATTATGGGATTACTTACAAAAAAAGAGGCTTCAGCGGCGGTCGAAGCCGCCAGAAATGTAGATGGTGTGACGAAAGTTATAAGAGTTATGGAACTTATTCCTCTTAATTAGTAATCAAATAAAGTGTTTTAGTATGCATTTAAACGAGCAGTGAATACTGCTCGGTATTGATAACTGAAGTTATTTAACTACTTTTAGACTAGGTCTTTTATTGCTGCTTGCGGCTTTGCTTAGTTTTGTATTATTGTCGCCCAGATTCTCATGCTTTTGTGACTTCGCAACACTTTTAATCGACCCAACTTCAGGCTTATCGCCAGATTCTGAAACAGCTTTGATACTTGTCTTTCCTGATTTTTCTACAATCACATTACTTACAGATAATAGCTCTGTAGGCTTGCTTGCACCCATTGATTGCTCATAAGCAGTTAACTCTTCTGGTGTATGTGTAAAAACAGTACTAGCGCCGTTCTCCCGCGCATATATTGCACTCACTGCAATACATGGGACGAATACTTGCATCGGTTGTCCAGAAAAGCGAGCCTGAAAGGAAACGCCTTCAAGATCAACATTTAGGTTAACACACGCACTGGGTGATACATTGAGAACTATTTGGCCATCTTTGACGAATTGCGTTGGTACTTCGACGCCCGGCAAGTCCGCATCGACCACTATGTAAGGAGTTAATCCGTTGTCGACTATCCAATCGCAAAATGCTTTCAGCAGATAAGGTTGGTTACTAGTCATGTTGTCCATTAGTTTTCTCTGTTCAATAGTATTTTTTGAATAAAAAAATAATTGATATATGTCAGTTAATAATAAACATCTAATACTGCTATGTCATTAAGGCTTTGACCGTAAAAAACGGTCAAAGCAACAATCGCCGTATATCAGGTATCTTATAGAGGGTTATGGATTTCGCGTTCTTGGTCGGTCAAAGAAGCTTTAAATGAACCACGTTCAAAAATACGGTTCATGTATGTAACAACATCTTTGCTGCCTGCTCCATTAAGCGTGATATTTAAGGCAGGTAAGCGCCATAACAATGGTGCCAGGTAACAATCTACAAGACTAAACTCATCACTCATGAAATACGGCTTCTCAGCAAAGATAGGACCTAGTGCAAGCAATGATTCACGCAATTCAGTGCGGGCTTCATCAGCACCAGGTTCATTGCGGAAGATTTTCGCTGCAAGTGCGTACCAGTCGTGTTCTATTCTATGCATCATAAGACGACTTTCGCCGCGCGATACTGGATAAACAGGCATTAGTGGAGGGTGAGGAAAACGCTCATCCAAGTATTCCATAATAATATGCGATTTATATAACACTAATTCGCGATCAACAAGCGTAGGCACCGTGCCGTAGGGGTTAAGCTCTAATAAGTCTTCGCTGAGTTCGGTTGGATCGATATAGCTAATTTCGACGCCCACACCTTTTTCTGCAAGTACTATGCGTACTTGGTGACTATAAATATCAATATTGTCAGAAAACAACGTCATTATTGAACGTTTGTTCGCGGCTACAGCCATTAAAACCTCCGAATTCTCTTTCGAAAAGAGAATTGCAAAAAATAAACAATTAAAAACACTAAAAGGGGCACACTGCCCCTTTTATTAAACTACTAAAGGTAAGGCGTTATTTTTTAACGTCTTTCCAATAATCTTTCTTCAGTAAGTATGCAAAAACAAAGAAGATACAAATAAAGATCAACACACCTTTACCTATTTTTTCTGATTGCAATCTTGATGGCTCGCCAGAATACTCTAGGAAGTTTACCAAATCTAAAATAGTTTGATCATATTCATCAGTGGTTAACTTACCATTACCGTCGTTGCGCAAACCAACGTAACGTTCAGTCATCTCACCATCTACCATTCGCGTTTCATAAGTGAGACGCGGTGTGCCTTGCAAGCCTTCCAATACGTGAGGCATGCCGACGTCAGGGAAGGTTAAGTTATTTACACCAAATGGCTTGCTTTCATCTACATAAAACGTACGCATATACGTATATATCCAGTCGGCACCGCGTACACGAGCGACTAAGGTTAAATCTGGTGGCGGAGCACCGAACCATGTAGCTGATGCTTCTGCTGGCATAGTAGAAGTAATATAGTCACTGACCTTTTCACCAGTAAAGCGCAAGTATTTATCACCCAATTCATCCGATACACCTATATCTTGGAAAGTACGTTGATAACGTTGATACTGCATTTGATGACAACCCAAACAATAGTTCATAAAGGTTTGTGCACCTCGTTGCAACGACTCTTGGTCGTTCAAATCGATATCTGCATGATCATTTGGGTAGTTAGAGCCGGCTGCAAAAGCGAAGCTAGGAACTAAAAGTAAAATTGCTAACCACTTTTTCATAGTACGATCCTCTCAGGCACAGGCTTAGTTTTTTCTTTACCAGAATAAATCCAAAGTAAAACGAAGAAACCAAAATACATGATTGTGGCAACGCGAGATGCATCAATTTTCCAATCTTCCTGAGGTGTACCACCAAGGTAACCCAAGAATACAAACACAGCGGCGAACACAAGTAGGTTTACTTTGTGCAAGCCACATCTGTAGCGCCAAGATCTTACTTTACCGCGGTCTACCCAAGGTAAGGCGAACAATACGGCAATTGCACCGAACATTGTAAGTACACCCATCAACTTATCCGGAACAGCCTTCAAAATTGCATAATATGGCGTGAAATACCAAACAGGGAAAATATGTTCTGGCGTCTTGTACGGATTTGCAACCTCAAAGTTAGGATGTTCTAGGAAGTAGCCGCCCATTTCAGGCATGAAGAACATGATATAACAAAAAACGAACAAGAATACGCTAAATGCGACTAAATCCTTCAATACAATATGTGGGAAGAACGGCACAACATCGTCTACTATGTCGTACTTGTCAGTAAAGTATTCATGGATTTTATAAACTGTTTTATCTTCTTCAGCCAATGACCCTTTCTTGTGCTTAATATTAACACCATCTGGGTTGTTAGAGCCTACTTCATGAAGCGCAATAATGTGCAAGAACACCAAAATAACGATAACAAGCGGTAAAGCAATCACGTGTAATGCGAAGAATCGGTTTAATGTAGCACCAGAAATAACATAGTCACCTTGGATCCATTCAACAAGATCAGGACCAATAACTGGTATTGCGCTAAACAAAGATACGATAACTTGCGCACCCCAATATGACATTTGCCCCCATGGTAATACGTATCCCATGAATGCCTCAGCCATAAGCGCTAGGTAAATAAGCATGCCAAACACCCATAGGAGCTCGCGTGGCTTTTGATATGAACCGTACATCATGCCTCTAAACATATGCAGGTAAACAACAACAAAAAATGCTGACGCACCAGTGCTGTGCATGTAGCGAATAAGCCAGCCGTAGTCGACTTCACGCATAATATACTCAACCGAGGCAAACGCTCGTTCAGCTGATGGTTCGAAGTTCATGGTAAGCCAAATACCAGTAATAATTTGGTTAACAAGAACAATGGTTGCTAAGAAACCAAACACGTACCAAAAGTTCATGTTCTTTGCTGCTGGATATTGAATTGCGTGCATATTAGCAACACGCATCATTGGAATACGTTCTTCAATCCAATTCAAAAATGCATTCATTACGATGCCTCCGCTTCTGAGCCGATAATAATCGTATCATCACCAACATATTGATAAAGAGGTACGACTAGATTTGATGGAGCAGGCACGCCTGAAAATACGCGACCAGCCATATCAAACTTTGAACCATGACAAGGGCAAAAGAAACCTTCAGCAATTCCTTCAGCGTATTCTTCGAAAGCGCCTTTAGCTAGATGCTTTGGAGAACAGCCCAAGTGCGTACAAATACCAACGAGCACAAGATACTCTTCTTTCAATGAACGATATTGATTTTGAGCAAACTCTGGTTGCTGTGCGACCTCAGAGTTTGGATCACTCAGTTGCTCTTCATGAGCACTCAAGGATTTCAGCAACTCAGGTGTTCTGCGCACGATCCAGACAGGCTTGCCTCGCCATTTAACACCAATCATCTGACCAGGTTGGATACTACTAATATCTACTTCTACATCAGCGCCAGCGGCCTTGGCTTTTGCACTAGGCAGCCAAGAGGCAACAAAAGGTACGGCAGCACCTGCAGCACCAACGGCACCAACAACACACGTACCGACAGTCAAAAATTTTCTGCGACCGCTGCTTTGGGGCTGCTCGCTATTTGTTGCTGATTCATTGGTATCTACTGATACATCGCTCATCAACTTTTCTCCGGGGTTGGAAAGACAGATTTCAAATCATAAATTCAAGTTCAATAACGCCATTTAGGCACATCGCATTGAACTGGCATTTCTAATTTGAAATGTTCGTTTATTATTAACAGCGTATGGTAAAAGAAAACCCTTAACAAACACAAGGATTTACTGCGAAAAATTACGTGTTTTTGCTCTTATAGGTAAAGAATTGTCCACATCACGTTTATTTATTAATTTATCGGCAAGACTTTATACTTTAATAATTTATTTTTGGATAAATAAAAAACCCAGCCGAAGCTGGGTTTTTGTAAGAATTTCGAAACGGATTAACGTTTTGAGAATTGTGGACGCTTACGCGCTTTGTGTAGACCCACTTTCTTACGCTCAACTTTACGAGCATCACGTGTAACAAAACCAGCCTTACGAAGTGCAGGACGTAATGTTTCGTCATACTCCATAAGCGCACGAGTAATCCCGTGACGTATTGCGCCAGCTTGTCCGCTGATACCACCACCAGAAACGGTGACGTAAAGGTCAAACTTAGTAGTTAATTCAACTAGCTCTAATGGTTGCATAACGATCATACGTGCCGTTTCGCGACCAAAGAATACGTCTAGTGGACGTTGGTTTACAATAATGTTACCAGTCCCCGGACGAAGAAATACGCGAGCTGTTGAGCTTTTGCGACGGCCAGTGCCGTAATATTGTGTATCTGCCATTTTGCGCGCTCCTTAAATGTCCAGTGATTGTGGTTGTTGTGCAGCATGAGTGTGCTCAGGACCAGCAAAAACTTTCATTTTGCGGAACATTGCACGGCCAAGAGGACCTTTTGGCAGCATACCTTTAACAGCTTTCTCGATAACCATTTCTGGCTTCTTAGCGATAAGCTCTTCAAAAGTAGCTTGCTTCAAGCCACCTGGGTAACCGGAGTGAGCGTAGTATATTTTACCCTTCGCTTTATTTCCTGTTACCGTAATTTTCTCTGCATTAACTACAACAATGTAATCACCAGTATCCACGTGAGGTGTGTACTCTGGCTTATGCTTTCCGCGCAATCTAAGCGCAATTTCAGTCGCTAAGCGACCTAAAGTTTTGTCTGCGGCGTCAACCACATACCAGTCGCGTTCTACGCTTTCTGGCTTTGCAACAAAAGTTTTCATGTATTCGTCACCCAAAATTATCAGTTAAGTTCACTGCGAACAGTATAAACCTGCTCAAAGTGTAGTTATATCAACCTGTTAGCCCCTTCGAGCCGGTTAATCTTCCACCTTCCCAAAGGTGGGTACATATGGGCAGGTCGCGAATTATACAGACTTTAGAGGAAAAGCGAAGTGTTATTGTGATATTTTCTAAATATGGTCGTTACTGCGCTAGGCATCCATTGACTTGTATATCAACTCATCCACCTTTTCGACAAACTCAAGATGTACGAATTTTCTTTCTATGTCATTCTATGATGTGTGTTTTAGCTTTTTGCCAAAGTAGCTCTAACTCATCTATATTTAGTTTCTCTAAAACTAAGTTTTCATTTAGAGCAAATGATTTTACCAGTTCGAAACGATGTACAAATTTATCAGTGGCATTATTCAACGCAGTTTCAGGGTGCACATCTAAATGCCGACACAAATTCACAACAGCAAATAGCAGGTCACCTAATTCGTCTTCTATTTTAGCCGGCTCTGGCTGGTCGTTGTAAACCTCCTCCTTTATTTCGTCAACTTCCTCTAACACCTTTTCAAAAACAGGGTGTACTTCTGGCCAATCAAAACCTACTTTTGCACAAGCTAATTGGATATCAAGGGAACGCTGCAAGGCATTCTCGCTTTCTAATGAACGCCCATCATGGCTACCAATCGGCGGCATTTCGCCCTGCTTCATTAACTTCAACTTATCCCCTTGTGACATCAGAGATATCCGACAATTGTTTCAACTTGTCGGCAACCCGCGCCAAATTGTCAGCATCAGTTACTTCAATAGTCAGCTTTATATGAGCCGAGTTTAGCGATTTATTACTCAAACTATTCACCCCTAACAACCCTACTTTTTCGTTAGATAGCACTGTAGTTATATCTCGTAAAATACCACTTCTATCTGAACAATAGATGTTGAGTTCAGTTTGGAAGCTGGTTTGATGTTGAATTGCCCATGATACGTCAATTTGTCTTTCAGGATGCAGATCAAGCAAGTGCGATAATTGTGCACAGCTATCTTTATGCACACTAACGCCTTTCCCTTGAGTAATGTAGCCAAGTATTGCTTCGCCCGCCACTGGTTGACAGCACTTCGCAATTTGACTTAACAAATTACCAACTCCCTCGGCAATAATCGGCTCACTGCCTTTGCGAGTTTTGGCCTTGCGCGGTTTGATGGGTATTTCTGCAGGCTCAGGCGGTGGACCATACTTTTGCAGCAAATAATGAACGACCGTCATCACTCGCACATCACCTGCACCTATTGCTGAAAACAAATCATCTTGAGTGTTGACGTTAAACTTAACAATGGCCTTTACTGCCAGTTTAATTGGCAACTCAACTTTTGATAACTCCCGCTCAAGTAACTCTCGTCCTGCGTCTACGTTTTTGTTTTTATCTTGTTTCTTAAAATATGAATGAATGGTTGCTCGAGCCCGAGCTGAATGCACAAAACCCAAACCAGGATGCATCCAGTCCCTGCTAGGCGAAGGGTTTTTGCCCGTTAGCACTTCTACCTGATCACCGCTTTGCAGCTTATAAGTAAATTGAACGATGCGTTTATTTACTTTTGCACCAATGCACCGGTTACCTACGTTACTATGCACATAATAAGCAAAGTCGAGCGGCGTAGAACCCACAGGTAAATCAATAACATCACCCTTTGGCGTGAACACATATACTCTATCGTCGAATACTTGGCTGCGTAGCTCTTCAACCAAGTCACCTGATTCTGCCATTTCTTCTTGCCACTGCAGAATTTTTCTAAGCCAATTAAGTCGCTCTTCTGAACCTGCAGCTTTTCCTGTTGTACCTTCTTTATACTTCCAGTGCGCTGCCACACCCAGCTCAGCATCTTGATGCATTTGAGGGGTTCTGATTTGAATTTCAATTGACTTACCTTCAGGTCCAACGATTACAGTATGTATACTCTGGTAGCCATTCTGTTTTGGCGTTGCAATGTAATCATCAAATTCTTTTGGTATATGTTTCCAAGAAGTGTGGACTGTTCCCAACGCTGCATAACAATCTTGCAAACGATCAGCCACGATCCTAAGCGCGCGGATATCAAAAAGCTCATCGAACGAAAGTTGTTTCTCCTGCATTTTTTTCCAAATGCTGTAAATATGCTTTGGACGTCCAATAACCTCAGCCTTGATGTTCTCAGCGCTGAGCAATCCTTGCAGGTTCTCAACAATATCGATGATGTATTGTTCCCTGTCGATACGTTTTTCGTCTAGCATTTTAGCAATGCGCTTATACGTTGTTGGATGCAAATAGCGAAAAGCCAGATCTTCTAACTCCCACTTTAGCTGGCCTATGCCTAAACGGTTAGCCAAAGGTGCGTAAATACTGGCGCACTCATGCGCAACAATAACCCGAGTTTCTTCATCAGCTTCTTTAACCGAATGCAGAGCACAAATACGTTCTGCCATTTTAATCACAACGGCTCGGACATCTTCAACCATGCTCAGCAGCATTCGGCGCAAATTATCAGTGTGAACCTCATCTTGCCTATTTCGAGACTGCAGAGACTTTATCGCGTCCATGCGCCTAACCCCAAGAATCAGCTCTTTGATTCCTAAACCAAATTGAGTTTCTATTTGCTCTTCAGATAGATGATGAATTTGACAGAAAGGATATACCAAGGCTGCTTGTAAGGTTTCGTCATCCATATTCAATTCATGTAATATTTCGACCATTTCTTGGCCGATAAGAAGCTCATCGGGCTTATCTGAAATTTGGCTCAGCTTTGCTTTGGTTTTTTCTGCTACATCTAAATTAGCCAGCCACTCGTCAAAACGAGGCCGGCTGGGCTGATGTGCACTTCTAATTGATACCATAGTTCATTTACTCTAGTTTGAGCTTATCAACGCAATTAACTCAATATGCTTGGTAAAGGGAAACATATCGAGTGCTCGAATTTTAGTAATCTGATAGTTGCATGGCAACGCGTCAATGTCTCTTGCAAAACTAGTTGGGCTGCAAGAAACATACAATATTTTTTGTGGGCTAAATTGAGGTAAGGTTTTCATTATTTCTAATGCCCCAGACCTTGAAGGATCGACAATAAAAATGGCGTTCTTCGGGATCTTGAGCTTTGCCAAAAGAGATAAGTCATTTAAGTCGAAATGTTCAAATCGACAGTTTTTGATGCCATTTAATTGTGCATTTTCATTTGCTACTTGCACCATTTCAGGCACACCTTCAACACCAATGACTTCAGCACAGTAATGTGCAAGCGCGAGCCCAAAGTTACCCACGCCTGAAAATAGGTCAATAACAACATCTTGCTTAGTGGGCGCTAACCATTCGATTGCACACTGCAGCATAAGCTGATTAACACTTTGGTTAACCTGTATAAAATTATTTGGAGTAACCGCTAGCTGAAGATCATCGATATCGCAGATAATCAATTTTTCATCTTGATTTACAATTGAACTAGCTGCGGAGTTGTTATTTGAAGTGCCAGCAGCTGACATTGATTGAAGATACTCAAGACTTATCAGCTTGCCGGCTTTGGTTTCAATTGAGTATTTTACATTTAGACTTTGCTGTTTGTTAGCTGATGCATCCGCACGCAGCATATTGATAGAAGCCTCACATAAGCTATGCGTTAAATGCAAACAAACTTGCACTGCATTAGTGCCTTCAGTAAGGGTAATATGTCCAATTGAGCTTGCGCTCGGTAAGCGCTTAAACACCAATGCAGAACTTGCATAAATCGTTTGCAAATTAGAACTTAGGATCGCGCACTGCTTAATATCAACAATTTTGTTAGATTTTTCTTGGCGAAAACCCACTTTGATCGCTTCAGGATTGCGTGCGTCAATAGCGATACGTGCGCGACGACGATAGCCAAACTGATTTTGTTCAGAGGGTTCTAGCTCATTGGGAGAAACCTTACTATGAACATCTTGGCCAGTGGAGGTAGTTGTAAGAATGCGCCGCGAATCAATAACATTAGACTTAATCACATCTCCCCATTCGGCAATGGCTAATTTTGCCGGTTCGATTTGTTTTTTGAGATATGTTTGCAAGCTAGCTAGCTTCGCATTAATTAAAAAGTCGGCATCAAAAGACTGATGTGAGCAACCACCACATTGGCTAACGTAAGGACAAAAAGTAGGCACACGCGCTGCTTCATTAGCTTTGAGAACCTTAGTTATTGTTCCGTACCAAGCTCGTTTTTTCTTGGTGTGAATTTCGACCCTATACTGCTCACCTGCAATGGCACCCGGAACAACGATGATCGGCTTGTGTGATAAACAAATACCATTACCTTGATGATCAATAACATCCACGGCAATGTCAGTGAAGACAGCCGTCTGAGTTTTTACGTTTCTTTTCGCTTTAAAAAATTGAGCCAATTTTTCTAACTCTCTAATATCACTGTTGCCATGGCATAGTGCTTTTCATCTGAAATCGAAAGATGTGATTGAGTCACGCCTTTTTCTTTGAATAAGGCCTCTAGGTGACCATTCACTTTCAAATAAGGTTGCCCTGTTTCAAAATGCGCAACGTCGATTTGTTGCCAACTCACGCCATTTCCAATGCCGTTTCCAATTGCTTTTACTGCCGCCTCTTTTGCTGCAAAGCGCTTTGCTAAGAAGCGAGCTTGCGGGCTTATTGTGGTGACATCTTTTTCATTAACTTCCATTTGCTGACGCGGTCTTAAGCGAGGTAAATCAGTTAACGCAACATAGTCGTTGTATTCGGTAGGTGTGAGTATTCGCTTCGCCATTGAGTCTGAGCGACTAACACTTGCTTGCAACCTTGCAATTTCAACTATATCTGTCCCGATCCCTACAATTGACATTTCCTACCCCTATATTTCAAATAAAGCTTTTACTTAAAGATTGATCCGAGCTTCTTGCATTAGCAAGCGCATATCACGAACAGCTTTGTCCAAACCATCAAAAGCAGCTCTCGCAATAATACTATGACCAATATTCAGCTCAATTAACTGTGGAATTGCCGCTATAGGTTTTACATTATGATAGTGCAAACCATGGCCAGCATTCACCTTCAAACCCAATTTATGAGCATACTCGATACCACTTATGAGTTTGGCTAGCTCAATTTCCGCTTCACCTTCATTTTTGGCTTCAGCATATTGCCCTGTATGAATTTCGATGTAGGGCGCGCCGGTTTCAAACGCCGCTTCGATTTGCACTTTGTCAGCATCAATAAATAATGATGCCAATGTATTTTGTTCTGATAACTGGGTACATGCAGCTTTCATTTTTGAAAGATTGCCAGCAACATCTAAACCGCCTTCCGTAGTTAACTCTTCTCTTTTTTCTGGCACCAGGCAACAAAACTCAGGTAAGACTTTGGCTGATATCGCTAGCATTTCATTGGTTACGGCCATTTCCAAATTCATGCGAGTGTTGATGGTTTCTTTGAGTAAATAAACATCGTAGTCTTTTATATGACGGCGATCTTCACGTAAATGTATAGTAATACCGTCGGCCCCTGCACGCTCGGCAACATCCGCAGCGTGAACTGGATTAGGGTATTTTGTTCCTCGTGCATTGCGCAGTGTTGCAATGTGGTCAATATTGACACCTAATAAAATATCTTGCACTTAACGCTCCTTCAAATTGTCACTAGGCCTAAGAAAAATCGACCATAAAAGTAAGTTGTTTAATTCTTAGTTGTATTGCTCTTAAATAGTTCACGGCTATTTATAGGTTTGTCGCCTACGATTGGGCGCATTGCGATACGACTTATTTTTTTTGCAGCCTTCAGCGAGTCTACGTGCCACTCGTCGTTGTCTATTGCCAGAATATCTTGCCCCCTAATTGCCATTACCTGCGTTCTATCACAAGCTACAAATCCAAGCTCGTTTATCAATGTATAACTTTTATCGGGAGATATTTCAGCCTCGTTTTGAGAGTCATAAGAAAAATCTGGAAGATAGCCAAGTTCTTCTAACAGGACGAACTCAAAATTTCTCAGAACCGGTTCTAATTCACTGAGTTTTATACTCGGCGTAGACATATCTTGCAAATTTTGAAGCGACAATTCGTATTGTCTAAACAGACGCGTAAAAATTTCAGATTCAGGCAATGCCCTGTTGAGTAATTCATTTAAATAGAAAACGCAAAATAAACTTTGTTGGGACAGCTTGAACGACTTCGCAGTTGATTCAGCCCTACCTAAATTTCGGAGCGAACTACGACCACTCAATTCGAAATTTAATGCTTGCAAGGGTTGCAATAAACTTTTTCGATCTGACTTACCGCCCCTAGCCCCTTTTGCTACTGCGCTTACTCTGCCATTTTGCAGGGTAAAGAAATCGACTATTAAGCTCGTTTCTCGATATGGACGACGGTGCAATACATAGCCATCGTAAGTGTCTTTGTTCAATCTAACTCACTTTGATCCTAACAACTTTCATTGTTTCGAATTCCATACCAGCCACTTCTTTTGTCTCAGGATAATAAGTCAAATTAACTACGCAACTTTCTAAATTTTTATATTTCTTTTTGCGTTTAAAAATGAAAGGGACATCGTTTTTCGCAATCAGTAAGGTATTAACATACCAACCATCTTCGTCGCGTTGCACATGTGAAGTCACTTTGCATAATTCTGAATGCACCAAGTTAGGGTGGGTTTCGAGTAATAGTTGCAAAGCTGATTTTCTTGCCATAGCTTAATGTAACCTCTTTTTCGTTTGTTGCGTTGAACTGCATGGAGTATAGCGGTCCCGTGCTGAATTTTATACAGGGTGATAACAGCAAACCTTATATCTTAGTTACTCAGAGTTCAGGTTATTTACAATCCGAATCGATCAGCTGGCTGTATTGCTTGAACCAACAATTGTACACTGATTTGCCCTCTAAATTCATTAATATCCAATTTATAAGCGAGTTTTACTTCCTGTACTTGGGTGTTTGGCCAAGCTTGCAGGTCAATATTAAAAGCAATCGCATCAAACTCTTGACCATCAAGACTGACCACCATTTTCAAATGGTTTTTACCCACTATTCTCTGGCTGCGCATTTGAAAAACACCGTCAAATAAAGGCTCTTCAAACGTTTGCCCCCATGGAACGGCTAGTTTTATTAAACTCGCATTTTCAATAGTAATATCTTGGCTTTTAAGTGCACCGTCAGAAAGCAGCACGTTATGACTAGGAAGCCCTTTGGTTGCAGCGAAAACAGCCTCCTCAAATGCATTTTTGAATATGCCAAGTTGGCTGGCTTTTAGCGATAAACCAGCAGCCATCGCATGACCTCCAAACTTTTCAATTAAACCAGGATACTGAGCATTGATGTTTTCTAAGACATCTCGAATGTGAACGCCGGGAACTGATCGCGCCGAGCCCTTAAGGGTGATGTCATCTTGTTTTGCAAAAACAATGGTTGGCCGGTAATGCTTTTCTTTGATGCGGCCCGCAAGTATGCCAATAACTCCTTGATGAAAATCCGCTTGATAAAGCACCACTCCGGCAGGAATTTCATTGCCTTCGAGTGCAAATGTTTTTAGCGCTTTTTCGGCTTCTTCTTGCATCGAAGATTCAATTTCTCTGCGCTCTAAGTTCAAGGCATCTAATTGCGCTGCCATATACCTTGCTTGCTGCACATCTTCGGCCATCAGACATTCTATACCCAACGACATATCGTCCAAGCGGCCAGCTGCGTTAAGTCTTGGCCCTAATACGAATCCAAGGTCAGTTGAAGATAATTTGTGGCAAGGCCTGGAAGCGACATCTAGTATCGCCATAATACCGGGGCGAGCGCGCCCACTGCGAATTCGTTGCAAACCTTGGTGAACCAAAACCCGATTGTTTTCATCTAACGGAACCACATCAGCAACAGTGCCCAAAGCAACAATATCCAAATAGTTTGCTAAGTTTGGTATTTGTATATTTTTTTGAGCAAACCAGCCTCTAGATTGAAGCTCCGCTTTGACGGCCAACATTACATAAAAAGCAACGCCTACACCTGCAAGATTTTTAGACAAGAACTCACAACCAGGCTGATTTGGATTCACAATAGCGTCGGCTTCAGGCAATACCGAGCCAGGTAAGTGATGATCAGTCACTACCACTTGCATATCTAATTCTTTGGCGTGTTTCACACCCGCAACGCAGGATATTCCGTTGTCGACAGTGATAATAAACTGCGCCTGGTTTTGCTTTGCTACATCAACGATTTCAGGGCTCAGGCCGTAACCAAAATCAAACCTATTAGGCACCAAATAGTCGATATTGGAATGGCCAAACGCCTTTAGCGACAGCATCATTATCGCGGTACTGGTAGCACCATCGGCATCAAAATCGCCAATTATACAAATAGATAAATTAGCGACAATTGCGTCGCAAATTAGTGAAGAGGCACGCTCAATACCCTTCAATTCATTGTAATGGCGTAACTTTTTAATTTGTGTTTGTATTTGCGCTACATCTGTAACACCTCTATTTCGATAGAGTTTATCCAGCATTACTGGAAGTTGAGGATCGATAGGATGTAATATAACAGGTTGGCGTCGCTGTATTTGCAAAACACATTTACTCTTAGATAAATCGCTTAAGGAAATTATATCACAGGGTAATAAAAGCAACATAGAACTCACAGTAATATGTTTAGACAGGCTAGTATGATTAGCTGATACGGCAAAAGATGATAAAATCGTTAATCACAATTGGGCTTTGAGTAATATTAAATCTTACTCGACGCCCAACAGGCTTCATATAGAACTATTAATCAACCCAAGGAATGTTTATCTATGTCATTTGGCGCTTTAGGCTTGTGTGATGAGCTTTTGAATACAGTTGCGCAGCAGGGTTATACCGAGCCATCTCTAGTGCAAATTGAAGCTATTCCGGCGGTGCTTAGTCAGCGCGACGTTATGGCAGTGGCAAACACTGGCACTGGCAAAACGGCTGGCTTTACGCTACCTATGGTGCAACTTCTGTCTGGCGATTCAATTTCGCGAGCCCCGATCTCGCAGGCTAAATTTGTGCGAGCACTGGTGATAACGCCAACCCGTGAGCTTGCTGCACAGGTTGCGCAAAGTGTTGAAAACTATAGCCGCCATATGAATATTCGCACCGCGGCGATGTTTGGTGGTGTAAGGATTGAGCCGCAGATATTCCAGCTGCAAGGTGGTTTGGATGTTTTAGTTGCTACACCTGGTCGTTTAATTGATCTACATAATCAACAGGCGATTAACTTTGATCAACTTGAGATATTAGTATTGGATGAGGCTGATCGCATGCTAGATCTAGGGTTTATAGATGATATCCGTCGCATCCAAATGCTGCTGCCAGCAAAACGCCAAACTCTGATGTTTTCAGCGACATTTTCAAAAGAAATAAAATCGCTAGCGAAAGGTATGTTAAATAATCCACTTGTGATCGAAGTGGCTTCGGCCAACAGCAATGTAGAGTCTATTGTGCAGAAACTACATCCCGTAGATAAAGAGCGTAAGGGTGAATTGTTGATTCACCTGATCAAAAGAAACAATTGGCATCAAGTCTTGGTCTTTTGTCGGACCAAGCGAGGTGCTGACATTTTGGTCTCCCAGCTTGAAAACGCCAGTATTAGCGCCGATTCGATTCACGCGAACAGAACCCAACGTGCACGGACACTTGCTTTAGCTGGTTTTAAAAGCGGAACTATTGAGATATTAGTTGCCACTGATATTGCCTCTCGGGGCATCGATGTCAATCAACTGCCGTGCGTGATTAACGTTGATCTCCCTTATGTACCTGAGGATTATGTGCATCGAATTGGCCGCACCGGTCGTGCTGGAACCTCTGGTTTAGCGGTTTCATTGTTCAGTGATGATGGATCAAAGCAATTGCAGTCTATTGAACGTGTTATTGGCCGAAAGTTTGAGCGCGAGATCATCGCCGGTTTTGAACCAACTAAGAAGGCCCCAATCGTTTCAACGGGTAAAGCGCCAGCGGTTTCATCGGATGACGATGAATATGGTAATTTTGAGGCTGATCCTAAGCCACGACGTCGAGGCAGATCACAAGGACGTGGGCGGCGTAGCGGCAAGTAATCAAACCTAAACTCGTTTTTAAGGTAAGATTTATTATTAACCTCTTACGAGAAACCTGATGTACATTAAGGCTTACAAAATTTATAAGGAAGTGTAAATGTTTAGCCATATCATGTTGGGCGGTAACGATATCCAAGAATCAAAGAAATTTTATGATGCCACTTTAGGTGCGCTAGGCTATGAGCCTGGTGTTATAGATGAGAAAGGAAGACTTTTTTATTTTACCGATACGGGTATTTTTTCAATCAGTATACCAATTGACGGTGAGCCCGCTAGTCATGGTAACGGCACTACAATTGGCTTTGCTGCAGCAAGTTCTGATCTAGCCAATGCATGGCATGCTGCTGGTTTAGCAAATGGTGGAACTGACTGTGAAGATCCTCCTGGTTGGCGTGAAGGTGCAACTATGAAGTTGTATCTTGCTTATCTGCGAGATCCTGCAGGCAATAAGATGTCTGTATTGCATCGATAACACCAAATGGCATTAATAGTTAGAATCAAGGCAATTTTGAGAAAAACTGCAGTTTGGCTTGATCCTAACTTTACTCTTATCCTGACATCGAATTAAATTATTTTTATAAATCGTGGGGGAATAAAGTTTAATATTGACCTTTAATACTGCAAAAAATACGGTTTTGTCGATGTGATACTATTTAGTTTGGTATATTAGCTGTATAATAATTCTTTTATGCATTTTAGTTAGCTTAGACATGTCCGTTCAATAAAATGAATTATTTTGGCTACGTCAAGTAGACTTATAAGAGCTAAGTGAATCAATGAAACCCTATTCGAATATTGCTGAACTAATAGAAATGTTAGAGGCAGAAATAAGCTCACTCTCAGAAGAGATAACTACCTTAAAACGTGAGCCCCAGAGCTTTAATGAGCAAGTTGTACTAAAATATATCGATACTCGTAGTACAGGCAAAACAAAAGATTTCGTGAGATCATTGGACGTAAAATCTGAACGTGGTTCACTATTTTCATCCGGTGATGTGAGCAAGATAATTAAAGATGGCGCTGATGATATTGCCCCTAATTTGCTCTCAATAGCAAAAAAAGTGGTAAATATGAAAAAGAAAAGCAGCAAGCATCGCTAATTAGTAATATAATATAGAAATAGTCGTGTACAATGACTTTATAGTATTAATGTTTTGACTTTGTGATGGTGATAACGGGTCAGAATTATATTTTTTCACCTTAGTATAAAGAGAATGTTATGAGTAAAGGTACAGTTAAGTGGTTCAATGCAGATAAAGGTTTCGGTTTTATTACTCCAGAAGATGGCAGCAAAGATTTGTTTGTTCATCATTCAGAGATTCAATCTGGCGGTGATTACGCTACATTGAATGACGGCCAAGCAGTTGAGTTTGAAGTAGGCCAAGGCCAGAAAGGTCCATGTGCAAATAAAGTTGTTGCTGTTTAAACAATCGTGCATATTTTGAAAACAGGAGGCTTTTAGTCTCCTGTTTTCACATCTGCCTTAATGCGATTCCGCAAAAGGCCCCATATTACCCATGTAAGTTTTCATAAATAACCCGCAATGTATTGGAAAACGCTCTCCTAGTGTTAGGCCAAGAGATTGATATGTTATCGACCATACCAGAGCCACAATCCACATCTAATCTGCTAACTACATCATAGAGTGCATCCGCGTTGACCTTCTTACCTGTTTGTACAAGCTTTCTTGCGCCACGTAAAATCTCACCATTGTTATCCTGCATCACGGCATCATCGGTTGATTGTATAACTGTTTCAAGCTCGGAAATCAGTCCATTCAGCGCGGTTGAAAGTGAATCAACCTGCCCTTGTTGCTGCAAGTAAGGCAATAAATCAAACCACATTGAAGGATTTTCAGGCATTGGCATTTTTGCAATGGCCGACTCCTCAACAGGATCAGCACTTTCTTGTATCTGTGTTTTCTTCTGGACTTGCACTTGCTGTAACTCTTCTTTATGAGCCGCTACCAAAGCGTCTTCCTGCTCGGCGAGTATTACTTCATTACTTTGTAACTGATGCTGAGCTTTTTGCAATGCCTGTTCTTTGTCATCTAACTGGGCTTTACTAGTGTGCAGCTCTTGCTCTAATGCCGCGAGTTGCTCAGAAAGTCCAGACTGGTTATCTTGCTGCTTGTTCAAGCTTTGCTTACTTTCACTATATTCTTGCTGAACCGCGAGTAGTTCAGCTTGCAACTGTTCTTGCTTTTGCTGCATTGATTGAATACTTTGTTCACGCCCGACTAATGTAGCTTGTTGTTCTTCAACTTGCTTCTTGAGCGCTAGTTCTTGCTCTTCTTGCTGCTTGATATGTGCTTCTAACTCCTCTTGCTGTGCTTTGGCACTATTCAATTCGTCTTGTAATTTATGCTCTGCTGATTGGGTTACAGATACCTGTGATTCAGCCTGCTGCAGCTCGGTTAGATTACCTTCTAGCTTTTTCTGTAGACTCGTATTTTGTTGCTCAGCGGCGATAAGGGCTTGTTGCAGCTGCTTCTTCTGTTCTTCAATCTGCTTGTGATGCGCCGTCCACTGCTCTTCACTTCCTTCTAGCATTTCACGTTGCTTATTCGCACGACTCTCCACGTCTACAAGCTCTACAGATAGTTGCTCAAGCTTTTGCTCTTTTTCAAGTCGAGCAAGCTTTTCAGCTTCGGCTTGTTGCTGAATTTCATCCAGCTTTTGCTGTGAGTCTTGTAATTGTTGACGCTTCGCTTCAACTTCTGAAGTCAGTTGAGACTGATGCTCTTCCCATTGTTTACCCGATTGTTCAATTATAATTTTCTGGTCAGCGCTGTGCTGTTCTATTTCTTGCAGCTCTGCTTGCAATTTATCAAACAACTCTTGTTGCATAAGCTTTTCGGCTTTCTCAGCTTCAGTTTGCTGATTGGCGTCGCTTAGCACTTGCTCTGTTTCAAGCAGTTTCTGTTGCTTTGCTTTAAGCTCGTCTTGCAAACGTTGCTGCTCAGCCAGACGCGCTTCATCTGCTTGCTTCATTTCTTGAAGGTTACGTTCCGCATGTTGCTCAGCCTCCGCCAACTCGGCCTCAACGCGCTGCATTTCTTCTTGCTGCTTCTGTTTTTCTAATTTCTCTTGCTCAGCTATTTGCTTGGCTTCATCAAGTGCCTGCTGAGTTTCTTGAAGTACTTGCTGTCTGTCTGCAAGTTCTTGCTCTAACTGCTTGCGATGCGCAATCCACTGTTCCTCGTTACCTTCTAAGGTTTCACGCTGCTGATTCGCGCGACTTTCCACATCGACAAGCTCAGCAGATAATTGTTCAAGCTTTTGTTCTTTTTCAAGGCGAGCAAGCTTTTCAGATTCGGCTTGCTGTTGAATTTCATCCAGCTTCTGCTGTGAGTCTTGCAGCTGTTGACGCTTCGCTTCAACTTCTGAAGTCAGTTGAGACTGATGCTCTTCCCACTGTCTACCGGATTGCTCAATCATGAGTGTCTGCTCAGCACTATGTCGCTCTATCTCTTGCAGTTCAGTTTGCAATTTATCGAACAGCTCCTGCTGTTTGAGTTTTTCGGCTTTTTCTGCTTCAGTTTGTTTATTTGCGTCGCTTAGAACTTGCTCTGTTTCAAGCAATTTCTGCTGTTTCGCTTTGAGTTCGTCTTGCAAGCGCTGCTGCTCAGCGAGGCGTACTTCATCCGCTTCTTTCATTTCTTGCAGCTTCTGAGCCGCATGCTTTTCAGCCTCAACCAATTCGGCCTCAACGCGCTGCATCTCTTCTTGTTGCTTTTGCTTCTCTATCTTCTCTTGCTCAGCTATTCGCTTAGCTTGATCAAGAGCCTCTTGGGTTTCCTGGAGTATTTGCTGTCTGTCTGCAAGTTCTTGCTCTAACTTACTCTGTTGTATAGCCATGTCGCCTTTTTCTTGCTTCGACATTTCTTCAAACTGTTGCATTTCATTTTGTAGATGCTCAACATGACGCACTTTATTAGTTAATTCAGACTGGGCTATTTTATACGTTTGCTCTAATTCTCTGCGCTGCGTTTCAGCTTCTTCGCTAGCTTTACGCTGATTAATTAGTGCTTGCTTGAGTTTTGCACTATTGCTATCGCTGTTGTGCAACTGTTCCTGCAATCCAGTTATTTGAGAACCAACTTCATTAATCTCTGCATCTTTATCCGTAATTGATTGCTTGAGGGAATCAATTTGTGCCACATAGGCCTGCATTTTTTCTTGCTGCTGCTGCTGCTCTAACTGCAGCTGTTTGGTATTGGCCTCACTAGCTTCAAGCTGCGTTTGCGCTTCTTTATAGTTTTTCTCGCTGAGTTGCAGTTCGTTGGAAATTTGATTGCGTTGAGCCTGCAGATTATTAACCTTCTTGGTCGAAAGCTCTAGTTGTTCAGTTAGCGAGTTATTTACTTCTTGAGCTTCACTTAGCATTTCTCGACTTTGTGAATAGTCATTCTGAACTTTCTGTAAGTTATCAGTCACACTTTGGTGTTGCTCTTGCAGAGTAATGTAATCAATTTTAGCTTCTGACAAATCGTCCTGCACAGATTGCAGTTTGGTTTCAGTGTTACGTAGGTCTTTTAATTTAGTGGCAAGTTGTTCATGGCTTGAACGCAATAACGATTGGTTTTCAGCTACTTCTCGTTCAGCTTCCTTGTGCGCAGTAATGGCCTCTAACCTTGCCTGATCAGCTTGAATGATTTCTGTTAAGTTAGTCCACATACACAAAATCGAATCGAACTCTTTGCCTTTATAAACCGGAATGTAGGTTGCCTGGCAAGGCCTCGATGTTGTTCCGACCTGGTGTTCCCAATTAATAGTTTTTGCTCTACCGTCATACTTTACTTTGTTAACTATGCGTTCTAGTTCGTAGGCCTCACCTTCATCGATATTTAGGTCCATCGAATACGGAGCAAAGCCCCATAGGTCGTCCTCATTCTCAACGCCAAAGAATTCGCAAGCTGCAGGGTTAACTTTAGAAAAGCCTTTTTCATCTAGAATCGCCATTGGCATGCTGCTATGTTCGAGCAATCCATGGAACTTATCTTCTTGGAACTGCTCTCCAGAGCGGTCTGACACCCAACAGACATATTGTTCTTTTTCTTTACCGAATGAATCAATGTGTAATTCACTGGGGTGCATCACCTCATTTTTACCGCGCAAACTGGTATGGAAGCCTCGTAACCTGCCTGTTTGATGAAGTTGCTTAGCTGCACGTCCAGCAGAATCGGCGTCATTGAACAACTGATAAAAAGTGCCTTTTTTGAGCTCTTTCTCGTTCAGGCCCAGACGCTCAGTCATTGCGGTATTGGCGTGCACAATTTTATCTTCAGAATCTATGGTGGCAACAGCGATAGGCGCTATATCTAACAAATTTGAGAAGTGAGCACGCTCTGCTTCAAGTTGAAGCTGAGTTTCTGTTAGTAAAGTCAAATCTTGGAACATACCAGCAAAACCAGAGCGTTGATTTTTGTCATCGCCAAAAGCTTGTAAAGTTACCCGTAAATGCAATGTTGTACTGCCGTCGTTTTCATCATTGAAGCTACGCGGCGCGTCAGCAGGAAGTAAATCGCGATCGTTTTTCTTGCCTACCTTGGCATTAAATTCTCGGTTCAAAGCTCGACCAATAGTTACGGGCGTCTCATCCGGGTTGTGCAGAATATTAATATCTTCTGGCACCAGATTTAATAAGTCAAAGCGTTTATTTTTGATTTCCGCCAAGCGAACACCAAACATGCGTTCGAACGGACTATTACAAGAAACAATTCGACATTCATCGTCGAGCACATACAAAGGGTGTAAGGACACGTTCATCATTGCCTTTACTTTTTGTTCACTGGAATATTGCTTTATTTGATTTGAGCGTATTTCAGTTTCGTCAATCACTAGAAGTTTAAACGCTGTTGATTTACCTTTGCTGTTCTTCGCAGTGCTAATTGCAACAACTCTCACAGGAACTTTAAATTCTATCGACTGAAAAACGGTTCTAAAATCAACCTCATGTTGTTCTTTCGCTAATTCAAAAGATTGCTTCCAGAACGCCGCATTGTTTGGACAGATAAGTTTGTTTAGGGCCTCAAAATCGCCAAATACTTCATCACCATGGCCCAAAATAGTTGATAATATTTGATTCGCTTCAAAGCTTTCAGATTCAAAATCAATCGACATCTGACCTAAATACAAGTGTTCGGTTAGCTCATTTAATTCTACCAAGCTAAGCTTGGTTGCCTTAATTTCTTTTTCATAACTATTCACGTCTTCAATACAAATAACGAAGGCAACGCCATCGTACATAGACGTATTTTTCGCAATACTCAGGCGCAACTCGATGTTACTGGCCGGCGCATTCACGACCATTTTGCTTGTTTCGGTAGTATTCATTGCCTTATTAATGGCATCTTTTGATTCTTCACCAAAAAAATTAACTAATGGTTGATTCACTACTCTGCTTTTCTCTCGCCCCAATAATTTAGCTGCTGGTGTATTTAACTCGATCACGTTGCCACGCAAGCCAACCATAATGACGCCGCTGCTAATCCGGTTTAGCATTTCGTCTCTATGGCTAACAATTTCATCATGTATTTCAATTATTTTGTCTTTGGATTTCATGGTAATCAATGCGTAAATAGCAATACCAAGGAAAAGAACAATTAACCCGATACCCGAGTATGCAACTAAACTCAGTGTCGACTCATCTTGACGCGCCAATTTATCACCCAGAGCAAAGCAGGCAGGACTAATAGCCAGCAAAGCGAGAAGAAGAAAACGCTTTGTACAAGAAAAAATTGAAAATAGTGGGTGTCTTGGCATTGTAAATGTATCCAAAGAAAAAGTTTATATCCTATGAGACAATTTACCTTGTGAGAGTCAACTTAAAAATAGTCGATACACATATAGTGTATGATTTTAAATAACTAACGTTTTAATTTGTCACAAGGGTCGTCGCGATAGCGCTTGGGTTTGTTAACTCTAGCATCATGACTATGTATCGGCAGGACTAGCTACTTTTAAAACTTATTGTGACAACAACACCCGATTCATCAGTTTGATTATCAATATTAATATCTGCATGATGGAAAAGTGCAATCATTTTAGCTATATACAAACCCAAGCCTAAATGTGCTTGTTCCGAGTTTTGTTCCTTGCGCACTGAGATCATGGAGTCGAGTAACTCTTTTTGCATGTTTTCAGGCAGTAAAGGGCCTTGGTTGCTAATATAAATGCGAAATGCTCTTGAGTTACCCGTCAACGCGATCCTTATCGAGGAACCGTCAGCGCTAAATTCAACTGCATTTGCCACTATTTTATCGAGCATTTGCGCAAATAATTCAGGCGAGCCAGAAATAGGTAGCTGCTCTAGCTCTAGTTGAAGCGCAAAATCTCTTTTTGGATAAGCCATTCGATAGCCTTCAGAGCATCCAATTAATACTTCATCAAGCATGAAATTTTCTATGTCACTGGTTTGAATTGCTTGCTCCAAACGAGTTGCCTCACTCATATTGGTGAGTATCTTACTTAAGCGAGTAATACCATTTTTCGCACGGTCAATGTAGGCCTGATTGTCTGCTGAATGTTGATCCAATGATAGATTATCAAGCGACGAATTCACAATCGCCACAGGGGTGCGTAACTCGTGCGACAAACGCGACGCCATATTCTCCAGATAACTGTTATATTGATTCAATTTAGATAGCACATTGCTAAATGTACGGCTTAGATCACCAATTTCATCATTGCTTGTTGAAGCCTGTATTTCACTGACTATTTTACCCGAGCTATCGATTGCCCTTTCCGTTTCGTTCCTTAACTTTCGAATACGCCAAGAAATTCGTGACGCCAATAAAAACAGGGCCAAGGTACCCAGTACAATTACTGCTAGTATAAAATGGAATTGTTTTTCCAGTGCTTGATTTCTCAGTGTACGAATGCCGTTTGTGGTTTGTTCAACAACCACAGCTCCCATCACTTGTTCATCAATATAAATAGGGTGAGCAGCGGATAAAATAACGGCTTTCTCATCTGAACTCAAACGCCATAAAGAACTTGGTGTGCCGTCCAATGCCTCATTTATATCTGCTCCATCTAACACAAATGCGTTTTCTAAGTCGTCAATAAAATCAAACGACGGTTTCGTCAGTATTTGATAATACAGCGGCAACAGCCACTCATTTTCGATGTGCTGCCACCAACTGGAATTTAGATTGTTATAATCGCTTGGATTAATGCCACTAGCGCGCTGAATTTCACCCGACTTTGCCAATACCCGCATATGTTTATCAATGACCCATACTCTCGCATTCGAGTACTTTAAGCCTTGCAATATTTTTTCAATCTCCGGAGAAGGTATTAATATTGTGCCCAGTGAGTCAGGCTGAGAAGGATCTGCCGTTCCTAAAGTATATTTTGCAAACCGAGAGCGCGCGTCGTCAACATCAGTAATAGCAAAAGCAATTTTGCTAGACATCATGCCAACCGGTAATCGTAATTCTATTGAGTAGCCTTTTTCAGTGAGTGCCCAATAGCCTTGAATTTTGGTCTCTAAACGCTCCGGTTGAATAGAATCAACGCCCGCCTTAAGCAAATAAGCGTTAACCCATCCAGCCTGCATTGGCGCAATTGCATAGCGTTGAAATTCTCCTTTCACGTCAATTAATGCAATTTGTAAGAAGTCATTGCGATCAATTCGCAAGCTGTTTCGGTCGCGAAAAACCACCTGATCATCTGATACTTCAAACATGGCATATAGGAAGTTTTCATACTGACCTATCATGTTTTTAAAGGACAAACTCTGAGGCCGATATGCCTGCTGAATTTCAATAAGGTTCTGTTCAGCATATTTCAGTTGGAAAGTTTTATAAATCTGCCAATCTGCTAAGTTCCCATCAAGTTGAATAGCAGAATCGATTTGATGCGCATATAAATCAGTACCTGGTCGAACATTAGCTAAAAACGACGACTGTACATCAAACAGCTTAGGCCGCTCGTGTAACGCGGTAGCTACGGCTCTTGCAGTGCCAACCATGGTCTCTTCTTGGCCTATCCTTAAATATGTCTCAAGCTCCCAAACGTATTGATACCCCAAGTATGGAATCGCAAATAAGAATAGAGAGAAAAAGAGCAGCTTAATGCGTAAGCCAATGCGCCAGTTTTTCATGAAATATCTGCTTTCCATCGATAGCCCATGCCATATACAGTCTCAACTCTGTCGAAACTTGAATCCACTTGAATGAATTTTTTGCGAACGCGCTTTATGTGAGATGTGATTGTCGTGTCGTCGACCACCATTTTCGATTCGTCCATTAGTTGCTGACGACTTTTAACATGACCTGCAAATTTAGCAATGGCATGCAGCATCCAGAATTCAGTCACCGTAAGCTCGACAATTTGGCCTCTCCACTTAACAGTCATGCGCTTGCTATCCATGACTAAATCACCAGATTGCACAAGATCTGAGGCTAGCAATGGCTCGTTCAATAATTCAGTGCGCCTAAATAGCGCAGCGATTCGAGCAAGTAAGTGAGGTAAACTGATGTCTTTTGTCAGATAGTCATCGGCGCCCATTCGCAAGCCGCAAATGGTGTCATAGTCGTTGTCACGCGCGGTAAAAAAGATGATGGGTAAGTGTTTTGACATACTGCGCAATGTTTGGCAAACAGCAAAACCACCGTCTATCTCATCTTCGAGGCCTACATCCACTATTGCAAGATCAGGCAATTGTTGTGCAAATGCTGCTTCAGCTTTTTGTCGATTTGAGTATGCTTTTACTTCGTAGCCTTGCTTAGTCAATGCCGACACATAGTTGTCTCGCAGTGCCTGATCATCTTCCACTAGCGCAATTTGCTTTGACATAACTCACCTTAACTAAATTTGTTTGAAGCTGCTTTTATAAACTTGTTCTGTAATAGACTTATGTAAATGCAGGCTAATGACAAAGCCGCTGATTAGGCAAGCCTGATTCAAATACTTTATTCAATTAACACTATATAGAAAATCGTCATGGGTTAAAGGCTTTGACTCCAATTTCCATTTTTTCGCCACAATTGACCTCAACATTGCCACTTTTTCTCCCCGAAACCGCCATCAATTCTTTGTTTAATGACATGGCCTTACAAAACAACATTACATATTTCTTTGGAGAGAATCATGAAAACAAGCATAAACAAGTTAAGCACAAGCAATTCAAATACAAAAAACGCAGCTTTCAGTAAAAAACTCTTTACTAAAACGACCTTAGCTATCGCCTTTACTGGCTTAATTAGCGCTTCGGCGTTTTCCGTCGCCGGCCAACAGGATGATCAAATACAACCTCAGAGAGAAGAGCTTCAGCATAAAGAGCTTCAGCTAGTAGAAAAGGAGAGCATAAACCAGGCGGTGGGTTTGGGCACCGGCATTGTATTTGGTGCAGCGGTTGCTGGTCCTGTTGGCGCGGCAGTAGCAGGTTTATTTGGTTTATTTATAGCCGACGATATAAATGATGAAAATCGCTTAGAGCTTACCCAAAATGAGTTAAATCGCACTACTGAAGAACTTACCGTCTTGCAACAGGATTATCAAAATTCGGTTGCCAACACAAGTCAACAAATAGCCGAAATGGACAGCGCTATGACTAAAGCAATTCAGCAGGTGACTCCTTCCTTAGAAGCAAACATTCAATTTAAAACAGCCTCATTTTTAATTGAGGACCACTACAAGTCACAGCTTGATGGTTTAGCCAGCCAATTGCGTAAAAACCCAAGTTTAAAAATTGAGTTGTCGGGTTTCTCCGATCAGCGTGGCGAGTCGACCTATAATCAGGTGCTTTCTGAGCAACGTGCAAAAGCTGTTAAAGACTACCTAGTCAGCCAATTTGTAAATGAGCAGCAGGTGATTGCTCAGTCATTTGGCGAATCAGAGTTAGTCAGTGGAAGTGATAACTTTGAAGACAACTTTTTTGACCGTCGCGTAACGCTAAAAATAAGTAACAAACCTGCAGAAATAACTGCCGCTAATAACTAGCGCGTCACCTCAGTTATTTCTAGAGGGCATTACCACTCAATTAGCCGACTGTAAGTTTTGCGTTCTCAATCAATATTGTTGAACGCAAAACCACCAGCTGCTAGGCCATTATTTATTATTCCGTACTTACTATCTATTAACCATTACCCATAGTCGCAAATGACTATTTTTTATTTGAAAGGAACCTTCATGTCTTCTTTGTATCGCTTTGTTATTGTCGTATCTGCCTTCACTGTAATAGGCGTGATACAGGCCCTTGTTCCTGAATTCCCTGCCACGCTGCGTTCAGTTAGTTCGCCCTTTGTGAGTGCGTCCCTAACTAGTGCCAAGCAGGAAGGTACTAACAACATAGGGCTGAATGTAATTGGTACTCAAAATACCGCTAACATACAGACACAAATTAATATTCAGCATGCAAAAATAATTGACATGGACCCATATTCAGGCACGCATAGCGGACAGTTATACTTTCATAGTATTGAAGGAGTAGAGGTAGAAGTAAATTCAGACGACCTAGACCAATCAAGCCCTGACTTTGTATTAGGTGAAAGCATTCAAACCGAGGTGGAAATTGCCGTAACTGGGATGATAGCAAGAGCCAAAGTAACACAAACATTTACCAACCAAAGTAATGATTGGGTAAACGGATTATACGTATTCCCTTTGCCTGAAAACGCGGCAGTTGATCACCTTATGATTGAAGTGGGCGATAGAAAAATTGAAGGTCAAATAAAGGAAAAGAAAGTCGCTAAAAAATTATTTGAACAAGCTAAACGCAATGGTAAAAAAGCAAGTTTGGTTGAGCAACGAAGACCCAACTTATTTACTAATAGCCTAGCAAATATAGGCCCGGGTGAAACTGTCCGCATCAACATTGAATATCAACAAACGCTGCAATACATTAACGATGGATATTCATTGCGATTTCCTCTAGGAATAACACCGCGATATGCGCCCTCAAATTCAAGCACGCCTTCGGATGAAAACCAAAGTAGCGGAGCACTTGGTTCTTCTGAAAACATCAGCATTAGTGTCACTTTGAACGCAGGCACACAACTTACACAACTTGAAAGTGAGCACCATGGAATTAACACCCAGGCAAATGCCAACAACGAATATGTAATAACGTTGAGCGATACAGAGGTGCAAATGCGCGATTTCGTGCTTAGCTGGCAACCAGAATTGGGCAGTAAACCAAGCTCCGCTCACTTTATGCAACTGGTCAATGACAGCGAATATGGAATGATTATTATCTACCCACCGCTGCCAGACGAACAAACGATATTGGATCGAGAAGTCATCTATGTATTGGATACATCGGGATCAATGTCAGGTGCTGCCATTTTGCAAGCGAAGCAGGCGCTTGCTTATGCCATTGATGATTTAAGTACACGAGATAAATTCAATATTATCGAATTTAATAGCAGGGCCGAACTTCTGTGGCGCAATTCAAGATATGCGGATGCCGAAAACAAAACAGACGCTTTTGATTTTGTCTCGGGATTAACTGCAAATGGCGGTACAGAGATGCATCAAGCGCTTTCTTTGGCTTTGCAGAGTAAAAGCGATCCCAAACTTTTTAAACAGATTTTATTTATAACTGACGGCAGTGTAAGCAATGAGTCACGCTTAATGTCCTTGATTGAAAATAATCTTAATGGAGCGAGATTGTTCACCATAGGAATAGGTGCAGCGCCTAATAGTTACTTTATGACAGAAGCGGCAAAAAGTGGCAAAGGCAGCTTTACATTTATTGGTGATACTCAGCATGTAAAACAGAAAATGGCGGCATTACTCAATAAAATAAATGCACCTGCACTGACTGATATACAACTTAATTTTAAAGGCATTCAACAGTATCAGCAGTTTGAGATGTATCCAAACGTAATTGGCGATTTATATGCAAGCGAACCACTAGTAATCACTTATAAGCAGCCAATGATCGGCGCTTCCAATTTAACTGAAACTCAAGCAAACGACACTTTACTTATGGGCACGTATAACAATAATCCGTGGACTTTCACCCCTACAGTAATGCACATCACATCAGCAGATATATCCGACAATCTGTCAGTTCAACAAGTGTCTTCAGCAATGCCTACTTTTGAACAACAAGGCAGAGCGAAAGGCATTAATGTTTTATGGGCTCGTGAAAAGATCGCGCAGTTGACTCGCGATAAACGCAACAAAAATAACGATGAGCATGAGATTATACAAGAAATTACCGCTACCGCGCTGGAGCATCATATGGTAAGTGAATATACCAGCTTGATAGCTGTTGATTTACTTCCTAGTGCACCTGAAACAGCCGCCTTAGAGCAAAATAAATATGCCTCTAAATTACCGCAAACAGCGACTAATGCGCAGCTCAATATATTTGTTGGCTTGCTACTATTTTCATTAGGTTTATTTTTAAATAAAAGCTCTTTTATACAATATATTAAAAGAACCTAGCCTGGAATTCCGTAATAAAAACATCAAATTGACTGAATTGGACTAAGGTAAAGCAGAATGAATAACACAAGAAAAAATAGGCATGGAGAGAAGTTCCAACTCGCTCTTTCGTCGAAAAAATTTGAGCTTAAAAGCTTACTCAGTATTGTTTTATTTGTTGCTGCATTACTTTTTCTAATTGACGGTTTTTACATCAACGCCAAAGCGAAATATGCTCAATATCTTATTGCCGACTCTTGGAGACACTACATGCAAACGGGTGAACAAAAGAAACCATGGCCTTGGGCTGATACTTACCCAGTTGCTAAGTTAGAAATGTACCACAATACACAGTATGTTCTGGCGGGCGCCAGCGGAAGAAATCTAGCTTTTGGTCCTACTCATATGTTGCAAACTGCAGCTCTAGGCAGTCAGGGTAATGCTGTTGTAGTTGGCCATCGCGACACACATTTTGAAGTTTTAAAACATGCTAAAGAAGGCGACCTTATCTATGTAACCAGCCGCAATCCAGTTTATTCTAAAGAAGTCATTACTTCTAACACACCATATATTTCTTCACCCCCGTACCAGCCAGGCTTAAGCGATCGGGACGCATCAAAAACAATATCCGTGGCAAATCCATATTTAAAGCAGGCATATCGGATATCTAGCATTGAAATAGTAAGTGAATATAACCTAAATGTTCTGAAATCTAACCGAAATGACACCAGTATTACGCTAATTACCTGCTATCCATTTGACAGCATTTCACCGAAGCCATCTTTGAGGTACGTGGTAAAGGCGAAGAAAATATAATAAAAATTGAAAACAGAATGTCATATTTTACGAAGTAGTTTCTAATAGATTAAGCTACAAAAAAGGTAGCCGAAGCTACCTAAACTAATTAACCTGAATTTTGAGTTTACAGTTAGCCTTTCTCAGCTGCTTGAAGCGCTAATAATAAAGACTGAGCAGGCTGATAGCCGGGTATAGAGGTACCGTTAGGCAAAATGATATTTGGTGTACCATTCACACCAATCGCTTGTCCAAAACTATATTGATCGGCCACTTCATTAGCACAAGATGCACTTGCGACCTTGCTGCCAGCTTTGGCCTTTGTCATGGCTTCTTGGGGATCTTCAGCACACCAAATAGAAACAGCATCGCGATAGACTGGACTGTTGATACCTTGCCTTGGAAACGCCAAATAGCGCACAGTAATACCTAGGCTGTTTAGGATATCCATTTCATTATGTAATTTACGACAGTAACCACAGGTTGCATCAGTAAACACATTAACAACGTATTTTTCTTTATCTGCCTTAAACTCTATTGCCGAATCTTTAAAACGCTCAATACCGTCCAATCGAAACTTTTGAAGTGCGGCACCGGTTTCATCTACAATTTCATCGCCAACGCGGTAGATACGAGCACTAAGGAAATATTCGCCATTCTCACTTGCATAAAAAATGCCCGTGCTAGTGCTGAGTTGCAATAAACCTGGCACATTCGAATCTGCTATCGTCAATATTTTAATCTTGAGGCGTTGCTCAAAACGCTGAATTAACTCTGCATGCTCGTCCGCTGCATGCGCGATTGACGAAAATATTAAGACCGAAAAAACCAGCAATGCAACAGCAAGTTTATAAAATGCAGTCAAGTTTTCAATTTTCTTCATAAAATTTCCAAATAAGTAATCATTAAAACCGTGTTAACATGGGATCAGTGTTCCAGTAGACCGCGGTTATTGCTAAAAAAGTTCAAGGTCATGCTCAAAGCAGGCAAGTTTGATATCGAATTGTAACATGAACGTCAGATTCGTATCCGACGGCTAACCCCTAGGGTGATGGTTTTTGACCAAAGATTGAAGTCTCTCTGTTGCAACATGGGTATAGATTTGCGTAGACGACAAATCACTGTGTCCTAGTAACATTTGTACCACTCGCAAATCAGCTCCATGGTTTAATAGGTGTGTGGCGAAAGCATGCCTTAATGTGTGAGGGGATAAATGCACTTGTATACCCGCTTGTTTAGCGTGAAATTTAATACGATGCCAAAACGTTTGCCTAGTCATAGTTGTTCCCCTCTTGCTTGGAAAAACAGTATTGCTGGGTTTGTTAAGCAACTGTGGTCGCCACTCTTTCAGATAGTTGGCCAAACAGTCAATGGCCACTTCACCTAAAGGTACTAAACGCTCTTTGTTTCCTTTACCGTTAACTCGAATAACCCCCTGCAATAAACTGACTTCATTTATTTGTAAATTAACCAGCTCTGACACTCGCACTCCAGTAGCATAAAGCACCTCCAGCATGGCCTTGTCGCGCATGTTAATAGGATCATCAACATTTGGTGCTCCTAATAAAGCATCCACTTGTTTTTCAGTCAAGGTGCTAGGTAGATAACTGGGTAATTTAGGATTACTCAGGCCCTGGCTTGGATTATCATTGCGCCATTTTTTGGCAATTGCATACTTGAAAAAAGAACGGCTAGAGCTTAGAAATCGGGATGTTGAACGTTGGGAAAGCTTTTGCTCAAATCTTGCGTTTAAGTAAGCTTGTATATCGCTTTTCTCAACAGTAACCAACTCTGAGTTGAGTAAGTCATTTTTTTGTAAAAATAAAGAAAACTTAGTCAAGTCTGTTCGGTATGCGCATGCAGTGTTATCACTTAGCCCTTTTTCAATCCAAAGCATGCTAATGAAATCGTTGATTGAAATTTCATTCTCTGAGTTCAAGTAAGCTTTTTCAGCTTTTTTATTCATTGCTCTCGTTGTCTTGCCGTTCATCTAAAACTTCTTATATTGACGAACAAGTTCATAGGCCGATTGAATATCTTGTGCCTTCTTTTTAGACAACTCAAGTGCCTGCGCTGGCAGGCCTTTTGACATCATTTTATCGGGGTGATGCAACGACATTTGCTTACGGTAGGCCTTTTTGATTGCCTTTGCATCATCACTTTGCTTACTGCCAAGTATTTTAAATGCATCGTCTAGCTCAGCTTTAGCAGAGTAACTTGCCCCTGCATTTTGGTGATGCCCTGCATAATCTCGCTGGCGTCCTTTGTTGCTGCTTTGTGAGCGGCCACTTCTAAAGCGCTGTTCAGCCTCAAACGTGTTCACTAAAAAGTCGAGTTCGACACGCCTAAAACCCAAAGTTTTAGCTACTTTCTCCAATACCGAATATTCAGCTGAGCTGAGTTTTTTATAAGCGCATGACGCTTGAATCAATATTTCCAAATAGATTTGCAGCACGTCGCGGCGAGCGTGGCATTGCTCTTTGAACTGGATTAACATTTCTGTGATTGCAAAATCACGCTGTTTCCCGTCACGAAATGCTTGCTGAGCCTCTAGCCTCACTTCGCCCGTCAGTGCCATCTGCTCCATAAGCGCCGATGCAATTTGAATATCTTCCTGAGTTACTTTGCCATCCGATTTAGCAATGTGCCCTAGGGCAGAAAATAAACTATGAAAAAATACGGCTTGCTGCTGAAGTTCGTCAGGTGTCGTAAAGAAGCGCGTAAATCCGCCTTTTTGCGAAAAATCTTTACTGTAGGTTTTGTCGAAAATATGGCCTACAATAAGCCCTAAAACGGCACCCGCGATTCGGCCAAACATAAAGCCAAAAAGAAAGCCAACCACCTTCCCCCAAATTTGCATGTATTCAATATCCCTTTACTTTTGACGCCCACAATTACTTTATTTAACAGATAGCGAAGGTTATATAGAGCCAGTTTGCTTTAATTTAAGCTTTATTCGCCGTATTTTTCAGCAATTAGTGAATAATTACGTATTTATTACTAATTATCCAACAATATAGTTGGTTATTCTGCGTCAAAGCATTAAAATTTAAGGCCATTTGAACGTTTTCACAAAAAAATGTTCCAAAGTTAGGGTATTGGGCTACTCAAATTGTCATATTACAGCTTTAAAACTTTGATGAATTACTATCATGCTGCTGTAAAAACCTACAACAAAGGTCAACGGACCTCAATAAGGTAATTTAAAAATTCATTTGATGGTCAAGCTGATTTCAACCATAACATTGAGTGCAAGTGCGTTTATTGTAAATGCGCAAACGGTCGAGTTGTGTGTGCCGCAGACCAACGAATTCGATCCATCCGAGCTGACAAGTAATAAGCAAATCAATGTAAGTGCCGATGCAGCTCAAATGATTCAAGACCGCTCAGCCTTATTCAATGGCAATGTTGCTATTATCAGTCCTAGTTCAATTATTAATGCTGACGTTGCTCAAATTGATGACAACGGTAAGCAAGTTATTGCGAGTGGCGACGTGCTTTATCGAGATGCATCGTTGCAAGTTGAGAGTCAAGGTGTCGAGCTAAATAGCGAACTTAAGCTACTACAAATGCAAGACACTGATTACCAGTTTAAAGATATCGCGGGCAGAGGATCTGCGGATTTGCTTTCACTCTCTGGTGAGCAAGGCCTTAGATTAGAAAACGTAACGTTTACAACCTGCCCAAAAGGCGGCGAAGATTGGCTAATGTCTGCTAGCGAAATAGTTATTGGTAAAGACAGTCCTTTTGGAGAAGCTTACAATACTAAATTTTTCCTTGGTGGCGTTCCAGTGTTTTGGTTGCCCTATTTTGCCTTCCCAGTGACTGCTGAACGACAAAGTGGATTACTATTCCCAAACATCGGCAGCTCTACCAGAACTGGCGTTGAGTATGAACAGCCTTTTTACTGGAATATTGCGCCTAACTACGATGCAACTATTTCGCCCCGCTTTATGACGAATCGAGGCTTGCAATTAAAAACCGAATTTCGGTATTTATTCAGTCAAAGTCAGGGCGAACTGCAGCTAGAATATTTACCCAGTGACTTAGATACAGACAATGACGATGAACGGTATTTTTATCGCTACTTACATAAAGGTAAAATTAGCGAAAACTGGAATTTAAATATCGATTTCAATGGTTTAAGTGATGATAACTATATTGTCGACCTAGGCTCAGACTATTACAACCGTGCTGACACACATCTTTATCGTCAGTTAGGTTTAAGTTATTACTCCGAAAATTTGGATTTTTCGATGCAGTTTCGTGATTTCGATGTTGTTGGCGACCATCCCGATGTTTATCGTGCACTGCCCGAAATGAAATTAAATTATCGCTCAGATTTAGGCGACTACCTTGATTTTGAGTTAGCCAGTGAGGCTGCGTATTTCGAGAATTCACTGAATTCTAGACCAGATGCATTTAGAGTCCATATTGAGCCTAGTTTGTCCGTGCCTTATCAGCGTGCATGGGGAGAGCTTCTAGCTGAAGTAAGCGTGCTGCAAACTTATTATGAACAAGATTTGCCTGATGGGTCTCTTAACCCGCTTGATGGGTCTCTTAACCCGCTTGATGGCTCCCTTAACCAACTTGACGAGTCAGTCAGCCGAACTATTGGGCAGGCTCGCTTATATGGTTCATTAATATTTGAAAAAGAAAACTTGGTGTTAAATAATAAGTATTTGCTGACTGTTGAACCTAAGGCGCAGTATTTATATACAAGTTATGAAGAACAGGCCAATATAGGTCTGTATGATACGACGCCGTTACTAACTACATTCAATAACTTATTTAGAGGCCAAGAATTTACTGGACTAGATAGAATAAACGACAACAATCAATTTACGTTTGGTGCCACAGCAAGACTTATCGATCAGCAAAATAGAGAAAAGTTGGTTGTTAGTATCGGCCAGATTTTTTATCTGCAAGACAGTAAATTGATTAATAGTGTTAGAGAAGATAATCGCTCTGCCCTCGCAGCTGAATTTGACTGGCAAGTGAACCAACGCTGGTTTTTGCACTCTGATATTCAAGTAGCTACACAAACGCAGCAAGTAGAGCGCAGCAGCGTTGCAACAGAGTATCGAGTTGATGAAAATAAGCTAATACAGATGAACCATCGTTACATTCGAGACTTATCAGGCGAAGAAATTAATCAATTTGGCGTTTCAGCAAGCTGGCCAATTAACAAAAACTGGCATTGGGTAGGCCGTTGGTATCGAGATACTAAGGCGTCGAGAACTACCGAAACCTTTACCGGCATTCAATACGAAAGCTGTTGTTGGGCTTTACGAATGACGTACCAGCGTAACTTAAGCAATCGATTTGACGCAACTGGAATGCGTTCGATTGACGAATTTGATTCAGGCTTCGCCTTGCAGTTTATTATAAAAGGCATTGGTAGCCGCAAAAGTAATTCCGATATTTTAGAGCAAGGTATGTTTGGCTATCGCCAGCCCTATGTTTTAAATTAACTAGATTTTGACGTATTAAAATTAGAGAAAATATGAAATACAGATTATTAAAAGCAGGCATTCTAAGCACTTCCGTGGTATTTAGCATGCTAGCAAACGCAGCCATGCAGAGCCTTGATAAGGTCTCTGTCATTGTCGATCAAGGTGTACTGCTTGAGAGCGAGATAGTTGAGCTTGTTGACGGTGTAAAGCAAGGTGCAGTAACTCAGGGCCAGGCCCTACCTTCAGACCGAGCGCTGCGTACGCAAGCAATCGAAAGATTGATTTTGAAAAGCCTACAATTGCAAATGGCTGAACGAATGGGTATTCAAATTAGTGACCCGCAACTTGAGCAGACCATCAATAACATTGCCGAAAGAGACAACATTACGATAGACCAGATGCGTCAACGAATCGAATCTGAGGGCCTTACATATGAGGTTTATCGTGAAAAGGTACGCGAAGAATTAATTACCGGCGAAGTTACCAGAGCAAATGTAAGACGCCGTATTTATATTACGCCTCAAGAAATAGAAACCTTAGTTGCAATGATCAATCAACAAGGTGCCGAACAAGAAGAATATCGACTAGGTCATATTCTGATTGCAGTGCCATCTGGTGCTGACGAAGAACAAATCTCAAAATCAAGAGGCACAGCTGAAAAGGTAGTTGAACTGCTGAATACAGGTTCTGACTTTACCAAAATTGCGATTGCATCATCATCAGGCCCAAAAGCATTGGAAGGTGGCGATATGGGTTGGATGAATGTCAACTCGATGCCTACTCTGTTCTCTGAAGCAGTACAAGGTAAGAAAAAAGAAATACTGATTGGTCCTTTGCGCAGCGGTGCAGGTTTTCATGTTTTGAAAATATTAGATACACGGGGCGTGGAAATTGTTGAAGTAGAGGAAGTTAATGCACGCCACATCTTAGTTAAACCATCAATTATATTGAGCGATCAAAAAGCGGAGAAGATGTTAGTCGATTTCCGTACCAAAATAATAGAAGGCGAGGAAGAATTTGCAGACTTAGCAAAAGTGCATTCTGAAGATCCAGGTTCTGCGCTAAAAGGTGGAGTATTAGGTTGGAACGATCCTAGTGTTTATGTCCCAGAATTTAAAGAAGCATTAAGCAAGTTAAGTAAAGATGAATTCAGCCAACCAATAAGAACAGTCCATGGCTGGCATTTGATCCAACTAATTGAAAGACGCATCGATGATGCGACAGAGAAACGCAAACAAGACCGTGCTTATCAGCTTTTATTTAACCGTAAATTTAACGAAGAAACAGACACTTGGTTGCGAGAAATGCGAGAAAGTGCCTACATTGAATTACTTGATAAGAAAGATCTGTAATGCCAAAAGCACTCAAGATTGCGGTTACGCCAGGTGAACCGGCAGGTATCGGACCCGACCTAATTATCAAGCTTTCACAACAGCCATGGGATGCGCAGTTAGTTGTTTTTGCGGATGTAGAAATGCTGCAAGAGCGCGCAAAACAACTCAACATCAATATAGATATCATTCCTTACGAAACAGGCAGCACTTATATCCAGCAGCCTGGTCAATTACTGGTAAAGCACATTCCATTAAGTGTGCCATGCATTGCTGGCCAACTTAATAGTGAAAACGGTCACTATGTTATAGAAACGCTTCGCCAAGCTTGCGACGAAAATATTGATGGCACTTTTGACGCCGTAGTTACTGGTCCAGTTCATAAAGGCATTATTAACAAGGCAGGTGTTTCTTTTAGCGGTCACACTGAATTTTTTGCCAATCAGTCAAACTGCAGTGACGTAGTCATGATGCTAGCAACTGAAGGCCTGCGTGTTTGCTTAGTAACCACTCATATACCTCTGCAATACGTTGCTCGTGCTATTACACCAGAGCGCTTAGACAAAGTCATTCGTATCATTCATACCGACATGAAGCTTAAGTTTGGTATTGAATCGCCTAAAATCTATGTATGTGGTTTAAACCCTCATGCAGGAGAAGATGGTCATTTAGGCAAAGAAGAAATCCTCGTTATTACGCCTAAGCTTAACGAATTGCGCGAGCAAGGAATCGATTTGATAGGACCACTGCCAGCAGACACTATTTTCCAACCTAAATATTTAGAACAAGCAGATGCTGTGCTCGCTATGTATCACGATCAAGGGTTGCCAGTATTGAAATATAAAGGCTTTGGGGCTTCTGTGAATATTACATTAGGATTGCCCTTTATCAGGACTTCTGTTGATCATGGAACTGCAGTTGATTTAGCTGGGTCTGGAAATATTGATTGTGGTAGTTTTAGTAAGGCAATTAGTAAAGCAATCAAACTTGCTAGGAAAAAGACATGAGCCAAAAGCATTTAGGCCACACGGCGAGAAAGCGTTTTGGTCAGAATTTTTTGCATGATCAATATATAATCGACAAGATTGTGTCTGCTATTAACCCTCAAAATGGTGAAAACTTAGTTGAAATTGGACCAGGTTTAGGCGCCCTAACCGAGCCTGTTGCTGAAGAAGTAGATCAACTAACTGTGGTTGAACTAGATAGAGATTTGGCCAAACGCTTAAGAGAGCATCCTTTCCTCAGCAAAAAGCTAAGCATAATTGAAGACGACGCCTTGAAATTTGACTTTGCTACGCTAGTCGACTCTAACAGCGTCACAAAAGGCGAAGGCGAATTACGCATATTTGGTAACTTGCCGTACAATATATCGACACCCTTAATGTTTCACCTTTTCACTTTTACCAACAAAGTGAAAGACATGCATTTTATGCTTCAGAATGAGGTGGTAAAAAGGTTATGTGCTACTCATGGCGACAAACTGTATGGTCGCTTGTCGGTTATGGCACAGTTTTATTGCCAAGCAATTCCTGTTGTCGCAGTTCCGCCCAGTGCATTCAAACCTGCACCTAAAGTAGATTCTGCAGTTGTTAGGTTGACGCCTCATAAAACACCACCTGTGCAAGTTGACAATATTGATAGCTTACAACAAGTGGTGACAACCGCATTTAACCAACGTAGAAAAACAATACGTAATAGCTTAAAAGACTTAGTTTCTCATGATGAAATTGAAGCATTAGGGATAAAACCTGAACTTCGAGCCGAAGCGTTATCACTGCAACAATTTGCTCTTCTAGCAAACTATGTAGAAGCGAACAAATTAGAAACCAATGATGCGGAAACAAGTAAGATTAAAACAAAAAAATTGAAGAAAAAAGACAAGCACTTAACTGAGGACTAATTAGTTTAAATATGCATACACCATTAAGAATTAGTACCCAAACAAAGTTCATTGGCTTAAAAGACAGCGGCGACCAAATGCCCGTTTATGTATTTAGCTATACTGTGACTATTAACAATAACCTTGAACAGTCTGCAAAATTAAAAAGCCGCTATTGGCTAATCACCAATGGTGATGGTGAGAAAGTGGAAGTACAAGGCGAAGGTGTCGTTGGCGAACAGCCGGTTATTCAGCCCAATGGCAGTTATGAATATACCAGCGCTTCGATGCTCAAGACAGAAGTAGGCACCATGGAGGGGTACTATGAATTCGAGTTAGCCGACGGCAATATGCATCGTGAACCGATTCCTGTATTCAACTTATCTAAGCCTAATAGTCTGCATTAACAGTTTGCATTAATACTCTTTATCAAAGGCTGTTTATGAAAGGCTATTTATGAAAAACTTTGTCATTGGGGATATTCAAGGCTGCTACAAAGGAATGCGAAAGCTTCTCAAGTCAGCAAACTTTAACCCAAAACAAGACAAGCTTTGGGCGGTAGGTGATCTGGTTGCAAGAGGCGCTCAGTCGCTAGAAACATTGCAGTATCTGAATGACTTAGGCCCTTCTCACTTTGATACAGTTTTAGGTAATCATGATTTACACCTTATCGCCATGGCATACGGAATTAGCACGCCAAAACCTCTCGATAAATTAGCACCTCTAATTAACCACAGCTCCTTTAATCAACTAATTGATTGGCTCTGTACAAAAAAACTAGCTCTTAACCCAACAAAAAATCACTTCATTTCTCATGCAGGCCTCTACCCTGCGTGGTCTACTAAAAAAGCATTGGCACTTTCAGAAGAAGTCAGCACAGCTTTGTCAGGTCCAAAGAGAGCAAAATTTCTAAAAAATATGTACGGCAACAACCCAACGATTTGGGATGATAAATTAGAAGGCGAGGAAAGACTTAGATTTGTCGTAAACGCCTTTACTAGAATGCGTTTTTTGCAAGGTAAGGAACTTGAATTCAAAACTAAATGCCATCCTGAATCAGCCCCCAAAAACCTTAAACCTTGGTTCGCTTGCCCCAATTCCAACCTGAAAAAAAATAAAGTACTTATTTTCGGCCACTGGGCTTCACTAATGGGTGAAACCAAAACCCAGAGCATCATTGCCTTAGATACAGGATATGTGTGGGATAAAACAATGACACTCTACTGTATCGAAACTTCTAAATATTTTTCTCAGCAGGCTTAAAGAAAAAACACAAATTACCGATAACATCTTTTAGACATAGTTATAAAACTGCGTACGCGAGTAAGTATCAAAGTAATTTACTCTATAAACCAACTGCAATAACGAAATAAATATTACCAATTGTCGGGTAATTAGAGGATTTAAGATGAATTTCACTGTAGCAATGCGAGTAATTGGCGGCTTCGCTATCATTAGCTTATTACTAGTAGCATTGAGTATATCTTCACTTTACAGTTTAAGTGAGCTAGAGAAAGCTACAAGCGAAGTAAGTGAACTCGCGATGCCAACAGTTGGCGGCAGCAATAGCCTAAAAGCAACATTCCTAAATATGGGCCGTCTCACATTCGAAGCTTATATAAGCGATGAACAAGCTGAAGTACACGACAAACGCGATGCGTTTGAAACAACCAAGGCTAAATTTGACGCAGAGCTCGCCGTATTGCGTAAGACAGTGAGCTCAGAAGGCACACTGAAAAGCGCCCTTGGTGCGGTTGAAAATGTGTATGATGATTATTCAAAAAATGCAGTACAAGTATATAATAACCATCTACTAGAACAAGAATTACAAGACAGCATAAACGAGAAGTATTCTCTCATTGAAGAAAGCGCGGATGATGCTACATCGCTATTGTTAGACTTTGCCGATTTGGACGAAGTTAGCAGCTCCCCTACCCTTTCTAAAGTTGCTGAAGAAGCAGTCGAGCTTGAATCTTATTTGTTGTCAATTTTGACCGCAATTTCTGAGTATGCATCGACTAAAACATTGCAAAGAGCTGAGATTCGAGGCCAAGAAGTGGTTGTTATGTTAGCGCAAGCAGAAAAAAACTTTTCTGAAATGCTAACAATAGCGAATGGCCAAGATGATAGTGGCACCTTAGAAGAAGTCGGTGAACTCATTTCTATTCTTAAAGAATCCAGTGTTGGCTCTGACGGCATAATTGCACTTAAAGTATCAATGATTGAGCGCAGCAATGATGCAAAGAAATTCTTAGATCTATCCGACGAAGATATTAAGCGTGGACTAGCGTCTTTGGAAACCTTACTTAAACTAGCAAACGATAAAGCCACGTTGGTTAAATCAGAAGTCAGAGATCAAGTCAGTTCAAGTATGCAATTGGTCATCATAATGGTGCTTGTTTCACTTGCTATCGCTGCATTCACCGCATATAAAAGCGTAATGGCAATAACTAAGCCACTAGCTAAAGTGAATGAGCTATTAAAAATTGCTTCATCGGGTGACTTAACTCACCGACTAGATGACTCTTCAACCGATGAGTTCGGGGTCCTTTCTAAAAACTGTAACTTATTAATTGAGAACCTGAAAAGCCTGATTGATGGCATTCATCGCCGCGCAGAGCAATTGGCTGCGGCGTCGGGCGAAACATCTTCGGTAACTGAACAAACCACAAACTCAATTCAGGAACAAAAAGCACAAATCTCGCAAGTCGCAGCTGCAACGACTGAAATGCACAGTACATCGCAGTTGGTTGTGCAGAGCGCAGACGACACGCTTAAGGAAATTGGCCACGCTGATGACGAAGCTGAAAAAGTGAAGCAGATTTCACTTGATAACAAGCACACTATTGAAGTACTTGCTCGAGACGTTCAAGAAGCTGCCGACGTTATCAATAAGCTTCATGAAGACAGTGCCAGTATTGGCGGTATTCTTGATGTTATCCGAGGAGTTGCTGATCAAACTAACTTACTCGCACTAAATGCCGCAATTGAAGCTGCACGTGCAGGCGAACAAGGTCGAGGCTTCGCCGTTGTTGCTGATGAAGTGAGAACATTGGCTAGTCGTACACAGAAGTCGACACAAGAAATCAATTCTATGATTGAAGTCCTGCAAGCTGGGGCAGAGAAGGCAGTGGCAGTTATGACTCAAGGCAAACAACAAACCGAGGTTTGTGTTGCACAAACAGAGAAAGCCACAAAAGCACTTGACCTAATTACTGATGCCGTGCATAAAGCGCATGAAGTAAGCACTCGAATTGCACAAGCAGCTAGAGAGCAAAATCAAGTGTCGTCTGAAATTAGTGAAAAGCTGGAGAGCATTGTGGGCATTGCAGAAGAAACAACATTAGGCGCACAGCAAACTACTGCCTCTAGTGCTGAAGTGGCAAAACTCGCTGACGAACTGCAAGAATCTATTGGTGAGTTTAAAGTTAGGTAGCTTGAACGCAATTTTAAGCGGCCAAAGTTAGGTATGCAGCCCTAGTGACATTTAAATAAATACACTAAACAAAAAAAGCGATTTCTTAAGGAAATCGCTTTTTTTCTACAGAAGGGAAAGCAGATCTATTCGAACAAGTTCCGATGCAAAACTTTCACAGCATCGTCACTGTCTGCATTGCTCACTACAAAAGAAAGATTATGAGGGTTTGCACCAAAACAAATCATTCTTAGGTTAAAGCCCGCTACTGCTTCAAATATGCGACTAGAGACCCCCGCCGCACTGTGCATATTGTTACCAACAACAGTCACAACATCATAACCTTGCTCTACCGTCACATCACAGATAGTGGTCAATTCAGCAAGTGTTTCTTTATTCATTTTCTCTGAAACCGAGTTTGGTGGGTTGTCGAGCGTGAATGACACTGATATTTCTGACGTAGTCACTAAATCAACAGACAGTTTATGCTTGGCAATGATAGTGAAAACGCGCTGCAAAAAACCCTGTGCGTACATCATTTTTGGTGTTTTAACCGTGACCATAACTTGGTCTTTACGTCGCGTTATTGCTCTGTAAGAGGGCTCATGCTCGCAGTTTTTTATAATCCAAGTACCGCCTTTTTCAGGTTCACGACTTGAACCAACAAATACTCTAATATTTTGCCTCAACGCGGGTTCCATTGTTGCTGGATGCAGTACTTTTGCGCCAAAAGTAGCCATTTCAGCAGCCTCTTCAAAACTGAGTTCTGACAATGGGCGAGCCTTATCTGTGATGCGCGGGTCGGTCGTATAAACACCGATAACGTCAGTCCATATTTCACAAGTTTGCGCATCTACGGCTTCTGCCAATAAGGCAGCAGTGAAATCTGAGCCACCGCGCCCAAGTGTTGTTGTCCGACCTTGCTCATCAGCACCAACAAAACCTTGGGTAACGATGACTGAATGCGCTAGTTCAGGTATTAGTAGGTTTTTTGCAAGCTGTTTAATGGTAGACAGTTCAGGCACTGCTTGAGTGAACAATGAATCAGTGCGCAGAACTTTCCTTACATCGAAGTTACTAGCAGGAACATCAAACTCTCTTAAAACAGCGGCAAAAAGCAGAGATGACATGCGCTCTCCCATAGAAAGCAATGCGTCTTTTAAGTCATCTCTAAAGTTTATCTCTTCATGTTTAGCCAGCTCAGTTAGCTCTTCTAGTAAAACATTGAGTTTTTCGTTTACTTCATCAGCTTGCTTTAGCTGTTGCACGATAGCAAGCTCGACATCATTGATTTGGCCGACAAGTTCTTCTATTTGACCACTTGTTAGTGCACTATTGGCAAGAGCGACTAAATGATTGGTAACACCTGCGGAGGCACTTACTACTACGATTTTTGTTTGTGGGTTATCAGCAACTATTTTCGCGCAGCTGAGCATCGTTTGATAAGTTGCTACGCTTGTTCCGCCAAATTTGGCGACATTCAACGCTGAATTCATTTGAATTATCTCTTACTGTTTTTGTTTTATTAATATTGATAAGCTCGTCACTGATATGCTCAAGCTTCTGCTTGAAATATTTTGAGTATCTAAGCAAAATCACCTTGTTCACGAAAAGTACTGCCTTACTTAGCTGTTTTTCTTTTAGGCTGTTTAACTCTTCCTTCAATGGAAACGCGATCTCCCACTTTAATGCCGTTTTTTGCAAACCAACCTTGGTTCATCTCCAAGGCATAAAGCACAAGTTTTGGCGATTTCACCGCAGTAAGGTCATGCGGCTTTAAAGCCTGAATATCCACTATACTTCCATCAACGGTTATATAGGCTAAATCAAGGGGGACAAAGGTGTTTTTCATCCAAATACTCGCGAAACGTTCACTATCAAATTGAAACAGCATGCCGCAATCTTCACAAAGGGTTTTGCGATGCATCAAGCCAAGTGCTCTTTCATCAAATGAATCTGCAAACTCTACTTCTAGTGCTTTTGAATCAAAGGAAACCTTTATACGACTATCATCTGCTAGCAAAGCTAACTCTTCCGCAGTTAGGTCGTCATCTAGCTGACTCTTTGCGAATACCTGCATAGAAAGCAGCGAGACTAGCAAAAAAGCCAGCGCAGTTCGAAAAATCATTTTTGTACTTATATTCATTGTTAAACCTTTAGTCGGTATTCATAACCATTGCTACTTTGTCATTATGAAACGAATAACGTTCCATGTTAATGATTTTTTTGTTATTTGAGTTCGTTGAGCTTTTCTAAAAAAAACCAGGCACTCAATATCAAGTATCCTGGTTTAATTTGTTCCTAAAATGAAGCATCGAGCACCGAATGTATTAATATTCGCTGCTCTTGCTGGCCTGGTTTTCACCGACCAGTTAGCAACTAAGCAATATTTAAGGTTGGGATAATATTATCTTTCGCCGCTTTTGCTGCTTTCATGAATTTAGGCATACGATCAAAGTTTAAATAGCGGAATACTTCACCGCTCATTGACTCTATTTTGCTAGCATATTCCATATATTCCGCAGCCGTTGGAATACGACCAACTATCGCTCCCACAGCAGCCATTTCAGCTGAACATAGGTAAACGTTAGCGCCATCACCTAAACGGTTGGGGAAGTTACGGGTTGAGGTAGACAATACCGTCGCACCTGCAAGGACACGTGCCTGGTTACCCATACACAATGAACAGCCTGACATTTCCATTCTAACGCCAGCTTTACCGTAAATACTAAAGTAGCCCTCTTCCATCAACTGAGCTTCATCCATCTTAGTTGGTGGAGACATCCATAAACGAGTTGGTAAAGTACCTTTGAATTGCTCAAGCAACTTACCAGCTGCTCTGAAGTGGCCAATATTGGTCATACAAGACCCGATAAAGACTTCATCTATTTTATCACCAGCAACTTCAGATAGTGTCTTAGCATCATCAGGATCGTTCGGGCAACATAAAATCGGCTCATTAATTTCTGCCAAGTCAATTTCGATCGTTTCGACATATTCAGCGTCAGCATCTGCTTTCATTAAGGAAGGTTCAGCTAGCCAATCTTCCATCTTACGAGCGCGACGTTCTAATGTTCTAGGATCACCGTAACCTTCGTTAATCATCCAACGTAGCATAGTGATGTTTGAATTTAGATATTCAGAAATTGAATCTTCAGACAGCTTTATCGTACAACCCGCTGCAGAGCGTTCCGCAGAAGCATCTGACAATTCAAAGGCTTGTTCTATTGTTAGATTTTCAAGACCTTCAATTTCTAAAATACGGCCAGAGAACGCGTTGACTTTGCCTTTCTTGGCGACTGTTAGCAAACCTTGCTTGATAGCATATAGTGGAATGGCATGAACCAAGTCACGAAGCGTAATCCCTGGCTTCATTTTGCCTTTAAAACGAACCAATACTGATTCAGGCATATCTAATGGCATAACACCCGTAGCAGCTGCAAATGCAACTAAGCCAGAACCTGCAGGGAATGAAATACCCATTGGGAAGCGTGTATGTGAATCGCCACCCGTACCAACTGTATCTGGCAACAACATACGGTTCAACCAAGAGTGAATGATACCGTCACCTGGTCGCAGTGAAACACCGCCGCGATTCATAATGAAATCAGGTAGTGTGTGCTGAGTATCGATATCGACAGGCTTAGGATAAGCCGCAGTATGACAGAATGACTGCATAGTCAGATCCGCAGTGAAACCTAAACAAGCCAAATCTTTCAATTCGTCTCTAGTCATTGGGCCTGTTGTATCTTGAGAGCCTACTGTGGTCATTCTTGGCTCACAGTATGTTCCAGGTCTAATTCCTTCAACTCCACAAGCTTTTCCTACCATTTTTTGAGCTAACGTGTAACCTTTATCAGAGCCATCTGCATCATCAGGTCTTTTAAAAACATCTGTAGGTTCAAGATCCAAAGCTTCACGGGTCTTATCTGTAAGCTGTCTTCCAATGATTAATGGAATTCTTCCATTAGCTCTTACTTCATCTAGAATGACATTAGTTTTTAATTCAAACGTTGTAATTACTTCATTGGTATTTGCATCCAATACTCTGCCATTATGTGGCTCAAGGATAATTTCTTGACCCATTTCCATATTAGAAACATCTAACTCAATAGGGAAGGCACCAGAATCTTCTAAAGTATTAAAAAAGATAGGAGCAATTTTTCCACCAAAACAGAATCCACCTTCTTTTTTGTTTGGTATACAAGGTATTTCATCACCCATGTGCCATAGAACTGAGTTTGTTGCTGATTTTCTAGAAGAACCTGTACCAACCACATCACCAACGAACACTAAAGGGTTTCCCTTTTCTTTTAATTCTTCAATAGTTTCAAGAGGCCTTTCTATACCTTCTCTTGGCATTTTAAACATAGCTAAGGCATGAAGCGGGATATCTGGTCTTGACCATGCATCTGTTGCAGGAGATAAATCATCAGTATTTATTTCTCCTGGAACTTTATAAACCGTTAATTTGATTTGATCTGGAATTTCAGACTTTTCTGTAAACCATGTTCCTTCAGCCCAAGAATCAATAACTCTTTTAGCATGCTCGTTGGTATTAGATAATTCAAAGATCTCGTTAAAAGCATCAAATATTAATAGAGTCTTGCTTAGTGCATTAGCAGCCTCACTTCCCAAGCCATCAATCTTTAAACACTCAATTAAAGGTTGGATGTTATAGCCACCCAGCATAGTCCCAAGAATCTGAACGGCATCAACTTTTGATATATGAGGGCTATCAGCTTTTCCAGTTGTTATATCTGAAAGGAAGGCGGCTTTTACATAAGCAGCTTGATCTACACCAGCTGGAACCCTTTCTTTTAGTAGATGTAATAGTAATTCCGATTCTTCATGATCTGCTTTTAAAAGATCAACTAGATGTGCTGTTTGATCAGCATCTAATGGAAGAGGTGGAATATTTTGATTTGCTCTTTCGTCTACGTGTGCTTTGTATTCGTTTAACATATGATTTTCTCCGTGGCTCATTTTACTCCTATAGCCAAAAGGCTTCTACTAAATCAAAGATTTTATTTGAAAATGAGTTATTATTTGGCTAAATATGCAAAAAAATAGATCAACCACTCCATGTCTTGGCATTTGTTCAACAACATATGGCGATGATGTCTGCAAAGGCTGCAAAAGGTTTGTGCATGAAATCATTGGATGGCCAAAATTCTCTCAAGACGAAAGGGCACTTGTTAATGATCGATTAGAGAAATTTAAGGTCCTTATTTTAAAGGATAGATTTAATATCCTAGATCAAGAGTTACTCCAACTTAAACTCAAAGAAAATGCAATTAACTATAATAATTCTATGGATCCGCTTACATGGATTTTTGATTTACTAAGGGCCGCTGGATCTCAAGCTTTAGATTTACAGCAGTTTGGTATTGCAAGTTTGAAGTCTTACGATCCAACAACTATTAAAGATGTTATTAATAAAGAGCTTTTAGAATTATCTGAAGCTCATCATGAAAGATACTTTAAAAAACTGTAATTATTTTTTACCCGTAATCTTTTAACATTCTTTTTAATTCAAGTGAATGTTGTTCTTCTTCTCCAATCATTCCTCGAGCATATTCTTCAAGATATATAGATTTATCTTCAACCTCTTCTAAGAGCTTTTTATAAAGACTAACTGCATGCAGCTCATGACCTAAACTCTCTTCTAAAATATCTTTGATTGCGTGTCTTCCTGTTTCCTCAATCTTTGCAATTTTTTGACTAGGGTGGCCATCAAGTCCTGCAATTAATTCTCCAGCTCCTTGAGCATGAAGTAGTGATTCTGTTGCCTGCTCTTTTAAGAATGCAACGATTGGAATTCTGTAAGGGCCAGTGACCATCATCGCTGAGTGAGTATATCTAACGACACCCGCTAATTCATATTCCATGATCTCATTTAAGATTGCGCAGGCCTGTTGTGTTTCTAGTGGTTGCATTGGCATATTAGTGCTCCTTAAGCAGTAA
>CAJQOP010000036.1 GCA_905479945.1 uncultured Glaciecola sp. | reverse complement strand
AATCATCAAACTCACGTTCAACATATTTAGGTAAGTATTTGCCTTGTTCGGCTAAGTTTACGGTAAAGCCAGGATAGTACCGTTCGACCAATTGATAAAGCATGGTAGTTTCTGGTCGATGGCGTTTGTATTGTTCACTCTAATTCCATTAATGTATTAATCAGAAAATGATGTATTTTAAAATGAAAAAACACGCATTATCGATTGTAGGAATTGTCATTCAACTCTTTGGCATAGGACTCATGCTGTATGGTATAACAAGTAATCCAGTCGTAACTTGGATTGGTTTTCCGATAATCTTTATTGGTTTGGCTATAGTCTTTATCGGTCTAACAAAGACAAAAATCGGTAAGACCACCTAATGATGGCGCTTTAGTTTATAACCCTACCACTGGAATTCGAGAATCTTTGGAAGGTGCCAGAATGAACAGAACGATTGTAACAAATGAAGCTAGGCTCGAATCTTTAATGATAAACAGCTGCAAAAGCATCACACTTTTAAGAGCCTTACCTAATCGATTTTTCCCTGTGAGTTTAGACAGTCACCAAATCACTCTTCAACATCAAAAAGAATGCTTTAAATTCAAAAAAATCAAATCGCATATGACTGCAATTGCCGCAATCCAGCAATAGCGATAAACGTCTTAGACTGCTTCCTGACTACTCATAAAAGAAAGCCAAGTTAGCTCACTAAAGATGCTTTCCTAAATCCATTGTCTTATGGAGAACCCTAATAATCCGAATGCCATAGCTGGTCTTTCGAAAAATTATAATGTGCTTTTTTACGCTGAAGGAAAAGCAACCCTCTCGCAGTTCGTTTCTGTCCCTAATCGCCGGGTAATCTTGATCGCGGGCAAGCATATCAAATTGACGTTCAATATCATCTAGGTAGGTGTTTCGTTTAGAAACCCCCCATTCATTTTCCGTATACCGTCCAATATTTACCAAATCATCAAATGCGACTCGGGAAACCTTATATGCTGGCACTAATTAGCATCCAATCTTTGTTTGATTGATGACATAGAGAAATTTTCAACATCAGGACTTTCATCACCATCGTCGATCAATCTTCTTATTTGAGTGAGCTTCGATTTGGCTTGTTTCTCTTGCAATAGCCTTACAGCAGCTCTTATGACTTCGCTTTGATTGCCATAATCACCAGAGCTTACTAATGTTTCAATAAACGTATTCATTTTTGAACTAGGTTGAAATGTAATAGTCCGCGCCATATTGTACCTACTTGTAAGTAATTTACTTACATACAAATATACTTCAAATTTATAAAATAGTAAATAATCGAAACAAAAGGGTGGCTATTTTCTGAGGCAATCGGTTTTCACCAACGGCGCGCTAGAACACTTGAACACATAAATCCTCCCTTTGGTAACGCAATAACCCCTATTAGTAACAAGCCGCTACTATTAAAATTCTAATATGCATAAACTTATATCTTAAGGAAATAGCTTGTAAACCTAGTTCCTTATCTCCCTATACATGGGTAGATTTCTGCCCATGGTCTTTTTTCAAAAAGAAACAGTTTTACTCATCCTCATCCTCATCCTCAAGAATTAATCCAAACTAAAAATGGCGTCCCACTTTGCATCAAGTTCAGCTTGTGCTTTAGGAATTGAGATAGCTTGATATAGTCCATTTTCAAAAATCACTATGCCAAAGCGAGTCAATTTTTCGAGTGCATCTTCAATCTCAAAATCGATTTGAAAGTCAAACTTTTTACTAAACCATTGCTCTACCTGACTATCCAATTGTTCACTAGTGCTTGGCTTACCTAATATGAGTAAAAAATAATACGCTAGGATGGCTTCTTTGCACTCTTCTTCTTCAGCAGAATCAATAAGGTGATGAAACACGCCAGAATTGTTATCAAGATTTTTGAAATATAAATTATCCGCCAACGCTTTCATAAATTTGAGCTTTCGGTTTTTAAACTTACTCCATTCTTTAAATATAAAACCGCCTAGCACGCCGCTACTAGCACCTAAAGCTAACAGCTCTTTAGTGGTAATGCTCGCCTCATTATTCGAAAGCCCAAACCAATAAGCAACAATGCCAGCTAATACAACTAATGAAGCCCCTAACTTGGTAACCAATACAACAGTGCCACCCACCAGCGCAGACCCGCCAATAATGGCTTTGTCCAACTTACGCATGCGTACTTCACTGTTTGGGAACAGCATTTCCAAGTCAGCTTTAGGTACATCTTGAAACAGCTTAATTATTGTCGAGTTTGGATCGAAATTTAGCGTCTTCCTTTTTTTAGAATTGAAGTATTCTTCACCTTTAAATTTGATCTAAACGGCTACTTTATCGTAATTAGTAAAGGTTATTTTTTGCTTTCTTAGCCCCAGAAATGACTCAGTGTTTCGGTTTTTTGATACTCCCCTCGGCGATAAAAAACCATCTCGGCAAAATCATCAAACTCAACAGCTAATCGCACCTTAAATAAAGATTCTTCTTGCAGCGCCTCCTGTAAATCTTGCTCAGTGATCTTTTCGAAATTTGCGGCATTGAGAACTTGTGAAAATGTTTTAGCAAAAACCTGTTGTTTGTTTTTCAAAACTTCATCTGTGTGTTCATGCAGGGGAATCGTATCGGCGTTTGGATCGAATGGCGCGTAACTGTCCTTTAGCACCTCAAGAATTTGATGGTATTCAAAGTGCAGTGAACTCACCATCAATTGGCATAGTGTTTGAAAGGCTTTTGCGTCTTCATCCGACAAACTACCTTGCTCTGCGCAGGCTTGAATGAGATCAGTTTTCCTTAATGGTATGAATCTATCTTTCTTTATACTCTGCTGCATCAGACTTTTAACATTTCCATGAATTAAATTTAGGAAAGTATACTACTTGGCGAAGCTTTCTAATTCACTTAAAACCTTATCATTTTGAATCATTTATTTGTTGGCTTTGCTTGTTTTTTGTGCAACCCTATTGTTCGCTTTTTAATCTAAAACAATGCCTTGTTCACAGCACCGCTAATTAAAGCAGCCATTAATAGAAGTCACTTGTATTTAAGGAGCTGTGCTTAAAGAGCTGTACTTAAAGAGCTTTACTTAAAGAGCTATCCCCGCATCGGTATGAAGCAATTCAGAATAGCCTTGCCCTGATAGTTTGCCCCCTAAAAAAATTAAGGAAACCCTGTAATGGTAAATAGCATGAAGCAGTCAAATATCGATTTCACTTTTATTCACCGTTTAGAGGGCGGCAGCTTAACAAAGGCTTATGTGCCAGATGTGAATAACAGCCAAAGCGGCGTTACTGTGGGTGCAGGCTTCGATCTTGGCGCGCGTAATGTCAATGATCTTAAAGCTTTGGGATTGGAATCTGCTTTAATAGGTAAGCTTCATCCATATTTAGGACTTAAGCGACACGAAGCAGCTGCTTTTTTAAAAGAGCAGCCCTTAGAAATTTCTCCAGAACAAGCTGAAGCTATCGATATTAGTGTAAAGAAAAACATAGTAGAACGGCTGATCACCCGGTTCGACCAAGCCAGTGCTATTGAGTTCTGTCATATTCCAAGTAGCTGGCAAACAGTAATCGCCTCAGTTGAATTTCAATATGGCAGTGTTAAAAACAAGTGCCCTAATTTTTGGGGGCTAGTAACAAGTCATAGATGGAACGAAGCTCAGACAGAGCTTAGAAAATTTGGTGACAGTTACGCAACTCGCAGAAATCAAGAAGCGGACTACATTGATGCAAATTAATTGCTGAACAGAATGGTATTAAAAGTGGCTAAAACTCAGCTTTAATACTTGAGTTCTTCCCTCTCACCCGTTTATATGTGTTGAATTTTTGAACAAACCTGTGTTACGTTTGTTAATTAAAACTAGGCTATATATGTAGTATTTATTGCCAATACTACTATAGGGCCTAGCAATGCAAAGGAAAGCAAGTCGACTCAAAGCAATGATGGTTGCTTTTATCAGCATTTCGATGGCATTCGCTCTGTCTGCTGCTTTTTACTATTTCAAAATTCAACAAAACGAAAAATATCAGAACCAACTTCATTTCCGTGAACTTAATAATATTACCGTTTCATTAGAAAACGGCATTTCCGCATTTAATCAATTTATTCAACAAGAAAACACCCGAATTAGTAGCATTATTACGCACGATAATGAGGAACTAAATAATTTAAGTAGAAGAAATTTTATTGCAGAGTTTGATACTGAAAAACAAACACTACTGCAATTAGTGCATGAAACTGAGGCAGATAGTTTAAAATTAGAGGCTATGCTCGATGCGCAAGAAATTAAACCAGAAGGTGGAAGCGATGTTTTTAGCCCTTCACAAGAAGAAGATCTGCTCTTTAAAGTCAATCTAGCAATGAATTTGCAAAGAGCAAAGGCTACAGACTTCATAAGTGAACAAGTTCTCAAGGTCAACGCACTAGCATCTAAATGGAGTGAATTGTTTGATTTAGAAAGTAAAGGAATCGCTCAATATAAGGAGCAATCCCCGCTTGTTGAAACATGTTTGAATCAAAGTTTAATAAATATGATGGATAGATATGCTGTCGTTAATTGCTTCACTAATTCTTACCGAAAAGCGCTTCATTCTGTAGTAACACCAATCCGAAACTCATTAGGCGTTGGAGGCAGTCAGGCCGGTTATAGTCAAAATTCCCCATTGCGGAGTATCACTAGTTCCACTTCATCCGACCTCGGATTTGCGAAACTGGCGACAGATGAGTTAACTAATCCATCAGATCAGAAACAAAGTAAAAAATTGTGGTCTGTGCCTATTACAGACTGGTTAAGCGGCAGCAACGACTTATACCCATTAGTGTTGCTTGTTAACAGCAACGGAGAGCAAGTTGCACGCAAGCAAGACAGTACATTAAATTCAGCTTTAGTCGGTATAGAATTCAACGATGTCACTGAATTTTTGGACGAAAATTCAATTAATAAAACAGATAACAAAGGCATGCTCAGAGGGCCTTTTCAATCTACCTCCAGAGGCGTATCCAAGTTTCTTGATGTCGTAATATCTGGTAATGAATACCGTTTATTTATTTCTCCATTTTCACACCCATCATTATTAAAAATGACCAATAGCGCTAGCGCTGAGTGCGAAAGTAGCAATATTAAAGGTCAAGCGAAAACCGATTGTGACATCGCTTTTTATGTTATCGGATTGCGAGAGAAAGCGAAATTCAATTCAACCAAGCAAACCATTTCTAGGAGCATCATAGCGGCAGCTATTTTATTTATACTCGCTCTAATTGCATTCGTTCCACTGCTGAAAATTAGATTGAGCTCGGTAACGCAAGCTTTTTCAGCTTGGGATAGACATTCATTAGCCGTAGGCTGTGTTTTGCTAATTACTGTTCTGAGTGTTGGTTTGTTTGACTACACCTATTATAGCAAAGTGAAGAATGAGCAAAGCAAACTCGGTAATTCGCTATTCATACAAATACGCAACGCCTTTGGCCTTGAAGTAAAAACACTGATTGATATGGCGTATAAAAATATCAATCCCAATATTGCAAAAGCTGAGGTTTTCGAAGATTATTTATTGGACAACAAAACTCAATTGCCTTACTTCATAGAAAATTTGTTTATTCTAAATGGCCGCGAAACACTCGAGGAATCAGTAAAATTAGATGGCATTGCCATGTGGGGCACTGAAGCTAGATATCGCGGATCAAATAAGAAAATCTCCTTATTATCCCGAGAATATGCAGTGCGTGGAGTCCAAAACCAACTGTGGCCAGTAAAAATTAATCAGAATAACGATTACTGTGAATCAGGCCTTTTTATGGAGCGCTTGTTCAATTTGCGTGACGGCGGCAAGTCAACTCAGTTCGCACTGTCTTGCGATACGGAATTAAACACCCAATTCAATGACTCACTCTCGTTTGGCACGCAAATACAAACTTTTACCAATACTATTATGCCAGCGAACTTTGGCTTTGTAGTTTTCGATAACAAGACAGGAAAGGCGCTTTATCATAGTGAAGATGACGCCAGAAGTTTAGTTGAGAATGTATTCGTTGAAACTGATAACAGTGCCTTGTTAAAAGCTCATATGAGCATGCCCTATTTTTACAATCAGCCGACATCGTTTGAAGTAGACTATAGCGGCAAGGTGCACAACTTTACAATAGGAACATTAAAACAAGGTGTACCTTGGACGTTAGTTGTTTTTTATGACAAAAGAAACAGCCGAGCAATTAACTTAATGTCCGTGCTAGTTACTTTGACCATCTGCTTTGTGGTCTTTGTTTTGGTTTATTACTTTGTGATCATGATTGTACCCAAGAGCAAACGCAGGGGTGTTTTTTGGCCTACACCTGCAGAAAATAATCAGCAAAAAAACATAACTATTTTATCAATTCTAATTGGCGCCTTCGTGTTTTTTGGTGGCTTAACCCTAATTATTGCAAATAATGTGTTTGAGCATCATGATCTGCGTTATCAGCAAATCAATAATGCCCAGCTTGGGCAGCAAATTAACACCGCGAAAAACAATATAGAGAGGTATCGAAACCAAGTGCTCGATAATGAATCGGTCGACACAAATTCTATAGGCGCCGTACCCTGCTTTTTAGGAACTAAAAAGCCTAGCTTCAAGCTAGAGGAAGTGCAAACATGTTCAAGCACATTAACACAAAAAGACTTGGATATTGCTGCAACCGGCCCCATCAGCTATTTAAAACTGCTAATTGAATCATTCTGGGGGTTCTCAGTTTTGGAGGGTGATATTGACGAAACCTTAGTGATTACAACAAAATTAAATCAAACGATTCTTAATAAAGTTCCTGATCTTGGTCAAATCGATAACAACCTAAACTTACATTCTTTTGAACGAAGCAGAAACGCAGAAAAACCCTTATTTGAACAGACAAGTCAGTTTAGTCCAAACCACTTTGTGTATGGTGTTTTAATTGCTGTCGCATTCGCCGCATTTTCTCTAGTACTATTTAAAATTACCAAGGAGTGGATTTTTGAACGTTTCTTTGGATTCAACATACCGCCGTTTTTCCGTCTAAACGAAAAAACGCGGTATGATGTTAAGCAGGCTTTACTGGACGATTTCTTTCTTGAAAATAAATATCTGACCATTGTTCGTCCAAAGTTAAAAACCCAGCAATACTTGAATGCGCCTGCAAGTCAAACTAATAATCCGTTTCACAAAGTACTGCTAAGCGCGCCATTAATTAACAGCGGTATTATTGATTTACAGTCAATTTTTGCTGAAGGTGAAACACCAGAATTTGTGATTGATAGTTTACTAGCGGCTGCTAAGCTGCAGAGTCCTAATTCAGAAAATTTCACAATAGCATTGTCTGGAATTGAAAATACAGCATTTAGTACTGTAACTCGATTATTTGTTCTAAACGCGATGGAGTACCTGCTTGCTAAGGCCAATGTTAATGTTATTTTACTGTGTGAAGTTGCCCCATTATATAGACTCACTCAGCCTGAATTATATCCGTCAAAACACGAATCAAATGAGCCATCTTGTGCCAGTGAAATGGTACGCTGGTCCAACATATTGAAGCAATTCATTAAAGTATATGACTGGAGCCCAAATCTAAAAAATCGACTTAGAGATGATGCGGACGCATCTGCAACGCTCATTCAAGAAGCAATAGCATGGCCAGAATTGCGTGCCGTTTTAAAACAATTTTTTATATTTAATAAAGCGACGCACCCAGAAAACCACCAGGCATATGATGATTTACTGCTTGATATTGAAGCCCAAGAAGCAGCAAATGATAGCGCATTTTGCCAGGCGCAGTTACAAATTGATTCCGCTTTATTAGATCGTGCAAACATAAATAATGCTTGGATACCTGAGCAAATTGTGGAGTTCTTCCAGGCCAATTCAGGTGCCTTATATCGCTTCAAATGGGAACAATGTACTAAAACTGAACGCATCATTCTGTTTCAGATTGCCAGTGGATTAGAGCCCAACCCTCTCAATAGAGGACCATTGGAACATCTAGTTCGCCGCGGTTATATATGCCGAGACAAAGGCTGGTTTTTAATAAACACTAGTTTTAAAGAGTTTGTATTAAACGCCGAATCACATGATACGATTGAACGCTGGCTCGCTGTGGCTAACCAAAGTATCTGGCAGTACCTCCGCATACCTTTCTTTGCTATTGTTATCGTACTACTAGCGATAATGGCTTATACCGCTACTGATGCTATTGAAACAGCAATAGGTGTATTGTCTGCCGTGTTTGCATTGATACCATTAGCAATCAAAAATTTTACCGCAATGAAAACCGGCGGCACTTAAATACGCTATCAAAAAATGCGCCTATATAAAGTGAGCCGATATAAGGAGAGGAATATGTCATCAAGCTACTTCAAATCAGTTGGCGAAAAAGAAGATGCTGTTAGCATTCTTAGCTTAAAATTGCCTACATACCGACAAGCCTATAGTGACCGAACGGCTTGGGTTATGTCCGTTTTGTCGGAGCTCGCTTATATCAAGTTCAATCCTTTTTTTGGCAAAATGGAGGAAGACTCCGCGGACGGAGCTCCGCAAAATGAACGTAAATCAGAATATATAAAACAGTACTTCGTTGAACGAATTACGAAAATGATTGATTCCGATAGAGCCGCTATATTATCGAGTTTAATTGATAAAGTTGCTTACGATCACAAACTTGAAAAACAGATTTTAGACGAACAGCTCGTTGAATTTGATTTCAAAGTTGCAGCAACTTTTGACCGCGGCGGTTCACAAGCTATGCTAGTGGAGCACAAAGATTATTTAGTCTTGGCTTTTCGTGGCACTGAATCTGATAGTTTAGATGACATCAAAGCAGATGCGCGCGCTAATATTAGAAAGTGTGAAACCTCTGGTATGATCCACTCTGGCTTTTATTTTGCGTATCAGGAAATACGTAAAGAGATAGAAGAAAAGCTACTGCTAGAACCTTACAGCAAAAAGCCCCTCTATATAACTGGGCATAGTCTAGGTGGAGCCTTAGCAACAGTAGCTACAAAATATACATACCACGAAGGTGGTTTAGCAGCCTGCTATACTTTCGGTTCACCAAGAGTTGGCAACGATGACTGGATAAACAATGTTAAAACACCTATTCATCGCTTAGTTAACGCTGCAGACTGCGTAACAATGTTGCCTCCTGGTGACGTCACAATAAGTGCATTTACATTTTTAGCCAAACTCATTCCTGGCCCTGGTTACCAAATAGCAACTTGGCTAAAGACTAAGTTTGGCGGCTATATTCACGCAGGCAACATGCGTTATCTGACGAATTGTCAGCCAGGCAATTTCGAAGACGTTAAAGTGCTGTACACCGTGAGTTTTTTTTATCGACTTAAAGCGCTTGTTTTCAAATCGTTGCCATTCTCAAAATTGCTATCTGATCATTCCATTTCGGTTTACAGCAAAAAATTAATGATTATTGCCTTTAAACGTAATAGTGCAAAAATGGAACAAGCCAAATCGGCCGCTAGTGCTCAAAAACCAATAGCGCCAAAGAAACCGCCTGTGAATAATGTGACAGCGGCAAAGGCGGCAGCGGTAAAGGCGGCAGCGGCAAAGACGGCAGCGGCAAAGGCTCTAGCGACCAAAACTGCGCCCGCTAAGAAGCCAGTGAAAAAAGCAAGTGCCACTAGAAAGCCCGCGGCGACTAAAAAGACCGATCTATGAAAATTGGTCGCTGACAACGACGGCTCTGCCAAGTAAATATTTATTAAGAAGTCGATGAGACGGGCCGCATTAGCGAGCAGAAGTCTTTCAAGATGTCTTCTTTGATTCGTGAATTCAAGCGCTGTATGATGAGAGTCGAGCGCATCTTAATGTGACGAAATAAGGAAAATTTTAGTGTTTTTGTCAAATAACTTTTATAAAAGTGGTTTAGTGATTGCCATGTTAGCAATTGCCTGTTGCAGCCAAGCACAGTTGAAAGACTTTAAAGCGGGTCCTGCCATTATGGATTTTGGCAAAAATGCCACCGTTGAAACAGCCACCGTTAGCAAAAAAACGCAATTAAAGGTGGCGTTTGATGTTGGGCAAGCCGCCGATATCGGCCAAGTGAATCGCAAATTTGATAGCCTCGCACGCTTTATTAACATGCACGTTGCCGCTGGTGTTGAAAAATATAATATACAGCTTGCTTTAGTCGTGCATGGCAAAGCCAGCTTTGACTTACTAGACCACCTTACTTATCAGAAAGCGCATCAACAGGACAACGCAAATAAGCCACTAATAGAGGCTTTATTGGCGAATAATGTAAGAGTGATTTTATGTGGCCAAACTGCTGCAGCTTATGAAATTTCTTTACCGCAATTAATTAAAGGAAGTGAAATTGAATTGTCTGCAATGACGGCTCATGCCTTATTGCAGCAGGATGGCTTCACTTTAAATCCTTTTTAAAAAAAGGACATTTATATTGTTGAGCCTTAGCTAGGCTGAAAGATGCCTATAAAGGTTTGTGTAAGCTTCTAAAATTAACTGAGATTGTTCTACGCTGCCGCCTTTATCGGGGTGACAGCTATGCTGTAGCTTGCGATATTGCTGCTTCAGTACAGCTAACGATAAGTACTCTGAACTATCGAGCTTTAACACTGCAAATGCATCGTTCAAGTCAGTCTCATTAAGCTTTTGAAAAACCTTAGCTCCTGCCATTTTCTGCCAAAAACTCGTCAATAACTCATCCACGCCAGCTTGATCTGTTGCGGTCAGGTTTTGCCAATTCAAATAGTAATCTGCAAGGGGATCAGCGATAGACGGATAATCAGTAGATAGACAAACCGGATTCAGTTTAATGAGTGTAGCGCTAATCTCCAGTTCGCCAATCTGTTTTACTCTCCATTCTTTGCGTAAGTTATAAAGTGTATGGAAAACGATAAAGTGCGTTTGAAACAATACCAGAGAATCGCGCAGCGCATCCTCATCAAACACTAAGAACGGAGGGTTCTTTAACATTGAAATGATTTCAAACTCGCTAATACCTTCAACAAATTGAACTTGCATTAACGACAGAATATCTTTTAATAAATGCTGCAGTTCTAGGTAGGTATTCGACATTATATTGAAACTATTTTGTGGTTATAAGCGGAAAGCATAATTGAAGTAGTATACATTTGCACCATGATTAACATCTGCAATGTTAGCATTTGAATAATGGTTGATGCTGAAGGAAATTCGATGACGTTCAGCTAGCTTCATACCTATCTCAAATTTATCTTCAAATAAAAAGCGTGAGCCAAGCTCGCGGTCCATCCACTCATCGTCGTTGGTATAAGCAAGGCCAATACCTGCACCAAAATATAATTCTTGATCGAACAGTGGAATGTAGTACCGCCACATCGGATTCAAAAAAACACCACTTTTAGATTCATTCAGCACAGCATCTTTCCAGTGATGAGCACCAACTTCCAATTCGACTTTCAGGCTATGGTCATCTACAAAGCTCCATTGCCAATCGCTTGTATGAATGTAGCCTATCCGCACGGCATCTGGGGTAGACTCACCCGTTTCTATGAATGACCAACGTGAGGAGCCTTCGCCCCATGAAAAACTCAATTCACCCGCACTCGCCGGCACAGAAACATAAAGCACGGATGCTAAGAAAAATACAATAAGAAGCGATAAAAATTTAATCAAAACGTCTTTTTCTTTAAATTTAATGTTGATGCTACGTAGTTTGATTCAAAATTGCTTCCTTTTAAATAGATTGCATTAGGTTCTCTGACTCAATACAACTTGAAAGCAACTTTGAATACTCGGCTTAAGTTTTTATCTTAACGAATCAGTAATTTACTAATCCTCTTTCACCAAAATAACTTTACGGTGAGGGAAAGGAATTTCAATTTTCGCTTCATCTAGTGCTTTCTTGATAAGTTCCGGCACTGAGTAACGCACAGAAAAATAATGTTCACCTTTGCAAAACGGTCTGACAACAAAGTCAACTGAACTGTTGTTTAGCTCGCCAACTTCAACAAAAGGTGCTGGATCTTTTAATATGAGCGGATGTGCAGCTAAAACGCCTTCTATCACCTTGCGCGCATCGTCTGTGTTCTCATTATAAGCAACACCAAACGTCAAATCCACGCCACGAACTTCATGGAATGAATGGTTGATAATTTGCTGCCCCCAAATTTGGCTATTTGGAATAATGATTTTTTGATTATCGAATGTTTGCATAACCGTCGTGAATAAATCTATTTCTGTGACTTTACCAAACTGGCCAGCTGCTTCAATAAATTCATCAACTTTGTAAGGACGGAAGATAAGTAGCATCACGCCTGCAGCCAAATTTGACATTGCACCTTGAAGCGCTAAACCTACGGCTAAACCAGCGGCACCAATTAGGGCAACTATTGACGTAGTTTCTACCCCAAAACGGCCCAATACAGCAATGAATACGAAGGCTAGAATCACATATCGGGCGATGCTACCGAAAAAGCGAAACAAAGTATCGTCCAGCTTTTCATACTTTTTACCAATGGCATGCACGGCTTTGTATACACGGCCGGCAATCCAAAAGCCAATGATTAGTATTAAAGCGGCAAGTAATATATTTGTTGCCCAAGCGACGGCGCCCGGCAAGTATTCGGTGAGATCTAAGTTCTCTAAAAATTCAGTCATAATGAAATCCCTTTTTGTCAGCTTATTATTGTTATTGATATTGATATTGCTAAGAAAATCGCGCGTCACATTCAGGATGAATGAGCCGCGCAAGCTGATTAAGGATACATGCAAAAGGCGAAAAAAAGAATACAATTATAGAAGTAAGTGCTCTCAAAAAATTCACATTGGGATTAAGACTGTTTTCTTTTGGATATAGCTTTGCGTGAATCATCAGCAGACAGCACGACCAAGAGCCCTATAATAATCAAGGCGTAGAACAAGTAAGGGAACAATGATGCGTCCATTTGCTCTTCTTCTACCGTTTCCTCGTTATAAGCAGCATCACTTGACGGCACCAAAGCCGCGCTTTGATATCTTATCGCCTGTTCAAATTTATTGAATGAATATTCAAACATAAATTGATGGCTGGGTAGTTTATCCAATTGGTGTAATTGAATGTGTGGTTCATTCTTCTGCGGTTCCATTGCAAACGTGCTACCTGTAATTGAAAGCCCTAAGGCAACCATAAAAACAAGAAATATATACTTCATAAGAACATCCTGTATTGGTAATTTAGTCCGGTCATTCTACTATTCATCGTTGAAAAAACGCTTGTACATTTACAGCAAATTTTTGCTATTTTGTTGCAACAAAGCAATTTTACTGGGGTGCAACCTCTGAAGGGGAAATACCGCGATGTTTTTTATAACTTTTAGAAAAGTAGGCTAAACTCTCGAATCCGCATGCATAGGCTACTTCTGAAACCGACATTGTTTTTTCGTGTAGCAGCTCATCTGCCTTTTGCATGCGCTTTTGCACAATCAAATTCAATGGAGTATCACCGCACTCTTTTTTACACTTTCTAATGAGTGTGTCTCTGGACATATGCAAAGCAATTGCGAGTTGTTCAACGTTAAATACAGGCTCGCTTAACTGCTGTTCTATCATCACTTCAATCTTTTGTGGGAAAGATTGGGGTTTGGCAGTTTCCAATACCTTAGCTTGCGCAAGTTGAAGCGTTTCTCTTATTAATTTTCGTGAGTTGATTTGTGCATTAACGCGCATTATCAATTCTGAGGTATCAAATGGTTTTGTTAGATAGTCGTCGGCACCCACACTGAATCCCTCAACTATTTCTCTTTTGGTCGCTTTAGCAGTCAACAAAATAATCGGTATCGTTTGGGTTTTGATATTAGACTTAACTTTTTGGGCTAGTTCCAAACCCGTCATTATTGGCATATTGACATCAGAAACAATCAAATCAGGCAATTCGTCGCAAGCCTTTGTATAGCCCTCTTGGCCATTTCGGGCTTGCAAAATACGATAACTTGCAGACAAACGTAAGCTGATGAAATTAAGCAACTCTTCATTATCATCTACGACCAATAAGGTTGTAACATCTTCATCTTGACCTACTGCAAAACTTACGTGAGCTGCAGGCTGAACTGGATTGGAAGCAGATGAACCATCAGCATTGTTTTCATGATTGGCTGACCTCGTTAACGCAGGGACAGATATGGGTTCGATAATCTGTTCTTTTTCAAAATGACTGTTGCCCTTATGTAAACTCAAAACAAAACAGCAGCCTTGCGTTATGTTGTCAGTAAGTCGTGCATCTCCGTGATGCATTTCCATAATTTCACGAACTAAGGCCAGACCAATTCCTGTGCCTGGCTCTGAAACGCTTTCAGAAGACTTATCCTGATAAAAACGCTCAAACACTTTCTCTTTTGCCCCGGCACTAATGCCTACACCATTATCACTGACATGCACTTCGGCGCTGTTTGCCTCTTTATGCAGAGAAATCCTAATGATAGAGCCTTTGCCACTGTATTTAATTGCATTAGACAGCAGGTTTGATACACATTTATCGAACTGATCCATATCGAACCATAATAACAATGGCTCCTCACAATGCCGTACTTGGATGAGTTGAGAGTGCTGTTGAGCCCAAGTTTCAAAGCGTTCGCTTATGTTTCGTAATAGTTCAGCGATATCATATTGAGCAATTCTAAGAGGCAATTTACCAGCCTCTAGTCGGTTTAAATCTAGCACTTGTCCTACCAAGGCCAGCATTTTGCTTGCATTATTCAAGGCCGTTTTTGCAAGGTGTGATACAGGTGCACTTAATTCTGATTGATGCTCAGTAAAAAGGGTTTCAAGAGGGCCAATAGTTAAGGTTAATGGTGTTCTAAATTCATGTGAAACGTTGCCAAAAAAGCGATCCTTCAATATCTGCTGTTGTCTTAATTGTTCAACTTTTTCATTCACTTCTTTGGTTCTTGTTATTACCTTTTCTTCTAAGTCCCGATTTGCCGCTTCAAGTGCTTTTGTTCGCCACTTTTGAACATAGTAAGCAACGGTAAATGTGATTAAAAGGAAAAGCATTAGATACAATACATATGCGATTTTTGTTAGGTACCAAGGGGCAATTACCTTAAAATCGATATACGCGGAGCTAACTCTGGCCCAAGTATCCATCGCTTGAACTTCGAATTTATAATGCCCTGGGAGTAACTGAGTGAAATCGCGATATGTTTCCTGTGACCACTTTGACCAAAGACTTTCATTACCATCGGCAAGTCGAGTACGATATACCGTTGCTGCCGGCGAACTGCTGTCGGTTGAAGCGTAACTAACACGAATATCTGTTTGCTGAGGCTGCAATTCAAGGAGTGTATTGTTATCGAGCCTGAAATCAATGAATAAGTTTTCCGACACGCCTTTAGTCCCAGCTGTCGAGCGCACTTTTGATACCATGCTTCTAATATTAATCGGGGAAATTGTCGGTAATTTTGGGGCTAATTCAATATTAACCCGATAAATTTTGTCCTTATCTCTCACAAACCAAAGAATGTCATCTGTAGTCACAAGAAGATCATTGAAGCCTCCGGCTTCGACACTATCAAAAATAGCTGTTTTTTCAATCCATTGCCCAGAGTCTGTCTTCTCGAAATAACCACTTCGGGCATTCTTTCGGTACCAAATGCGTTCAGGATTGCTGCCTATTGCTGGTGTTTGTATTAGATTATCAATTTGCTTGCTATCCGCCAGCCATTCAGAAGAAAGCATAGGCAGGTCGGCTTTTTGAAGCATCTCTTGTTCGTAGCTCAAAAGTTTTCCTGCGCTGCTGAATATGGCACGCCCATCAATTTCAAAAATATCTACTGGCCCCATACCAAGACCGTCCGCCTCGCTAAATGCCTGTCTTTGCGCAGCAATTCCATCTTTGGAGATATTATCGAATTTAAACAATTCGCTTGTTGCAGAGCCAAGCCATAAAATATCGTCTCTATCGCGAAGTAAACTAATCAGTTGATTGCTAGAAGCAGGAAACGAACTAGACGCCCAAATACCATTTTGTTTTTTCAATAGAAATGCCCCGCTCGAAGCACTTACTAAAAGATGGTCATTAGCATCACGGGTCAAAATTCTTCCCAAGGCGGCTTTAATTAACATTTTTTCACTTACTACGGCAGAGTGGCTCTCATTTAATGACAATTCATAAATACCGTCGCGGCCAGATCTGATCAAAGTATCGTCGTACTGAATGAGGTCCACACTGCTGTCTATATCGTCTGAAAGTGCTTTAAACGCAGGTGTTTCACGACCTCCTGGCAATGTCAATTTGAATTGCCCATTGCCGGTAATGAACATACCCATGCCAGTGTTTTTAATCCGCAGTATTTCTGTTGACGCATTCCCTGCTTTAAATTCACTTATAATGTGTGGTGGGCGCATTTTGACTATATTGGGAATACCCGCAAGCCAAATATTACCTTGCATGTCTTCACTTACTGAAAATACCGTATCCATGCTAATACCGTCGGCTTCTTTATATTGACGAACGATCTTAAAATTACTATCTAATATAAAAAGACCGCTGTAGGTTGAGCTCACATAGTAAAATCCGTCGGAAGACAAAATAGCATCGTAAACTTGCACGCCTTCGGCAAATTCCTCGGCTGCAATAAGTTGTCGCAATTGGTTATCTAAAATCTGAAAAGCGCCGTGCCTTTCGGTAAAGATCGTAAGCTTTCCATTTGAACCTTCGAGCACTTCCATCACCCGCGCGTTAGGCTCAAACTCGAAAGGCATTTTTACTTGTTCATATTCAATGCGACCATCAACTTTAGTTATCACTAACTTATATAAATTGGGTAAGTGCCTCGGTTTGAAATAGAAATCACCATTAACACTGAAAATGCCGTGTTTACTTGAAATAACGCCCTCAATTTTACTTAGCGTCTCACCGTCGTAAAAAAAAGTTTGTTCAGCCGAGGTAAAGACGACGCCATGGGCATTTGCCGCTGAAGACCAAACGTCGCCAAACTCTCCAATATTTGGCAATAGAGTGAGCAAGCTTTGTGTGCTTAATTCACCCGCTGCATTTACATAAAGTTTGAATAAATTGTTAGTTGTACCGAAATACAGATTGCCTTTAAATTTTACAAATGTTCTAACTGGGGTTGAATGAGGCGTAGTCAAATTCTGCCAGTTTTCTCCGTCCCACTGAGAAATACCTGTTGTATGACCAACATAGATTAAACCGTCTGCCGTTTGGGCAGACGTCCAATTTTGATTATGCCCACCATGTTGTTTTGCTGTATAAACTTTTGTCAGGGGAGAGCCAACATCCGAATACGAGGGCGTTTGCTGAGACTTTATACTATTAATGACCGTATCTTTTTCATTCGTGCTTGGAGTGCCTTGAGCATATGCCGCAAGTGAAAACCCAGATATGATGAAAGTGACTGCGGCTATTAGTAGCCGAGTATTACTGCTCTTCATCATTGCTCTTCATCATTATATAAACCTGCAAAATAGGTTTCCGTCTAATATTCTACGCGAAAGGGCTAACATTGGTTTAACGCAATCAGATCTTACGTTTTGGTGTTTACCTTTTAAAATCAACTACAAGCATTGCCACGAAGGAATATACGCTATATTTTCGCTAAGCAATAGATCACGATTGCAGGACTTGAATAAAATAATCTATCAACTTGGCTTTAGAACGCGACTGCAGTCTTTAATAGCTTAGTTTAAAAATAAAAAACCCTTTTTGCATACCTACCCGTTGGTAAGAAGTAACAAGGCAAGAGTGCCTATTTATTTCTATCCGAGGACCATAAAGTATGTTTATTACAAAGGCCAAATCAAAGTGTGTACCCAAAACGATTCCTTCATCAGCTCTTTCATCAATGCCTTCACCATTGTCAAAAGTAAGAATAAGCGTCGTTGCT
>CAJQOP010000035.1 GCA_905479945.1 uncultured Glaciecola sp. | reverse complement strand
GCCTTCAAGCCAGAAGTCATCTAGCCCTCACGATCAAGCAAATACCTTTTCAAGCTCGTAATATACTGCATTGTTGCGTAGATGCCATAATATTATTGAGCCCATCATGTTGGAAACAACCGGTTTGAAAGAGGCTATATTCTAATCAGGTTAATTTTTAGTGACTAATTACAAATAAAACACAAAAAAAAGCTGCCGCGAGGGCAGCTTATCATTAATTAGAAATATAGCGGGATTAGCCTTTTGGTATAATTACTGTATCAATTACGTGTATAACACCGTTTGATGTCTTAATGTCAGTTGCCGTTACATTAGCGTTATCGATCTTCACGCCGCCGTCGCCAACAGTAACTGTTACGCTTGAACCTTCTAAGGTTTTTGCTGAGTCTACCTTAACAACATCGGCAGCCATTACTTTGCCTGCTACCACATGGTAAGTAAGAATCTGTACGAGTTTGTCTTTGTTCTCCGGTAACAACAAAGATTCAACCGTACCGGCCGGTAACTTTGCAAAAGCTGCATTTGTAGGAGCGAATACCGTTAAAGGACCGTCACCTTTCAATGCATCAACTAAACCAGCCGCTTTAACAGCAGCAACTAGAGTTGAGAAATCTTTGTTGGCTGCAGCCGTATCTACGATATCCATTTTGTTGCCATGATGGCCTGCCATAGCATTGGTTGCAACGAGAACGGTAAGCAATAATGCTGAAGCTAATTTCGTGGCGTTGTTGATTAAATTTTTCATGATTCATCCTTAATAAAAATATTTAGCGTAAATTGAGCACGACGATTCGCACTTCTGGTTATTTTTACTAGCGTAGTTTGAATATGGATGCTTAATTACATTTATTTAATGTAAGGGAGTTGATCAATTTGTCCGGGCGGGCCAACAAAAGTTCGTTGATAATTACCTTTTTTATTGAGATCTTCAATCGATAATTCCGGGGCTATCTCATGTAAAAATTGAGTCAGGGCCTGTCTAATAAACCATGAAGTTTTAATAAAGCTTTCCTGAAGGCATTAAAAGTGGCCATTTTTAATAACAAGTAATCAAATTTTAAGCAAAAAAAATCCAGCTTATAAAGCTGGATTCTTAATTGACGTTAAAAAGAGAAGTTACCCTTTTTCTACCTGACCAAACTCTAACTCGACTGGTGTTGAGCGACCAAATATTAATACAGATACTTTTATGCGGCTTTTCTCGTAGTCTACTTCTTCTACCACACCGTTGAAATCTGCAAAAGGTCCATCGGTAACGCGAACAACTTCGCCTGGTTCGAATAATGTTTTCGGCTTCGGCTTATCTACACCTTCTTCTAAGCGATTTAGGATAGCATCAGCTTCTTTTTGGGTAATTGGCATAGGTCTGTCAGACGTCCCGCCAATGAAGCCTAATACACGAGGAATACTTTTGACTAGGTGCCAAGAGTCTTCGTTCATTTCCATTTCGACTAATACATAGCCTGGGAAGAATTTACGTTCAGATTTACGTTGTTGACCAGCTCGCATCTCAACAACTTCTTCAGTTGGGACTAGAATCTCGCCGAAGTAATCTTCCATGCCGTGCATTTTAATGTATTCAAGTAGTGTTTTTTGAACACGACCTTCATATTGTGAGAATGCTTGAACTACATACCATTTTTTGTCAGACATGATTAAACTCCGATGCCGGTGATTAAGCCAATTGCCCAAACGATTACCATGTCAATCAAATACAACATTAGACCAACAATTGCGGTAGCGATGAGAATAATAAGCGTCATTCGATTAGCTTCACTGCGATCTGGCCAGATAACTTTGCGAACTTCGGTACGTGAATCTTTGGCGAAAACTAGAAAGTTGCTACCTTTTTGGGTAGTTGAAGCTATACCCAAAGAAATTACTACGATAGCTACTGCTGCCAAAGCTCTGTATAAAACAGAGATATCTTCGTAAGCACTATATGCCCAAACAAGACCACCTAAAAGGGCGATCACTACAATCCATTTAACCATGTCTAACGGGTTAGACGTGTTTTCTGCCTTATCGCTCATCAGTGTTACCCTAAACTAGCCTCGCCTAACATTAAGCGTGCTATAAATTAATTTCTATTGCCGGACCTACGCCACTAAAAAGTGGCAGGGGTGGAGGGACTCGAACCCCCAGCCATCGGTTTTGGAGACCGCTGTTCTACCAATTGGAACTACACCCCTAAATCCGTGCGATACATTTTTCAGTTACAATTCCCTTGTGATGTTGTGTTCTTGGAAGGAAGTCATCAGCGTCATCAAGGGAGGGAGGCGTATTATACTCATGCAAGCAAGTTATACAAGTACCTAACATCGCTTAGTTACATAATCGCTTAAAATACTGCTTTGCACTACTTCCCTACTAACGATATTCAGTACAAAGATGCGGTCACTGCACAAAATATCAACTGCAAACATTAAAATTAGACTAAAAGTCACCTAAAATGATTAATTAGAACTATGCCATTAAAAGAACTACTGTAATTAGATTCTTTGTGGGGCTTCTAATCCCTCTGCTCAATCAATACCAATAAAGCCGCCGGTTTGATGCGCCCAAAGTTTTGCATAGATTCCGTTATGCTCAAGCAACTCATTATGGCTGCCTGATTCAACAACTTTGCCCTGATCGAGCACTAGCAACCTATCCATTTGAGCTATAGTGGAAAGCCTGTGTGCTATAGCCAATACGGTTTTTTGTTGCATAATTTTGTTGAGACACTGCTGAATAGCTGCTTCTACTTCTGAATCAAGGGCTGAGGTAGCTTCATCTAAAATCAGGATTGGTGCGTCTTTCAGCATAACCCGCGCTATCGCTATCCGTTGGCGCTGCCCACCAGACAATTTGACTCCTCGTTCACCCACATGAGCATCGTATCCTGTGCGGCCTTTAGCATCGCTTAGTAGTAGAATAAACTCATGGGCTTCGGCTTGTTTAGCAGCCTTGATCATATCTTCATCAGTGGCATCAATACGGCCATATATAATGTTGTCACGCACACTGCGATGCATTAACGAAGTGTCTTGTGTCACCATACTGATGTGACCGCGCAAACTTTCTTGCCTTACATCGGTAATATTCTGTCCGTCTATTGTGATTTTGCCGCTTTGGATATCATAAAAGCGTAGCAGTAAATTAACTAAAGTTGATTTACCTGCTCCCGAACGCCCTACTAAACCGACCTTCTCACCCGCTCTAATATTCATATTTAAGCAATCAAATACATTTATTTCGGTATTATTTTTAGCTAAATAAGCAAAATTAACGTCTTTAAACTCTACTGAACCACCCTGCATTTCGAGTTTAGGCGCTTTTGGCTTGTCTTCTATACTGGCAGGCATTGCTAGCGTGTTAATGCCATCTTGCACTGTGCCAATATTCTCAAACAAGGAGGATACTTCCCACATGATCCACTGTGACATTCCATTTAGGCGCAGGCTCAAACTAACGGCAATAGCAATATCGCCCGGAGACACCTCACCATTCACCCACAGATAAATAGCTAGGGCTGATATTGAGAACACTAGCAATGAATTGCTTGTCCAAACGCAGGCTTGCAGCACTGTGACTAAACGCATTTGAGGATAAACAGTTTGCAAAAATCCATCCATGCCCTCTCGAGCATAGTCTTCTTCACGCTTGTGATGTGAGAACAATTTAACCGTCATGATATTAGTGTAACTGTCTATAATCCTGCCCGTCATAATGGAGCGTGCGTCGGCTTGTTTCTGAGAAACTCGCTTTAATTTCGGCAGTAACATTTTTAAAATAAGAACGTAAATAACAAGCCAGATAATTAAGGGGACGCTTAAACGCCAGTCGGTTGAAAAAACAAGGACAATGACACTGATGAAATAGACACAAATATAAACCGCAAGGTTCATTATCTTCATGACTGTTTCCCGCACAGATAACGCGGTTTGCATTACTTTGGTGGCTACTCGACCTGCAAATTCATCTTGATAAAAAGATAAGCTCTGGCCAAGTAAATAGCGATGCGCCTGCCAACGAACTCGCATAGGAAAGTTACCCAATAGCGATTGATGAGTAAGCGCAGACTCCACGATAACTAATATAGGAAGAAAAACCAAAACGACCAAACCCATCCATATAAGGCTGTTCATTTCCTCTTCAATGAAAGTGCTTTTATCTCTTGTTGCAAACCAATCAACAAGCTGTCCCATATAGCCAAATAATGAGACTTCTAAAACAGCGACTAAGGCGCTAATTAACGATACGCTAATAAGCACATGCCACATGCCTGATGAGTAGTAACGACAAAAGGCGACGAAATCTTTTGGCGGCTGTTCAGGAGCGTTATTTGGAAAAGGTTTAGTTAAATTTTCAAAAAACGAAAACATGTTCTCTCTTTATTTTTAGGCCATTTTTAAGGCCAGTTTGTTAATATTTAAGCTGTTATTACTAGTGACGTTATAAATACAAAACAAGCACATACAGGAATACAAAATTGCGAACAAAGTTGTATGAAGTTGGCGCATTTTGGACATGGCCAATAGGCCATTAGAATACAATTATTTGTTAGTATTGAATTAAATAACAAAGCTGCAAAAACAAAAATGCGCATGCTATAAAATCAACATGCGCATTGTATCAAGTCTAAGCAATTTTGCACTAAGTCAGTGACACTGATTAATCATAAGCGGGGTGCCATTGGTTAATTGCATTAGGGTTTTCACCAATTGATGATTTTTTAGAAAAACTTCGCGAAAAGCTTTATTAGCCAATAAACCACTATACCAAGTTGTATTAAAAACAACGCGAATCGCAGCTGAATAGCGATATTTGATGTCGAAGCTAAATGCACTAATGATTGCGCTAGCCTAGCCCCTAAAAGAGTAAAAGCAAGACCATTAGTAATCGCCATCGAGTCTGTAGCAATAGCTAATAGCAACACACCTCCGATAAAGCAGAAGCATTCAATACAGTTTGCTTGAGCTCGGGTTAACCTGTTTCCAAAGTCAGGAACGTCTGTTCCGTCGGCTTTGAACTGTAATCCTGCAAAATTGCCACTCATTGACAAATAGGTCCGGTAAGAAATCAGCGCAAGCAATAAAATCAAGGTCCAACTTATGTAACCCATCAACGCAATAATCGAAGCACTCATATATTTTCCTTTTGATATTGTTATTATTTTTTCGTCAACTGACTCATTGTGCTTTAGACCAGCTGTCATTACTCATACTATTATCTAGACAGTTTAATGTTACAAGTTATTTCAATTTTGCGTTTTTTATTGATTCTTTCCCCATTGACTATAAGGTTATAAGGGTCGAAAAAACCGAACAATAGGACAGGAAAAATGAAAGTCATTGAGAAAGCACTATTATGCCTTAGCGTTGCTATCGCCGTTGGCGCATGCACTCCAGCTCAACAAGCAAGCACAGAAACAGTGGCTCCAACTGTTGCAGAACAGAAAATACCGATGAAGTCCGGTATTATTACCGAAAACATGGATCTAAGCGTAAAGCCCGGTGATAACTTTTTTAATTATGTTAACGGTACTTGGTTAACAACCATCGAAATACCGTCGGACAAAGCATCTTACGGCAGCTTTGCTATTCTAGCTGATGAAGCCCAAGAAGATGTGAAAGCAATCATAGATTCAGCATCACAAGGTGATTATCCAGCCGGGTCTGATGAACAAAAAGTGGGTGACATGTATAGCTCCTACATGGACACAGAGAACCGTAACAAAGTGGGAGTAAAACCACTTGCTAGCGAATTCGAAAAAATAGCTAATATTGCAAGCTACGACGACTTAGTCGAGTATTTTGCATATGCCACAAAATATGGCTACAGCACACCCCTTAGCTTTTTCCAATACGCTGATTTTAAATCACCAAATGAGTATGCAATATACGCATGGCAATCTGGTATTGGTTTGCCTGACAGAGAATACTATTTTAAAGAAGATGAGGATGGTAAAAAAGTACTTGCCTCCTATCAAGCGCACATCGAAAGAATGTTTGGTTTAGCTGGATTAGAAAACGGCGAGAAAAGTGCCGCTATGCTAATGGCACTTGAAACTCAAATAGCCGGTCAGCATATGAAGAAAGAACAAGCTAGAAATTGGGCTGAAAACTACAGCAAATTGAGCATGGTCGAGCTTAAGGCGCTAATGCCAAATTTCAATTGGAGCGCGTTTATTAACGCAACGGGTTTCGATATGCCGGAAAACATGATCATCATGCAAAACGATTTTCTAGCGGGTATTGACAAAATTATCGCTGAAACATCACTGGAAGATTGGAGAACATTCTTACAGTGGGGTGTAATAAACGCTTCTGCTGGTTCACTTAATGTAGAAATGGACAACGCTAATTTCGATTTTTATAGTACTGTTTTGTATGGTGTAGAGGAGCAGCGTCCAATGTGGCGTCGGGCAACTGGCGTGCTTAATAGTACTTTGGGGGAAGTCATAGGCAAAGTATACGTCAAACAGCACTTCCCGCCTGAAGCCAAGCAACGCATGCAAGTAATGGTTGATAACTTGCTAAAAGCATATGAAGTTAGTATCAAAGACCTAGAATGGATGACGGATGAAACTCGTGTTCAAGCACTTGATAAATTATCAAAGTTCACAGTTAAAATTGGTTACCCTGACAAGTGGAAAGACTATTCTGCACTGCAGGTTTCAGCAACCGACTTGTTCGGTAATATGCGCAACGCAGCAGACGTTGCTTACGCTGAAGAGTTAGCCAAACAAGGCAAACCTGTTGATAAAACTGAATGGGCTATGACACCACAAACAGTTAATGCATATTACAATCCAACTGCCAACGAAATTGTATTTCCTGCTGCTATTTTACAAGCCCCATTCTTTGATTTGGAAGCTGAAGATGCGGTTAACTACGGCGGTATTGGCGCCGTAATAGGTCATGAAATTGGTCATGGCTTTGATGATTCTGGCAGCACATTCGACGGCGACGGAGTACTACGCAATTGGTGGACCGACACTGACCGCGAAGAATTCAAAAATAGAACCGGAAAATTGGTTGAGCAATACAACGCCTATGAACCTCTTGAGGGTGTTTTCGTGAATGGTGAATTTACTTTAGGAGAAAACATTGGTGACCTTGGTGGGATCAGCATTGCTCTGAGAGCATACGAAATGTCGCTTAATGGCAAGCCAGCACCTATCTTAGACGGTTTCACAGGCGAACAGCGCGTATTCCTTGGTTTCGGCCAAGTGTGGGCAGGAAAGTATCGTGATGAAGCTCTAAAAAGCCAAATCAATACCGACTCACATTCACCAGCGCAATACCGTGCAAACGGTTCAGTGCGCAACGTACCAGAGTTTTATACTGCGTTTGATGTAAAGCCAACGGATGCACTTTATCTTCCTGAGGCGGAACGTGTGAAAATTTGGTAGCAACTTTTCTGGGCGTTCAGCTTAAGCAAAGTTATTTGGCGCCTAGCGAGTTTAATAGCCACTGCGAAAGCAGCAAGAACACGTAGAGTTTAATTAGGGATCTATTTATTAGATCCCTTTTTTATAGCGTATCTAAAGCTGCAACGACATCATTGATAATATCATCAGGCCTTTCACAACCTGCGCTGAATCTAACAACACCCTGCGCAATATCATCGGTTCCCCATCTTGCTCGACGCTCAGCCATACTGTGCACACCACCAAAGCTAGTTGCTACATAAACAAGCTGGCATGCTTCGAGAAACTTATCAGCCATCGCTTTATTATCTAACTCAAAGCTGATGATGAACCCAAAGTTTAGCTGCTGCTTTTTTGCCGTCGCGTATGACGGATCTGAACTTAAGCCTGGGTAACGAATAGATAGCACTTTAGGATGCTCAATTAACACATGAGCAAGCTGTAAAGCATTATCACACATACGCTGCAGTCTCACGTCTAAGGTAGATAGGCTTCTATGAACTAGCCACGTTTCCATTGGACCTGGTATGTTCCCTGAGTACTTGCGCCAGTCTCTTATTTTGTCGCTAACTGATTGGTCTTTAGACGACACATGCCCAAATAAAACATCACTGTGGCCATTGACGGCTTTCGTATCGGCGCTCATGGAAATATCTGCACCTAACTCGAGAGGCTGCTGACCTAAAAGAGTAAGCGTAGTGTTATCGATAGCTAACAACCCACCTTCGTTATGTATTTTGTCGGCTGCAGCTTGTATGTCAAATGTGTCTAGCATTGGGTTACTGGGGGTCTCCAAAAGAGCTAAGGAAATACCTTTAAAGTCAAAGCTATCAATATCAGCAGTGGCAACGGTCTTAAGCTTGATGCCAAATCTAACTAAATACTGTTGGGTGTAATGACGAACGGGCTTATAGCCATCGCTAGGAAGTAGTATTGTATCGCCCGGATTAACAAGGCTGGTCAAGATGGCTGATGCAGCAGACATTCCTGAGGGGAATATAACTGTATCGCCGCCCTCTAATTGAGCGAAACCGTTTTCTAAAGAGCGCCAAGTTGGTTGATCAAAGCGACCATATTGATATGAATCTGGATCAACATCACCGGATAAATGAAAGGTACTCGCAAACTCAGGACCATGGCGAAATGCACTCCCCTCTGTTGGTGGCGGAGCACCCGCATTTATGCTTAATGACGCTAGAGAAGGTTTACGTGGCATATCGTTTTCTCAATAAATAAGTAAGAGAATATGGTAGCACGAGCTGTATTTATGTTTTAAATAAATCGCATCCTCCTACATATCCTTGACGTTTTTCGAAAAAACCAATAGACTAAACACATAAGAAGATACTAATGCATTATTCATGAATGAACTTGAAGACATAGCAAAAAAAGCATCAAAAGCAGAAGGCCTATTAAAAGTATTAGCAAATGCTAATAGATTAATGATCCTCTGTCATTTAATTCAATCGCCCTCAACGGTTGGTGAATTGGTCGAAAAAATTGGCTTATCGCAATCAGCTGTCTCTCAGCATTTGGCGAAGCTAAAAGAATTGGAAGTCGTCGAATTTCATAAATCGGGAAAGGAAGTTACGTATCAAGTATGCAGCATGGAAGTAAATGCAATCATGTCTGTGATCTATCTAATTTATTGTAAATAACGTTAATTTGAAACGTCCATATGGCGATTGAATTAACATTAAAAGAGGAATTAAGTTTGGCTATCAAGGTTATAGAATCAAAACAGGCTGAAGAGCTAGCCGCGGCAGGTAATGCAATTATAATAGATGTGCGAGAACCAGCAGAACATAGCGCATGTCATATTTCAAACTCGCACTTGCTATCCTTGAGCAAAATAAACTGTGAGCAGATTAATAAGTTGGTAGAAGAACATAAAAATCTGACTGGAAGCGAACCACAAATTGTTTTGCATTGCCAAAAAGGAATGCGTGGTTTAAAAGCATGTGAAAAATTGATTAGTGAAAACCCCACTTTACATTTACATAACCTCAATGGAGGTATCGATGCTTGGACGACTGCCGGATTGCAAGTAAATAAAAGCGCAAAGGGAGTGCTACCTTTGGATCGTCAAGTACAAACTACCATTGGTTCAGTTGTATTAATCGCCAGTTTGTTGAGCTACTTTTATAACCCAAATTTTATATTAGTAAGTGCCTTTTTTGGTGCCGGCTTGTTGTTCGCAGGTTTAAGTGGTTTTTGTGGCTTAGCAAGAGTTGTCGCTATGATGCCTTGGAATCAGCGCACCTCATAAATGATCGTATTTGTATGCTAAGGCTTTTAGGTAAGCGTTTGCAAATGCTTTCTAGCTCCATACGTATCATTGCGGTTAAAACCAAGCTAGGTAAAGCTTAAGCCCAAGGTCATGCCATGTAGAATTGGGCTTAATTATGATAACGCTGCAGAAATAAGCCCACTTGCAACACTTGCCGCATAATCAGGAAAACCTAAAGCTTTCGAGCTTTGAAGCGTTTTCCTTTTATTCTTTTTTCTCTAAATTGGTTCAATGCCCGTTTTACGCTTCGTGCTTTTATAGCAATGTAAGCGTGACGTGCAGAAATAGATATCTTGCCAATATCTTCGCCTGGTATTTCAGCTTCTTTGGTAAGTGCGCCTAAAATGTCTCCCGGTCGAAGTTTATCGCGCTTACCACCATCCACTGCGATACAAACATATTCAGGTTCTCTGATACGGTTAGCATGAAAACGAACACCCTGAATATGCAGTTTATTGATTTTGGCATCTGTTTTTGCCGCAATCTCATCTAATCGACTTTCTTCAGCATCGTCTATCAAAGTGATGGCTAAGCCCTTCTCTTCGGCACGACCTGTGCGCCCAATTCGGTGCGTATGGGTATCAATATCTTCACTCACGCGATGGTTAATAATCAGATCAACTCGCTCTATATCAAGCCCACGAGCAGCAACATCTGTCGCCACTAAAACGCTCACTGTTTTATTAGCAAAACGCGCTAAAACCTGACTTCGTTCTGATTGTTCTAAGTCACCGTGCAAGCCCGCAGCAGCAAAACCCATTTGATACAACTCTTCACTGAGTTCTCTGGTTTCAATTCTTGTGCGGCAAAATACAATCGTCGATTCAATTTGATGATGGGTGAGTAACGCGGCAACTGCTTGCGTGCGATGCTCATTGCTAATACGGTAAGCTTGCTGTTCAATATTTGGAGCAGCCTGACCATCTTCTACTTTGATAATTTTTGCGTCACGCTGATATTGATCAGTAATACTCTTAATTTTTTCAGGAAAAGTGGCTGAGAACAGCAAGGTTTGTCTTGTTGCTGCTTGCGCGTTTTGTGACAAGTGATGCATAACCACACGCATCTCATCTTCAAAGCCCATATCAAGCATACGATCGGCTTCATCGAGCACAAAGCAATTTACTTTTTTGAGGCTTAGCGTGCGCTTACCGATGTGATCCATAATACGACCTGGCGTACCTACAACCACATTCGAACCATAACGCAAAGAGATTATTTGTGGGCCCATTGGCATGCCGCCAACCAGCGTCACGACTTTCAGATTAGCCATGCGTTTTGCTATTAGTCGAACTTGCTCTGCCACCTGCTCTGCCAACTCGCGCGTTGGGCACATAATAAGGGCTTGAGGCTTTTTAGCTTCAATTTCAATTTTGCTTAACAAGCCCAAAGCAAAAGCCAGTGTTTTCCCACTGCCGGTTTTTGCTTGAACGGCAACATCTTTACCCGCAAGAACGTCTGGCAAACAAACTTGTTGCGTTAGCGTCATTTGAGTAAATTCAAGTGCTTCGATGCCTTCCATCAACTGCTTGGATAAACCGAGGCTAGAGAATGATGTGGCAGCGGCCGCCGTGATTGCCGTATTAGATGTCATGCTAATTTCCATTGTAAGGTTTCACCGGCAAAAAATGGCACGATTTCATCGAGTGCTGTGTCATCATTTGTGGGTAATTTAATATTCTCCGGGACTTCCCAGCTTTCTTTATTTAGGGTTATGGATCCTGTGTTGCGAGGTAATCCATAAAAGTCTGGTCCATAATGACTAGCGAACCCTTCAAGTTTTTCAATCGCGCCAAGATCTTCAAACACCTTAGCGTACAACTCAATTGCACTCCATGCGCTATAACAACCTGCGCAGCCGCATGCACTTTCTTTCTTGTGTTTCTCGTGGGGCGCCGAATCAGTGCCTAGAAAGAACTTATTGGAGCCTGAGGCAACGACTTCGCGCAAAGCCTGCTGATGCGTATTTCGTTTTAGCACTGGTAAACAATAATTATGCGGACGCAAACCGCCAACTAGTAAGTCGTTTCTATTTAAGAGTAGGTGCTGTGGCGTTATTGTTGCAGCGACATTAGCAGATGAAGCTAAAACAAAATCAGCCGCATCTTTGGTAGTGATATGTTCGAAAACCACTTTTAAATTTGGAAAGTCATTTACAATATCGCGTAAATATTCGTCAATAAAAGCTTTTTCGCGATCAAAGATATCAACATGCGCTTCCGTTACTTCGCCGTGTATCAGTAACAACATACCAACTTCTTGCATCGCTTGAAACACTGGATATAAGGATCTAATACCTTTCACCGCAGCGTCTGAATTGGTTGTTGCGCCTGCAGGATATAGTTTAGAAGCAACAATTCCAGCAGCCTTAGCTTTCTTGATTTCTTGTGCTGTGGTTTGATTCGTGAGAAACAAGGTTACCAAAGGTTCGAATTCGCTGCCTGCTGGCACGGCGTCCATAATGCGCTGTTTATATTCTAAAGCCAGTTGTGTTGTTGTAACAGGGGGAACAAGATTTGGCATAACAATAGCGCGCTTGAAGCAGCGTGCAGTAGCCGGAACCGTTTCTTTTAGCATTTCGCCATCACGGAAATGCAAATGCCAATCATCCGGAGTTTGAATAGTAAGTGTTTTAGTCATGCCAAGTCTACCCTATGTTGAAGACAAAATATGGCGCGTATTATGCCTTATTTACATGCTTAACGGGCAAAAACTATGTCTTAATTACGCTATTTAAGGGTATTAAACTGACTTTTGCGATAAACAGAGGCTTCTCTTCTTTGCTGTAAGCTACACATTCAACTATGACGGACTTTTTACTGCTAGATTCGGGCCCAAACTCATTTGCGTCATCTGAAATGTCGGGGCCAATTAGAATGTTAATGGGGTCGTTACTGCGTAACTCTGCTAGTTGCTTTTTATCAATACAGAGTTTTTGACTCGAATAAATCATTGGATGCGAAATTAGGTCAATGTCTTCAAATATAGCTCGCTCTAGCAAAGCTGAAGAAATAAGCCCTAGTGGGTACATTTCAGGAAAATCCACTTTGTCGGCAAACTCATCAATGAATACGCTTTGCTCAACTCCGGCGCTGGCTAGAAAATTCTTTGCATTACCAACAATCATGTATTTCCGTTTGAGGAAATAGTCTGTTCCGGCGACTATTTCGCGGTCTTTTAATGCGTTTAACATATGCATAGGAGGTAACTTTTCAGGCAAGGCTACGGTCATCTGATTGCCGTCTCGCTTAAAGCCAATAATCGCAGGCTTTTTATTTGATTGAAGCACTAGTCTTCGACTCAAGATACTAGGCCCGTCACCCGACGACCACTTTCCTGGTTTAACACGCAAACTGACTTCATCATCAGGCCGCACACAATTAGCAAAGCTGAACTCATAGCCGCTAAAGCGGAATTGCTCAGTATGCACATCACTTTCGCCATTCATATCCAACAGCTTACACTGCTGTTCAATATAGCAGCCCAGTTGAAAGGCCAACGAGATCGGGCCCTCAAACGGATTACCAGCAAGCCAGTGCCATCGACTCTTGTCGTGAAATAAATTAAAGTCATCGCTAGAATTTCTAGCGATATCAATGTGCAATTGCGACATTACTAACATGCGGCTCTCTTATATAGTGACTTAGTAAAAACAGGAACGGCAACACTTGCAATCAGTTCTTAGATTGCAACATTAGGCGAACATTCATAAATTGCTAATTCTTACTCTTTTATCGACGGTAAATGCATAAGCATAAGTGCTTGTTAAACGAGATCATGTGCAGGCATGATGAGCTTAATCAATTTCAAAAAGAAGCACTAACAATGTGAAAGAAAAAAGGATAACCTTGGTCTATTAGAGAATAATCATCTGGTTAACATTAGCCACTTTTAAAGACATCGATATTCATGCCGCAAGCCATCACTATTCGTAACATATCTCCTAACCCAAGTTTCCAAAATAAAGCCATGATTTGGTTTTTAGATCGCTTGCTTGGGGTTAAAGCAATGGACAAGCTTTATCGTCAACACAACATGCAAGGCTTAAATAAAGAAGAGTTCACAGACAAGTTTATTGAGCTATTCGAATTAGACATTGAAGGTAAAGAAGAATTACAAAGCAAAATTCCGAGGAAAGGTCCCTTAGTGATCGCAAGTAATCATCCATTCGGTGGTATTGAAGGGATTATTTTGGCGCGCATAATTGGTGAAGTTCGCCCTGATATAAAAGTACTCGCAAACAAAGGACTTGGTATATTCAAAGAAATCTCAGATTATTTTATTTTTACTAACCCATTGTCACCTAACGACCCCAAAAATGGTCCTTCTCTCAGGCAATGCTTAGAGCACGTAAAAGCCGATGGCGCTTTATTGATTTTTCCAGCGGGAAAAGTGTCATATTACCAAAAGGCAAAAGCCGGAATTAGTGAACATGTTTGGAACAAACTGATTGGCAGACTAGTAAGTATTGATCAATGCCAATATGTACCTATATTCGTAAACGGTGAAAATAGTGACTGGTTTTATCGTATCGAAAAAATTTATTTCAAGTTGCGAATGCTTTTGTTGGGAAGGGAGTTACTAAACAAGGTCGGGTCAAAAATTGTTATTAATACCGGCAACCCAATAAATGAAAAGCTGTTTGATAAACAGCTTAGCAATGTAGAGAAAGCAAAACTGTGTCGGGCATTGAGTTATGCGCAAGATAAACGTTGGCGCTATGAATGGCCTGCCGACAAAATCACAGAACAACTTCCGATCATTGACGAAATTAGTACCAAACAACTTTTGCTAGAGTTAGACGCGTTACCCAACGACCAATTGTTGCTGGAAAACAAAGGATACTCAGTCTACTTTGGTTATCAATCTCAGTTACCGCTTGTAGTGCAGGAAATTGCTCGATTGCGCGAACTTGTATTCCGAATGCATAACGAAGCTAGTGGCCAAGCCTTAGATACAGACCAATTCGACGCGACTTATACTCATCTTTTCATCATAGATAACGCCCAAAGCAAAATCGTTGGCGCCTATCGCATGGGATTAACAGACAAACTAATCCAGAAAGATGGACCTGAAGGACTCTATTTACACAAAATGTTTAACTTCAAGCCGAGCTTTGTTAATCAGCAAGGTCCGTGCATGGAAATGGGCCGATCTTTTTTAGTACCTGAAATGCAGGGCTCGTATCAAGGCTTATTGTTACTATGGAAAGGTATTGGACGATTCGCCGCTAAATTCCCCCAATATCGAACGCTTTATGGCACAGTTTCTATTAGTAAATTGTTCGACCCACGAAGCGTGAAACTGATTGAGCAAGCCTTAGTTGATACTCAAAGCGCATCACAGGTGAGCCCGGTTAACTCATTCGATTTCGCTAGCCATATTGAAATAGACGAACTAGCCGACCAAGTAGACTTGACAGCTCAATTAGGCGCGTTTTTAACTAGCATTGAAGACGATGGAAAGGGCGTACCCGTATTAGCGCGTCAATATCTAAAAATGGGCGGCAAATTTCACGCCGTGGGCATTGATAAGAGTTTTAACGATACACCAGGACTGCTTTTGAGCGTTCATTTTCCTAGTGCACCTGAGAAACTGCTAAAACTTTACGTTGGTGAAGACTACCAAGCTTACCGAGATTGGAAGTCTAGTTCTTCTTAGTATAAGCCGCGATAATAACGATACGTTGGCCATTAACCTTGCCTTCAATATGCAGTGGGTTTTCGCTTAAACCTATATTGCGAACGGGCGTCCCTCGTTTAGCGGTAAAACTTGCACCTTTAACGTCTAGATCTTTAATGATTGTCACAGCATCTCCAGCCGATAACACAACACCATTTACATCCAGTGTAGGCTCTTTTTCGTCCGCAACACCGGCATCTGCCCAGGCTTTGTTAGCGTCATCCATATATAACATATCCAATGCATCTTGAGCCCAAGACTCAGCACTGCACTTGTGCAGTAAGCGATAAGCTAACACTTGCACAGCAGGCACAGCGGACCACATTGAATCATTTAAGCAGCGCCAGTGGCTTGCAGCAAAATCTGCATCACCTTGAATTTGAGCATGGCAAACGCCACAGACAAATACCGCACAGTTAGCAGTTTCATCAGGAGAGTGAGGTAAAGGATAAACAGACAGATTTTCGGTGTTTGAGCAAAGCTCACACTTATTCTCGCTTCGGGTGTGTAATGTATTTTCTATCGACATCTTTTGCGCGTTGAATTAGTCAAATATGCTCACATCATAACATGCGTACGCACAAATTTAGTGTGGAGTTATTGAATTCTCTTTATAAAATTCTATGCCGATCGGGTTAAATGCGCAATAGTAGCAGGCGCATAGCCAAAGAATTTCGGTAGCTCTTTGCCCTGCATGTTTCTGATAATGCGTATAAATGCATAATGATGAATAGCATGACTTGCCGCAAACACAAGTTCTCGCTCGAGTGTGGACTCACAAGTTGTTGAAGTGCAGTGGCTAATATCAATTTCAGTAGTAACAAGTACTTTCTGGTTTAATAGTTGATTACTACACGTTTCCCGCAGCCAAGAGCTAATCTCTTTACATGCAGCACTAGCTGCCTGCGGAAATTGTTCAACATCACTATGTCTATTACGTTTGTTATAATTTATTTCAGTATTTGAATCCGCATCTTCCATCATAATTTTCACAGCCATGAAATGGTCTACTATATGACGGATATGAGCGCCAATGCTGCTGGAAAAATGAGGTGCAAGTACTTGTTGATAATCTGTAAGGTTCATGTCATCGAGTAAGCTGATAGCTTGTTCTACTGCATCTACGTAACTATTTGACATTTTATCCCTTTATCTATTTTATTCTTTTTATTCTTTTTATTCTTTTTGACACTTCGCTAATCGAAAAGCGCTGATGCAACTTCTGTTAATCTGCTGCCTCCTTTAGCAAAAGTGCTGTGCTCAAAAGTGCTGAGCTCAAAAATGCTGTGCCAAAAGGTGCTATGCCAAAAAGTGCTGTGCCAAAAAGTGCTATGCCAAAAGGAGCTATGCCCAAAGAATTTATCGAGGGCACTATTGTAGACCCTAGACTAGTATATATTATTTCATTTTTATTATAATTACTAAAAAATACTACAAAATTGCGCTTTTTATGATTATTTATCATGAAATCGGGTTTGAAAATTAGTATTCCTTCATTTCTTTTTAGTTCCTTAAAAGAGCTAAAACTCACTTTGCACTATCTACGCATTTGCAAAAAACCGGGTTTTGCTTAACAAGTATTTGCTAATTAATTTTGAATCTCTAAACTGCTGCTTGGAGACTGCTTATTCGGCAAGTATTTTTGAGAATACTTTATCGAACTAGCGCCAATTAACTCAAAACTTATTTCGCAAGCATATTTATGCGAAAACAGTATCCATTTACTTATAAATTAATTTAAATTATTTCAGGGGTTTACCAGATGACTGAACTGCCTATACATGATTATTATCCGCAAGCTAGCCAACTCGTTTATGGCTGCATGGGCTTAGGCGGCGGTTGGACCGATGCGCCTGCCAATGAGCAAGATACTCGCCAAGCTCAACATATTATTGAAACCTGTCTTGAGAACAAAGTAAATGTGTTCGATCTTGCAGACATATATACCTTCGGTAAGGCTGAGGAAGTATTTGGAAAGGTTTTAAAGGCATCTCCTGAATTACGCAAAAATATGATAGTACAAACCAAAGTTGGTATTAAATTAACCCCCGTACATGATGTTAAACAATATGATTTGTCACCCGAATGGATAACGACTGCGTTGAATAGCAGCTTAAAGCGGCTGCAATCTGAAAATGTAGATATCTTGTTTTTGCATAGGCCTGATCCTTTGATGGATTTAGATGACACCGCGGAAGCATTGCAGAAGCTGCATAAACAGGGCAAATTCTCACATTTAGCTGTGTCAAACATGCATGCTGGTCAAATTGCATGGCTTCAGTCTGCTGTCTCGTTTCCAATAATCGCAAACCAGTTACAAATGAGTTTGCAGCATGCCGATTTTATAGAAGAAACCATAACAACAAATATGAAAGAAGGATGTAACAGTGGATTTCCAAGAGGGACTTTGGAGTTTTGCGAACAACAAAACATTCAAATCCAAGCTTGGTCGCCGCTAGCTCGAGGCATATATACTGGTAATCCTAGCTCGGCACCCGACGCTAACGAACTCGCCACAACTAAGTTGATTGCGCAACTAGCTAACCGATACTCTAGCAATACAAATGCGATCGTACTTTCTTGGTTATTAAAGCATCCTATAAATATTCAACCCGTTGTTGGCACGACAAATATTGCAAGAATAATTGAATGTGCAAAGGCGCCAATAGTTAGCTTATCAAGAGATGATTGGTATTTGTTATTTGAAACTGCTCGAGGGCACGAAATCCCTTAAAGATTAATAAATAAAAGCTTGAACTGCGCGCTTTGCTAAATGTAAAAGCTGGCGCACAGTTTAAAAAATATAAAGCAATTTTAAGGACAATTGAGTGAAGAACTTACTACTTATATCTAAACCGCTATTTTCTGTAATTTGTATTTTGAGCTTACATACCCTTATATCGACCAACGCACTTGCATCAAGTTTAAGCGATACGGTCGTAGAACAGCACAACACTCCTGTCTTCCCTAATATAATGCCAATGCGAGAGCGTTCAGCGACCATCGACAAGTTACTGAGCGATAAGCTCACCAATACGCTTCCTACTTTGATGCGTCGCGAAGGTATCGATATGTGGTTGCTTATTTCACGAGAGTATAACGAAGACCCCGTGCTCAAAACGATGCTGCCGTCTACTTGGTTGTCGGCCCGCAGACGCACCATATTGTTAATAGTAGACCCAGGCGCAGACAAGCCCTTAGAACGTTACGCAGTGGCGAGGTATCAAGTAGACAGCTTGTTTAAAAAAGCATGGGATAAAGAGAAAGAGCCGGATCAATGGCAACGCCTGGTTGATCTAATAACGCAAATTAATCCAAAAAAAATTGCCCTTAATAAGTCCGAAAACTTTGCCTTAGCCGATGGCATCACCGCTACTGAATACTTGGCTTTCACCGAGAAACTTGGTGATAAACTAAGACCTCGTATCGTATCTGCAGAAAAACTAGCCATTGCGTGGTTGGAAACACGAACTCAACTTGAAATGGAGCTTTATCCAAGTATTGTGGAGATTGGCCACGCAATCATTAAAGAAGCTTATACCAGTGGGTTCATAAAACCTGGTGTGACGACAACCGATGATGTGGTTTGGTGGTTGCGAGACAAGAGCCGCTCTATAGCGCTAACTAATTGGTTTCATCCAAGTGTCAGTATACAGCGAGCGAGCTCTGAGAAATTCAATCACATTCAAGCGTTCAGTAAACGCGCTGCGCCGCAAGTTATCCAGCGTGGCGACTTACTGCACATGGATTTTGGTATTACTTACTTGCGTCTAAACACTGACCAACAACAACATGCATATGTGCTTAATGACGGTGAAAAGAAAGCACCAGCTTACCTCGAACAAGCATTAGAAAGTGCCAATCGCTTGCAAGATATATTCACTGATTTATTTGAAGTCGGTAAAAGTGGAAATGAAATATTGAAAGCGGCACGTAGACAAGCTATCAAGGAAGGAATTAAGCCGTCAATTTATACTCATCCTTTGGGGTACCACGGACATGCGGCAGGAACGACACTAGGAATGTGGGACTCCCAAGGTGGCGTTCCGATTATGGGCGACTATCCACTGCATGCCGATACTGTCTACTCTATTGAGTTAAACGCAGCGACTTTCATAGAGCCTTGGGGCAAAGAAATTCGTATTATGTTAGAAGAAAATGCGTTTTTCGATGGCAACAAAGTTACTTACATGAATGGACGTCAAACTGAGTTTCATCTGGTTAAATAAGCCAACAACGAAGATTTGATATAAAAAAGCCCCAGCTCTTAAATTATGAACTGGGGCTTTTCTTATTGTTCTGATATTAACGGTAGCTAGTGCACCGACGAGTGAAAATTTACGACTGGTAAAATTCTCTACGCAGGTCAGGATTATTGTTAAACGCACCGCCCAAAGAGCTAGTTTTAGTGGATGATTGGCTGTCTTTAACACCACGAGCTTTCACGCAGTAATGAGTTGCATTAATACTGACAGCTACATCCTGTGTTCCGGTCAGCGCTTGAATGGCCACCATGACCTGCTGCGTCAATCTTTCCTGCACTTGTGGCCGTTGAGCGAAAAAACCAACCAAGCGGTTAATTTTTGATAAGCCTATGACCGTTTCTTTGGGAATATAGGAGACCGTTGCCGTTCCGTCTATAGTAACAAAGTGATGTTCGCAAGTACTGGTCAAACTGATATTCGTAACCTGAACAGGTTGGTCAATACTCATTTTATTTTCAATTTGAGTAATCTTAGGAAATGACTGATAGTCGAGACCTGAAAATATTTCGTTTACATACATTTTGGCAATACGATTAGGCGTGTCCTGAAGGCTATCGTCGGTTAAATCTAGTCCGAGTGCTTCCATAACTTCACGCATTGCTGCCTGAATTTTAATTCTCTTCTCTTCGCCACTCAAACCGTTTTCAACCATAGGTGTTTCAAGGCCTTTGGCTTCTAATGCTCTTCGGACAATAGTCGCTTCAGCTGAAATTGAAGGCTCAGCCGCTCCGCGAATTTTTATAGCTTCTTTTGCTAACATTTGGTCTTCCGGTTGAAGTAAGTAAAAGGATATACGTCATGAGTTGTCAGAAAGGTTTATTTTTTTCAACTTTTACGGCAAATTTATCAAAAAAACCTATTTTTGTTCGAATTTGCTCAACTTCACGTATATGCTCTAAATATTATATTCCAGATATAGCAATTCCACCATAAAAAAGGATTTACTGCTTTTATGACTTCACCCATTTTGATTACAGGTGGCGCACAACGCCTTGGCTTAGCAATCGCAAAAGACCTTTTAGCGCAGCAACATAAAGTAATTATAACATATAGAACGAAAAAGCCCTCAGTGGATGAATTAAAAGCACTCGGTGCGATTGTCATTCAGGCAGACTTTGCTGATCAAATGGGTATCGATGAATTAATTAAACGGATTAGCGAGCAAACTGATTCCTTGCGGGCGATTATTCATAACGCTTCAGATTGGGACCAAGAAGTCGACACAAGTAACTACAATCAATTATTCCAAAAGATGATGCAAGTTCACGCGAATACGCCG
>CAJQOP010000034.1 GCA_905479945.1 uncultured Glaciecola sp. | reverse complement strand
TTTTAAATATACTTTGATTGCACCGTCCATTTCCCAAACATCATCGATGTTAGAGCTAAGCTCAGATTGATCAGAACTTATCAGGGCATCGTCTTTCCAACGAACCTTTTGGTCGTCAGCCAATTGTTGCTTTAGTTCGTCGAAAAAAGTTTCTGAATTCTGGTCTATTACATTTGAAGCCTCAGGGTCATATTTCTGCTTCAAATCTTCATAGCTAGGCAGGGCATCCTCTGGTAGCTTTAGCTTGTCACCGAAAAACACTCGATAAAAGTCAGCTTTGTCTTCGCCAAACACAACAGGCTGCCGCCAAGCAAGGTGGGCAAGGGCTTTAACATTCCGTTGGGCAAACAGTTTACTTGCATAATCAATCAGGTTTAACTGATTATCGGCTAAAAAATGTGCATTATTTGTGACTTCTATTTCAGGCCTATCAAGATACCTGGAAACTTTGTCAACGCTATTGACGACAAGCAATGATTCAGCAATAGCCTTCTTCTCGTCAGAGCAATTAAGCGGGTCAAGCAGGATATCAACGCGTTCTTGAGGTGTGAGTAACTTTGGGTTTAATGTCTGTGCTACAAGAGCTGGCGCAAAAATAACGGGGCTATCATCCTCAGAATCAGCTAAACCAGGCGAACTATTGCCAGCGACTAACGTCGAATCTAAAGGTACAGCTTTCAAACCAATGACAGGCAAACTGGTTGTATAAAGTGCAGAATCTGGAGAGCACTCATATACCATATTTTGGAGTGCAAGGAGCGGGTTTGCCTTTTGATAAAGCGGTAAACTTAATAAATCAATGAACTTGCCGGATGCGGGTTCAAAAGCAGCTGAACTAAAGTCTTCATCAACTTGTGAAGCAGCAGTATTGCGTTTAAACGCAATAACTTCTACGTCAAACCACCAATCTTCGTCGTCTTGAGCAGACACAACAGACACAGGCATCAACAAGGCTAGTGCTACACTTATGCAGACGAATAATTGAGGGATAACTCTCCTGCCAGAAATAATCTGCTGAGAAGGTCCCGTTAAAAACCTAGAGTCTTGGTATGGGGTCGACGCACTAATTTGCATGGCATTCCTTGATAAATCTTTCGAGTATCTCACCCACATAATCTAGCTTTTGCTGAGCGCTGTCGAGCTTTTTCATAAACCTTAGTTTTTGTGGGCCTTCGAATTTAAACTGACTAGGATACTTTTGAATCAACATAATTAAAAAGCCAGGATCAATTTTAGTAGTTTGCTCAAAGTCAATGAGACCGCCAGTTTGACTTGCGTCTATCTTTCGAATACCAATTTTTTGAGCAATGAGTTTCAATCCTGACTGTTTGACCAAATTCTTTGCGCTGTTTGGTAGCAAGCCGAACCGGTCTATTAATTCGATTTGATATTCATCAATTTCATTTTGATCTTTGCAGCTCGCTAGTTTCTTATATAAAGACAAGCGAGTATTTACGTCACCAATATAATCATCTGGAAGTAATGCAGGTATTCGCAAATCCACTTCCGTTTGGGCTGCTAGTACATCGTCCAAAGAGGGTTCTCTACCTTCTTTAAGAGCTTCTACTGCCTGTTCTAACATTTCCATATATAAGCTAAAGCCAATGGTGTTAATTTGTCCCGATTGATCATCGCCGAGTAATTCACCTGCACCACGAATTTCTAAGTCATGGGTCGCAAGCGCAAAGCCAGCCCCAAGATCTTCCATTGATGCAATCGCGTCTAGTCTCTTAGCCGCATCTTTAGTCATTCGTTTAGGATTAGGAGTCAATAAGTAAGCATAAGCTTGATGATGCGAACGACCAACGCGGCCACGTAATTGGTGTAATTGCGCTAGACCCAAATGGTCAGCTCTATCCATTATAATAGTATTGGCGGTAGGCACGTCTATGCCTGTCTCGACAATTGTAGTGCAAACTAAAACGTTGTAACGTTGATGATAGAAATCGTTCATTACATTTTCAAGTTCGCGCTCGCGCATTTGGCCATGACCAATTGCTATTCGCGCTTCGGGTATTATTTCTTCGATTTCAAGTGCGGTTTTTTCAATGGTTTTGACTTCATTATGTAGGAAGTAAACCTGACCCCCTCGCAAAATCTCTCGCATGATAGCTTCGCGAATAATCTCGTTTTGTCGAACCTGAACAAAGGTTTTAATTGCCAACCTTTTTGCGGGCGGTGTGGCGATTATTGATAAATCACGCATGCCGCTCAACGCCATATTGAGCGTTCTCGGAATTGGAGTTGCCGTTAAGGTCAGAATGTCGACATCTGCTCGAAGCGCCTTAAATTTTTCCTTTTGACGAACGCCGAAGCGATGTTCTTCATCAATAACAACTAAGCCCAAGTCTTTAAATTTAACATCGTCTTGCAGTAATTTGTGTGTTCCAATCACAATGTCTGCTTGGCCACTAATTAGATCATCGATAACAAGTTTTTGTTCTTTCGAACTGCCAAAGCGGGATATCACTTCAATTTTAAATGGCCACTGAGCAAAGCGATCTTTAAAATTCTCGAAGTGTTGTTGGGCAAGCAATGTTGTGGGAACCAATATTGCAACTTGTTTGCCGTTAGAAGCTGCAATAAATGCAGCCCTCATTGCCACTTCGGTTTTACCGAACCCTACATCACCGCAAACAAGCCTATCCATTGCATTTGGACTACCCATGTCTTGCAGCACAGCGTTAATTGCTGTTTTTTGGTCAACAGTCTCTTCAAATGGGAAGCTTTCTTCAAAAGTAGCATATTCTTGCCAGTCAATAGGGTATGCGTAACCAGGTTTTGCTGCTCTTTTAGCATAAACGTCAAGAAGCTGCGCCGCTACATCCCTCACTTTCTCGGCGGCTTTGCGTTTTGCCTTGCTCCAAGTGTCATTGCCTAGATTATGCAATGGCGCATGTTCAGCATCACCGCCGCTGAAGCGACTAATTAGATGTAAACTAGAAACGGGAACATAAAGCTTAGCTTGTTTCGCATAGGCAATAGCTAAGTATTCAGTTGTAACACCACCTGCGTCTAAAGTTTGCAAACCCAAGAAACGGCCGACACCGTGATCAATATGCACGACAGGTTGACCTTCAGTTAGTTCTGCAAGGTTTCGGACAATAGCGCTTTCATCGGTCGGTTTACGCTTGTCTTTTAACTTTCTCTTACTAACTTTATGGCCAAGTAATTGAGTTTCGGTAATGAATAAGAACGCGCTTTTTTTATCGGTATATTCAAAACTATTTTCAACCATACCAACGCTAATGAACACGTGGTGCGCGGTTTCGTCGAGCGCTGCTTCAAATGTTGGGCTGTTAACAGGGAAAATCTTTGCTTTATGCAGGACATCTATTAAGTTCTCTTTGCGGCCTTCTGATTCAGCACAAAAAATAATCTTTTTGCCCCGCTCTTTAGCTTTCTTAACTTCAGCTTGAACGGCTTGATATGGATTGGTAGCGTTTAAGTCTATGCCAATACCTTCAATAGGACGGCATGAGAAATTATGTTTACCTGCCTTCTTTGGTAATGTTTCATCACTTAGTTGAGCGCTTGGCCATTGCTTAAGTCGAGTAAGTAGTTCATTTGTATCCAAATACAAATCGATTGGCGCTAGCAAAGGTCTGGCTAAATTATAGCGATACTGCTCATAGCGCTGCTCTAAATCTTTTGAAAAACGTGCGGATGCTTTTTGCAAATCCCCGTAATAAAGCATCACTGCATCATCATTTAGATAGTCGAAAAAGGTAGATGTTTTTTCAAAAAACAAAGGCAAATAGTATTCGATACCACTTGGCATCGTACCTTTACTTGCTTGATAAAAAATAGACTCTTTGTCTGCTGTATTACTTCGTTCAAATTTATTTAAATAACGCTCTCTAAAGCCCGTGATCGCATCTTTATCAGTAGGGAATTCTCTGGCAGGGAGGAGTCTGATTTCTTTTGTTTCTTTTAATCCTCGCTGAGTTTCAGGATCGAAATAGCGTATTGAATCTATTTCATCATCAAATAAATCAATGCGGAAAGGCTGTTCGCTGCCCATAGGAAATAGGTCAATGATGCTTCCTCGCACCGAAAACTCGCTGTGAGTCATGACTTGATTTACATGTAAATATCCTGATTTTTCTAGTTTGCGCTTAAATTCATCTGTGTCGATGGTTTCGCCGACCTTCAAGTACATCAGGTGCTGACCTACATAGTCAACTGGAGACAAACGTTGCAATAATGTATTTATCGGCACAATGAATATGCCGGGCTGTTTTTTACTGAGTAAATAAAGTGTTTCTAAGCGCTGAGAAACAATATCTTGATGGGGTGAGAAGCCATCATACGGGAGGGTTTCCCAATCTGGGAAGAGTTGCACATGTATTTGTTGATTACGTAAAAAGTAAGCCAACTCTTTTTCAAGCTTAATTGCGCTCGGGCTATCTTCAATTAAAATCACCAGAGGACCTTTATGCTGCTTTGCTGCATTAGCAATACTTAAAGCCTGACTAGCGCCTTTGAGCTCTCCCCAATGAATGTGGTCAATGATATTTGAATCATTTAATGATTTTGCCTTAGGTAAGGGCACAGAAAATAGATTTGATGCACTGTTTGACGTGTTTTTTGACATACTTCTAGTTAAATACTCTTTAGTAGCTTAACGATTACTTCGTAATTGATTGGTTTGCAAATGCAGGCTTGCGCGCACAAGTAATTCCTGGTCTTGGTCGCGAATGTGCGTATAAACGTAGCTTACCCGATAAAGATTATCAATCTCTTCCACATCGATAACTTCTGCAAGGCAGTATACAGCAGCAGCTTCTTGTTCCAGAAAAACTTTCACTTCGGCTATAGCACCAATGTCTATGGGCGATGAATGACTTACAATGATACCACCGCCACCAAATTTTATCGCTTCAGCTCGCTTCTCCTCATCATCTTGTTGAATTAAGATGTAAGACATCATTAGGTCGATTTTACGCGCTTGAAGTTGCAAGTAGTCTACCAGTCCATCAAGCTTTTCGCCCATTGAACGTAATGGCTTTAGCGCTTGAGACTCAATTTCGGACAACTCAGATGCGATACGAAAAGCATAAGGCATGTTAGTTTCAAATTCGTGCATGGATTGTTGCGCATTGCTAGCATCAATAAAATTTACGTTAACCTTAGTTGGATGATTAATTAAAAAAAATGAAGCAAATTGTTGTTTTTTTTCTGCTAATGAACTCAAGTGAAATATCCTATGAGAAGCTAATGCCAAAAGGGCGCTAAACGATTCTTTTATTATTAATTGTTACTATCTTACATCAGATGTTTATAATAGACCCTTGCCCAAAAAGTTGACACTTAATGTTGAATTTTTATGTAAGACAATATCGCCTACAGCAAGCTTATGTAAGTTAACAAAAATACGCTAAGATTTCACTTAGCTTTGTATAAAATAAGAGTGTAAAACCACATTTATGAGCTTTTCTATTTTTCCATCCTTGCCAGTTTCAGCATTTATCGGCTTGCGCTATTCAAAAACCTCTAATAAGCGCAGCTTCGTTTCTTTTATCAATCTATTTTCAGTGGCGGGCATCGCGCTAGGCATTGCAGCATTGATTACGGTTTTGTCAGTTATGAATGGACTAGAAGGTCAATTGAAACAAAAGATACTGGGCATTCTTCCGCATATTGTTGTTGATAACCGCGGTCCTATTTTATTGCCCGAGTTATTGCAGTCGCAAGTATTAGCCAGCACAGACTTTGTCGAACAAGAAGTTATTGTGCAATCCAGTAAGCTAATCAAAGGCTTATTTTTACAAGGTATCGATACTCAAACTGAAAAGCGGCATTCGATCATTTCAAGGAATATGATTGCAGGCGAATGGGATGCATTGCAGCAAGGCAGTTTTAATGTGCTTATTAGTCAGTCTTTAGCTAATCAGTTGCGTGTATCTATTGGACAGAGTCTTCGCGTTATTAGCCCATCGGCGAGCACTTATACGCCCTTGGGGAGAATGCCAAGCCAGCGTTTGGTGACAGTTGCCGGTATGTTTAAACTTGATTCTGAAGCTGACGACAAAGTTATGTTGATGAATATAAATGACGTCGCTAAACTTTCGCGCAAGCGTGACTTGTCTTTCGCCGGAACTCGACTCTATTTGCAGGATGCGTTTGAATACAAAAGTATTACTCATGAACTTGATTTACAAGGGTTGAAATACACTACTTGGCGAGAAAAGCAGGGTCCGCTGTTCGACGCCGTTGGTATGGAAAAGAACATGATGTCTTTAATGTTGTTTCTCATTATTGCGGTCGCAGCTTTTAATATTGTGTCCGCACTAGTTATGGTAGTCACTGAAAAAACCAGTGATATTGCGATACTGCAGACGCAAGGCCTTATCCCTCGCGACGTTATGCTTATTTTTATATTGAACGGTATTTTTAACGGTATTAAAGGCGTAATTGCCGGAGTTGCTATCGGCCTGTTGCTAGTTTGGTGGCTAAACGATATTTTGCTACTTTTGGGTTCAGGTTTAGCATTCGGGCCCAGTGGTGAAGGCTTGCCTATAGACACCAATGTTAGTGAAGTCGTGATGATTTCTTTGGGATCTTTGGCTTTGTGCATCTTGGCAACCTTGTATCCAGCTTATAAAGCAGCTTCAATTGAACCGGCAAATAGCTTGCAAACACAATAAAGGCTATAATCGAATATTACATTGTTACCAGTGGCTCTATTCAAGATATTGTTACGAATTGGGTGAAAACCTTGTTCTCAAAAATTCATTTAACACATATAAGAGAATCTAAATTTTGAGTAAAAAATACATCAGCTCACAATCACTATTAGAAGATAGTTTTCGCTTAGCTTCACAAGTATTTAAGGACGGTTTTCGCCCTGATTTTATTATTGGTATTTGGCGTGGAGGGGCTCCAATAGGTATTGCAGTACAAGAGTTTTTTGAATACAAAAATACGCCTACAGATCATATTGCTGTTAGAACTTCCTCTTACTACGGCATCAATCAGCAGTCTAAAGAAATCAAAGTCCATGGTTTGCATTATCTTATTGAGAATGCAAATGCGGGTGATAATTTACTAATAGTCGATGATGTTTATGATTCAGGTCGAAGTGTTGAAGCATTGATTAAGCAAATCGAATCACTTATGAGATTAAATAGCCCCAAGGATATAAGAATTGCTACGCCATGGTACAAACCGGCAAACAATAAAACCGACACTGTCCCTGATTATTATGTTAATGAAAGCGATGAGTGGTTAGTTTTTCCGCATGAACTTGCGGGATTAACTGAAGATGAAATCAAAGCCGGTAAGTCTGAACTCTCGAATATACTAGATATTATTTTTGACTAGGGCTGACTTTTAGCAACGTAGATAGTAATTAACGGCCTAGAACGAGTGCTGGTGTAAACCATATGCATAGTCTAGGCCTTTGTATATATGAAACCCTCTTCGAGCAATTACAAACAATACTTAGCAGCAGATCCCAAGCGACTAATTGGCTTTATTGACAGAATCTTGTTGCTATTTACCATCGATATAAAATTTGTCGTGAAAGGTATAAACCCACTGAGGTTTATGTATCACTAGGGACGTCATCGTAAAGCCATTAAAGAAGGCTTCTGAAAATATTAGCAATGGAATAAGTAACACGTAGTTTTGAAAGATCACGTCCCATCCCAAGTCAGTATCCAGATAAAAGTAACCTGCCATCGTAATTATGTTTAAAGCAACGGTAATTGCGCCAGGGAAAAATGCACAAAGAAAAAGATAAATAAATAGATTTTTTGGGAGTTTATGGAAGGTCAAACTGAAGATAGCGTAAGTAACTGAAATAGGCACTAATACGCCTAGAATCCAATTAATACCCAGCATTGAAAATTTTTCATAGCCAACAATGGTGACACCCAATAAAACGATAGTGGACGAAACAATCGCCCAACGAAAGCCTAAAATTAGGGCAAGTGAAGTGAGCCACAGAAAGTGAACTTGCAGCTCGTCAACAATGCCAACCCTAAATATCCAGAGCACAAACACCGCAGCACTTGCTCCGAAAAATCGATGTTGAAACGCGCTATCGTTGACTAATTGAAGAAAGTCAGTGTTTTTGATGACAATAGCTAAGCCAATTACTGCAGATATGGCGCCAATAATTTGTAGTTCAGTCATAACTGCGCTGCATATTTCGATTATTGATAAGCGCTTTAAGTTGATGAGGGCGCGCTAGTAAGTCACTATTGTTGAAAGAAACAATTTTCATTTTGTTAATATTCTCGGTAATGTTCGGGAATTAGCATTTTAATATCATTATGATAAACGCAATAGTTTACTATTTATTGAACCTTTTTTTAAGTGACTTATTTAAGGTTCTCCGTACTTTTATAAAGTAATCAGTGTGCTTCTATTCATTAATCGCATTATTCAAGCAATAAATCGCAAGGACTATCGTGTTCAAAGATCAATTTCCATTTTTTAATAATAAACCAGAACAGGTATACCTTGATAGTGCGGCAACGACACAAAAGCACGCGTCAGTCGTCGCGGCAGTCAATGACTATCATCTGCATCATAACGCTACCGTGCATCGAAGCGCATATCAAATAGCCAACCAAGCCACTGCTTTGTATGAGAGTTCTCGCAATTCAGTTGCTAAGCTCATTAGTGCAAAAAGCAGTGCACAAATTGTCTTCAGCAGCGGGGCAACGGAGTCAATTAATACCATTGCGAACGGTCTTCATAAAACAATGCTCTGTGGCAGTAAAATACTAATTCTGGCCAGTGAACATCATGCCAATCTTATTCCGTGGCAAAAAGTAGCAAGTAGGTTTAATTTGAAAATTGAGATAGTAAAGTTGTCCGCGGATGGTTGCTTTACACAAAATGAATTTGATCAGTTTTCAAAGCAGTTAACAGCCGACGTCGCTATATTAGCAATGGCTCATGTTTCAAACGCGCTAGGCAATATTTACCCAGTTAAAGAAGTATGTAATACAGCAAATAATTTACAAATTTTAACCGTCATTGACGGCACTCAGGCAATTGCCCATATGCCTGTTAACGTTGAGGACATTGGATGTGACTTTTATGTTTTTAGTGGGCATAAAATGTATGGACCGACTGGAGTAGGGGTCTTATATGGGAAGTCCGAGCACTTAGAAAATTTAGCTCCTTTCAAGCTTGGAGGAGAAATGATTACTCAGGTTTCATACACTCATGCGGAGTTTCAGCCCGCGCCGCTTAAGTTTGAAGGTGGCACCCCCAACGTAGCTGGCGTTATAGGTTTAGGTAAAGCATGCGAATTTTTACTTAATAATATTGTGAGTATTCAGCAACATGAAAAAGAGTGCTATACAGCGCTACTTGAGCAATTAGAAAAGGTCAGTGGTTTGCGAATACTGGGTAATGTGCGCGATTCGATTGGAGTCGTCTCTATTGTTTTGGACAAGCACAACATTAGTGATCTTGCCCCCTTGCTTTATCAAAAGCATATTGCTGTGAGGGTAGGACATCATTGCGCCATGCCACTGATGGACTTTTTGCAGGTTGCCGGCACATTGAGAGTCTCTTTAGCTTGCTACACGACCATGGGTGACCTTGATAACTTTATGAGGTCTTTGCAATTATCATTAACAGTGCTGGATGAAGGTGAGTCAGGCTTGGACGAGCAAAAAGATAGCGTTAATGAACTGCTTCCCTTGGCACAAAAGATAAAATCCGCTAATGGGTGGGATAATCAATACCGACAACTTCTGCTAGCTAGTAAGTCGCTAAAAATTATGCCCGTTGAATTAAGGATACCTGATAACGCAGTATTCGGGTGTGAATCTGATTTATGGATAAGCGTGCAGCAAAATCAATTGTCGGCTTACTCTCAAAGTAAAATTATTCGGGGTATATTGGCCGTTTTAATAGAAAAAGCCACTGAGTTGTTAAGGTCAGAAGGTAGCAAGAATGCCGATGATGCAGCGCATAACGCGGCTGCCGAATTTGACTACTTTGATTATTTGACGACATTGAAACTGACGCCTTATTTCAGTGCGGGTCGGCGTGACGGCTTACAAAATGCGGTTTGTGCTATCAAACAAAAATTAAGGTGAGCACGCAGGTTATCCCTTTACTAGTTTATTAGTGTTGAAAGTCTTCAACAGGCCCTAAGACTCGAGCGGGCGATTCTTTGCTTCTATCCACTGGCTCATATACTTAGTGCTCATTACTGAGTGATGCTGCATCACTTGACCTAAAAAATTACGTTGACGGTGCTCGTTCAAGTTAGATGAGCACCTTTCTATTCTATTTAAAAGCGCTTTGGATTGCTGCTCATAATCAAATAAACGATTAATTGAATGAGCTGTCTTTTCGTTCGCTTGTTCCCATTTTTCTTGGTCGCTATAAAGTGCTATTGCAGCTTTAGCAAATGACTCTTGGTTTTGATCAATGTTATAAATAGCGCCTGGCCAGTTATCCAACAGAGTACTAGGGGCCGTCACTACGTGTGTTCCAGTCAACGTTTCTTGATTCAAACATAATCCTTCAGCACCAATTGCAGTGGTAACTGAAGGCGTGCCGCATTGCATGGCATCTACAAGCTTACCTTTTATGCCTGCGCCAAAGTTAAGTGGTGCAAGAAGGACTCTAGCGTTGCGAATAACCTGAAATGCGTCAGGTGCAAATCCATGTACTAGAAAGCCTTCTTTTTTATTTTCTAATTGCTTTGCTTTAGGTGTTAAATATGAACCGTAAATATGCAGTTTTGCTTTAGGTACCGCCTTGTGAATTATTGGCCATATCTGTTTCTTTAGCGTAAGAACAGCATCCCAATTAGGTGCGTGCCTGAAACTGCCAATACTGATAAAGTCGGTTCGCTCTTTATATGAGTTTATTGTGCTTTCTTCTTTTGCTTGTATCAAAAAAGGGCAATAGTGCAAAATTTCTTGGTTAATTCCGAAAACAGTATGCAATAGCTTAAGTTCGAAAGGGGACAACAATAAACTAAGGTCACAACGTAAAATAGAAGCTAATTCTCTTTTGCACATATCTGAATACAAGTAAGGCGTAACAAGTTCTATGTTACCGCCGTTTATACCGGCTTTGTGAGCCTTATGTCTAGCATCACGCAGAAAATGCAAATCTTCACAGTCGAGTATTTTTAAACAATTGGGGGCCGACTCAGATACGCGCCACCCGAATTGTTCTTCACTAATAAAGCGGTCAAATACCGCAATTGTTGGTTGTAATTGAGAAACAAATGAATCAAAACTACTGTCGTTAAGTCTGACTTGTTGCTCACTAGCACCTAATGCCTTAAGCGAGGCTGACTGCTCTGTCTTTTCTGCCGCGCAGGCAAATGTTACTTCACATCCTCGCTTAATAAATAAATTGATATAACTGATAATGTTTTGACTAGCTGCAGATGAGTTGGGCTCGGGCCAAACTAAGCCAATAAAAAGTATGCGATGATTATTCATTTAAATCAATTAGGCCCTTTAAATTTATATAGTTACGATTGCTAATGAAAACTGTCGGTCTAGTTCCCAAACGGCAGCGCAGTGACGATATCAGCTTGTGCTTAGTTAGACAATCTGAGGGTGTACTAAAGATCTAAATTTTACCTGCGTGCTATTCTGAATAGTTCAAAGCTGGAATTAGCTGCAATTAGCGAGAGTTGATGAAATCGTGCTTACACAGACTTAGATTACTTCATCAGCTAAACGTTAAAACGCCATGCTAAACGTGTTGCTAAATGCCTCGGTATTAATGATATTGATAGCAATGCGAGAAAATTGTACTATATTTATTTGTGTAACTTACCTGAGATAGATAAAAAAGATGCGCGAGTAATTTTGGAAAGTATGGGGGTAAACCCTAATGACGTCAGCATGGCAGAAGCGAAAGAAGCCGCTATTGCCATGGTAGTTAGAAATCTCGATGGATAACACAACACAGGACAATCAAAATGGATAAGGATTTTCGGCTTAGTCGTCATTCTCAACTTTGGGAAGAAAAGAACAAAGCAATCAAGCGAACAGCCGTTGCGGGCTTGTTTTTTGCCGCCTTTGTCTTGATTAACGTTTTGCAGCCTCATTCAAAACAGCAGGAAGTGTCCGCGCCTATCAGAGCTGAGATCAAAGAAGAAATCAAAAAGCTGGGTGAGGATAAGGTGGAAACTGATAACGCGCTTGCGAGTCTTAAAGACTTGCAAGAAAAACTCGATTTATTTAAGCAAGCTCTGCAGGATAATCCGGGAGAGGATCAAAAAAACAAGCTGATATTAACTTTTCGCGAGCTCAATGCAAAGGATGAATTCGACAGAGAGTTGTTTCAGGAAAAAGCCGATCAAACAATCCTTGCGATAGAAAACGAGGTTCTGCAATTGCTAGCTCCGGTAACAGAACTCCTAACTGCAAAACCAGAACTAATAAAGAGATTGAGTTATGTGAAGAAGGCTCTTGATGATCTATCGATGAGCCTTTCGCAGTGGAAAAAAAGCAAGCTCGGTAAAGTATGGTATTCGACTATTGATGGAAAGGAAAGGGCGATACTTCAGTTGAACCAGGACCTACAGAGGGTATTTGAGGACGTACCGCAAGAGGTAGAACAAGCTCTGGTTCAGTTAAATGATGCGATTGAAGTTAATGAGAGGTCGTTGACAGTTGAACTTGAAAAACTTGAGCAGCAGGGTGTGCAGAAACAGTCAGTACTAAAAGACCTGAATGCAAAGATGCAGCAAATAATGCCTGAGTGGCTACGCGGCCTTATTAAAGTGGAACAAATGGTTCAGATTTATCCCCTGATTATGATGGGTTTAGTGCTTTATATTGTCGGCAATGGCTTTAGCCTAACACGGCATTATCAGGTTATCGCTCAGGAGCGGGCTTGGTCTAATGAAGAGGCCAGTGATCCGGCATATTCTTCATTGTGGACAATGAGCTATCGAGGCAGAACGGGTACCATAGTCACTACCTTGACTTATCTGTGCATCATTATTGCGTTCTGGTTCTTCTATGAGCAAGGCAGTGATTTGTATTTACAGTCGCGTATTGCAGGTAATGAGGGGATGGCGGTTGCTAGTCACTTGGCGACACCGGCATGGATTTGGATAGAGAGACTTCTATTTACTGCGGCAGTAATACTGGTAAGCCTATGGCCTTGGAGAAAGCTGACTCGCCAGCACACATAGCGATGGCTAACGCGGTGGTGATAAGGCAGGTAAAATCCGTCACCGAGTAAATTTTATTCCCAAAGTTTTGCAGTACTTTAGGCTATGTAAGCTCGAAGCTTATTTTTAGTGGTCAGTTGATATAATCTAAAGCCAGCGTAATGGATGCCTGTTGCATCAATAAGGCTTATGGTTTATTTTATCTAACTTCTATTGTTTTAACTCTCTCGTAATATGCGTAAACGGCTATTCTACTAATGCTTAACTTCAATTACTCCAAACTTAAATCCAGCCACGAAGGGCCATGGATAATAGTCGATTTGGTGATGCTTGGCTTGCTCACCATTAACTTAATTTGGCTGTTGTTTGACGGCTTATTTGCGACCGAAGCTTTTAAATCCATTTTAGTGTCCATAACTCCGGACATAGTTTCGGGTTATGGCCCTATTCATGAGAACTTTGTACTCTATGATTTAGCTTTTATAGCGATTTTCCTGACCGAATTTTGTGTACGCTGGGTTGCAGCATTGATCCGTAAAACTTATATGCGTTGGTACTTTTTTCCCTTCATTCATTGGTATGATTTAGTCGGTTGTATTCCTTTAGGCGGCGCCAGGATATTTCGTTTCTTGCGAGTGTTTTCGATTTTTTATCGTTTACAAAAGTATGAAATTATCGATTTACGCAACACGGCGGTTTATCGATTTATCATATTTTACTACGATGTTTTTGTTGAAGAACTTAGTGATCGAATTGTCGTTAAAGTGCTGTCAGATGCGCAAAAAGACATCGCCGCGGGTTCACCCTTAATAGAAGATATCAGTCAACAAGTCATAGCTTCGCGTTTGCCAATTTTAACCCAATGGGTTTCGTCGGTAATGGTGCATATTGGAGAGTCAATCGAACAAAACGACCACGGTGAATCTGTGCGTAACCATGTGCAGAAAAGCGTTGGTAAAGCGGTGCGCGGTAACTCTCAAGTGTCCACTTTGAAATTAGTACCCGTGTTAGGGCGCAGCATAGAGAAAACATTGGAACAGTCGGTAACTGATATCGTCACACAATCTATTATTAATCTCTTGAAAGATATTACGCCAGAAAAAATTGATGACTTTGTTGAGCATGGTCTAGGTCGTTTTTCCAGTGAAGATCATATGCTTGATCAAGAGGTGTTATTGATTGTTAATGAGTGTTTGGAGTTAGTCAAACAGCATGTCTCGCAGCAGCGCTGGAAAGACTCATTAGACAGTAATTATGCGAAAGAGGAAGTATCAGCGGATTGAGACTCCTAAGCTACCAATTCACCCAGAAAAATTATTGTTTTTACCCTTTAGATTTTATTGCTCGGTCAAATATTCTTTGCGCCTCAGCCTTTGCTCTTTCGGGGTCATTATTGGCCTTTGCAATTTTAGCCACTATGTCATTGAGTTCTTTTGTGGTCATGCAGTTTTCAAGTAAACCAATAGTGTCCTCTAGGCCATCAAAGCAATCAAGTACTTCTCTGGAAATGATTGGCACAATTAAGTAACGCGGGAAAAACTGGTCAAGATCTTCTAATTGCCTTACTTCATTGCGCATTAACTCTGGATCCGACTCATAACCCACAAACACATCCGCTTCCTCAGTTTTCAAACCCGCATAACGGTCAGAAACACTACAGGGTAATACTTCTTTGAAATTGATACCGTAATCGATAAGGCCCAATAAACAGTCTTTTCGATTCATAAATTCTGGGTCGGCCGACAAAACTAGATTGTGACCTTTAGTTTTTAAATCAGCCAGACTCTTAATATCATGTTGTTGCATAGATTCTGGGGTCATGACTAAACAGTAATCTTCACTTGCACCTAACAATGAGAGCCATTTTATCCCTAAATTATTACCGTAAAAGTTAAGTTCTTCGACTATTTGTGAATCTTCCTTAACAAGGCCATTCGCTGTTTTTTGAGAAATATTAAAATATTGAATGCAGGTTCCTGTGCAGTCCATATACATATCTAACCAACGATACTTTAGTTCTGCAAAATTTCGCATGCTGTCGCCATTTGGGTAACGAATATCAAGTTTGATTAATGGCTTATAGTGAAAAATTGCACATGCTAAGAGCTGGGTGAAAAATAGTTGAGAAGGATCAGCCTTAGCGCCAAGTATCAAAGTAGGGGGGGCGGCCATTAACCGTTCTTTACTTTTTATATCGGTATCAGCCAACATAGGCCAAAGCGATTGTTCTGCAGTGCTAATTTGACGTTGTACTTTGCTAATTGATTCACTCAATGTAGATTCTAAGTTCGATAGCTGTATATTAAATTCCTTGTCAGAAATTCTTAAGGTAAGCGACTGAATAAAACTGGGCATGTTTATAATAACAAAGGGTAACATTAGCAACGCAAATAAAATAAGAACTTGATTGGTCGCTCGCAAATGCTCGTCTAAACCAAACAACTTAAGTTCAGCTAAAAAGAATAACAACACTGCAATACAGTATATCGCTAACAAATAAGGTGCTGAGCGCGTTAACAAACCTTTGTTCTTTTTAGCAGTCATTTACATTCTCCGTTAGTTAATTTTGACACTCTGAGCATTCACACAAAAATTGACACTTTTTGCTGACAATGGGCCATTAAGTAATTTAACTATAACCATTGGGGATTCATCTTCATGATTCGGTTTTAGGAAAATATTACTCCATTGGTTTATTTTAGCTTTTGAACCTCGAGGCAGCATAAAACGCTCGGAGGCGACACAAGAATCTGTCTTACTATCGAATCTAAACGCTTCGATTAAAAACTCCCCCTTACCTGGCAGTAAAGAAATTGCTTGAGCAAGTTCTATGTCATTGTTGGCTTTGCGGATTAGGCTGCTAAAGGCATCTTTGTTGCTCTTGAGCCTGAGTAATATTTCATCAAATTCGTCACGTAAATCCAAATTATTCGGATTGTTTTTTGGAAACATCATGCGATGCTCAATGTAACGGGAGTATTCTGCGCGTTTAATTACATTAGCTTGCTCAGGAAAACGTTGCAAAATAGTATTTTCAGCCACTTTTTGTGCTTCAAGCAATACGGCAGGTTTTGAAGCCTGAGCCAGTGCGATCAATGCATCATCAATAGTGTCTTGTGTGCATTTACTATCGATTACTGATTTTAGTTGTTCGTTTGTAGAACCATCTCCTAGTGTAATGACATGGTATCCCTTAAGCGAAAGTGGTTGCTGGTTTTCACTATTTTTAACCCATGAAACATATACGGGTTTAACCGCGCCATTTATATACATTTGCTGAGTTTGAATCGAAGGTAATATATTGGACAATTTTAAACGCTTTGCGCTCTCTGAGCTGGCGAGTAGATTAAGCGTTTCTAAGGGAATGGCTCGTGGAGTCAGCAGCAGGGTTTCTTTTCGCGCGATAAGACGCTCAAACCCTTCTACAGTGTCTTTTAGATAACAAGGTTGGTCTGGTAAATGCAGAGCAATCTCAGCATCATACTCATAGCCCTCAAATGCAAGTATCTGGTGTTTTGACAAAGATTGGTGGCTAGTTATGTTTACCCCATCCGGATTGTTTTCTGGATTGTAAAAGATACCAAAAGCAATATTGACAATACCTTCACTAAAATAGAAACGTTTTTCACGTTCAGTCGTTTTAATATAAGGGTATATCGCTCTAATATTATCATTGCGTTGCGAAGACTCAGCCCTTGATTGAGCCAATGGCCATGGAATAAATTCGTAACTAGGTACGTAGCCCATTTGCTCTAATACTGATGAAACGATGAGGGTTGCAATACCGTTGTTTGCTAGGTTTTCACCTGTAAAGGGAGCCCATTCTCCAGATACTATTTTAATTGGCTTGGAGGTTTTTACCGGCTGTATAACGGATAAGTAGATGCTTACAAAAACGAGCAGCAAGGCCAGTAGTAAACTGATCATAATCATAGGGTTAACGCGAGATGTGGTCATAATCACTCTTCAACATTAAATATTGCAGCTATTTCTGTATACAGAAAAGACGTTAATACGCAGCGGAAAGCAGCTATTTTGACCTATTGATCACTCTATTTTTCGAACCGCTTAAAATCACCTTAAACAAAGAGACTACATGGTATTCTTTTGGTGCAGAGCGGGTTTCAGCCAATTCACTCTGTTCGGCTGATGTGATCCTGCGTGAGATTTGTTATCACTACTCTATAGAACCGTAAACAGTGTTGCAACTGCAGCAATAATTTCGTGAAAAATCAAAGTGCCAAAAGCAAGTGTTGATGAAATGAACGAACACAAGGTTGACGTTGACCTAGATCTGTTCGTTCTTTTACAATAATGTGCAATGTAATTATGGGGTCAAGCGCTTATAGCTTCTAATATAGCTTCTAATATAGCTTCCAATATAGCTTCGAAAATTGACTACTGATTCAAATAGTCACTTCTCTTTCCCAAAAAGCTAAATGGCTTATTTACGTTTTAGTAGCTGTCCACACTGCTAAAAAGTCACGTTCAATGGCGTGAGTTGTGCCATACAAAATCCCATCTTTTAAATAGAAACTGCTGTTATAAGAACCACTATTGTCTGACGATACTAGCGCGGCATAAACTCTGCCATTTTGAGTGTTAATTCGTCCGGCGTTAATTTCTACACCATCACGATAGAATTCGCCTTGCAGTTGATTATTATCTATTTTCCGAATGACCATTTTTGCAAAGTTATTATCATTCAAATTAGAGGGCGTCATGTCCAGCTTCCAAACGCCTATTAAAGACACCTTACTGTTATCTGGCTTGGACTTTTCGGCAAAGGATAAGGGGCTAGTAATTAACAAACAGATTAATAAAAATATTGATTTCATGTAAAACTCTTTAATTGATATAAGAGTCAATATATTAGGCGACTAAAACAAAGGTATCGTCTCAATTAGATAATTGAAACCAAATAAAAGTGTCAATTATCTACTTGCGCCAACTAAACAGAAAACCAAGCGATTAGTTTACTTATTTAAGGTGCAGCCTACTTAACTTGGTTCCTCAGCTCACTGGGTGAAATGCCCAACTGTTTATTAACCGAGCGGTTAAATGACGACTTCGAATTAAATCCGGCCTCAAATGCTAAAGTTAATAGATTATGCTTGCTCTTTTCGGGCTTGAGCAATAAGGCTTGCACCTCTGCTATTCTAAATGCATTGAGATAGTCATTAAATTTAGTATTGAGTATTTCGTTCAAGGCTTGACTTAGTAAGTAGGGTTTTACTTGCAAGGCTTCGGCGGTTTTATTTAGGCTTAAATCGGGGTCTTTAAACAAGCGTTGCTCACACATGCTTTTTTCCAATGCCTTAGCGACTATCATTAACTGCGCTTCCTTTTCAGGTTCTAATGCAACTTTATAAGAAATATCATCAAGATCTTTGCGCCTAAAACCCTCGATACCAATCCAATACGTTAAGAGTGAAATGCCAATGAAAAAAGGATAGTAATAAAACCGAGTAAAGTAAAAATAGTAAGCGTTAGTTGTTAACTTTACATAGATTAAATCGCCTACAAGTAACAAGAAAACGACAACAAAATAGAGTTTGAATGACGTGATAATAGTTTTAAGCCACTTCAATCGACCTATTCCGAGAATGAGCCCTTTTGAAGGGGTAACCAACAGTTTCTCTGCTTGATAAGCATAAAAGACAATAAGCCCACTTGCCACAATATATATTGTAGGTTGGTTCATCCACACCCAATATCCCCAATACCCAGCCCAAGACAAACTCTCCCGGGTACCATCCCAATATAAGTTTTGTATACGAACGAAAACACTAAAGGCAATCTGCACAGCCAAGGGAATTAAATGTATACAATGCTTTCTTTCAAAAGAAAATTCTTGTCGTGTTTGGGAGATTACGTATGCATAAAGAAGAGCACCGTGGACCCAGCTTAGGTCGAGTATTATATAGTACCAAGAATCATAAAGGCCCAATCCAAATAGGCGCATAATCTGAACAAGAAGACGATAAGACAATAATATAAGTAGAACGGCCAATAGCCGATTGGCCATTTTATTTTTTTTCGTAGATTTTAATAAAATAATCCCAAACACCAAGCCTTGTATTGCGCCTAGTGATAGCAGAATAACGATGAGAATATTGATAGTTTGCATAACTTAGAAAGTTTGTCGCTTAAAGTGAACTGTAATCTCTTACCTATGTTACACACCTTTAACAAAAGGTAAATATTGTACTAGTTGAAATAAGTATAATAAGCTTTTGCGAATTGGTGCTTGTTTGCACAATAGATAGAAGGTGTGTTATTGATATGTGTTAGAAAAGCTAGCAAAAAGGTATTAGCCTTGGGGATTTTTTTAAAGGCTTAGGTGCCTTTTGAGTAGTCGCATGGCGAACTGCAAAAGTATGTCCAGCAATAGCGCTTTTATTAATAGATTAATGCCACAAAATGTGCGGGAAACTATGAAAAAACAGACATCCAAAAGAAATGCTCATATCGTATTAACGTCTCACGTTAATCAGTTATCACAAAAACCGATAGAGATTAACTGGGCTGCTAAATCGCCGAAAAAACGCGGACCGGTCATTGGAACTATATCCAATTCAAATGAACGCAATGTTATTGGCAGCCACGGAGGCAGCTATACCGTTTATCGAGCACTCTCAATTGCTTCTGGTCATTTTCCCAAAGAGCACAAGCCTGATTTAGAAAATACCCAACCAACTGAGTTAGTGAAGCCACAACCATCATGGTCTGAACAAGACAAGATTGTTTCTGTTGATCCATGGGGTGGGGAGATAAGTAAAGCGTTTGGCGAACATTTAAAAGATGGTCTTAATATTCAGCCGACAATCGCTATTACTCAAGCTCATCTGCATCTAGCGGAAATAAAAGAAGCGGTTCAACTTGGACGACTAAAAGTAGACGGAAAGTTCGTCAAAGAAGATTACTCAGTTCGCGTCACAAAAGTAGCAATAGATCCTGTTTGGTACTTACCCGGTGTCGCTCGTCGCTTTGGTATCGAAGAAAGTAAGCTTCGCGAGGTGTTATATACCGATACAGGTGGCATGTATCCTGAACTAGTAACGCGAACCGATTTAAAAGTGTTTCTCCCTCCTATTGGTAGCACAACGGCCTATATATTTGGATCTATTGATGACCTTTCGAATCCTGACATTGAATTGACATGCCGTGTCCATGACGAATGCAATGGCTCCGATGTTTTTGGATCTGACATCTGTACATGTCGCCCATATTTGACTTGGGGAATAGAAGACGCTGTGAGAACTGCTCAACGAGGTGGTGTTGGCCTAATTGTATACTTTCGTAAAGAAGGCAGGGCATTGGGCGAAGTAACGAAATTCCTTGTCTATAACGCACGAAAACGACAAAAAGGTGGTGACAGCGCAGCGACATATTTCCATAGAACAGAATGCGTTGCTGGTGTCCAAGATGCAAGATTCCAAGAGTTTATGCCTGATATTCTGCATTACTTCGGTGTAAAACGTATTCATAACCTCCATTCTATGAGCAACATGAAATTCGATGCTATTGATGGCTCTGGAATTGAAGTCATAAATAGATTGAGTATTCCTGATGAACTAATACCGACTGATGCGCAAGTTGAAATGGAAGCGAAAAAAGCGGCAGGTTATTTTACCGAAGGCGAAATCAAATCTGGAGAAGTTTTAGAGAAGGTTAAAGGGAGGGACCTAACGTGAGCACATCAAATAATACTATGGCAAATGAGCTCACTTATTTATTCTCACCTGAGGCAGTTAGACACAGCAGTATCAAAATGTATAAACATGCAATGAATGGCAATACCAACTTCATTGTAGATGAGTCTTTATTAAATGAAGCCGCAAAGTTGGTGACAACTCTTATAAGAGAAAATCATCCTGACCTTAACATTCCTTACCATTCTAGATGGCGTCACTTTGAAGTCCCGGGAGTTACCTTACTAGATAAGCTTAAGGAAAGTTTCTTAGATTACACGAGTCAACAAAAAGCAGAGACAGGAGTTGACCTTATAGTTGCTTCAGTTTTGCTTGATGCTGGTGCAGGTCCAAAGTGGAAATATACTGACCCAGAAAATGGGGTTAGAGTAGGTCGTTCAGAAGGTCTCGGGTTAGCCAGTTTAAATATGTTCATGAACGGCGGGTTTTCGTCTTCTAAATCAAACCCATTAATTGTTGACACTGAGGCGCTGAGTCAAATAACACCTGATGCTCTAACTGCGTACTTTCAAGTTTCTTCAGATAATCCCTTGGTAGGACTAAATGGCCGAGTAGGACTGCTTAATTCGCTTGGTGCCGCTATGTTAGCGAAGCCTGAAATGTTCCCGAATCAAAGGCCTGGTGACCTAGTGTCTTATCTTCAAAGACAACATGGTAATACGATAAAGGCAAAAGAGGTTCTAGCAGGAGTCATTCTCGGGTTTGGTAATATTTGGCCTGGTAGAACAGTTTTTCATAACAAAAATTTAGGTGATGTTTGGCAATATGCGCCGTTTGGTGAAGGTATAGACAGTTTAGTTAGCCTCCATAAACTCTCACAATGGTTAACTTATTCAATTATTGAAACACTCCAAAATAGTGGCTTCACAATTACTCAACTTGATGATTTAACGGGTTTGGCAGAATATCGCAACGGTGGGTTGCTTGTTGACACCGGGGTATTGAAACTAAGAAATCAAAGTAAAGCCAGTGAATTACACAAACCCAGTAGTGAACTTATTATTGAATGGCGTGCATTAACTATATATTTGCTCGATTTACTTGCCGAAATCATTCGTAAAGATCTTGGTAAAACAAGTGAGGAGTTACCTTTAGTCAAGATACTCGAAGGCGGCACATGGCTTGCTGGTAGGCGCATTGCGCAGACATTGCGAGACGGTGCTACGGCACCAATTTTACTTGATAGCGACGGCACTGTTTTTTGAGTGCTAGGATATAAAATGAAAAATATTACTTGTTTAGATCACCCAATACTGCAGCAAAAACTAGGACAATTAAGAGACAAAGAAACTCCCTCTTATATCTTTAAATCGTTGTTAAGAGATATTACGCAGTTTATGGTTTATGAGGCAATGCGAGACCTGAAATTATCATACAAAACAGTTCAAACACCTCTTCAAGAGGCCAGTGTGGCTGTTATTGATGAATGTCCTGTCATTATATCGATTATGCGTGCAGGGAATGGAATGTTAGAAGCTGCCAGCGCGCTTTTACCTGATGCAAATGGTGGCCATATTGGTATTTATCGTGATCATCTTAGTCACAATACAATTGAATATTACTTAAACCTCCCCAGTGATGTAAAAGGCAAGACCGCTTTACTTCTAGACCCTATTATTGGCACCGGCGATACGGTTATTGCTAGCATAGACAGATTGAAGGCGTTTGGCGTTAAGCGCGTTGTATGCTTATCTGTTTTGGGTTCAAAAGAGGGCTTAGCAAAAATCACTGAAATTCATTCTGACGTTATTATTTTTGTTGTCGGTGCTAATGACATTCTCAGTGATAACGGCTTTTTACTGCCTGGGATTGGAGATGCGGGCGACCGCATATATAACACTAACTAGCTTGATCGGCATTTTAGTCTGACTGTGACTATGTGTAATATTTCAGTCAAAGCATAATCACTTGGAGTTAAATGACATGGTCTAATTGATTAGGACACACCAGTTAAGAGATAATACTCTAAACCGGAGTCCATAATGACCATTAGAAAGAAATATTCAAAAGAATTTAAGTTAGACGCCATTAGCTTGGTGGTTGAGCAACAATACACCCAG
>CAJQOP010000033.1 GCA_905479945.1 uncultured Glaciecola sp. | reverse complement strand
ATGTCGGCTCATCACATCCTGGGGCTGAAGTCGGTCCCAAGGGTATGGCTGTTCGCCATTTAAAGTGGTACGCGAGCTGGGTTTAGAACGTCGTGAGACAGTTCGGTCCCTATCTGCCGTGGGCGTTTGAGAATTGAGAGGGGCTGCTCCTAGTACGAGAGGACCGGAGTGGACGAACCGCTGGTGTTCGGGTTGTATCGCCAGATGCATTGCCCGGTAGCTACGTTCGGAATCGATAACCGCTGAAAGCATCTAAGCGGGAAGCGAGCCCAGAGATGAGTCATCCCAGACAGTTTAACTGTCCTGAAGGGTTGTTGAAGACTACAACGTTGATAGGCAGGGTGTGGAAGTGCTGTAAGGCATTAAGCTAACCTGTACTAATTGCCCGTGCGGCTTAACCATACAACACCAAAGTGGCGTTCGTGTAAATTTTTAGTGACCTTTAGGTCAATGAAAATCTTACGCAAGCGGTATATTGTTGAGGCAGAGGGTTTGCTAAGACGATGGGTGTTTGTAGTGACAAGTAGCAAAATCAAATAAAAGTAAGAAAGAGTAGTGAACTCTTACGTTAAATATACGATCATCAGCTTTCTAATATTGTTAAAAACAAAGAATTAACGCAGTTGTTGTTATCGACCGCCCTTGGCGAGAGAGACACCGGTTGCAAAAGTTAAAGACTGTTGTCATCGACCGCCCTTAGGTGAGAGAGACACCGGTTGCGCAGAAGTCATCGCAAAGAGCGCGATGATTCTGCACCAAGTTTATGCCTGACGGCAATAGCGATACGGTACCACCTGACTCCATTTCGAACTCAGAAGTGAAACGTATTAGCGGCGATGGTAGTGTGGGGTTTCCCCATGTGAGAGTAGCACACCGTCAGGCTCCCATTTAAGAACCCGTCCTCGTGACGGGTTTTTTCTTTCTAGACTTTTACAAATTTCGATAATCATGCAGCTTAAAAATTAATCTAATTGGTGTCAGGAAACTTTACAATCCGTTCAACTGAGTTCAACTCAATAGTAGTAAGCGACTGTTTATTCGTTGTTTTATTTGCTTGGCATGGAGAATGCATAGGTACTTCACATTAAGTTTGAATGTATTCAATATTCAAGTTGCTAAAGAATAGGAAACAAAATGAATAAGTTTTTTAGAGTCGGATTAGCCATTGCTTCATTAACCTTAGCAGGTTTTGCAAACGCAGCTACTGTTTATAGTGTAAGCAGTACTCCAACAGTTAACTGCGGCAGTGCTCCTCATGGTTTATGGACCAACAATTATAATTCGGCTGGTTGTAATGAATATTATGACTTTCAAAATGGTTCAACGTTAACTGTTGACGGCATGACTGCAGTACTAGATGCAACCGCTATGAATCAGGCTGGTGAAATTGCAACGATAAACATTACCTTCGGCGGTTTTGCTCAAACTTATGGGAACGTTAAAAATGGCGGCACACCGAACTACGATCCTATCAATAACCCATGGGACTTCTATACTGGCGTAAATAGCGGAATGATTTCTTTTTCAACTTCAATCTCTGATGTTTTTACTACATTACTAGTCGGTCAGTCAGCATCGACTGGAGCTGCTTCTGGAAACAAGCCTGTCTTCCAGCTTGGAGATGGTGCTAACGATAAGTCATCTGGTTTCGGTGCTTCTGCTTGGGTAGATGTCTATGACGCTAATGGTACTCTTGAAAATGGCCACTGGGACCTTAATATGTCGTTAACGGCAGTACCAGAACCTGGTTCAATAGCTATTTTAAGTCTTGGCCTAATAGGTTTAGGTTTAGCTAGACGTCGCAAGAAATAATTTTAAACAGTCGAAAAAAGAGCCTTAGCGGGCTCTTTTTTTATGTCTCCAATTTAGTTACCTATAAAGACAATTTGAATTAAGTTTTCTAAATCTACTATTTTTTGATTTATCATAAAGCTGCTATTATAGAGCCTGTAACAAATACCCAATTAAAGAGATAAGCTATGACAAGTAAACAACAAACACATGAAGAAACAGGTCATGTTCACGGTCCAGATTGCAATCACCACCATGAACCACAGGCGCCCATTGTAAGAGATGGTATTAAAATTGGCCGTAACGACGTTTGTCCATGTGGTAGTACTAAAAAATACAAGAAGTGCTGTGGTAAGTAAGCATAAATAGAGTTCATATTTTTGTGGCGCTTGCCCGCATCACTTTTTTGCGCCATCGCGGTTAACAATGGTCGGGTCCAATTTGAAATTGATTGCAATATAAGTAGGTAATTAATTCGTAGTTATATTATCAAAAAGCCTAGATTGCAAGAAGCAGGGTCTTTCGTTCATAATTGTTAAGAGGTTTTCTATATCAAAATAGAGAAAGCGAGTACTGATTACCTCAATGAAATAGCTAAGTTATTAGAATCATTTGATCAGCTTAATGGTCAGAAATTACAGCTAATCATCCATGCAGGTACACCAAAAACTGGTACAACGAGCTTGCAAACTTACCTTGATAAAAAACAACGTAAGCTCAGAGGCAAGGGGATACTTTACCCACACAACCTCGAAAAACTACAAAATACCTCAGCGCCAAAGCACCAATGGTTTGAGAAGAATCTAGTCACCACAAACATGCTAAGTTTTGTAGAGAACTTTACGAATATAATTTCACAAGTTAAACAAGACACTCACACCATTATCTTGTCATCTGAAGGTATCTACAATTACTGGTGGGATTTTCCTGATGAATCAAAGGATGTTTTATATGACTTGAGTAAACTCTTTGATATTCAACTCTGGGTTTGGTTTCGAGAACCACTGGGGTTTATTGAAAGCTACTACAAACAATGTATTCGCAACCCACAAGTCGAAGGTAACCCATGTTATGGCAAGGACTTGTCTTTCATTGAAATGCTTGATATCGAATGGTTTTCTCAACATTTAAACTATGAAGGCTTTGTCACTGATTGCCAAACTCTGTTTGGTAAAAGTAATGTTTCTATATTTGATTATGAAGGCGATGTAGTGCAAGCAGTCATTCAAAAGTTAGGACTAGCTACACCTCACGATAATCCTACCCCACGACAAAACAATAGTTTAAACAATGCGTCCGTAGAATTGCTTAAAATAATTAATCGCTATGATATTAAAGCGAAAGATAAAGAATTATTGATGCCCCATTTAAAGAAAATAAATGAGATCCTCGATAGTTACCCTAGTGAACTACTCATTGAAGAAGGACTTAAGAAAACAGTTCTAGAAATATATAGACCTGTGAAGCTTTGAGAATTGTTTTGCCACGTTCTATCTCGATTTGATAACTACTGAGTCTGTTTAAATGTTTTTTGGAGTTGTGGACTACCTAACACTAGGCCAAAGCACATTGAATAATATGCTTTGGCTAAAGTAGTCTATTTAGATTTAGTTCCTGGCAGTTGTAATATCAAACTATCAGGGCCACCGCCCATTAATGTCTGCGGGTATTCGCCGTTCCATTTTGCAATAGCATTATAATCAATTAACGATCTCGTCACTGATTTGGCAAGTACAGTATTTGCTACTGCCTGAGATTCAGCAAGTATACCAATTTGATATGCTTGCGCATCAGCAAGAGTTCGTATTGCATTAGCATCCGACTTAGCTGCCTGTTCACGAGCTTCTGCCTGTTTGACCTGTTGTTGGGCTTGTTGTTCAACGATTGATAATTGTGCTTTTTCACGCTCTAACTGTTCTTGTCTTTCCTTTGTTTGAACAACCGCACTAGTAACTACTTGTGGCAAGGTAATATCACGAAATAGAACGGCTTCAACAATTAGCCCTTTGTTGGACATATATTCGGTCAATCCCTCTTCCATATACAATTGAAGACTCTGTTGAACAGTATCAAGGTAAAAATCCTGAGATTTTTCAACCGTTTTTCCCGCTTCTCTTAATAGAGAGCGTACTTTGGGCGTTAACAATTTAATAATAACATCGGATAAACTTCCCGACTCTTTTAGCATCGTAGACGTATAAGTGGGATTAATCCTAAAGGTAACGGAAATATCCATTGATGTTTTTAGTTTATCCTGTGATGGAACCTGCACTTTAGTCCACGTTTCAGTGTGTACACGAAGATCATACTCATAAAACTTGTATAAGGGGTTAACAATGTGAAAACCTTCATCTAATGCTTCTTCTCGAACGTCACCAAATAGTGTGGCTACCTTGTTATGGCCAGGTGAAACGGTAGTATAGGAGTTCATTCCTATAGCTGCGACAATAATTACAATGACTATGGGTAAAACAGTTTTGATGTTCGGGTTCATTTTATTCTCCTGAGAATAAGTTCAACTAAAAGCTACGATTTCCGCTGGGTTAAATATCGGTATGTAAGTCTGTAAATCAATGTTCTTCTGGTCATTAACTCCCTTCAGCAAATCTAAAGAATATAAATAAGAACAGGTATAAAAAAAGATTCAGGTAAAACTCGGATTAGATTGTTTTCCTAACGAATAGTATGTGAAGTAACAGAAAGAATACATGCATGTTCATTCTAATGTTTGCTTATTAGCGTATAGAAATGATTTCCCGCACGAGTTTGTTTAGTTGCTCACCAAGATCTAAATTGAATGATAGTTCAAGCTTTAGTGTTAGAGGCTCTTCGGCTACCACAGTAGTCAGCAGTTCTTGATTGCTTGATGCGCCATCAACAGAAGCGAAGCTTATTTTTGGCGCACTGAAACTCTGTTCGGAGGAGTCAGCGAAGGTAAACTGAAGTGCAGCAAACACAAAGGCTACACTAACAAGCTTTCTCAAGAGCGTCTTAGTATTGTCGATTTTCTCTTGATGTTTAGTTTCCATTTTTGTATTTTCCTTTCAACCTGATGACCTTTTATTATCAGCATAGACTGCAAAAAAAACAAAGGTAATACATTGCAAAATGTTTCAGAAGTAAGATGCGCAACATTTTGAAACACTTAAGGGCTTAAGAGTATGAATTTACGACATCAAAGATTGACGGTGAATATTTTGGATGGTTACGCGTAATTTGTAGCGAAAATCTCTGTTAAAGTATCTAGTGCCTTCTAAGACTCTATTAATTAAGCAACACTAGTATTAGTTAAAAACAATTTATGACACGATTTCTGTATATACCACCTAACTAGTACACAGATTTTATAACAAAATTTACGTTTCGATGAGGCCTGTGCTTTTTTTATTTCCATTTTCTAGTCACTAAAAATCAAACATAACAAGATATAGACATGTTGCATTATCGTTGATATTTGTCTTACGCAATTGAAATAATTTGGATAGATAATCTGGATTAATGGTAGATGGTTTACTACGAATATCCACCGGTATTTAAGATGTAGCGAACAAATGCGCATAATCCATTACCCCAACTATTGTATTTAAGTCAATTAGGGATTAAACCCAAAAAAGATGGATGCAATGCGAAACGCGTATGCAGGCGGGCCCCAGTACTTCTTAAAATTGCACATTTTGGTGCTAAGCATAATCTAGGGAATTATGCACCTTTAGCAAAATTATTTGAATTTCATCCGTGATCTTATTGATGATATAGTAAGCAACTTAGAATTATTAGTTAACTCTGTCGAACAAACGCTATCTATTGTGGAATGTGCACTAAGAGCCTGTTCACAAAAAGTCATATAGGAAAATAAGTGCAGGATTCTCTATTACAATATTTTGGTGAAAGTGAAATTACTTTCGATCAATTCTCGATCAAAACACCTTCTGGGGAAGTTCTTAAAGAGGGGCAAGTTATTAAGCTTGAACCGCAAGTACTTAGCTTTCTATTGCTGCTTATTCGACGTAAAGAACATGTTGTTAGCAGGGAAGAAATCATCACCGAAGTTTGGGCAGGTAAGAAAGCGAGTGATGATGCTATTCGTGCTTTAGTTAAAAAATTGAGAATAGCATTAGGCGATAACGCAAGAGCCCCTAAATTTGTTAAAACGGTTCCGCTGCAAGGATATTTATTTATCATGCCGGTAGAGCTTGAATTCAATCAAGCAGATTGGTGGCGTTCAAAGTATTTTTTTTACGGTATATCGGCAAGTGTAATCATTTTGATTACACTTCTTGTTCAGGCACAATTTGGGAGCTTCCAGGCTAATCCTGAAGGATCGCTGCGAGAAGTGTCCATTTCCAAAATTACAGAGATGAAAGGGTCTGAAGTGAGTCCTTACTTATCTAAAAACAATAAACTGCTGTTTTCACATCGGGGCGATGGTGATCAGTCCTTGCAATTGTATGTAAAAGATCTCAACTCAATGTCGTTGAAAAGACTTACTTGGGGTGCGGCAAGCTTTACCGATGGTATCTTTTCGCCGGATGCTTCGCAGGCAATAGTAAGCAAGCACGAAAATGGTATAGCATCTTTGCTTCTGCTTAATTTTGACCAAGTATTTAACATCACAGGCGTAGAGCCTATAGAATTAGATGAGTCATTTGATAGTCAAAAAGTAAGCGCAATATCGTATTCGATTAATGGCGGAAGCTTGTATTTATTTGCTGATGCTCTAACTAATCCGGATATAAATTCAGCTATCTCTCGTGGGCTCATTCACTATAATGTTGAATCTAAGAATTCTGTTGTGCTGGTCTTTCCTTTGACAACTGACTCTATCGTTATTGATGCAATTGAGTCTAACGATGGCAAGCTATTGGCTGTGCTAAGCCACACTGATGGCAAGGCGGAAATACATGTTCAAAACCTAGCGACAAAAGAAATTATACTAAGCAAAATTGTACCCGAGTTACCAAATAGTATGGTTTGGGCTGCAGATGGCCGCTCAATGACCTTCGCGACTAATAAAGGTAACTTATTGAATCTGAACATTCCTAAGGAGCTTATTTACCTTTGGTCTGGCTTGCCCATTGATGTCAGTGAAGTGGTGAGCGAATGTGGTGAATATTGTTTTGTGGTCAAAGAACAGGAAAGCGATTTACTCAATGTAGTAGAGCGTCCTTCGCCGTTCAAGGAGCAAATCTATATAAGCACCTTACAGTTTTCACTTGCATCCACAGATCGGTTTCCTTCCTATTTTGATGCCGGAAAAGGGATTTTCTTTGTATCTCTTTCTGACAATAAGTTGGTATTAAACCGCTATGTTGATGGTGGTGATGTTGAAGCTATTTATGAATTACCAAAAACGAATGATTTTAATAGCCTTATTTTGAGTCCAGACGAAAAAGTTTTTGCAGGTGAGCTTGATGGACGAATCTTTCTTTATAGCTTAGACAATGGTGCTTTTTCATTTTTAACTTCGGCTTCGGTTAATAGTAAAAATCCAGTTTGGTCCTTGAATGGTGAAGAATTATTTTATCAACAAGTGACACAAAATAAGTCTGTTATTTATGCTCAGGATATAGTGTCAAACAAAATTAGGGTAAAAGCCGAAGGTTTGATTTTTATTAAACCACTGGATTCAACTCGATGGTTATTGGTTGATGAAAAGCGTCAAGCTTATCTATATCAAAATTCTATACAAGCAACTTCTGTAACGGAAGATGAAGAACAAATTCAGCCAATTCCCGCTGCCCCAACGGGCATGACGGTATTTTCTAATGAGACCTTAAGTGCATCCCTAAAATTTGCTGAGCTTGATAATGTTAGTAGTAATGACTTCGATGTAGAAAATGAGGCTTTGTTCTTTATTAATACAAGTGCTAATTCCAGCTTTCTCAATAAATTGGAACTAGAAACTAATACCCTTGAGACAGTTGAGTTGAAAGCAGCTGCTATATTACATCAGCTTGACATTCATCCCAATACGCAAAAAATGCTAACTGTGGAGTACTCGCTTTCGCAAAGTAATTTGCTTAAAGTTGATGGTTTAATACTCCAGCCTCGTCAGGTAAATCAGGTTATTACCGAAACTCCCTAGCTTTTGTGTCGAGTTTTGAGAGCAGGTGAGTTTGGTCAATGAGCTTCCCTGCGATGATATGAATGACACCTGCGTCTCCCCTTTCTAGAACGCCTTTTATTTGTAATATTTTTGCATTCATATAGGCTTTCTTTTGCTCCCTTGCAGAAGCTTGCCAAACTACAATATTAATATTTCCAGTATGGTCTTCTAAGGTTATGAAGGTAACACCGGCAGCCGTTCCGGGACTTTGCTTTCCAGTAACAACACCGATCACGCTAACTAAAGATTGGTGTGGTACAAGGCATAGGTGATCAGCCAAGCAAAACTTTGGCAGTAAATTCGCCTTACTAAGTAAGTCGATGGGGTGTAAGTTAATCGATAAACCGGTGCTGGCATAATCTTCAACTAAGCTATTAAACAAGGAAGGTTGTTTCGGGTATTGTTGGTTATTTTCGGCCTCGTTATCCCTTAATTTTTCAGTATCATAAGAACTCTCAGCACTTTGTGCGAATAAGGGTAATTCCATAACGGAATCCATTAATTCCCAGCGCACTTGATAGCGATTATCAACCATACTTGAAAATGCATTTGCGCTTGCAAGGGCTTGTAAACAAGAGGATGGCAATCCTAGTTGGCGTACTTGGTTTATACTTTGAAAACCGTTTTCAGGGCGATACTTAATTAAGGTATTGATTGAATCAGACTTCATTCCTTTGATTAAACGCAGGCCCATACGAATAGCAAATCCTGAGTGTGATGTATTTGCTTTTATAGCTTGTAAAGAATGATCATAACTTGACTGGTTAACACAAAGATCAAGTACGCTAACATTATGCTGTTTAGCATCTTGGATAATTTGCGAGGGTGAATAAAAGCCCATAGGCAGACTATTCAATAAGCCAACATAGAAGGCTTCAGGATAATAATGTTTTAGCCAAGCTGAAACATAAGCTAATACCGCAAATGAGGCCGAATGCGACTCCGGAAAGCCATATTCGCCAAAGCCACAAATTTGCTCAAAAAGTCGCATGGCGTACTCGTGGCTATAACCGCGGCTAGTCATTCCCTCGGTGAGCTTTTGCTTAAATTTATAAAGGTCACCATTCTTTTTCCAGCTCGCCATTGCGCGGCGTAAGCCATCAGCTTCACCGCCGGTGAAACCCGCAGCGACCATGGCGAGTTTAATTACTTGTTCCTGAAAGATAGGCACGCCCATGGTGCGTTCAAGTATTTCTTTGACTTCTGGGGAAGGATAATCTATTTGTTCTTTACCGTCACGGCGTCGCAAGTAAGGGTGCACCATATCACCCTGAATGGGACCTGGACGAACAATCGCTATCTGCACTACCAAGTCATAATACTCTTTAGGTTTTAAGCGTGGCAACATACTCATTTGCGCTCGCGATTCAATTTGAAACACGCCCACGGTGTCGGCGGCCTGAATTCGCTTGAACACTTGTGCGTCATCCGGAAGGGCCGTTATAAATGGGATACTATAATCATGTTGATAGTGTTGTTTTATCAGGCTAAAGCTTTTACGAATCGCAGTTAACATGCCCAAAGCTAGTACATCGACTTTTAATAATTTAAGGGTTTCTAGGTCGTCTTTATCCCATTGAATAACAGTGCGATTTGGCATCGATGCATTTTCGATAGGTACCATTTCATAAAGTGGGCCTGCGGATATAACAAAGCCACCTACATGCTGTGATAGATGACGCGGAAAGCCAATTAACTGCTCGACTAAATGAATAAAGTGTTTGCCGTTGGACGACTCTGGGTCGATGCCTAATTCAGTTAGTTGTGATTGCCAGCTCAGTTCGCGATCACGGCGATTGACATTTTTGATGAAGTAATCAAGATCAGTGCTATTTACGCCAATGACCTTGCCAACTTCACGTAATGCGCTTTTAAAGCGGTAGCAAACGACTGTAGCAGCAATGGCAGTACGTTCGCGGCCGTATTTTTTATAAATGTATTGAATCACTTCTTCACGTCGCTCATGTTCGAAGTCAACGTCAATATCGGGAGGTTCGTTACGCTCTTTAGAGATAAAACGCTCAAATAACACATTAATTTGACGCGGATCAACCGCGGTAATTTCTAAGCAATAACACACAATAGAGTTAGCCGCGGAGCCTCTTCCTTGATAAAGAATTTCTTTTGATTTAGCGAACTGCACCACATCATGAATAGTCAGAAAAAAGTACTCATAAGCTTGATCATGAATAAGTATTAGTTCTTTCTCGATGGTGTTACGAATACTGTCACTTACGCCATTGGGAAAGCGCTTTTTAATCCCTTGTTCAACCAGTACTCGCAAATACTCTGATGGTGTATATCCAGCGGGCAATATTTCCGCAGGATACTGGTAAGCCAATTCAGACATATCAAAAGTGCACAAATTTGCCACCAATACGCTATTGTCTAACCAATTTTTAGGGTACAAATTAGCGAGTTTATTGAGTGGCCGTAAACAAGCTTCTTGGTTAGATAATGCGTCACGGCCTAGCTCTTTAATTAACTTACCTTCACGAATAGCATGTTGGCAATGCTGTAATGCCTGTCTATTAGGGTCATGCATGAGTGCGCATGAGGTTGCAACAATGTCGAAATGAAACTGTTCGGCTAGTGTTTCACAATGGCTGATGTAATTATATTCGTTAGCGGTTAACCAGCGCTTAATGCCTAACCATGCGCGTCCTGAATAGTGTTTATTGAGCCAATGTGCCCAATCATGATCGCGCGCTTCGTCGCCACTGGGCAGCCAAATACACAAACAATGTTTAATCGACTTCAAATCCCATTCGCTTAACTCGTATTCGCCTTTTGGTGCTCGCCTACGTGCATTGGTGATAATCCGACAGCATTCACTGTAAGCGGCTTTGTTGGGGCAAAGCAGCACGATACAGTTACCATTAAAGATAAATTTGCTACCGACTATCATCTTAATAGGCAAATGATGCTGCGATATTTCAGCATAAGCTCTTACTACTCCTGCCATGGAGCATTCATCGGTAATAGCAATGGCTTTATATTGCAGAAAATATGCTTGGCGCACCATTTCTTGCGGATGTGATGCACCATGCAAAAATGAAAAATTGGTTTGGCATACGAGTTCAGCAAAGCCAACGTGCCGTTTAGGTTTAAATGAAGTAGCCATGGATAAACCATTGGTCATCGCGGGTTCTAAATATCCACATTTGCTGGCCTTGATCGCTTTGCGCAAGAAAGTAATCACGTTGGATCATGTGATTATCCCACCAACCAGAAGCAACACGCTCAGGACCATCGATAATACTGACCTTACTATTTAATTGGACTGGTTTGTTTAGTAAAAAACCAGGACGATCGAGAAAGTGAGCGGGGATGCTTGGTTTATTTTGAAGACTTTTATTAAATCCTTCATTAGAGCTTTTATTAGAGCTTTTATTAACAACTTGCGCCGATAGTTGTGTGCAGCGTTCTGGGCGATGATCATCACAGTACTGCATCAGTTGAACTTGAGGTTCTCCTAGTTTTGCTTTTAATCGGGAAATTAAGGTCATGGCTGCAATCTGCGTTGATTTTTCGTTGAAAAAATCACTTTCGCTACCATCGGCTTGTTCAATCCTTTCACATTTAAGGTTTATGCCATACACGCCAGAGCTTAGTGCAAGGTGCTCAAACCTTAGCGTGATAATATCCAACCAAAGCACGCTTTTATAAATAGGCAATGCACTATTAATCACTTGTGTGATGGGCTCATGTTCACGTTGATATAAGGTGATCTGCAGGCTTAATGCTAAGCCATTGCGAACGAGTAAATAAGCTTCAAGTGCGTCTAAGCACTTTCTAATAACAGGGAGTAAGCGCGCGGTTAGTTGAATGTCATACAGTACCTCAAGATAATGTTCATAACGTTTTGGTGGCTGGTAAAAGCGCAGTTTAGCTGCTGATTCACCACGCAATTCAGACATAATTTGTAGGCTGAATTTAGACACTCGACTAGCAAGTGCTGACAGTGGTTGTTCGAATAAATCAGCAATGCATTTAATACCAATTCGCTGTAATCTTTCGATGTCTTTTTTATCAATATCGGTGAGCAGTAATGAGCATTGCTGTAATTGTTGATGGATTAATGCTTTATCATTATTTATAAACTTTTGTTGATGTTTGGCAATGAGTTTTGCTGCATTCACTGAGAAAGCGCTAGCGTAGTAAAAATCATATCCTTGCTTGTTAATAACTTCACAGATTACCTGCCAATAGCCAGCCAAACCGCCGTATAAACGCAGCATATTTTGGGCGCGTAAATACAAACCACAAGGTTCATCAATGACAATATCTGAGGTGACTAAGTAGAGCTGATTTGCTAACTCTTGCAAGGCTTGTAATGCAATAGCTTCTTTGTATTCGCTAACGGCTAAACTACTGCATAAAATACTGGCACTAGCTAATCCCATACCGACCTTAATTCCTAGCTTTTGAGCTTCGTTATTAAGCTGCAGTATTTGGTTTAATTTAGGGTGATATATGATCTGTGCAGACGTTTTTTTTAACTCTATCTGCTCAGTGCCTTGTTGCTGGCCAAGCTCATATTGTATTTTGCGTTTACGCCCGTTGTCTGTACTACAGGACATATTTATTGCTTCAGTCTGTATTTGCTGAATATTGAGTTGCAAATTGGGTAGATATAAATATATCCACAGTGAAGAGGTGTCAAACTGCATATTATCGGTGTGTGTACCTAATTCTTAGCGTTAAAAGCAATAACATTACACGATTGCTCTGCTCTTGTTTGATGACGCATAGGTGAACCTAAGCGAGCCTTAAACGGGACCTTCACACTGAATGCGGGTATCGGCCAACCTACTTTTTGCTTATTCACGCAAATTTCGACTTGGTTATGTTGACGTTTCATAGAAAGTGACAGGCTTACCGGTAGATTGTCGGTTTGCTGTTTAGTGTCAGCAAAGAAAAAGCTGAGACACTCACCTTTCAAAGCCGCTAACTCAAGCTTTTTGGCTTGTATCTGTTGTAACTTCGATTGCCAAATAAAGACGGCACTACAAGCACCACTTTTAGCGCATTGTTCAGCACTCCAGAGCACTTGTTCAGTTGTTTTCGCTTGAATAAAAAGTACGTTCTCAAGCTTGATACCTTCTGCCATTAAAAACTCAGCGTTGAGTAGATGCGGAGGAGCAATAAAAGCATACAAACGATTTTCTTGTTGTCGAGCCACGATTGCCGGGATCACCAAACGCAATTCACCGCAACCCATCACTGATGAGATATGGACTAAACCGGACTGAGGAAAACCACCGTTTAGTGCATCATCGAGTTGCTTATAACCTGTTGCGATACGTTCTTTATGCTGGTCGAGGTTTGCAGCAGTCCACACTAATTGTTTTTTCTGTAAATCATGTAAAAGAGATTTCATCAACACCTAATCATAATTAGCTTATATGTATATATATACAGTATAAATAATTGTGTTTGATGATCAAGGAAATGTTTTCTAGATGGAGTGCTAAGCCCGATTAAAAAAAATAAGGACCTGATTTACATAGCTATTTAAAAGTAAGTCAAAAGTAGGGAAAAAAGAGCCAGAAAAAAAAGGGACAGAGTCAATTAATCTGAAAAGCAATTAATTGACTCTGTCCCTTTTTTTCTTATCTCTTTTCGCCTGTATTGAAGGCGAGTTTATATTCTTAAAACGGCAATGGCATAGGATTGCCATTTAACAGGGCTTGACTGTCTTGCATAGAAAAAGTCATGTCGTATCCACCATCAGCATTGACCGTTATCATGCCTTGCTGGGTGAACATATCAATCATACCTTCAACTTGCTGAGCTGCAATAGTTTGGATTTCTTCATCTGTCATTTGTGCCGCATTTGGATCGGCCTTAAGTTGACTCGTAACGACTTGCTCACCAAGCCAAAGTGCCATGGCTTTATCGAGCGTTAACTGCGAATCAACAACAGCTTTAGACATCCAAAATGCAGGATCTTCTAGGGATTGTGGCAAGCTATCAATGCTTGTCAGCTTAGCTAACATTTTACCAGAGAAGCTTCCGTCAGCAACTTTACCCGACATTTCAGTGATGTTAATTTCAGGTGATACTTGTAGTTGTGCAAGCAAGTTATTCTTAATCATGTCAGCCATCGCTTGCTGCATTTGCGCTGGCTTTGTAGATGCTTCTTGATAAGCTTTCAAGAAATCTTTTTCTAAGTTGTTGATTTCCATTTTCATGAGTAAATCGCTGCCTTGAAACTGGGGGATATCGATAGACGCAATTGAATAATTGATATCCATGTCCATCAATTTGCCGTCTTCGCTCTTTTCAGTTGAAGCATCAATGATTACATTTTTAATAAGGGCTTTGGTCTCAATCAATGGCATATCAAAATTAATCGATGCAATAGCAAATTGAGTACTGGAGTCATAAAAAACGTTGGCTATGGCATCAGCCCATGAGCCTTCAATAGCCATATCTATAGAAACTGACTTCATCTCAAATGTCATACCGTCGCCAGAGGCAACCAAGGTGTCCATTTCACCTGCATAATTAGCTTGGCTCGAAGATGCTGAACCTTTACCGTTCCAACCGCTAAAGCTCATTGCTTCATCTACTTCAAGACCTGCTTCATCTACAATGACATTGAAAGCTGGAATGGTATCTTCATAACTAATGCCACCAAAAAATCCAACGTTTCCAAGCACACTGTAAAATTTCTCATCTTCAGCGTAGCTCAGATACTCACGCAGTACTGACTCGTCAACGTCCGCTTTCCATGCTGACAAACCAAGTCCTAAACCGTTAAGTGTAAGAAACGGACCATGCTGTGCTGAAAAGTTGATTTTGGCTGCGAAATTTTCAAACATTGCCATGTCGCCTTGGCCCATGGGCAAATCGGCGAACATGGCAGGATCGATACCAACATTTATCACTGCCGAACTTGAAAACCAATTCGTTTCGCGGTTCTCAATGTTTGCTTGATAGCCTGGCATTTCGTTTATAGTGCCAATAAAGTCATCTAAGCCTTGACTAATAAAGCCGCCAGTTAATTTTGGGGCGATAAGACCTATTGCTGCAATTACAGCAACAGAAATAATAATTTTTTTCATATTACATCCTTGTTAAAAATATTGATTTGGCTGTCAAACGATGAGTACAACATCGTTTGACAAGTTAAATAAGTCATCGTCATGACTAAATAGGAGCAATATTTTATCGCAAAAAGAGAGACTTTGCGACTATTTCACCCTTAATAAGGTAGGGCCCATTATCAACATAGGTATTTATTTACTTACCTTTTTAGCGCTTACTTTTGGCTACGTTTAGTTTCAATAAAGTCCTGGATGTTTTTCTCTAGAACAAATAAAGGAACTGAACCATGCGCTAACACTGCGTCGTGGAACTCACGCACATCAAATTTATCGCCTAAGGCTTTTTCGGTTTGTGCACGCAGTTGCTTGATTTTAATTTCGCCAATTTTGTATGACAATGCTTGCGCAGGCCAAGAAATATAACGGTCAATCTCTGTCCGTACGTTGTGTTCAGATAACGCTGTGTTTTCTAGCATGTAATTGAGTGCTTTATCACGGCTCCAGCCAAACATGTGCATACCAGTATCGACAACCAAGCGACAAGCACGCCACATTTCATAGCTCAAACGACCAAAGTTATCGTAAGGGTCATCATAAATACCCACTTCTAAACCAAGATATTCTGAATACAAACCCCAGCCTTCACCAAATGCTGAAATATAAGTTGACCGACGTACATCGGGAAGTTCATCCATTTCTGCCGCTAGCGAGATCTGTAAGTGATGGCCTGGTACTGCTTCATGCAAGGTTAATGCAGGCAAGGCATACAATGGGCGTTTGTCCAGTGCATAGGTATTTACCCAATAATAACCAGGTTGATCATCAGTACTAGGTGAAACATAGCGACCGGTCGTATATTTAGGCGCAATACTTTCTGGCACAGGTGCTACGCCATAAGGGGTACGCGGCAATTTTTTGAATAATTTTGGAAGTTGCGCATCCATTTGCTTAGCGATATATGACGCGGTAATAATCAAGTCTTCAGGGGTTTGGGCATAAAACCGTGGGTCGGTACGTAAAAATTCAATGAACTGATTAATGTTGCCATCAAATTCCAGCTCATCAACAATCGTCTGCATTTCTGCTCGAATACGAGCAACTTCTGACAATCCCAGTTGATGAATTTCTTCTGCCGTCATATCTGTTGTGGTGTAATATTTAATTCGGTTTTGGTAGAAAGCTTCTCCGTTAGGCCAAGTCTTCACCGAAATATCGCGCTTAGCCATTGGGATATAGTCATTACTTAAGAAGTCGTAAAACGTCTGATAGCTATCGTTGACTTGGCTAATCGCGCTTAATGCTGCCTGCATATTCACGTCGCTTTTGAGCTCATCAGGCATGCCATCAAAGGCGTCGTAAAAAGGGCTTTCGTCAGGCGTTTCGGTAATAAACGCTAGAACCGACTCTTCATAGCCTTTCAATACAACTTTGGGCTGTACTTGACCTACTTTCATGCCTTCTTGCATGTAGGCAATTTGCTGAGCAAAGTGCGATGGCATTTCGTTCAACAACATCATGTAATTAGCCAGCTGCTCAGCATTTTTAATACGGGTATTGCTTGCTTGTCGACCTAAGCCGCTATGAAACCCATATTCAGAGGTAATAGGCACGCGATATTCTTTAAACGCATACTCATCAACGTAGTTTTGAATACGATATTTTTGCATCAATAAAGTAATATTTTCTGAATCAGAGAGCTTATTTGAATCTACTTTTTCTAAGACATTCAAAAATGTTTGAAATTGAGCGGCTTGACTGTCGAGTGCACTTAAACTGATATCAGGCAAGGCGCGTGTTGGGTTTTGACCACGCGATTTCGCCATTCCTGGTGAGATAGAGAGTTCATATTGCCATATGTCGTCCAGTAATTTTTGTAGCTTTTCAGAACCTTGCGTTTGAGCAACCTCAGCCACAACTACCTCTTTTTTCGGTGTTGTAGTTACAGAGCTACATGACGCTACTGAAAGCGCAATAGCAATTGAATAAACTAGCTTTTTCATAATACTCTCTTATTTTTCAGTGACTTTTTTGAACACTTTTTAATGTTACTTACGTTCTATTTAATGTAGCTTAATCAGCATGCTTTCGCCGACAGATAAAGTAATAAATTCATTGTCGGCAATGCCTTTTGCCTGTTTTTCTTGTGTTAATACAGTGACTGGCGCACCGGGTTCTTCCGACGTTAACGGGAAGGTGCCCCAATGCATTCCAATCGATAACTTCGCGTTTACCTCATCATGAATTTTTAACGCTTCGCTTGGATTAACATGATACTTTTTCATAAACCATCGAGGCGCATACCCGCCAATAGGAATAAGCGCTAAATCGACTTCGCCGAGTGCTGCCCCAATTTCCTTAAATTGAATGTTGTTGTAGCCTGTGTCGCCGGCAAACCACAGCTTGAAGTTACCAAAATCTATCGACCAGCTAGCCCACAGCGTAGTTAACCTATCAGTCACGCCCCGAGCTGACCAATGCTGACTTGGCAGCGCCTGGATTTCAGCTGAACTAACGGTATTTTGTACTACGGTTTTATCCCACCAATCCATTTCAAAAACCTGACTTGGGTTAACCCCCTCGTCTATCAAATGAGATCTCAAGCCCAAGGGCACATAGAACCGGATGGGCGACGTTTGCTGCAGTGACCGTTGCGCGAGTCCTTCTATTGTTGCGTTGTCTAGATGGTCGTAATGACTATGACTAATGATGACCATATCAATTTCAGGTAACTCGGCATAATTCATTGCGTGTTTCACATAGCGCTTCGGACCAGCAAAAGACAAAGGTGAGGCGCGATTACTAAAAATGGGGTCGGTTAATAAAGTAAGCCCATTATGCTGAACTAAAAACATGGAGTGTCCCAACCAAGTGACTAGCGGTTGCTGGGTATCAGCAAGCATATTACTTTTAGCTCTAATTCGAGCAACATCCACGGCTTGTGTCGGCACTTGATCAACTAAGGAAGCATGATCGGCCCATGTTTCATCGCCTAAAAATCGCATTTCTAAAAAATCGAAAAAATTATTCTCTGTGTCTTCAACATAAAGGTTCTTGAAGCCCTCTTTCGTATGATGGGCTTTATTTTTAGCTGCGTTATTTGAAACTGTATTCGAGCTTTGGCAACCGACTATAAAAAGCAAGGCTGCAAACAGCATTACGAGTGTTGTAGTAAATTTACGTAGCTTCATTTATGCACGCTCATTTCGATACTCGACATCAGTTCGCGCATTGCAATGAGCACATCATCTTCGCCACCTTGGAGAATGCTTGAAATGGCAAAGCCTTGTGTGAAACAAGTGAGCTGCAACGCAACGGACTCTATATTTATATTGCCTTGAAGCTGTTGATTTTTTTGCGCCCTTTCTAAGCAAGCAATAAAACAAAGCTGCAAAGAGTCGTAATAATGGCGAGCTATTGATTGCACTATAGCGTCACTTTTACCAAGTTCACTAACACAATTTACAAGCAAACAACCTTGCTTCGAAATAAGCTCATAATATGCATTGAAATAATCATAAATAGCTTGTGTGCCTGAGTCTTTGCGAGCTATTAAGCTTTCTTGGCAGTGAAACAGTTGATGCTCGATATAATGCTGAAGGACGGCATGTAAAAAGCCTTGTTTACTGTTGAACTCGATGTAAAACGCTCGGCGATTAAACTGAGTACGTGCAATAATCTCTTCCATCGAGGCCTTTGTGTAGCCTTGTTCCGTAAATATATCGACTGCATAAGTTAGAATTTCAGATAACTCGTATTGAGCTTTTTTCGGCATAATAAGCCTCTATTCAGAGTGTTTCGAGCAATGAGGATACTAACATAAACACAAGAACTTATGTTCTTGATGCAGAGCAAAGGTCAACAAACTCCCATCGATAATTTATAACAGTGTTTTGATTAAAAACCAAATTTAACCTAGTTTGGATGATTTCTGCCGATAGCAATCGAAAATAAAAAGCGACATCGAAGCATCGTTTTTAATTAACACCTTGCAAGAATGAACATTCCTCCATATAGCCGAATTATCAAGTTTATCGTGGCTAATCGAAAAGGAATTATCGATCAAAGCTTATGCACGAAGGCTTATAAATGACGGCTTATGTAACAACATATTTCAAAACCATCCCTACTCTGAAAACCCGATGCTAGTTGTGATATAAAATGAAGAAGCGTTGATCTTTGCTGTGAAAACAGCATCATCAAATAAAACATAAGCAACTATCGAGAACATCAAATGAAACACCAATCAAATATGCTTCTTAAAGTCACGCTTGCTGCAGCAGCTAGCTTGTCAGTGTTAGCTTGTTCTGCGGGCTATGCTCCTACAAGTGATCATCCCGCTAGCAATCATCCCGCTAGCAATCATCCCGCAGGTAATGTGACAGCAGTAATCGCACCGAATGTAGAAAACATTAAGTCCCATATGTCTTTTTTGGCTGATGACTTACTAGAGGGTCGAGAAACCGGTTCACAAGGTCATGAAATTGCTTCTTTATATATTGCCGGTGAGTTTGCAAAATATGGTTTAAAACCTGCAGGCGATATGCTCCAGGCAAGCGGCGTTCTTCAGGCTAGCGGCGTTCTTCAGGCTAGCGGCGCTCTTCAGGCAAGCGGCGCTCTTCAGGCAGAGCGAACCACTCTCACACAAGATATTAATAACAAGCGACGCTATATTCAGCGCATCAATTTTCGCAAAGGCTTATTGGTTCAAGAATCGCCCCATTTTTCAGTCAAAGGTGAAAATATTGATTTTGAGCTTTCGTATCCTAGTGACTTCCTAACCGGCCCTGACTTGGTTTCAACAAGCACTAACATCACGGCCTCCTTGGTTTTTGTTGGTTACGGTATTGTTGCACCTAACTTAGATCACGATGATTATGCTGGTTTAGATGTAGATGGAAAAATTGTTGTTGCCCTTTCAGGTAAACCTTCATCATTCCCTTCTGAAGAGGGGGCTCATGTCGCCTCTGGCTCGCAAAAATCAATATATGCGTCACAGCGCGGTGCTGTGGGTTACATTACAATCACGACGCCAAAAGGCGAAAAAGTTAGACCTTATAAAAACTTACTAAATTACTTGTACTCGCCGCGTATGCGCTGGGTTCAAGATAACGGTATGCCTGCTAATGTGCAGCCCGAGTTGAAAGGCAGTGCATATTTAAGTATGCCAGCAGCAGAGAAACTGTTCGCTGCTGGGCCAACACCGATTGCAGATATTTACGCGCTTTTGGACAAGGACGAAGTACCTAGAGGTTTTGATATTCCGCTTAACGTTAACTTAAAGCGCGAAACTACTCATGAAGCGCTATCGAGTCCGAATGTTGTGGCTATTCTGGAAGGCAGCGATCCTGAACTGAAGAATGAGTATGTGGTATTTTCTGCGCATTCAGATCATATCGGTATTGCCAAAACAGTCAAGAAAGACAAAATTAACAACGGCGCAATGGATAACGCGAGCGGCACCTCAGTATTGATGGAAACCGCACGTATGTTTGCCAATTTACCCCAAGCGCCAAAACGTTCAATTATTTTTATTGCAGTTACAGGTGAAGAAAAAGGTTTATTGGGTGCCGACTATTATGCGCGCAATCCAACAGTGCCTATGGGTAGTATGGTAGCTAATGTAAATTTAGACATGCCCATTTTGACTTATGAATTTGCCGACATTATTGCTTTTGGTGCTAACCACAGTTCAATGAAAGCGTCCGTTGAAGTTGCTGCTAAAAACGTAGGCTTGACCTTGAGTGACGATCCTTGGCCTGAGCAAAATCTTTTTACCCGCTCTGATCACTATAGCTTTGTGAAGCAAGGGATCCCGGCAGTATTTTTGGTGCCAGGTTTGCAGTCAAAAAATCCAAATATAGATGGTAGTCAGATGTTCGGTGACTTTCTGGCAAATAATTACCATAAGCCAGGTGATGATATGAATCAGCCTTTTGTGTGGGCTGCAGCTAAGACATTCACTGAGGTTAATTTCCAAATTGGCTTAGCTTTAGCCAATCAAGCAGAAAAGCCCACTTGGAATGAAGGTGACTTTTTTGGTGAGACTTTCGCCTAATAGCCATGTACTCAAGCAAATGATTAACAAGGCTAAAATTTTCGATAAGATTAATGCTGATGGTGTCTCAAGGGCTTGTTTATTGATTTATTGACGGAGCCTAATACTATTTGGCGTTATTCAATGTCTTTAATAACTTCAATAATTTCAGTAGTTGAAATAGAGGGCGTTCTAGGTAGATATTTCACTTCACAAATATCCTTGAATTCCTCAAACTTGCCAAGCCAGTCATCGCCCATTACTAATATATCGGCTTGATGTTCAATAATATATTCGCGTTTTAAATCCAAAGACTCTTCTACAAATACTTGGTCTACATACCTGATTGCATGCAGAATGTTCATTCTGCTTCGTAAGGGATAAACTGGGTTACGGCCCTTTTTACTGAAATTCAATTGGTCAGACGAGATCCCAACCACCAAACGATCGCCCATTTCTCTGGAGCGACGCAATATATTGACGTGACCCGAATGGAACACGTCAAAGGTGCCAAAAGTGATTACCGTTTTCAGAATTTTTCCTTTACCCGTATTTTATTGCACGGATTTAATTAGCCAAATAATTGTTTTTAATTGCTAGCCAGAAATCATTAAATTGATGCGTTGGTGTACGTTGAAATTTAGTCCGAACAAACTGATTAATTTTACCATCAACAAAGCATATAAGAATGTTAGCGAGGATTGCTTCATCAACATCTAAAGACTTACCTTCACGCAACTTACGCTCACGCAAAACTTGCTTCAATTGGGATTCTAAGCGCTCGAACAATTTAGCTATGCGATCACGCAAACGCTCTTGTTCTCCTAATAGTGCATCGCCGTTTAGTAGGCGAGAAATACCTGGGTTTTTTTCCGCAAATCCTAGAATAAGATGTAAAATAAGCTGGCAACGTGTTGCGGCTTCTTTTTCTTCTTCCATTATTTTATTGATGCGAGAAAATAGCGTTTCTTCAATGAACTCAATTAAACCTTCGAACATACGTGCTTTGCTTGGGAAGTGACGATAGAGAGCGGCTTCCGAAACACCTACTTGTTCAGCAAGTTTGGCTGTTGTAATGCGTTGACCATGATTTGTTTCTAACATTCCGGCTAGAGCTTGCAGGATCTGTGCGCGCCTGTTAGGTCTTTTTGTTGCGGGCATGATGTTACCTATTTGCTTTTCTTATTATTTTGGATTGTTGAATATTCACTATGCAACAAGGTCAGCAAATCGACGGCGAGCGCTTCCTTGCTTGCAGCGGGTAAGCTGGTTTTATTACTCTTTGTAATGACGGTTAAGGCATTTCGATCAGAATTAAATCCTAATTCTGATGATGATACATCATTCGCCGCAATCATATTTAATTTTTTACGTTCTAGCTTGCCTTGTGCGTAGGCTTCAACGTTGTTTGTTTCGGCTGCAAAACCTAATGTGAACGGGGGCGACTGCAATGCCGCAACGGACTTAAGAATATCAGGGTTTTGTTCAAACGAAAGCGTTAACACACCTTCTTTTTTCTTTACCTTGTGCGTGGGTATGTCGGCCAATCTAAAGTCCGCCACTGCCGCGCAAGCAATAAAAATATCTTGCTGCTCTATTTTGTCCATAACCGCATCTAACATTTGTTGCGCAGTTGTCACTTGTTTGCATTCAATTTGAGCGGGCGAAGCAAGGTTTACTGGGCCGGAAATTAAGGTCACTTTAGCGCCCATTTCTTTCGCCGCTTTAGCAATTGCATAACCCATTTTTCCCGAGCTATGATTAGTTATGTAGCGTACGGGATCTAAAGCTTCCTGAGTTGGACCAGCGGTGATCATGATGCTTTTGCCGACAAACAAATTGTTGTCTATATTTGATGACGCGGTTCGTCCAAAGAATTCGACAAGGTAAGTAACAATATCTTCCGGCTCAGTCATTCGGCCATAACCAATGTCGCCGCAGGCTTGTTCTCCGCTAGCTGGCCCAATTTGCAATACACCGCGTTGTTGCAGTTTCAAACAGTTTTCAGTGGTCGCTGGTGCAGCCCACATTTGCTGATTCATTGCAGGTGCAATGGCAATCGGTGCTGAAGTTGCTAGCGCAAGCGTGGTGAGCAAATCATCCGCCAGACCATGCGTCAATTTCGCTATGGTATTTGCCGTAGCAGGCGCAACCACAAAGATGTCTGCCCAGCGTGCAAGTTCGATATGACCCATCGCGGCTTCGGCATCCTCATCCAATAAGCTGTTACTTATTTTATTTCCAGAAACAGCCTGTAAGGCGAGTGGGCTGACAAATTCTTTTGCTGAATCCGTCATTACTACTCGTAAATTGGCGCCTTGAGCGCTTAATTTGCGAACCAGATCTGGTGTCTTGTAAGCGGCTATTCCACCACTAATGCCAAGTAAAACGTTCTTTTGTTCAAGTTGCATATTTTGCTATTCTGAGTACAAATAGAGATTGCACTCGTTCTTCAAAGGATTGGATAGCGAGCATTGTGACAAAGTTAACCAAGGAATGGAAATATGAAAATCACTAATTGGCCGCAATATGAGCGTCCAAGAGAAAAATTACTGCATTTTGGCGCCGAAACATTATCCGATGCAGAGCTACTCGGTATTGTATTGCATACTGGGGTAAAAGGTAAAAACGCCGTTGAGTTAGCGCGTGACGCTTTAGTTTTATTTGGCTCAGTGCGTGGTTTAATGAGCGCTAGTAAGTCACAACTTACCTCTACATTGGGTTTTGGTTCTGCAAAATACGCCACTTTAACCGCTTGCTTCGAGCTTACCCGCCGCTCGCTCGCTGAAAACTTGGCAAAGCCTCATAGTTTCACGCAAGCTGATTCCGCTTCAAGCTACTTGCTTGCTGAATTGCGCGACAAGCCTCATGAAGTCTTTTCAATGCTACTGCTCGACAGCCAGCACCAACTCATTGCCTTTAGACAAATGTTCAAAGGGACGATTAATTCAGCAGCTGTATACCCCAGGGAGCTAGTTAAACAAGCGCTTGAAGATAACGCGGCTGCAGTTATTTTGGCCCATAATCATCCCAGTGGCATAGCAGAGCCGAGTCAAGCCGATATTCAAATAACCGAGAGAATAAAGCGAGCAATGGAATTAATCGACGTTAGAGTGCTAGATCATTTTGTTATCGGAGATGGAACTGCGGTATCATTCGCGCAACGAGGATTGTTATAGTTTTATATCGCACATGAAAAAATGGAAAATTTATCTGATTAATTTGGCGAGGTCTAAGGAAAGGCTACAAGCCTGTGCACGTCAATTTGAAGCGCATAATCTACCCTTTGAACGCATTGATGCTGTAGATGGCGACTGTTTATCTCGCAGCGACGTGGATGCATTGTACGACTTCAACCAGTCGTCATATCATAAGCATTTGACTAGTGGCGAAATAGGCTGCTATTTGAGCCATATGCATGTGTGGCAAAAAATCGTCGATGATCAGCTTGATTATGCGGTTATTTTGGAAGATGACATTATTTTGCAGCAAAATATTCAGCAAGGGCTCGAGGCCATTGAAGGTATTGAACAGCCTTGGGACTTAGTCAAGTTAGCTGAAACACACATCAAACGCACTGTGGTGCATCAATATTCAGCAAATGAGTTCTCGCTTGTAACCTATAACAAAGTGCCTAGTCGCACTTGTGCGCAAGTTGTTAGCTTAGCGGGCGCAAAAAAATTAATTGCATTGAGCTCCAGAATTGCACGACCAATTGATATAGAGTTGCAATATTGGTGGGAAAATAGTTTGAACATATTTGGCTTAAAGCCATACGTTGTTGAAGCTAATCATGCCGAACTAAGCGACATTGATGGCAGTCAAACGCGCAGTAAAGCTAAGCAAAGCTTTCCGAAAAAGGTGGTAAATGGTTTCTACTTTTTGTTCAAGAATAAAAAAGAATTGAAGAAACGCCTAGAAAAACTCAACTAATATCCGCGACTAGTTTTCAATAATTAACCGGCCTAAGCTCTTTTGCGGCACGCACTAAAAATGTCTAGACGCGTTTATTATATTTGCCAGTACCCTAAACAATGAAAAAGAACTGCTAAAGCGCGTTGATAACTTGCTATACTCTGCGAAACGAAACGGTCGTAATTGTTATGTTTGCGAATCGCTATAATATCAAGTAAATATAGCTGTGTGTTTTGCTATAACTTCATTAGGCTAACGAATCAATCACGATAAAATACGCCATTAATTGAGCAAAAATACAAAAAAATTGCTCAAAAGAGAAGTTTTTGTTGAATTGAATCGACGTTTCCTGTATAAAATGCGCCCTCATTATTAAACACGTTTAACAGCAATATTTGTTTGCTTGGGTTAGACGGCAAACAGTTTTTCTGGAGACAATTAGATGTCAAAAGTTTGTATAGTTACAGGTAAGCGTCCTGCAGTTGGTAACAACCGCTCACACGCTAGAAATGCGACTCGTCGTCGCTTTTTGCCAAATCTTCATACTCACCGTTTTTGGGTTGAGAGTGAAAACCGTTTCGTTAAGTTACGTTTGACCACTAAAGGCATGCGTATTATCGATAAAAAAGGCATTGATGTAGTATTAGCTGACATCCGTGCTCGTGGCGAGAAAGTCTAAGGAATTACCATGAGAGATAAAATAAAATTAGTTTCATCTGCTGGTACAGGTTTTTACTACACCACAGATAAAAATAAACGTAACATGCCTGGCAAAATGGAGATCAAAAAGTTTGATCCGAAAATTCGTAAGCACGTTATGTTCAAGGAAGCAAAAATCAAGTAATACACTTGTTCTTTGTCTCCAAAAAAACCCGGCTCATGCTGGGTTTTTTGCTTTTTGACTCCTCTGTTTTTTTGACGTAGATATTAAATTTGGGTTTATTGCGTTATCTGATAAACTGATTCCAAATTACTTGTCAACGCGCTGTATTTGCGTCATTTATTTTAATGAAAACATATCGATTTATATTACTTATTCAGCAAAACTACACCTTTGAGATTTTGCGACCTATGCAAGCTGCTATGCAGGCTAGGGGCGATGAAGTACTGTGGTTAGCACTTGGTAATAGCGTTGATATGCGATTATTTACTGAGCAAGAAAATATAACAAACTCTATAGCGCAAGCAATTTCGTTTAAGCCCGATGCGGTTTTTGTAACCGGTAATCTTGTTCCGGATTTCATTCCAGGTTTAAAAGTGCAATTGTTCCATGGTTTCGAATGGAAGAAGAAAGGCCACTTTCGTATTCGCGGCTCGTTTGATTTATATTGTACTCAAGGTCCTCTATTTACTCGTAAATTTAAAGAATTTGCGGAGCAGCATGGTTACTTTGATGTGGTCGAAACGGGCTGGCCTAAAATGGACAACGTTTTCCCACTGCAAAAGAAAGTCAGTGCAGATCATCACAACAATGAACTTGCATCTGAAGCTGAACATAGAAAACAAATTCTGTATTTGCCTACCTTCTCGCCAAAGTTAACTAGCACAATCGATTTGCTGCCAGAGATTAAACGCTTGGTCAGCAGTAAAATGCATAACTGGGTGATTAAATTCCACCCAAAGATGGCTAAAGAAGTGATTGCGCAATACCAAGCCTTAGCTAGTCAGTTTGACAACCTTAGCATTTACGCTAAAGCCGACTTAGTGTCGCTTATTAGCCAATGTGACTTAGTTTTGTCAGACACGTCATCAGCTATTTCTGAATCGCTATTGCAACGCAAACCGGTGATAACATACAAAAATGCTAAGCCTGATGAATATGTTCTCAACTTCCATACTGCAAGCGAGTTAGGTAACAAAATTATAAATGTTTTTGAAAATGCAGATAAGCACGCTGAGAACTTTGAGCGTTTTGCTGCTGAATACCATCCAAGTGATGATGGCAAAGCCTCTTATCGTGTTATAGAAGCATCAGTCCAGCGTATTGAGCATGGTTTAAGTGCTAATAAGAAAAAGCCTGCTAACCTTTTTAGAAACTTTAAATTACGTCGCCAAGAAAATCACTGGCCATGGACAAAACTGTCTTGAGGTATCTACAAAGTAAACGTAGTAATATCAATGCGAAATTTAGCAAAATATAAGGTCATTCAATAGGAAGCAACATGGCACGACTGTCTCAGAAAGCGTGGAATAACGTGATTATTTTTACCATGTTGGCAATGGTCCTAATATTGAATATAAGTAGCTTTCAATCAAGTGACGATGACTTGCCTTTTCCTATTATTGAGGAAGGCGCCATTTTATTGAGTTTACAAATTGACCAAACGCTTATTGAAAGAGCAGGGCCAACATGGCGACTATCATCATCAAGCTTGCCTATGGCTATAGAAAATACTGAAGGGGTGCCAAGCAATAAGCCAGCAAATGCAGCGAGTCAGCAAGAAGCCATTGCTGGTCAATTGGCCGGTCTAGTAGATAACTGGAAACGCGCATTGGTAAAACGACAAACCCAAGTTGAAGCAAGTGCACTTAAAAATCCGGACCTTGTCGTAGTTTTATGGTTAGCGGGTGAACGCTTTGGTCGTGTTTTGCCTATTAAGACCATTGATAATCAAACCTATCTTATGTTCAAAGACGAGATCGTTTTACTCGACTTTCCAACACTTGAGCAACTTACGCAGTGGTAAATTAATCTATGCCAGAATTACCTGAGGTTGAAGTCACTAAACAAGGTATTGCCCCCTTTTTAGAAGGCAAGATCATTGATAAAATCGTCGTGCATCAGCCTCAATTGCGCTGGATAGTCCCCGACGATGTCCAACTCGCTTGTCAGCACAAAATAAACTCGGTTACGCGTAGAGCCAAATACCTGTTTATTAACACTGATGTTGGCGCCTTGGTAATGCACTTAGGTATGTCAGGCAAAATGCGCGTGGTTGATTCGAATTTGCCGCGTAAAAAGCATGATCATATTGAAATTGAATTGCAGACAGGTAAAAAACTAGTATTCAACGACGCACGACGCTTTGGATCCTGCTTGTGGCAATCGCCAACGCAGCCACCTTTAAAAATACTGCGTTCTCTTGGACCAGAGCCACTCACGGATGAGTTTGATGAAAATGTACTATTTAGGCGCTCACGCGGGAAATTGTCGCCAGTTAAAACCTTCATCATGAGTAACGAAGTTGTAGTGGGTGTAGGTAATATCTATGCTAATGAATCTCTATTTCTGTCAGGAATAGACCCGAGAAGAGCTGCGGGTAAAGTAAGCTTAAAACGTTATAAGTTACTTACTGAAAATATAAAGCAAGTTTTAGCCAAAGCCATTGAGCAAGGAGGTACTACCTTGAAAGACTTTGCACAGGCTGACGGCAATCCAGGCTACTTTGCTCAACATTTATTAGTCTATGGCCGTGCCGGCGATGAATGTGAAGTATGTCAGTCACCTATTCGCTCTGTAGTTATAGGTCAGCGCAATACATTTTATTGTGTTAAGTGCCAGAAGTAAGGAGTCCGTTTTTGCTGCCAAGGTAATTGAAGTTAGCGCAGTTTGCGCTACCCTTCTTGATGCAGTCGTTGTTTTAACGCAGCCAATACTTCGGGTGAACAAAATCCACTAACATCGCCGTGATGCAAGGCAACTTCTTTGACCAAAGTGGATGAAATAAACGAATTTTCTTCAGACGGTGTTAAAAATACACTTTCTAAATCGCTATTCAGCCTACGATTCATATTGGCTAGCTGAAATTCAAATTCAAAATCTGAAACCGCTCTTAAGCCACGAATAAGAATGTTTACACCTTCTTTTTTCGCTAGGTCAGCGAGCAAGCCGGTGAAGCCTTTTACTTCCACATTGGACAAATGACTAGTCACTTGCGTGACTAAATCAACGCGCTCTTCTAAACTAAACAAGGGCTGTTTCCTGGGGTTGTAAGCTACAGCAACAATCACATGAGAAAACATTTTTGATGCTCGAGTTATTAAATCTGCATGACCGTTGGTAATCGGATCGAACGTGCCAGGGTAGATCGCTGTTACTTCTGTCATCCCTACTGTACCTGCGGTGGTTGTATGAATCGGAGACAGACAGTAACTGAAAGTAGACAATGAATGCAATTAATTATCGAGAAAAAGTATTTAAGCTAGGGCCAATGCGATATTATCTCATATGGACTCTTTTTAATTATGGATTGGATTGTTTTCGTGAATTTTCGCGCCTTCACTATTTTCTTTTTATCGCTGATGCTCAGCATGCCCGTTCTTTCTTCCCCTTGGGTTGGAACCGTCGATAAACAACTACATTATGACCTACAAACTTTGCATGAGTGGGGCTATTTGGACGCTACTGTAATTACTTATCCCGTGCCTTGGCGCGGTGTTGCAGATCAAATACTAAAGCTTGATGAGGGCAAGATGCCTGATATGCCTAGGCAAGCCGCACAGCGTTTAAGTCATTATTTGAATTTGCAGAAAATGCAAAAGCGCAGAACCTTTCTTGAGCTGCAAGGCTCAACTAGCGAGCCTCGTTTAACTTCCTTCGATGGTATCAGCGATGTCAAAGCATCTGCTAAAATTACAAACGAATTCTATTGGAGTCGTTTAAGCGGCCAATTAAGCATTAATTACCAATCGGGTGGCGAGAAAAATTTTGATAACAGCTTTCTAGCCTATCAATTTGGCGATTGGAATATCCGCGCTGGTTCGATTGATCAATGGTGGGGACCTGGCCAATCGAGTAGCTTGATGTTGTCAAACAATGCCCGGCCTATACCAACAATCGCACTTTCTCGTTCGTCCGTAACTGCATCTAAGAGTCCATGGTTATCGTGGATGGGACCTTGGTATTTTACTAGTCAGTTTGGCCAGTTAGAAGATGACAGGGATGTTCCTAATGCCAAATTATTATTAAACAGATTTACTTTCAGTCCTTTTAAACGCTTTGAGTTTGGCGTTTCTTGGGCTGCAATGTGGGGTGGCGATGGCCAACCAAGAAGTTTATCAAACTTTATTGATGTAATTACATTTCAAGGTTACTGCGAGGGAGCAGGTGGTGTTTGTACCGATGCTGATCAGTTATCGAAATTGGGCAATCATTTAGCAGGCTACGATATAAAGTACACTTTTGACTTATTCCAAAGGCCTATTTCAGTCTATGCCCAGCGCATAGGTGAAGACACAACAAGCGGCATTAACATAACCGACAACGCTAATTTAATTGGTGTTTCTACCTACTTTGCAAACGCAAAAGTGTATGTCGAAAGTAGCGACACGAATATTGCTTGTGCAGGAAATGATAGTACTATTACCAATTGTTATTACGAAAATGGTACGTATACAAGCGGATATCGCCATCGCGGCCGAGTCATGGGAAGCACATTCGATAGTGATGCTAAGCAAGTGACTGCTGGCGCTAACATTCGTTTTAGCGACGGTTCTATTGCTGAAATTATTTTGCGCAAAGCTGAACTTAACCCAGATGGCGCGAGGCCTTCGCCTGTGTTGACCGACGATGTTACAGAAGATCTTATTCAGCTCAGCGGTTTCTATCAGCGACCATTTGGCGACTGGTTAATAAAGGCGGGGGGAAGCATTGAGTCGCGTAAGTTCGTGACGCAAGACAATGAAGTTGACGGCTTGCTTTACTTAAACGCCACGTATGCGTTTGATTAAGGTGAATGACTACTTGGCATGTGATCATTGATCAGGTGTCAAGTGCCTCCAAATATCCTTGTTCAATCCAAGCCCAATTAATTTCTTCATAATAATAAGCGGCATATTTCAATTTTTGTTTCTCAAGAGAACGCTTGAATCGATTAAGATTAGCACTTTTCCAGTTATCACCTTGGCGCAACTTACAGCCGTCAAAATCGAGTAAGTGAATACTAACTTGTTGATCCTCCGATGCGCTATGCTCAGTCTTTATGGGCTCTTGCAACAAAATATTTTTAACATTGATGTCATAGTGACAGGCTTGAAGGTTATGCATTTTTCGCAGCACCGCACCTATATTTAACCAAACCTCCTGCCCAATAGGTTTTTGTTGCAGTTGTTGATGCAGTTCTTGTGTGCGTGGAATTGCACCCGTAATGATATCGGCTACATAGTTAACGCCACTGCGCGTTAGTCTAGCTGCAATTGGTTTGGGTACATTCAAACCAGCAGCATATAACCTTGCTAGTAAGGTCAATTCCTGAAATGGGCGAGTTTCTGTCAATTTTTTAAAAATGAACTTATCTTTTGATATCTTTGCGATAAGGCCACCCCGATAATAATGGCGAAGCACACAGTCTTCATCAAAGGCTCTGAAAAAGTATACTAAGCCTCTACCTGAAGCAGTTTTGGTGACCATTTTTTCAGCTTTCAACCAGTCTGGTTCAAATAGTTTCTGTATGGCAGCGACGTCGCTTTTTTGATCAACAGAGTCGGTTATCCACTGACTGTCTTTGGGTAAGAAAAGATACTCATTTGGCTTGGTAGATAGTATATCAATCAACGGCATATTCGTGGTGTGCGCTTCAAAAACAATTATTATGGTGTAACATATCAAAAATCATGGACATAGCCTAACGGAATTCAATTGAGCCAAGCTTTTCAACTCTGTATATTGCGCTTATCCTCTATAGGTGACGTTTGCCATGCGGCTGCGATGGTTACGCGTATTCGCAAACATCGACCTGATATAAAAATCACTTGGATTATTGGCAAAATCGAACATGAGTTGCTTGAGGGAATGGCGGGCATTGAGTTTATAGTGTGCGACAAAGGGCTCGGAAAAAAGGCTAAAGAACAGCTTGAACTAGCACTTGGCGAGCGCATATTTGATGCTCTCTTCATGATGCAGCTGGGATTAAAAGCCAACCTTTTGTCAAAAGTAGTAAAGGCAAAACGCCGAATTGGTTTTGACTGGAAGCGCAGTAAACGAGGTCAGTGGTTTTTTGCTAACGAACGCATTGAAGCTAAACCATACGCGCATGTGCTAGAGGGCTTCATGGGATTTGCCGACAAGCTGGGTGTTCCATCAGACAAAACCCCTAACTGGGACATGCCCTTGGCTGAATCTGATTGGCTGTGGGCAAAAAATCAAACTTCTTTATTAGGTAAATATGTAGTTATTAGTCCTGCTGCTTCTACAAATGAACGAAACTGGACGGTACATGGTTATGTAGCGATTTCCCAATATTTGAGTGAAAAAGGCTACAAAATTGTACTTTGTGGGAGGCACGATCCCATAAATACTTTTGTTTCGGACGAAATATTACAAACCGAAAGTGTAATTACATTGAATTTGGTAGGCAAAACATCATTAAAGCAAATGCTCGCGGTACTCGCTGGCGCTGAATTGGTGATTGCTCCCGATGCTGGCGCTGCGCATATGGCAACAACAATGAGCACCCCTGTTGTTGGTTTGTATGGGCATAGTAACTTTAGGCGCACCGGTCCATATCTATCGCAAGATTTCGTAGCTTCTGTTTACGAAATTAATGTAAAAGTGCAAAAAGGTAAAGAATGGGTTTACTTGCCTTGGGGTACCAGAGCCAAAGGTAAAGATTTAATGACGCATTTACTGGTAAAAACGGTCCTTAAAAAGGTCGATTTGGCGCTTCGCTACCTAGAGTCTCTAGACAGCAAGTAAACAATACTGGACAATGCGCTTGTCTAAAAATCAATTTAAAAAGCACCGAGCAATAAGCTCGTTACATTACGGTCAACAGACCCCAGCTTTCACTCATTTGAGGGTTAATTTATGTCGCAAGGTTTCATTTCACACATTCAAGCTCAACTAGATGCCGCAAAACAAGATGGCCTTTATAAAAAAGAGCGCATAATTACGTCACAACAAAATGCTGATATTACCGTTGCCAATAATGATCACGTGCTTAATTTTTGTGCAAACAACTATTTAGGTTTGGCTAATCATCCAGATTTAATTCTCGCCGCTAAAAAAGGCCTTGATACACATGGCTTTGGTGTTGCGTCCGTTCGTTTTATTTGTGGTACGCAAGATATTCATAAGCAGCTTGAGCAAAAAATCAGCGAGTTTCTAGGTACTGAAGACACTATTCTTTATCCTTCTTGTTTTGATGCCAACGGTGGTTTGTTTGAAACGGTATTGACGGCGGAGGATGCGGTCATTTCTGATGCGCTCAATCATGCGAGTATTATTGATGGTGTGCGTCTGAGTAAAGCCAAGCGCTATCGTTATGCAAGCAATGATATGGCAGCACTTGAAGAGCAGCTAAAACAAGCCACAGCAGATGGCGCAAGATTCAAACTGATTGCCACTGACGGTGTATTTTCAATGGACGGCGTAATTGCAAACCTAAAGGGTATTTGTGATCTAGCGGACAAATACGATGCCATGGTAATGGTTGACGATTGTCACGCAACGGGCTTTGTTGGCGAAGATGGTCGTGGCAGTCATGAGTATTGTGGTGTTATGGGCCGTGTTGATATTCTAACGGGTACCTTAGGTAAGGCCTTAGGCGGCGCGTCCGGCGGTTACACATCAGGTAAAAAAGAAGTGGTTAATTGGTTACGCCAGCGCTCAAGACCTTATTTGTTTTCAAATTCTGTTGCGCCTCCTATTGTATCGGCCTCGCTCAAAGTGTTCGAGATGATGGCCGATGGAAAAGGATTACGTGATGCCTTAATTCGCAATTCTGCACATTTTAGAACGCGCATGGAAACTGCAGGCTTTACCTTATCAGGTAAAGACCACGCAATTATTCCTGTGATGTTAGGTGATGCCAAACTAGCGAGCGACATGGCCGACAAAATGCTGGAACGCGGCATTTACGTAGTTGGTTTTTCTTTCCCTGTTGTACCTAAAGACAAGGCACGTATACGCACGCAAATGTCTGCAGCGCATAGCATTGACCAGATTGATAAGGCGGTAGACGCTTTTATTGAAGTAGGTAAAGAGTTAGGAGTAATCTAATGAATTCGCCCTTACATAAGAAACAAGTTAAACAAATGAAGTCGTTGGCTAAGCTGCACCGCAAGCCGGGTATTTGGCTAGCAGATAATCCAGTACCTGAGATTGGTCCGAATGATCTACTGATTAAAATTCGAAAAACTGCTATTTGCGGTACCGACATGCATATTTTTAACTGGGACGAGTGGTCCCAGAACACCATCCCAGTGCCAATGATTGTTGGTCACGAGTATGTAGGTGAAGTGCTAGAAATTGGTCAAGAAGTCGCGGGCTTTGAGATTGGTGACCGTGTATCGGGCGAGGGCCATATTACTTGTGGCCATTGCAGGAACTGTCGCGCTGGACGTCGCCATTTATGTCGCAACACAACGGGCGTAGGCGTAAATCGCCAAGGCGCTTTTGCTGAATATTTAGTTATTCCTGCATTCAATGCATTTAAAATACCGGCAAACATCAGTGATGATATGGCTGCCATTTTCGACCCTTTTGGTAACGCTGTGCATACTGCCTTATCTTTTGATCTAGTGGGCGAAGATGTATTGATCACAGGGGCTGGTCCCATTGGAATTATGGCCGCAGCAGTGGCCAAACATTGCGGGGCACGCTTTGTCGTTATTACCGATATTAATGAGTACCGACTTGATCTAGCAAAGAAAATGGGTGCCACTCGCGTGGTTAACGTAGCGTCTGAGAACCTCAAGGATGTAATTGATGAATTGGGCATGACCGAAGGCTTTGACGTTGGTCTTGAAATGTCTGGTGTACCTTCCGCAGTTCGGGATATGTTAGACAAAATGAATCATGGCGGCAAAGTAGCTATGCTAGGTATTCCGCCGAAAGATGTGGCGATTGATTGGAATAAAGTTATTTTTAAAGGCTTAACAATCAAAGGCATTTATGGCCGAGAAATGTTTGAAACTTGGTATAAGATGGTTAGTTTGCTGCAAAGCGGCTTGGACTTGAGCCCAATTATTACCCATCAGTTTGGTGTTGACGATTTTGCTAAAGGCTTCGATATTATGGGCTCTGGTCAAAGCGGCAAAGTATTACTCGATTGGCAAGGATAAAACAATGGAACAATTTGAGCATATCTCGCCGCAAGACACCAAAGCAAAGCTAGACGCTGGCACAATCAAGATTGTGGATATACGCGACGAACAATCTTATGAACTGGCCCATATCCCTGGGTCATATCATTTGACCAACGGAAGTATTCAGGGATTTATGGACGATAACGACCCCGATACCCCAGTCGTTGTAGTTTGTTATCACGGGCATAGCAGTCAACAGGCTGCCCAATATATGTTGCATCAAGGCTTTGATGAAGTTTACAGCATGGACGGTGGCTTTGAAGTGTGGCGAACGCAGTTTCCTATTCAATCTGAAAAAGAAGCGAGCCAAGCAGCTAGTCAATCAGCTAAGAGTGAAGACCAAGGAGCCTCATCTTGAGTGACTCCTCTCAAACAGGTACGCCGATACTTGCTTTTTCTGATAGCAAGCCTGCGCATCTTCTGGCTGATTACCTAAGCACATACAATATTGAAGTGCGCATTGTTAAAGGTAAACCTACTGTGGTTGAGAGTAGCGATGATGCCTCGCATGATGGTCCTGAGACAGTTGAAAATAAAGCGCCGAAGCCATCTGCACAAACCCAATCGGCGAATACCGACAAACTTCATTATCAAATTGTAGTGCTCAATCATTTTGATGTGTCTAAGGCCTTGAGAATTGCAGAAGACTTCGTTGCTAACCCTAATCAAGCAAAGTACCAACAGGCGGCTTGGCAAGTAGGTTCGACATTTGATGATGGACCTAAAAAAGCAAAACAAAAAGGAGGCGGGCTTCCTAGCTGGACGAAAGACTTTATCAACGCACCTTTCATGTCTTGTGTATTGCTTATTTGTATCAGTATTTTTATATTGAGTTATCTCGGCGCTTTCAACGCAATTTATTATGCTTTGAATATTCGTAGTCTTGATGAATTAGCGCAAACACATCAGTGGTGGCGACTGTTTACACCTGCTTTTATCCACTTCAGCGCAATGCATATCGTGTTTAACTTAATTTGGTGGTGGATACTGGGTTCTCAACTAGAAAGGATTTTTGGCACCGCTTCGCTGGCTCTTATTTTTGCAATTGCCGCTGTTAGTTCGAACGTTGCACAGTTGCTGGTATCGGGACCTAACTTTGGAGGCTTATCTGGCGTGGTGTATGCGCTATTTGGTTTTGTATGGTGGATTGGTTTTCTACGACCAAGCTGGGGTATTGGCCTGCCAAATAACTTGGTTATATTTCTACTTGGCTGGATAGTTGTTGGTTATCTCGGCATTTTAGGCATGAATATGGCGAACGAAGCGCATCTAATAGGGCTTGTCTCGGGTTGCTTAATGGCTTTGGTAACGCATCAGGTTGCGGCTTTCAAAAGCGCAAAGAAGCGCTAACCACCCTGACGTAAGTATTTGGTGAAGATGATATTTTCAATGACATCTTCACCAGTTTCACGTTTCATAATGTCTTTGAATTTCTGTAGTACCATTCTACGAATATCTTCCCGCCCTGTTAATGAGCGAATCTTATCTTCTGGTTGTGCCCCTAATACCTCAATTGCGGTGGCTCTAAGCAATGGCATGTGATGCTCTATATCTATTATCTTAGAAGGATCAGCTACCATCATTTCAATAGTTACGCGCACATAACCCAATTTTTTAGAATTGTCTCCAGCATAATTTGTGACAATATCAGGCTCTAAGCCCACATAGGCGAATGTTGGTGGTTTCATATCGTCCTGAGCGTGAGATAGTTGAGGTGCCGCTAAAAGGCAAAAAGTGATGCTTAAATACATCAATAAGGATGTGACTCGCTTCATTTCATATGATCCATGTAAATTAGTCATAATAGTACCTCTTGGAAAGAACAATACGGATGCAGATACAATCTATGCTGTGTTAGACTTATTATATCGGATAAAAATCAATTTTCTAAATCACTTGTTACAAATTAATCAATTTCCACTAGGTATTAATGCAGTCTGGAAAACGGCCGCACAATACGATCTTCCTGATCAGCACTTAGCCGACTGGCTGCTGCATACGGGGTCACTGACGGAGCGTTTGCAAGCCCACACCAATAGTTTTGAAGTTCAAGTGCTAGGACAAGCGACTCTTGACGCTGAGCAAAGCGAAATAGATGCGTTAGCAGACTACCATAAACACAATTGGCAAATAAGAGAAGTGATTTTGTATGGTAATGGAAAGCCTTGGGTATTCGCTCGCAGTGTTTTGCCCGAGCACCTATGCAATACGACTTGGTCAACCTTAGGTAATCAACCCTTGGGTCAGCGCATTTTCAATGATGACAAATTTGTACGTAGTGAATTTGTGATTGCTCAATTGAATGAGAATCCTATAGCGAGTTTAGATATATTTGGTTCTGATGAATCTGTATTAAAAGGCATCAAGGCTAGGGGATTTGACTCTGCGCAAGCTAATTCTACGCAAGCTAATTCTGCGCTAAATCCATCCAACAAGGTTAGCTCATCAGGTTTATGGGGCCGACGTTCGGCGTTCCAAATTTTGGATTGGCATTTGTTAGTCGCTGAAATTTTCTTACCGGATTGCCCCAGTTATGTTGTTAACCCACAGAGTGAAAAATCAAAGAATGAAACGCGGGAGCTTAAATGATGCCAAGCCGGAACTTGTTGCTTAACTGGCATAATAGAGAAGCTTATTGGCGTTTAATGCGAGCCGATAAGCCAATAGGGATATACTTATTACTGTGGCCTGCTGTATGGGGTTTGTTGTGGGCTGCTAATGGCTTACCGCCTTGGCATATTGCGCTTATTTTCATTGGCGGTGTAATACTGATGCGATCTGCTGGATGTGTAATCAATGATTATGCTGATAGGAAGGTCGATGATGCCGTAGATCGCACTAATGCTCGTCCAATTGTGTCTGGTGAAGTGCAGCCCAAAGAAGCGCTTCAGCTATTTTTGTTACTTGTAGCTTTGTCCTTCACCCTGGTTTTATTTTTAAATAAAGCGACAATATTACTTTCGTTCGCTGCCTTGTTCTTAGCTAGTCTCTATCCATTTATGAAACGCTTCACACACTTACCTCAAGTTGTCCTGGGCGCTGCCTTTAGCTGGTCTATCCCAATGGCATTCATGGCAATTATGGGTGAATTACCCTTATGGTTATGGTTGATTTATATTGCTAATCTGACTTGGACCGTGGCTTATGACACTGCTTACGCGATGGTCGATAGAGAGGATGATCTTAAAGTGGGGGTTAAATCGAGTGCAATTTTATTTGGTCGCTTTGATATAAGCGCTATCGTGCTACTCGAAGTTACGACTATTGCCTTACTTGCTTACGTTGGCTTTATTACTGAATTGCATCCTAGTTTTTATGCTGGGCTGGCAATAGCCTCTGCTATGTTTGTGTATCAGTTCACCTTACTGAAAACACGTCGACGAGAGGCCTATTTTAAAGTGTTTTTGCACAATCACTGGGTAGGCTTAGTGATTGCGCTAGGTTTGCTGCTTGGCTTGCTCATGAGAACTAGCTGAAGGCTCTTAAGATGCGCCTGATTCAAGAGCTGCAATGCGCGCTTCCATTGCTTCTAACTTTTCTCTAGTACGAATAAGCACTTGGCTTTGTACGTCAAACTCTTCACGACTAACTAAGTCGAGTTTCGACAACTGTGCTTGCAGTACTTGTTTGACTTTACTTTCAGCTTCGCCAGCCATTGTTTTTACACCGGCCGGAATAGCATCACTGATGTTTTTTGCAATTTCTTCTAATTTTTTTGGATCGAGCATTTGATTTTCCTTTTGTTCTGACCGGATTGGCTCGCTAACTCTTTTTATATAAAGCCACGGAGGCCTTTTTATGTATGCATTGAAGCATGTACGCATTGAAGCATGTACGCATTGAAGCATCTATGCATATCCGCTAACGCGTACTTGCATAAACCCTGCTCTGTCCAAACTAAGTGTAGCTTGAAATGAAAAAGAAAAAAGCGTTATTCGCTGCCTATTTGTTATAATTTGTTTCTTGTTTTCCATTTCAATATTAAATATAAACTGAGACCGTTAAATGCGCTTAAATGATGCTCAACAAGAAGCCGTAGAATATGTATCAGGCCCCTGCTTGGTGTTGGCTGGTGCAGGCAGCGGTAAAACTCGGGTTATCACGACTAAAATCGCTTACTTAGTGCGCGAATGCGGTTATAAAGCCAGGCAAATTGCGGCGGTTACTTTTACTAACAAAGCTGCGCGAGAAATGAAAGAGCGGGTTGCTCAAACTCTGGGTAAAGCAGAGTCGCGCGGTTTAAAAGTATCAACTTTTCACACGTTAGGCTTGAGTATCATTAAAAAGCATGTTCTTCAGCTTGGCTACAAAGCCGGTTACTCTTTATTCGATGACAAAGATTCTATGAGTTTACTTCGTGATCTAACTGAGGCTGAATACGAGGGCGACAAAGATTTACTCTCTGGTTTGCAAAAGCAGATTTCAAATTGGAAAAATGATTTGATCATGCCTGAAGCAGCCAGCAAAAACGCACAAGGCGTTATTGAAGTAGAACACGCTAAGTACTACGTTGAATATGCATCTCACCTTAAAGCCTACAACGCGTTAGATTTTGATGATTTGATCCTCTTGCCTACCTTATTACTCAAAACAAATGAGGCGGTTCGGCAAAAGTGGCAAAACATGCTGAAATACTTGCTGGTGGATGAGTATCAAGATACCAACACAAGTCAGTATGAATTAGTGCGTTTGTTGGTTGGACAAAGAGCACGTTTTACTGTGGTAGGTGACGACGATCAATCAATCTATTCGTGGCGTGGTGCAAGGCCACAAAACTTAGTCTTGCTACAAAAAGACTTTCCTAGTTTACGTCTTATTAAGCTTGAGCAGAATTATCGGTCTTCAGGGCGGATACTACACAACGCAAATATTCTTATTCAAAATAACCCACATGTATACGAAAAGCGCCTATTCAGCGAATTACCTTATGGTGAAAAACTAAAAGTAGTTGTGGCGAAAAATGAAGAACACGAGGCAGAAAAAGTGGTGGCCGAGCTTATGGCGCATCGTTTTATGAACAACACTAACTATGGTAATTACGCCATTTTGTATCGAGGAAATCATCAATCTCGCTTGTTTGAAAAAGTATTAATGACCAACCGCATACCTTATAAAATCAGTGGCGGTACATCTTTCTTTGGGCGCACTGAAGTTAAAGACGTTATGGCATATTTGCGCTTATTGGTTAATCAAGATGATGACAATGCTTTGCTGCGCGTTATCAACACGCCCTCAAGGGGAATTGGCAGAGCCACGCTTGAGAAGGTAGGTCACTTTTCAAATGCAAACCGCACGGGTCTGTTTGAAGCATGCTGTCATGACGGTTTGAATAGTATCTTAGGCGTCAAAGCTTATCAGTCGGTAAACGAGTTTGCTCGTTGGGTAGTTGAAGCTGCTGACAATGCGCAGCGTGGCGACACTATCGCAGTGCTGCGTGACTTTATTAAAGCCATGGGTTACGAAGAGTGGCTATACGAGCAAAGTACAAGTCCAAAAGCAGCTGAAATGGGAATGGCGAATATCAGTACACTGTTTGGCTGGATTGATAGCATGCTCAAAGGAGACGAGCTTGAGCCAGGAATGTCATTATCAGAAATTGTTAACCGTTTAATCTTACGCGATATGATGGAACGCGGAGAGGACGATGCTGAAGCCGATCAAGTTCAACTAATGACATTACATGCTTCCAAGGGCCTAGAGTTCCCTTATGTATACATGGTAGGCATGGAGGAAGGCTTGTTACCGCACAAAAGTAGTATTGAAGAAGACAACATAGATGAAGAGCGTCGTTTAACTTACGTTGGTATTACGAGAGCACAGCAAGAATTGGTGTTTAGTATTGCTAGAGAGCGTCGTCAATTTGGCGAGATCATTCAGCCAGAGCCATCGCGCTTTTTATACGAATTACCACAAGATGATATTGAATGGGAATTTCAGAAGAAGAAGGCAACGGCAGAAGAGCGCAAGGAGAAAGGTGCCAAGGGCATAGCTAACCTCAGAGGCCTATTATGAGATGAGGATGGTTTTAGATTGAATTGAAGCTACTTAACTTCTTCAGGCGTATCATCCACAAAGTCGAGTAAAATAGTATTCCCAAGAATATCACCTTGGCCATATTCACAACCCAAGCCTTTGAGCCCTTCTAGTTTAGTCTTACTAGATATACCTTCAGCAATAACAATAATACTCACTTTTTCAGCAACCAGAATTACCGATTCTATGAAGCGCAAATTCTTTTCAGAGCGAGTAAATGACTGAACAAAGCGTTCATCAATTTTGATGAAATCAAATGGGTAAGAAAATAAGTAATTCAAAGAAGCAGCGCCGCTACCGAAGTTATCTAAGATAAGTCCGAAGCCATGTCGTTTGAGTTTTTTAACTGCTGGTAATATGAACTGCGAACGATTATTTAAGGCACTCTCAGAAAACGCTAATAAGAGTTTCTCTGCATCGAATTTGCTTTGCTTAACTTGTTCAATCAGTTCATTGACTAAATCACGCTGCATCAAGTGTTCAACTGAGAGACTTAAGCCAATTCGTTGGGTCGCATACTCAGGATCCTCTTGCCATTGGCTAAGCAATCCAATTGCCCCATCCAAAAGAAATTGATTCAATTCGAGTGTCAAACTGCATTGTTCCGCAATTTGCCAAAATTGCTCTCTATTTATTTTACCAAACGTTGGATTATGCCACTGCAATGTACATTCAAAGTACAATACTGATTCGTCTTCAAGGGAAACAACAGGTTGCAGAACACAATCAAATTTTTTGTTTTTAAGTGACTTACGGAATTCAGCTTCTAACTGAATATCTTCCAATAGTTTTTCACGCATGCTCTTGTCAAAGTTGACATATCGACCGCGTCCTAAACTTTTAGCTTGGTACATTGCAGCATCAGAATCTCGCAGCACTTCATCGGCAGACATATAGCTGTTGTCAAGGTGAGCAATGCCAATACTGGCCCCGCTAAACATTTCTTTACCGTCGAGTACGAACGGCATTGAAACTGAATTAATAACGCGAGAAGCAACTTCTTCAATTGCCTTAACGTCATCAAAATTATCGAGAAGAATAACAAATTCATCACCGCCTAAGCGTGCTAATAAATCATGCCCACGTTTACACAAGGCAATTCTCTGACTGACTTCAATTAGAAACTCATCACCAGCATGATGTCCTAGTGTGTCGTTAATTACTTTAAAACGGTCTAAGTCGATGAATAACACAGCGAACTTATTTTCTGGGTGACGCTTCTTGTTCGCAATAGCCAATTCAAGGCGACTATTAAACATAACTCTATTGGGTAAATCGGTGAGCGAGTCGTGGTGTGCATCGTGTATTAGTTTTAATTCAATTTCTTTACGCTGTTCAATTTGCTTTTTGAGGTACTCGTTGGTTTTATTGAGCTCTTCGGTGCGCTCTTTTACTTTGTCAGCTAGTTGCTGATTGTATGCTTTAAGAGCCTCAGAACTTCTCCTCCGTTCCATTGCAACCGCAATATGATGCGATACAAAACGCAGAATTTCTAAATCTTTTTGGGTGTAATCTTGAAGTTTACCGTAGGTTTGAATACCAATAACGCCCTGTACTTCGCCGTCAATAACTAATGGTGAGCCTAACCAGGAGTTATTTTGCTCCATCAGATTTTGAGCAATAGTGACATCTACTTCACCTTCCTCAACTAAGGAAAGAATTTTCGAGTTGTCGATTAAGGATGCTTCACCACGACGAATAATGTATTCAGTTAAGCCTAAACCTAAAGGACGTTCTTCAACTGAGTCGTGTAATTCATCGCTAAAATAAGGAAAGCGCAACTTGTCTTTGTCTTCGTTTAAAACAGCTACGAAACAGTTCGGCGCGCTAACAAGACGAGCAAGAATACTATGTAACTTTGAATAGAACCTTGTGATGTCGTCGTCGAGCGATACCGATAACTCAGAAATTTCAAACAAGGCTGTTTGTAAGGATTCAACCTTCTGACGCTCGAGTATTTCTTCCTGCAAGTCATCATTGATGCTGCGCAGTTGTTTTGTTCGCTCGCGTATCGTGCGCTCCGTAACTTCTCGGCTTTTAACGCGATCAACCGTCGTTACGATGTGTTGTGATATAAACGACAGCACTTCAAAGTCATCTTGATCGTAACGTACGTTGTCATTATAGCTTTGCACAACCATTGCACCAATCACTTCAGTGCTGCGTTTTAATGGCACGCCGATTAAATCTATGGGCGGTGTGCCAAGTAATTTGATACCTGTTTCTTCAACAACTGAATCAATATTTTCTTTTGTCATGATCAGGCTGTTACCATTCTTAAGAATGTAGCCGGTCAGGCCATGCATAACCTTATCATAAGGCACATGTTTTAATACTTCTTTGTCCAATTCATCAACGAAATAAGCAAAATCAACGTGCTTGTCGGTTGGGTCATAAAAGGCAACGTAAAAATTATCTGCATTCATGAAGTCGCTGACGATATCGTGAACAGCTTTATAGAGACGATCAAGATTACTTACTGAGCTTGCAAGCTCACTAATCTCAAAAAGTGCTTTTTGAACTTTTTCAGCACGTTTGTATTTTTCGGTTAGTAGTTGAAGCTGCGGAATAAGTTCCCGCAATTCTTCTTCAGACAGCTCACCGATAACCTTGTCGTCGTCATTCATTTAAACAGATAACCTTACCAATCCTATACTGCAGACTTGTTTGGGAAGCGCTTACAACTGATCATTAAAGGCTAAATGCCTTCGATCATGTAATCCATAGCAGCTTTTATGTCGTCATTAGAACAATCACCGCATGCGCCCATTGCTGGCATTGCATTGATTCCGTCGATTGCGTTTTTCCAAACCTGGTCGTAGCCTTTTTCATCTAAGCGTGGCTGCCATTCTGCAGCAACTTGAAGTTTGGGCGCGCCCAAAACACCAGAAGTGTGACAAGCTACACAAGCAACGTTGTATATTTGCTCACCAGTGCGAGGGCCAGCTGCTGCGGCAGGCGCTGCACCAGCAATATGTACTTTACCGATAGGTTTGATCCGCTCAGCGATATCTTCATCTGTCGCTTCTTGTGCGTTAACACTGACGAAAAACAACGCGGATATGAAAAGGCTTACTATTACTCTAAATTTCACTACTTTCTCCTGTAATTTGCTATTACACACAACAACTTATCGCGATTATAAACATTAGTGGAGGGTAAACAACTATTAGTTGAATTCTCCATGTGAATATTCAATATAAAACATTCGTTTCCGTTTACACTTATCGGTCAACAAATTGATTTTATTAATATTTAAATTACAGACCAAAATGACTCTGTAATAAGACAATGAATTTTCGTTTTTGTTTGAAATCAAAGCTTAATTCACTGATCAAAAATTCGAATGCTTGATGTTGTTTTTTAGTTTTCAGCGCTGCTTTTAGCTCGACCAGCAACTCAATGGCAGTTTCGTAACCTTGGGTATTGGTGTTTTTTGGATAAAGTCGAATAAGCCGACGATATAAAGCGAAACCGAGTTCAGGCTGCTGCTCTAATCCAATGACCGCAATTTGATGTAAAAGTTTAGATGAAATACTTGCTTCTAACGCTTCGTCAACCGCAACTTCAAACTGATCACACGCCAAGTATAGCTCGAAAAGTGGATCTTCATCATCGTCATCGTTTAGTTGCTCTTGCAGCAGGGTGCGTGCTTTTTCAAACCAATACTGAGTGTCCTGCTCGGTCTTTTCTGATGACTGCTGAAGTAAACCAAGGATCGCTAAAAAGTCTTTTGCATTAAATGAGCGCGTATATGCGCGCCAATGTAGGTCGAGTGCAGCATCAATATCTTCACCAGACTCCTGCAACTTTGCATTGAGTGTTAATACTTTGCTTTCTTGTCTGTAGTTTAGTTCAAGACTTTCCATCTTAGCAATATAGGCTTTTGCGTCATCCTTACGTCCGTGCTCAATACACAATTCAGCTAAATCGATATAGTCGTTTAAACTGCTTGCGAGTTTATCTTGATATTGAATAAGGTGCCCTAGAGTCTCGTTTCTATTAATTTTTTTAGTGTCAGAGTCAATTTCATTCGAGTTGGGGAGTTCGATTTCTTCGGCGCAATACAAGGCTAAATCTTCGAGCACAAAGCGATGGTTGTCGGTTAGTTCGTTATCTAAATTCAGATGGCTTGTTTTATCTTGTTCAAACTTAGCTTCATGTGCCATTAATTTTTGAAGAAATAAGGGCTTTAAGTCTGGTTCGTTTTTAACAAATCTTTTATATATTGATGGTAAAGGAAAATTTGGAAAAGGTTGTTTATAAAGAGACAGTAAAAAAGCAACTTTGCGTTCATCACCCCAGATTAACTGTCGAAAAGACGTCGCAAGCATTTGTAGCAAAGCAACTTCAACTTTAAGTCGATAACCTTTGTCGTCTTTTATTTTACCAAGTGCTTTGTTATATCTAAGCAAAGCTGTTTGTGTGAGTTCAAAAGCAGTTTCAGGTGGCAGTTTATTTAAAACGGAAATCAGTCTGTTGAATTTCTCAATTGCACTCTCGAAGTAGGTCTTTACTCTGTTCTGGCGCCATACTTCTCTGAGAGGAAGTGCTTTGTTTATGAGATCTACAAAAACTTTTTTATTTATCTTACCGTTAGTAACATCTGCAAACAGCACCCATTGTTCAGCAATATCAATGTCAGCAGTGACTTGCTTTAGCAACGTGGATTTTACTTCGCTCTCCGACATACTTTCGATATATGCTGTGATGCGCTGAACTTCGTCCCCCTCTTGAAGGTTCTTAAGGTCAGTTTCACGTGCAATATCAGTTAATGCTACGGCAACACAGTGCTTACAGAAATCAAAGCCTTCGGAATCAGTGCAATTGCAAGAACCTTCATACTGATCATCAATGATCGATAACTGTACGTTAAACTCCTGAATTTCCTGCACTATTGCAGAAATAATCATCCCGTCCTTGCTAAAGCGGTGAACTGCCTCTTGAAAATACAGCATTTCACCTTTGTCGAAAGTACGTCTTCCGGCAAGTTTTTGTAAATGTAAAATTGGCGTGCTGTCGGGCATGTAAAAGAATTCGCTTTAACTTAATTGAGTGCAAGCCGTACATACTATCGCAATTTGAGCAGAATAGAAATGTACGGTGTGCTATTAAATAGGCAGAATAACTCGTACCGAGTCTTTTACTGACGTAACACAAAGGCCCTAAATCTAGCTTAAGTGTTGTTTGAAGAATGCTGTTGTCCGCTGCCAAGACAGTTCAGCATGGTCGGGACTATACCGACTTGTTGAATCATTATGGAAGCCATGTTGCGCGCCTGCATAAAAATGTGCTTGGTAATTTGCTTTGTTTTCTTTAAGAACTTGTTCGTATGCCTGCCAAGTTGCATTGACGCGTTTATCGTTTTCGGCAAAATGTATGAGTATGGGGCCTTTAACATTTGCCTGTAATTCTGCTTTTGCTGGCGTACCGTAATAGGGAACTGCAGCGTTTATTTCAATTGGCATGGTTGCGGCCAATAAATTACTGATATAGCCACCGAAACAAAAGCCAACAACGCCTAGCTTGCCAGAGCTTTTTTCGTGTACTTTAAGCCAAGATGCTGCAGCCATAAAATCCTGTTCAATTTTACTTCGATCCAAACTACGCTGCATTGCTCTGCCGTCATCATCATTGCCAGGGTAACCACCTAAAGGGAATAATGCGTCGGGAGCAAATGCAATAAAACCTGCTTTCGCTAGGCGGCGGGCGACATCTTTTATGTATGGGTTTAAGCCTCGATTCTCATGCACTACTAAAACAGTAGGTGCTGCGCCCGTCAATTTGCTAGGCATGGCTAAGTATCCGTTGCCTTTGCCATGGCCTTTTGGAGCGTCAAATTCTTGATAAGTGGCATTGATATCAGGATCATTAAAACTAATTTGTTCAGCTCTAGCGTAGTCTGGGATCAATGCACTCGAAATTAGACCTAGTGAGAGTCCTGCAATGGATAGCGAACCTAGTCGAGTCATAAAAGTGCGACGGTTAATGTCACCATGCGCGTATTCGTCATACCAATCGAATGCTTGTTGCGGTATTTGTTCGGGTTTTAGTTGATTTGTTTTGTTCATGGAAATAACCTTTATTTTGTATCATTGCGAGAACATAAATTATATTGGCTCAAAATGAAGCAAAATAACAGTGGAAAAAAACTTGAGTTTGATTAGAATCGTCGCTTGGTCAACCAAAGCTGTTGATTGTTAGTTGTACGCACAATGCAACAACACGCGCAAAGCGTAATGCTCAAAGTAATATTAATGCACCCTTAGCTCAGCTGGATAGAGCGTCGCCCTCCGGAGCCGACACTCATAGTCTAAAGTAGTCACGGGGCAAACGGTCAAAAACATTTTTATAGTGTCTTGGTCGAGATTACTGTTAAGCTTTGATGTAACCCACTACGCACCTGTAGCTCAGTTGGATAGAGCAACGGTTTCCGAAACCGTAGGCCGCGCGTTCGAACCGCGCCAGGTGCACCACTTTCCTTTTTATTGACTGTCGGACTCAGCGACCGAGGTTACCCATTTTTTGGGGTCGTGACGCAGCCGTGACTGAAACCAATTTTTTTGCGCGGTCGTAAATTTCATTCGACAAAATTTCTAGCCGTTTCTGCATTTTGTATTTAACTGACACAATGATTGCTTTGTGACTTTTAATATAAGTTACACCTTACTTCCGATAATGTAATGTGCGTTAGAGTTAATTCACAAATTATTTAAATATGAACATCATCGGACTAGATTGCGCGGCGAATCATAAAAATATTGGCTTAGTGAAAGCCGAATTTGAAAATGGCAATGTTAAAGTAACAGATGCCAAAGTCGGCCTCAAAGACATCCAACCTCTCCTTTACAGTTGGGTACAGCGGGGACCTTGTATACTATGTGTTGACGCACCGTTAGGATGGCCCAAGCCAATGGCAACACTTCTAAATAATCATTCTGCTGGAGAGGCTTTGCATGACAATGGCAATACATTTTTCCGGCGCGAGACTGACCTAAGTATCAAACGGATTTATAATAAAAACCCATTAGATGTCGGTGCCGACCGCATTGCTCGTGTTGCACTTTCAGCATTAATGATTATAGCTAAACTTAGGCAGAATGTCGGCGCGCTGCCATTGCTATGGTCACCAGAGGAGCTAAGAAACTCTGGCGTAATTGAAGTTTACCCCGCCGCAACAATAATATCGCACGGATTAAATGGAACTGGCTACAAAGGAAAAGAGCAACACAAAGTTGATGCGCGACGAAAACTATTCGATACATTGAGCTCCAATATAAACGTAGAGGTATCGTTGGATTATTTAATCGAAAACGAAGATGCCTTTGACGCGTTTGTTTGCGTACTTGCAGGTATAGACTTTATAAAAGGTCGCAGTGTTCCTCCATCTTCAATAGAAACCGCACATCAAGAAGGCTGGATCTGGGTTAAGTCTCCGTTGTAGATTGACAAATAGTATGATTGATTTAGATTTGGGAAACGGCAAGTCCGCGGTTCTACCCCAATATTGTAAAGATTGAAGTGGTTAGCGTCACACCTGACAAGCGCTAACTATCAGTTTGTGCCAGAAGAGACTGTTGCCGCTTTGCTCCCTGAACGATCCCTCTTTAGTGATAGCGGGTCTTGATGTTTTCCCCTTTTTACATGGACATCCACTTTATCTAACTAACAAAATACGCTATTTGTTTTACACTTTAGGTATTCAAACAACCAAGGATGGTTTGTCATGCCCTAGTCTCGTAAAAGCCAAAGCACTCCTTAGCAGCGCCTAAATAACATATTGACTCTTACCCCAAAAAAACCTTACCAACACCCTATTTGGGGGCCACAGCTGTTTGGAACACTACAAATCACTCTATTATCCAACTAAACATCTAATTAACTGGTTAAAGCAGGTCAATAACGAGTTTATGCCAAATGTTTATAACGTCATGGTTATCGAGAGCTAGGGCTTTTTTCGCGTTTCTTTAGTGATGGCTGTCGATTTAATTAGTGACGCTGCAGACCTCACCAGGACCCTGGTTGAGAATTCAGGACTGTTTAGTCAACAAGACCACAAGTACCATAAACAATTTCACACATTGTCATTTCGGTTAAATGTAAACATAGACATCTTGTAAAGCGCCTAAGTTTTTAACAAAGTTTATAAAAACACCTAGTTGACTATTAATTGATCAGAGGTTAACGTTAATTTGAGATTTTAGGTCGATGTTTATTGTTGAGTCCTGGTGTAAATCTTTTTCTTACATTCATTTAGTAAAAGGACTTTCCCAATGAAATTTAAAGCATTACTTCTTTCTTTTATACTCTTTACTTCAACTAATATTCTTGCAGAGGGCAGAGATTTTGCAGGCATAAATTTTGGAGTTGGTGTTTCTTTGACTACTGATATAGGTAGTAATAATAGAATTGACACAGCATTTGTTGATGAAAATGGTCTAGTACGAGTATCTAAGGATCAAAATTCCGTAGCCCGAATAATGCTTGAATCGCATTATTTTTTTGATACAAAAGAGGGTGATGATGATCCTTGGTCTTTTTTAGGTATGGCAACCGCTGATGAGTGGGGGCACGGTCCTTTTATTGCACTTCAACCTGGTACGGATGAAATTATAGAAGCAATCGGAATCGGTTGGATGGTAGGGTTTAAGAAGTCTGATACTGAAAGTTGGAATCTAGGAATTGGCATTGTAGTAGACCCTTCAGTTCAAACCCTCGGCGATGACATAATTGAAAACGAACTTTTACCTGCAGGTGAAACGCAGATACGATTTAAAGAAACAAACCAAGTAGGGGTATTTTTACTTGCGTCATTTTCGTTCTGAATAGAGACGTGATTAGCTGTCTTAAGCTAGTTCTTAATCGGCAATATCCAATTTTCGATCATGTAACTTATCGCAAGGATGACTTATGAAAATACTACTTTCCGTAATATTGCTAATCACTACTATTGGCTGTGCTTCTGTAGTAAATAAACAATCTGCTGCAACGATAGAACAACGTTATAAAAATCTATGGCATAAAGTTGACCCAAGAGACGATAGTTACGAAAATCTCTTAGTACACATTTCAGCCAGTAATGAGGAAAATACTGCGCTCTGGGTACTATTACCCAGACACATAAACCCTACGTTACGAAGAAATTGGTTTGTGGAATGCGAAGAGTCGATTACTTATCCTACCAATGAAAATATTGTAGATCTAACGTTTGGAGTTGTTCAATTAATAGTCGAACGTCCAGTTAACGACAAAATTCACAAATGTAACGTTGGATTTCAAGAGTTTAGTTCACAAGTATCCATTACATTGCCATCGTTAGATTTTTCTCATTCTGGGGATTTCAGCTTTTTATCGTACAGCTGTAGTGAGCCATTCACTAGTAAACCAAGGGAACAGGGCAAAAGTGGAATATTAAAAAGAGATATCTCACTTTGGCTAAGAATGCAATCACGTGCTAATGGTGAATATGGAAGAACGACAAGTAGCGATACTATTCCGTTTAAACCAGAATTTGTTTTAGGACTTGGTGACCAAGTTTATACAGATCCTGATCCAAGTGGTGAGGAAGAAACACGACTGGCATTTTTGGGGGGAAGTTCATCTGATGAATGGTACATTGATACCTCAAAGGAAACATTTGAATCCGTTTTTAAAACAATGTACCGATATAATTTCGCGTTACCTCCTCAAAATAGGACATTTTCTCATTTACAGTCCAAAATGATGTGGGATGACCATGAAATTCGTGATGGCTGGGGTTCTCACGGCGATGAAACTGGTGAAATTGACGGAGAGACTAACAACGATATCATGCATTTCCCGCTTTATTACAAAGTTGCTAGACACGCTTTCATCGCACATCAATATCTGCGGTCTGTAAAGCCAGATGGATCTTTTAATCAAGAAAGCTATGACAAACTTATAGCTAACAATCTGAGTTTACATACGGCGTTTAGTAAAAGTGAAAGTAATCATTTCTTAATGCTCGACTCCAGATCGAAAAGGAATACGAAATCTAGCCTCTTTGACATTGACTCGAGAAACGCGATCGATAGCTGGCTTAAGCGAGGAAGTTCAAGCAAACCAGATGTTTTTGTATTGACCGTAGGTACTCCGTTATTCCCCTCTAAACGAGGAGAAGGTATTATTTCTTTTTTTAGCAAAGAATTACGTGATGACTTAAATGATGGTTGGGGTAGCGAGCAAAATAAAAAGTCTCGAGTGGATTTAGTCAAACAACTTGAAAAACATTTTGATAAAAATCCATTAGACCGATTGATAGTGCTGAGTGGTGATGTACATTTTTCAGCAATTTTTGCTTTAAAAAACCCATCAGGCCGCGTATATGGCCACGAAATAGTCACATCTGGTATTGCACATGCGTTACCTTCAGTTGCTATGGCAGGTAATTATTTCTTAAACATGCCCAAAAATGTTAGTAATACGAGTATTCTTCCACTCGGGAAAATAAACCATAGCGCTACTTTTGCAGAAATAATATTGAGGAAACAGGGAGCTGACACTCCGACTGAAGTAAATTTGATTTTCCACACAAATGGCACAAAAGCGAATCCAGTCTGGGGTAATATTGGTTGGTTAAGTTCTGCCGTAAACAAATTAAGAGGTAAGGAAAGTTGGGTGCTTACAAATATGCATCTTCAACCTTGTGATTCGAATTTGCCAAATACCAGATGCAATAGTAGAAAAGAATTATGGTATCACACATATAACTTCAAGGAGCATGGCAAAGGACTTCATATTTTAGAAGCGTCCAAATTCACTAATAAACATAAAAATGCAAAACCAGCTGGATTGTTAATTGACCTTAGCTTGAAAATCAGTAAACCTGAAGACGTAAAAATTACGAATGGTAAAGTTAGTTCAGATATACAGTTAGAATCAGCATTTTGCGGCAGTGAGTTAGATTATAATAATTCTTTGGCTACCTCTTGGGTCCTGCCCTCAGGCAAGCAGCTAAGCGGAGCTACATATTCATGCGAATGAAATTCGGCTAACTTACAGACTCTCTTCAATTAAAACTAGTAAATGCAATACACTCTAAGAGTTTATTTTAAGTTCAAAAAGTTATGACCTGAAACGTGGGCACAACAGCCAGTCAAGGTCGCTTCAGCGTATGATACTTAATTGTCATGGAATAACCGATTTTACGCGACCGTTGCTTGCAAAACCTCAATAGTATTTCACTTTCATGGTTGTTTATCGGCGCCGCTATACAAATATGCGTGAAATTGCGCATCCAAAGTATGAGACTTTTATGTTAATTAACATCCGTGATAGCCTCGTTAGCAATAAAATTTCAGTGCAACAATCATCAAACGCTAGCCACCAAAACTACAAAAAACTTGCTCGTTTTTATACTCGATTGATTTGTTTGATATTATGTGGATTTAACGCTAGAGTGTCGAGTATTGATTACCAATCAAGCTCAGTGAATTAGTTAAATGTTGAGTGTTTTCCACTAGTCATTCTCACTATTACACCAGGGAAGAAACTTAGGCTTAGGTGCATATTAAAATTGCTTTTGTCTATTTCGGATTTTACTGAGCAGAACACCACTAGCATCGACGTTTTTAACGTGGAACTTTAAGGGAGTTAAAGTGCGTTTCAAAGAAATATTAAGTGTTTTATCAAAATCTTCACCTTACGCCGTCTCAACAGAGCGCGATCAAGCGATATCTGAACTGCTTGATGCTGTAAAACAATATCTATATATTCCAACCGATATCGAGCGAGACTTTAAGGCTGAGCTAGATTCTATATATCATACGGACAGGAAAATTATATTCTTATGCGGCAGCAGTGGCGATGGCAAATCTGAGATATTGACACGCTATAGTAAAGAGTATTCAAAAGCGGCAACTTTTCATCTAGATGCTACGCATAGCTTCGATCCAAACACCACAGCCATACAAACTCTTGATAAATTGTTTGATGAATTTGAGTCATCTCCAATCTCCCTTGTTGTAGGAATAAACATCGGTATGCTGGGAAACTATGCCCAAGAAGGTAATAACGAGCATATTAGTAACGCGATAAATCAGTTTCTTAAAGGTAGTCGGCTTTATGGCAATGTGACGTTTCTGAATTTTGAAGATTACGCAAAATTTCGATTGGATGAAGCGGGACACACTTCAGAATTCATTCAGAAGGTGTTTGATAAGATTACGTCAATGGATCATAACCCAATTAGAGATTGCTTTAGCCAAGAGTTATCACAATCGAGCACAGACAAGAAATTATGTGCAAATTATCGTTTACTCTCCATCCCACAAGTCCAGCAACGTATAATTGAGGTGCTTTTCAAAACTCGCTTGATGAAAGATCAGTTTTTGACAGCTAGAACTTTACTTGATTTTATACACTGCATTCTTGTAGGGCCAGGCACTTCAACTGGGTATCTTTTCGATAATTTGTTTGAAGAGTCAGACAATGAACTCTCATCTAGTTTAGTAGCATTTGATCCTGCTGATATAAGAACAAACGCTATAGACAAATTCGTGCTTTCCTGCAGCTTAGGTATTAAGGATGACGAGTTTGAGGCATATACATCTTACTTATCGACTGAACTTGG
>CAJQOP010000032.1 GCA_905479945.1 uncultured Glaciecola sp. | reverse complement strand
ATTTTCAGATTCAACATTATCAGGTGTCGTAGGAACTAGAAGTGGAAATTTGCGAACACCGGCTTTGTATTCCTCAGTTGGGAAGGGCGCATTATACGCGTTTACTATTTCCTCTTTTAAGGCTGTACAAGTTGCGTTCTGAATCACGCTCCCTACGGGGAATTCAGTTACGGTTTGACTATAACTCTGCCATTTTTTGAACGCTTCACTTGCACCTTCATCGCCGGTTGGTAAAAAAGTATTAGCAGCTACTACCGTTGAAAATTTATCCGGATACTTAGCCACTAAGCGCAAACCTAACAACCCACCCCAATCTTGGCAGATCAGATTGATGTTTTTCAAGTTTAACTTCTCTAAAAAACATTCAAGCCAAATCAGGTGATTGGCATATGTATAACTGTCTTGTGATGTTGGTTTGTCTGATTTTCCAAAACCAATAAGATCAGGCGCTATCACGCGAAAGCCAGCTTCTACTGCGACAGATATCATTTCTCGGTAAAGAAAGCTCCAACTCGGTTCACCGTGCAGCATTAATATTATTGGAGAGTTCCGTTCGCCTTCATCTACAAAGTGCATTCTCATTCCACTAATGGCGTCAATTTTGACATGATTTTCCGAAAATGGATAGTTGGGCAAATGTTCGAAGTACTTTGCTGGCGTGGTTAAATATTGCATCTTAAATCCCTTTGTCCAGTGCGCTAGGTGAGTAATCACAATTTGTTAATTTCACGTTAATGACTTCAGTATAATAGCAGTGAATTATGCGAACTATTTTTAATTTATATAGATAACTATTGTAGTGATGGCTACCAAAATTAAATTAAGACAATATTGTCTGTTTTCTTCTTTTTTAATGAGTGGCGTATGTGCAGCTGCGCCTATGTTGTTGTCCCAAAGTTATAAAAATGCATGGCAGAAATCGATGATGCTGCGCAGTCAATCAACCAAACTTATTCTGCAGTATAAAATCAATAAAGTGGGCTGATACCGCCATTTGCCATAACCTTGGTCCATCCGTTAACTTTGGGCAATATTATGTCAAACGAATCTTCCGTAAATCCAGTTACTTATATCCAAGATCAACAACTAGCAATTGTCGGGCTTAACAGTGCCCCGGTAAATGCATTGTCAAAAGTCGTAAGAATAGGCGTTATCGACAGCATCAATAAAGCACTTGCAGAAGATAGCGTTAAAGCAATAGTTCTGCATTCACACTTGGCATTATTCAGTGCAGGTGCCGATATTTCGGAATTTAGTGGTGGCGATTTATCACCTATGTTGCCAGAAGTGCTTGATGTAATAGAGCAATCTACTAAGCCAGTTATTGCTATTGTCGGTGGTAATGCATTTGGTGGAGGTTTAGAACTCGCTTTGTCTTGTCACTATAGAGTAACCCACGCAGCGAATAAAGTTGGTTTGCCCGAAGTACACCTAGGCATTTTGCCCGGCGCTGGCGGAACGCAAAGACTGCCAAGATTGACTGACGCAAAGACAGCCTTAGATATGATCGTAACTGGCGCACCAACTTCTGTTAGCAAACTTTCGGGTGTGTTCGACCTCATTGTTGATAGTGTCGACGACCTTCAAAGTGCAGCTTTTGATTTTGCTAAGCAAGTAATCGAACAAAACATGCCAGTTAAAAAAGTATGTGATATTGAATTGAGCTTAAACAGTGAAATTGAAACACTGTTTGAACAATACGCACATGGCGTAGCAGCCAAAACAAGAGGTTTCTTTGCACCATCACATTGCGTTAAAGCTGTAAATGCTGCTTTTACTCATCCATTTAAGGATGGCTTAGCACGTGAAGCCGAACTCTTCATGGAATGCATGAAAACACCGCAAGCAAGAGCACAGCAGCATTTCTTTTTTGCTGAGCGAGCAGCATCTCATGTTCGAGGCATCGCGAAAGACGTGAAACCTCGCAGTATTCAAAAAGCTGCCGTGATTGGTGCCGGCACAATGGGCGGCGGTATTGCAATGAATTTTGCCAATGCCGGTATTCCCGTTGTCATGTTGGAGCTCAAACAAGAAGCATTAGATAAGGGCTTAGCCCTCATTCGTCGCAACTATGAGAATTCTGCGAAAAAAGGGAAATTGACTAGTGAGCAAGTTGAACAACGCATGTCCTTGTTATCAGGCACAACTAGTTATGAAGATTTGGGTGATGCCGATCTAGTTATTGAAGCCGTATTTGAAAAAATGTCAGTTAAGAAAGAAGTGTTTGGCATGCTCGACAAAGTTTGCAAGCCAGGAGCAATACTTGCTTCAAACACATCTACATTAGACCTGAACGAAATTGCGTCTTCAATATCGCGTCCACAAGATGTTATCGGTTTGCACTTTTTCTCCCCCGCGAATGTAATGAAGTTACTTGAAATTGTGCGCGGTGAACTTACATCTGATGATGTTATAAAAACTGCCATGAAGCTTGCTAAGACTATTCGTAAAGTAGGTGTTTTAGTAGGTGTTTGCTTCGGCTTTGTTGGTAATAGAATGATAGAGCCCTATGGCCGTGAAGCGAATCGCTTGATGTTAGAAGGAGCAACACCGGAGCAAGTTGATAAAGTTCTTGGTAAATTTGGTATGCCTATGGGGCCTTTTACTATGGGTGATATGGCAGGGCTAGACATCGGTTACTTTGTGCGCGAGTCACGCAGGGAGTTTATTGCTCACGACCCAAGCTACTGCATTGTAGCGGATAAGCTCGTTGCTCAGGGACGCGTTGGCCTGAAGGTAGGTAAAGGTGCTTATTTATATGAGGAAGGGAGCCGCAAGCCTATTCCAGATGCAGAGGTAATAGAAATTGCGAAACAAGAAGCAGCGCGTTTGGGCATTGCACAGCGAGAGATAACTGATCAAGAAATACTTGAGAGGTGTATCTATCCACTGATTAATGAAGGTGCCGATATTCTTAAAGAAGGCATTGCAGCAAAATCTAGTGACATAGACGTGATTTATGTATACGGCTATGGTTTTCCAGTGTTTAGAGGTGGACCAATGCAATATGCTGACGAAGTTGGCTTAGCTGAAGTTCGTGACCGTTTAAATTACTACAAAGAAAGCTTAGGTGAATATGGCCAGCATTGGTTTACGCCTTCAGACTTAGTAAATGAATTAGCTGATGCAGGTACGACATTTGCTTCAGTAAAATAATTCAAAAACGATATTAGAACAATATAGATAGCTGAATGAATCAGTTGATTAAAAAGATACAGAGGAAACTATGCAAAATTTTAAAGCGCCACAACGAGATACCTTATTTGTAACAAATGAGTTGTTAGGGTTCCAAGAGCATTATAAAAATCTAGGGTTTGAAGATGCTACGGAAGATTTAGTTAAAGCAATTTATTCGGAAGCGGCAAAGTTTGCTGAAAATGTTCTAGCGCCAATTAATGCGATAGGCGACGAAGAAGGTTGTCAATTCAATGACGGCGATGTTACGACACCTACAGGCTTTAAAGAAGCATACAAGCTCTATGTTGAAGGCGGCTGGCCTTCTATGTCACACCCTGAAGAATTTGGTGGACAAGGTCTTCCTTATTCATTGGCTACTTCAATGGGTGATTGGCTCTCTGGTGCAAATCATAGTTGGGCGATGTATCCGGGCTTGAGCCAAGGTTGTATGGAGACGCTTAAAGCACACGGCACAGCTGAACAAAAGAAAATTTACCTACACAAGTTAGTTGAAGGAAGCTGGACCGGCACAATGTGTTTAACTGAGTCACATTGCGGCTCTGATTTAGGCATGCTGAAGTGCAAAGCTGAAGTTGCTGAAGACGGCACTTATAGATTAACAGGTACAAAAATATTTATTTCTGCTGGCGAGCACGATATGTCAGACAATATTATTCATATAGTTTTAGCAAGACTGCCCGGAGCACCGGCTGGAACTAAAGGTATCTCTCTGTTTATAGTACCTAAGTTTAATGTTGATGCCGACAGCAATATAATTGATCGTAACACTGTGAAGTGTGGCTCAATCGAACACAAGATGGGTATAAAAGGCAGTGCTACTTGCGTTATTAATTTCGATTCAGCAAAAGCTATTCTTATCGGCGAGCCTAACCGTGGTTTAAACTGCATGTTTGTATTTATGAACATGGCCAGAATTGGTACTGGAGTTGAAGGACTTTCTGCTACAGAAGCAGCATTTCAAGGTGCATTGGCATATGCAAAGGACAGAACGCAATTCCGTTCTATGTCAGGTGTTAAAAACCCAGATGGTCCTGCAGATCCTATTATGGTTCACCCTGACGTGCGTCGCATGTTACTTACTCAAAAAGCATTTCGTGAAGGTAACCGAGCATTAGCAATTTATTGCATGCAGTTGGTTGACGTTACACAACACGACAAATCAGATGAAGTTAAGCAACTTGCTGAATCTAAATTAGCTTTGTTGACTCCTATTGTAAAAGCTTTCTTAACTGAAACTGCACAAGAAACCACTAGCTACGGCATGCAAGTTTATGGCGGTCATGGCTATATTAAGGAATGGGGCATGGAGCAGCTAGCTAGAGATACTCGTATTTGTACAATGTACGAAGGAACTACAGGTATCCAAGCAATTGATTTGTTAGCCCGCAAAATTATGGGTTCTAAAGGGGAGCTATTAAAAGTATTTACGGGAGAGATAAAAAGCTACTGCGCGACAATTCGTGATAAAAAGCAATTTAATCACTGGTCTAATGCTATTGAGTCGCACGTAGATGAATGGCTACAGATAACCAATGACATCGGTTTAGCAGCGGCAAATAGTCCAGATGAACTCGGTGCAGCATCAGTTGATTATTTGATGTATTCAGGTTACGTCACTGTCGGGTACTTTTGGTTGAAAATGGCAGTTGTTGCGCAACAAAAAATTGATGAAGGCAGCGCTGAAGTTGATTTTTACAATGCAAAACTACAAACTGCCACGTTCTACTTCGATAGAATACTAACGCGCACAAGGTCACTGGTATCAGCTATCAACTCTGGTTCTGACAACCTTATGCAAATGGATGCTGAGCATTTTTACCAAGGTTAGTTATTGCTAAATTTAACATAGCAATTGGATATGCTAAAAAAAAGACGAGTACTGTAAAAGTACTCGTCTTTTTTATTGTCAGTTATTTACTGATTGTAAGCTTTAGCGACTTCTGTAATCTGCTCACGCATCCAAATATGAGCGTGGTCGTGATCTGCACTTACATGCCAATACAGATAATATTCGACTGGTGGAATATCAAATGGCATTTCATAAATTGCAAGATCATAGTGCTTGGCCAAATGATACGGTAAGCATGAAATTAGGTCAGTTTTATGGATAGCGCTTGGTACAGTCAAGAAATGTTGTCCGCGCATCACAACCTTGCGTTTTTTGCTCATTTTATCTAATTCAATATCAATAGGCCCAACGCCTTTTTTACGGTGCGATACATTGATATGGCCTAGTTCTAAAAACGTTTCTAAGTCTAATCCGTTCTTTAGCATTGGGTGGTTCTTTCTGGCGAGCACAACAAATCTATCTGAAGCAATTTTTTGTTTCAATAAGTGTGGGTCAGTAAATGTTGATGCGTCCGCAAAAAAATCTAAGCTTCCACTGGCCATTGCTGAAACAACACTTGTCCTAGCTATTTCGTAGTTTGTCAGCGTTATGTTAGGTGAATGATCTTGCAGCCTAGCCATTAATCGGGGCATTATGCTCACCTCTAACAAATCTCTACTGGCAAAATTAAACGCTTTGTGTGCAGTTGAAGGCTCGAAAATATGCGAGTCTTGTACGCTTTTTCGCAATAGGCCTAATGCCTCGCGTGCCGGGCCAATGATGTTTTGTGCGACAGGCGTTGGTGTCATACTATGACCAGTTCTAACAAATAAGGGATCACTTAGCATTTCACGAAGGCGAGCAAGTGAATTACTCACGGCGGGCTGCGTAATGCATAAAACATCAGCTGCCTTAGTTAGGCTCCCAGCAGTATAGATAGCATCAAATACAGCAAATAGGTTTAGATCGATACGATTGAGATTCATTTTATAATTGTTTCCTATAGTGCCATATTGGCGGGATATTGTAATTTTAGATAGACAAATCCGTTCAAATTATTCATTAATATCGCTAGATACATTCATCTTAATGATAGTATAGTTTGATTTCAATTCAAATGAGTAATAAAAATAGGAATAAACATGGATTTTTCTCAATTAAATATCGGCGACAATTTACCAGAAACTGCTTGGTTTCAAATTACGCAGCAAAAAGTGAATGAATTTGCTGACGCTACTGAGGATCATCAATGGATCCATATTGATGCTGAGCGTTGTGCTAAAGAAAGTCCATTCCAAACGACGATTGCACACGGTTTTCTATCGGCGTCTCTACTGCCAATGATGCTTGAACAAGTTATCACGGTTGATCCAACGCGCAATACTATGTTGAATTACGGTATCGATAGTTTGCGCTTTCTCGAACCTGTTCGAGTTAATGATCATATTCGATATCAATTTAAAGTTGCTGATATAGAGCAAAAAGCATCTGGGCAACTATATAAAATAGCAGTACAAGTTGAAATTAAAGAAAGAGATAAGCCAGCCCTTGTAGGAACTTTCTTAACCTTACTTATTGGAAACTAAGTAAAAGCGAGTGAAAGTGCGGTTTTAAGAGTCTGGTCTAACCATGATGTTGATGAATGATCACATATAAGTAACAATCTATTTACAAATGGCAGGTCTACACCTACTATCAAGTTGATGACAGTCGCTTTTGGGCTGTTTTACTAAAATAAATGATAGTTTAACTTCCGTTAATCTGATTCTATACTCAGAAAGCGGACCTTGGGGACCTATATGAAATTTACTGCCAAAAAAACAGCGATTGCTGCTTTTGTAACATCACAGTTATTCGCTTATCCATCCATCGCTCTCGCGCAAGAAGAATCAGAAGACAAAGCCAAAGAGATTGAATTAATTCTCGTGACAGGGAGTTTTGTACGCCGGAGTGAAAACTTTGACTCTCCATCGCCTTTAGCTGTTGTAGACAGCGCAGCAATAGGTGCAATCGGCGCTAAGAACATTGGCGATATTACACAAACACTGACTATAAATACGGGAGCAGAAAACACACCTGATGCGTTTACTCAAAATGCAACCGCCGGTACATCAAATATCAACTTACGCGGACTTGGTGTCGCCTCTACCTTAGTATTATTGAATAGCAAGCGGCAAGTGGTAACAGCTCAGCCTAATAATGGCGGCGTCAACTTTGTTGATACCAGTTCTTTGATCCCTATGATTGCCATAAATCGAATGGAAATAGTAAAAGATGGCGCTTCTGCCTTATATGGTTCTGATGCCGTAGCCGGTGTTGTCAACTTTATTACTAAGAGCGGCTACGAAGGTGCCCAGATATCACTTGACTATCAAGATGGCGCTCATGGCGACAACAACGAATATACAATACAAGGATTGTGGGGAGCTGTAGGCGACGATAGTAGTGTTATGGCTGCTATCAGCTATACTAACCGTTCTCCAATGTTTACTGGCGATCGTCGATTAAGTCGTCCGCAAGATGATACTAGTTCGTTAGGTAGTCCTGGTTCTTATTTTATAGGTGGCACTCCTTTTATTGACCCAACAGGCTGTGCGGAGTTTGGTGGTTCCCCAAGACTACTTGCGCCTTCAGGCACAGTGCCTGGATTAGATATTGGTTTTTGTGGGTTTGACTTCGGTAGGACTTATTCATTTGTGCCTGATGAATCACGCTTGTCCGCATTCGTTCAAGCAAAGAAACAAATAACCGATGATATTGAGTGGACAACCGAAATTACGACGGCTAGAAACAGAGCTGAACGTGGCGGTTCCCCATCTTTTCCTATATTAACTTTCCCTACTGTTCCTGCAGACCATCCTAATAATCCGTTCGGGACAAATGTATCTTATTTTGGACGTGAAATTGGTAATGTTGGAGATGGCACTTCTTTTCCTGGTGACCCAGCTAACACAGAATCTGATACTTTTAGATTCAGTACTATGTTGCAAGGCGAGTTAGAGGATGGGTTTTGGGAAATAAGTTATACAGCGGCTAGAAATGACTTTTTGTTTACTGTCAATGATACCTTGGGGCAACAATTTCAGAATGCTCTTAGAGGTTTTGGTGGACAAGGCTGTGATCCAATATCAGGAGTAGCAGGTGTCGGAGCTTGTGAGTATTTCAATCCTTTTGCTACCTCATTTACCACTTCTCCAAATTCACAAAATGTGATTGATTCGTTTACTGCCCGTCAAGAGATCGACTCGACGTCAAATCTTGAAGTGGTAGAAGCGTTTGTTTCTACTGAATTGTTTGAGATGGATGGCGGCACGGCTGGATTTGCATTTGGTGCTCAGTATCGCTACCAAGATTTGACTCAAGATTATGATTCTCTGTCCAACCAAGATAGATTTTCATTTGTTATTGGTAATGCAGATGTATACGGTGAACAAGATGTGGTTGCCCTGTTTGGTGAATTAGCTTTACCAGTTAGCGATGATGTAGATATTCAAATTGCGCTTAGATATGAAGATTACGGCGGCACAACGGGCGATACTATTGACCCTAAATTAGCGGTTTCTTGGCGTGCAACGGATGACTTTTCATTAAGAGGATCTATATCAACATCTTTCAGAGCACCTTCTATCTTCCAAAAAGATGGTGGTGGGACTAGCTTAAATCAAATGTTTGATCCATTGACAGGTGGTGCAGCGTTTGCAGCAGATAGAACCTCAGGTAACGAAGAATTAGTTCCCGAAGAGTCTACAGCTTATAACATTGGTTTCTCTTTAGAGCCTATTGATGACTGGTCTGTAGAAGTGGATTATTGGAGTTTTGACTTTACCAATCTGATTATTAAAGAAAATTTCCAAGCTATATTGAATGCTGATCCTCAAAACCCAGATAGAATTATCAGGGCAGGAGATCCTTTAAATGGTCCGTTGCTACAAGTTTTAACGACTTATGTAAACGCTAGCTCACTTGAAACATCGGGCCTTGATATTGTTTCTAGTTACAAGTTAGAAACGGACGCAGGTACCTTCACTCCAACCATTAGCGCTACTTATATCCTGGCATATGATTTAGTTGACCCGCAAGCGGGTCCAATTGATGGTGCGGGGTCGCGTAATAATAGCAATATCGGTGTGTCGACTCCTGAGTTACGCGCAAACTTAGGGCTAAAATGGGAGAATGAGGCATACTCGGCTAATATTTTTGCCCGTTACGTAGACAGTTATAGCGACGATCAAAATTGTGCAGATGGCACGCTCTTTTCACCCGCATGTACTCTGGGTTTTAAAGATGTTGATAGCCATCTAACGTGGGACGCGCAACTTAATGTCGACTTAGGTCACTTATTTGAAACTGATGGTGCTTATGTTCTAACCTTTGGTGGGGTAAATCTTACAGATGAAGATCCTCCTCAATTATTTACTAATGCTGGTTTCGATTCTAAAGTACATGACCCACGAGGCAGACAGATATATGCCCGCTTGGCGATTGAATTTTAGTTAGTAACTAAGATATATAATCCCTGGTTTCGACCGGGGATTTTTTTTGTAAACTATTTATGATCCGAATAACGAAGGTGACTTAATTATCGTGTATTTCAGACTTTCGTTTTGAAACCCTTCGCATAAATAAAGGGAGCGTATTTATTTTTCAAGTAGTAACCCTCATTATCCTAAGGAGTAAAGTAATATGACTGTATACATTCTTTCAAGACTAACCATCACCGACCGCACTGAATATGATAAATATGACACTCAGTTTGAGGCAATTTTCTCAAATTTTGACGGTAAACTGTTAAGCGTCGATGAGGCCCCTCTAGTTTTGGCAGGTGAGTGGGAAGCTACCCGCTCAGTGCTTATTGAGTTTCCTTCTAAAGAGTCTGCATTCACTTGGATGCAATCTGATGCCTATCTAGAAATTTCAAAGCACCGAAACGCAGGCAGTAAGATAAGTTCTATAATGGTTAAGGCCGGAAGATAGATGACGTTAGAGGATTAAATCGGTTCATGAGCCAAAGTAAAAACTAATTCACCAAATTCCAAGCAAAAAAAAACCAACAAATAATGTTGGTTTCTTAATATGGTTGCGGGAGCAGGATTTGAACCTACGACCTTCGGGTTATGAGCCCGACGAGCTACCAGACTGCTCCATCCCGCGATTGTTCTGGTTTGAAGCGGCTTGGCCGTCTCAAGAAGGGCGTATTATACATAGCAAAAACTGCTTGGCAACCCTAGTTTCATTCTTTTTTGAAAATAAGTCGAAAGTGCCTAAATATTCTTCTAAATAAAGCGATATGACTGCTATTTTCTGGTAATTAACTAATTCAATCCTATTTTTTTATTAGCAGGGTAAATCTTATTTAAACATTTCCATTTTTTCTGCAAGTTTGAAGTCTAATTCACTAATACCATCCGCGTCATGGGTCGTTAGCTCAACATCGACTCTATTGTATACATTAAACCATTCAGGGTGGTGTTTAAGTTTTTCGGCCCATATTGCTATTTGAGTCATCCAGCCAAAGGCTCTAATAAAACTTTTGAATTTGAAGGTTTTGCATAGTTTGTCATTTTTAAGTGACCATTGATCCTCAATCAGTAATTCTTGATTGAGTAACGATAGTGCATCAACAATTTGATCATCGGTGTATTTTTCAGGCTTATTCCCTGGCATAGTCGTTGACATAGCTTTGTCCCTTTATCTTTTTAAAATCTTAACAGGCTATAGTTTAAATGAATTCGAAACATCTAGGTAAACTTCTTCAATAAATTACATAAACGTTATATTTTGAGACTTTGTTTATACCATGCGTCAAAGTTATCTAGCTGCGTTTAGTGCTCCTTTTGTCTATTGAAGATGCCAGCGCAAATAATCACAGTATTAATGCCGTTAAATTTGATTCGGCATCGTATCAACTGTATACTCTTCACAGGTTTTAAGGCGGGCTCCCTGCGTTTTGTAATTTTTACTTGTGTTTTTCGCACATTTTACAAACTTCATAGTAGCGTCTAGTCAAGCGTCTAAAGGGCTTTAGGGTCTTTTGGCATTAACATGATGTATTTGTGAGCTCCGCTTGACCGGGGCTTTTTTGTATCTTGCGTTTAGTAAAATAAACGTAATAGATTGAGAAGTATGGGCTATATGCCCTTTTTTTGTTTCTGGAGTGTTAATTTGTCGCAACTTGAGCGAAAACTGACAGACATGCTAACTTCACCAGTTGAGGCCCTAGGGTTTGAATTAGTTGGTGTGGAGTTTGTAAGAGCTGGCAAGCATTCGATTTTACGAGTGTACATTGACCATGAAGATGGTATCGATGTAGACGATTGCGCTGATGCGAGTCGTCAAATGAGTGCCGTATTGGACCTCGAAGATCCAATAACAACGGAATATAATTTGGAAGTATCGTCACCAGGTATGGATAGGCCGCTGTTTAAGCTTGCCCATTACGAGACAGTGCTTGGTGAGACAGTTTCAGTAAAGTTATCAATACCGCAAGAGGGTAGACGTAACTTTAAAGGGCTTTTATTAAAATGTGAAAACGAAAGCATTTTGGTAAAAGTAGATAATGAAGAGTTTTCTTTGGCTATTGCAAACATTGAAAAAGGCAATTTAGTTCCAAATTTTGATTAACTATCAGGGAGTGTTTGCTTCAATTTGAAGCAATCTGTGAGGCTTATAAAATGAGTAAAGAAATTTTGTTAGTGGCTGAAGCCGTTTCAAATGAAAAACAAGTTCCAAAAGAAAAAATATTTGAAGCACTTGAGTTTGCTCTAGCGAGCGCAACTAAAAAGAAAAATAACGGCGAGATTGAAGTTAGAGTATCTATTGACCGTGAAACTGGTGAATTTGATACATTCCGTCGTTGGTTAGTAATTGAAGATGAGCAAGAGCAAGAAAACCCGTATGCTGAAATGACACTTTCTGCTGCGCAGTTTGATGAACCTGAAGTTCAACTAGGTGACTATGTTGAAGACCAGATTGAATCAGTTGCTTTTGACCGCATTACTACGCAAACGGCTAAACAAGTCATTGTGCAAAAAGTTCGCGAAGCTGAACGTGAGCAAATGATTGCTGAATTTGAAGATAGAGTAGGTGAACTCGTTACCGGTACGGTTAAGAAAGTAAACCGTGACAATGTTATTGTTGATTTGGGAAATAATGCTGAAGGTGTTATTTACCGCGATGATATGTTGCCACGCGAAACTTTCCGCCCAGGTGACAGAGTACGTGGCTTACTTTATGTTATTCGTCCTGAAGCAAAAGGTGCGCAATTATTTATAAGCCGAACTCATCCAGATATGTTGGTTGAATTGTTCCGTTTAGAAGTGCCCGAAATTGCTGAAGAGACATTAGAAATTAAAGCGGCTGCGCGTGATCCAGGTGCAAGAGCCAAGATTGCGGTCAAAACTAACGATAAACGTCTAGATCCTGTAGGTGCTTGTGTTGGTATGCGAGGTTCTCGTGTGCAGGCTGTTTCAGGCGAGTTAGGTGGAGAACGAGTTGATATCGTTCTGTGGGATGAGAACCCTGCATCATTTGTTGTTAACGCAATGTCACCAGCTGAAGTAGCATCAATTGTTGTGGACGAAGACACACATACAATGGATGTTGCTGTAGAAGCTGATAATTTAGCTCAAGCAATCGGTCGCAGTGGTCAAAACGTTAGACTAGCAAGTCAATTGACTGGCTGGGAGCTGAACGTTATGACAGTTGAAAATCTCAACGCTAAACATGAAGAAGAAAATGCCAAAGTTTTAGGTGTGTTCACATCAGGTTTAGATATAGATGAAGATTTTGCTTCAATATTGGTAGGCGAAGGGTTTACTTCATTAGAAGAAATTGCCTATGTACCGGTAAGCGAGCTGTTAGCGATTGATGGTTTGGATGAGGACACAGTTGAAGAGTTGAGAAGCAGAGCGAAAGCTTGGTTAACAACGAAGGCATTAGCAACTGAAGAATCATTAGAAGCATTCGAACCGAAACAAGAATTACTTGAACTTGAAGGAATGGACAAACATGTTGCATTCGTTCTTGCAAGTCGAGGCATAACTGATTTAGAAGGACTTGCTGAGCAAGGTACCGACGAAATTAGTGATATTGAAGAACTAGACGAAGAAACAGCGGGTAAGCTAATCATGGCTGCACGTAATATCGTCTGGTTCAGTGAAGATTAGATCAACAGGGGATAGTAAAAAATATGGCTGAAGTATCCATAGAAAAACTCGCCACAGATATTGGCACAACCGTTGATCGCTTGGTTCAGCAGTTTAAAGATTCTGGTGTAACGAAAGCCGCAGGCGAGTTAGTTACTGAGGAAGAGAAGAAAACATTGCTTGACCACCTGAGTAAATCTCACGGTGGTACAGGTATAGAAGCGCCTAAAAAGATGACATTGCAGCGCAAAACAACAAGCACTATAAGCTTAGGTAAATCGAAGGCTGTTAAAGTTGAAGTGCGTAAGAAGCGTACTTATGTCAAGCGCACAGACGTCGAAGAACAACGCTTAGCTGAAGAAGAGGCAGCTAAAGTTGCTGCGGAAGCTGTAGCTAAACTCGAAGCCGAGAAGAAAGCTGTAGACGCAGCCAAAGCGGCAGCTGAAGAAAAGGCAGCGAAAGCAGCTGAAGCACGAAAAGTGCAAGAAGCTGAACGCGCTGCTAGAGCCGAGAAAGCTAAGAAAGATGCTGAAGAACGCAAGAAGAATGAGCCAACCATGTCCCCAGAGGATAAGAAAGCTCAAGATGAGGCGCGTTCAGAAGAAGAGCGAATTAAAAAAGCTCAAGAAGAAGAGATTCAGCGCAAGCTTGAGGAAGATGCTAAGAATGCGGGCGAAGAAGCTCGTAAACTGGCTGAAGAGAATGACAAACGTTGGAAAGAAGAAGAGATACGTCGCAAGAAGCAAGAAGCTGAAGACGTCCACCTTCACTCTAACCGTTATGCTCAAGAAGCCGAAGACGAGCAAGATTTGCAAGTCGAGCGTTCTTCTCGTCGTCGTAAAAAATCTAAGAAAAATGCTGGTGAAGATCTTAAGCATGGATTTAATAAACCTGCGCAACCTGTTGAGCGTATCGTCAAAATTGGCGCAACAATCACAGTAGGTGAACTTGCTAGCCGCATGGCTAAGAAGGGAACTGAAGTTATCAAAGCGATGATGAAAATGGGCGAAATGGCCACGATTAATCAAGTTTTGGACCAAGACACAGCCGTTCTAGTGATCGAAGAAATGGGGCAAAAATACGAATTGGTCAATGACAACGCGCTTGAAGACGAGTTAATTGCAGACAACACAGCACAGGGCGACAAAGTAACTCGTGCGCCTGTTGTTACCATAATGGGTCACGTTGATCATGGTAAAACGTCTTTGCTCGATTATATTCGTCGTGCAAAAGTTGCCGATGGTGAAGCTGGCGGAATTACTCAGCATATCGGCGCTTACAGTGTTGAAACTGCCAATGGCCGAATTGCGTTCCTAGATACTCCAGGTCACGCTGCGTTTACTGCTATGCGAGCACGTGGTGCTACTGCAACAGATATCGTAATACTTGTTGTTGCGGCTGATGATGGTGTTATGCCGCAAACAAAAGAAGCTGTTCAGCATGCTAAAGCAGCTGGCGTGCCTTTAATTGTTGCAGTTAACAAAATGGATAAAGAAGGCGCTGATCCCGAAAGAGTTAGAAGTGAGTTGTCACAACTCGAAGTTATTTCTGAAGAATGGGGCGGCGAGCATCAGTTTGTCTCTGTATCTGCTAAAACAGGTATGGGCATTGAAGCATTACTTGAAGCAATTTCGCTGCAAGCTGAATTGCTTGACTTGAAGGCGGTTTCTTCGGGTCCTGCTCGAGGCATCGTTATTGAGTCACGCTTGGACAAAGGCCGAGGCCCTGTTGCTTCTGTACTTATTCAAGAAGGCGAACTAACAGCTGGCGACATCTTATTATGCGGTGAAGAATACGGTCGTGTTCGAGCTATGCGTGATGAACACGGTCAAGAAATCAAACTTGCGGGACCTTCAACACCAGTTGAAGTGCTCGGCTTGTCAGGTGTGCCTATTGCAGGTGAAAATGCCTTGGTTGTTCAAGATGAGCGTAAAGCAAGGGAAGTTGCTGCTAAACGTCATACTAAGCAACGCGAAGTTAAACTAGCTAAGCAGCAAAAAGCGAAACTAGAAAACATGTTTGCAAACATGGAATCTGGTGACGTAAGCGAATTAAACGTAGTGCTTAAAGCAGACGTTCAAGGTTCAATTGAAGCAATTGCAGAAAGCCTTATCAAGTTGTCTACCGATGAAGTGAAAGTTAACATTGTGGGCAGTGGTGTTGGTGGTATTACTGAAACTGATGCGAGTTTAGCTGCAGCTTCAAGTGCTATTGTTGTTGGGTTTAACGTTCGTGCTGATGCAACAGCTCGCCGAATGATTGAAGCTGAAGAAATTGATTTACGTTACTACAGCATTATCTATGAACTGATTGATGAAGTTAAGCAAGCGATGAGCGGTATGCTAGCACCTGAATTCAAGCAACAGATTATGGGTCTTGCAGAAGTTCGTGATGTGTTTAAATCACCAAAAATTGGTGCGATTGCGGGTTGTATGGTTACCGAAGGTGTCATCAAACGCAGTAATCCAATCAGAGTACTGCGTGAAAACGTGGTTATCTATGAAGGTGAATTAGAGTCATTACGTCGCTTTAAAGACGATGTTCAAGAAGTTAAGAAAGGTATCGAATGTGGTATCGGTGTTAAAAACTATAACGATGTTAAAGTTGGTGACCAGATAGAAGTATTTGAAATCATAGAAGTTAAAAGAGAAATCGAATAACGACTTAGTATACTGAACAATCTGAATTATTTCTTAGTGAATTAATTCATTGAAATTAAAGACGGGGGCATTTGCCTCCGTTTTTTTCATTTTGCAATTAAAGGTCTTTCGACCCTACTGTAAATGAATTAGGAGAGTAAAATGGCCAGAGAATTTTCTCGGACAGATAGAGTAAGTCAGCAAGTTCACAAAGAAATTGCGAGTATCTTACAAAATGAATTCAAACATCGTGAACCTGAAGTAGGCATGATTACTATTTCTAGCGTAGAAGTGTCACGCGATCTAGCACACGCAAAGATCTATGTGACTTTTTATAATAGCGATGAAGAAAAAATAAAAGCTGACCTAGCAAAGCTGCAAGATGCTAAAGGTTTTGTGCGAAGCGTATTAGCGAAGCGTATTCGAATGAGAGCAGTGCCAGCAGTTCACTTTTTTAGAGATGAGTCGATTACCGAAGGAATACGTATTTCTACTTTGGTTAATCAGGCTAGAGCGAAAGATCATGCTAAATCAAACGATTCATCTGAAGACGAGTAGAGACAAAGCACAAACATGGCAAGAAGAAAAAAAGGTAGAACGATAAACGGTGTTTTGCTTGTTGATAAATACAGTGGAGAATCATCAAACTTCATACTTCAGCGAGTAAAACGTTTATATGGTGCTGCTAAAGCTGGACATACAGGAGCGCTAGACCCACTAGCGACCGGCATGTTGCCAATTTGCTTAGGTGAAGCGACTAAATTTTCACAATTCTTATTGGAAGCTGATAAAACTTATATTGTCACTGCAAAACTGGGTGAGCGCACTGATACTTCTGATTCAGACGGTGAGATTGTTGAAACTAAGCCTGTTGCTATCACTCAAGCTGAATTAGATAGCGCCGTAGAAGCATTTCGTGGGCCGATTAAACAAGTTCCCTCAATGTTTTCAGCGTTAAAATATAATGGTAAACCGCTATATTATTATGCGCGAAAAGGGATCGTTATAGATCGTGACGCAAGAGATATTACAGTAAACTACTTGCGGGTTCTGCGCTTTGATAATAATGAAATCGATATGGAAATATCTTGCTCAAAAGGTACTTACATTCGAACTATTGTAGACGATTTGGGCCAAGCACTGGGTTGTGGTGCGCATGTTAGTATGCTGCGACGCACAAAAGTAGCTGATTACCCAACTGAAAGTATGATTACGGTTGAGCAACTAGAAGCGCTATCTGAAGACTTGGAGATTGACCGGCAATTTCGGGCTTTTGATAAATTGGATGCTTTACTTTTACCGATGGATACAGCTGTTTCTAAGCAACCCTTGTATCTCGCAACAGATGAAAGTATCGATAGTTTTTTGCATGGTCACGCTATTGTTGGCAAACATGAGTATCATGAGGGTGAATTGGTGCGTATCTATCGTAAGTCTGATAATTGCTTTTATGGTATGTCCTGCGTTAACAGTGATGGAAATTTGCACCCTAAAAGGATAGTAGTTTATAAACAAAGCTATTTCGGTGAAAACTAGGCTAAACCACTTGTGTATTCTTAGTTCGCGGGTATAATACGCGCTCTTTTTGGCATGACTGAATTAGTGATCGGCATGCTGTTGTTTAAACCATATATCTATATTGGAGATAATTATGTCACTAAGTACAGCAGAAATTGCAGCTATCGTAGCTGATTACGGCGTTAAAGAAGGTGATACCGGTTCATCTGAAGTTCAAGTTGCTTTGTTAACAACTAACATCAACAAACTTCAAGGTCACTTTAAAGAGCACAAGAAAGACCACCATTCTCGTCGCGGTTTGTTACGTATGGTTAGCCAACGTAGAAAGTTGCTTGATTACTTGAAAGGCAAAAACGTTGAAGCTTACCAAAATCTTATTAAGCGTTTAGGCCTACGTCGTTAATTAGACGGGCATAAGCCAGATAATAAAAAAGCACCTATGGGTGCTTTTTTTGTATCTGATATTTGGAATGTTACGCTATACGATTGAATTCCTACATTATAAGCTCAAACAGGAACTCCCAAACGAGTAAGACGCAGAGTTTGAGGCAAATTTAGTTGTTAAACGGTCTTTTTAGCTATTTCTTTCAGCAAAGACTCTAAATCAGAAATCTTCTCTAACAAGGTTGAATTGCGCGACTCTAAAGTATTTATTTTATTACTTAAGGCTTTCAATTGATTGGATTGACTCGCTACATTGTCTGCAGCTTGTTCTGCATTTACGTTGGCTGTTAATATATCATTCGCTTGGGCTGATAACTTTTCATTAAGTCCATTTATTCTGTTAAGCATTTGTTGGACATTAGTCGTGGCACTCGCTAATGTTGTTTCAATCTCTTTGAGATCTGTATCCAGCGAAGTATTAGCTTTGTTGAGACCATTATTCAGTTTCTTGATTGCTTCTTGATTTCTGCGCCAAGCAGAAGCCCAAAGCTTATCAATTTCCTCCCAATTTTTATCGGTTTTTTCTTCTAATACACCCACTTTTACACTTAATGCAACGGTAGAATTGCCCATTTCCTCGCCGGTAGATGATAAAAGTTGCTCTAGCAATATAAGTCTATTTTCAGTATCGATAGCGTTGGTTTTTGTTTGTTCTAATTCACTGTAAAGATATCCGCTGCCGGCACATGCGGCAATAGCGACAACTAGTACAATTGAAGTAAATATATTTGACCCTCCGCCTGATTCCGGGTTGTCTGGCTTTTGTTCGTTTCTATTGCCAATAGGACGGCGCTCATCCACATCAATATTAATGGGGGCGAAGTCTTTATCATTTTGCGACATATCTTTAGTTCTTATAGTATTTATCTTCGATTGTAATGGTAAATCAAATAGTCAAAATATTCATGTTTAAATTTAAAAATCGTACAGCACTACTTAACAGGCGCCAAACCGGACGCATATTTTTTGTTCGATTGCAACACAGTAAACGTATACTTTTACGGGCCTTAAAATAAACTAAAGGTATAGACAGTTATACTGTAATGTCATATATTGCCCTCTGGTCCTTCAATTCATTGATTTACTATATGAAGTTAACAAGTAAAATTTCGTTTACCCTTGGTATCAGAACACTTCTTCTGGTATTGATGCTCGGGTTTGCGATGTCTTTTTTGCAAACATATATTGACTTTAAAAACCGTGAGCAAGAAGTTGATGCGTCAATTGCGTCGATTATTGACGCGACAAAAGATTCTGCTAGTAATGCAGTTTGGAAGTTAGATGAAGACTTAGCTGCACTAGCGATAAAAGGTCTTACCTATTTCGACCATTTTTCATCCGTAACTATTGTCGATGAGATCGGCAATGTTCTGGCTAAATCCGAGCAAAAGCAGATTGAGCAAAATAACAAAGTTCTTTCTTTTTTTGGTATAGAAAATATTCAGAATGATGAGGTAATACTTTCATATACGAAAGGTCCAATTAATAGTGCTCTGATTAAGCCTTTAGAGTCAGGAATGATGATTGTAAGCATCAATATGCATTCGGCGCTAGGCGATGTTTATGATAGGGCAATTAGAACATTTGTTATTTCACTTGCTGGCTATGTATTTATCTCACTTACTTTGGTGATGCTATATCATTTCAGCTTAGCTGCACCATTAATGCGTTTAGCAAGCCGATTTGAGCGTGTTAACACATCATCGATTACTGAGCAGTCGATAAGCAAGCTCAAAGGGCATGAGTCTGACGAATTCAGTAAGATTATTGATTCTGCTAATGATTTGCTAGGTCGTATCGCTTCAGGTCAAATTTTACTTACTCAGCGAAGTCAACGTTTTAGACTTATACTCGATACAGCACCAGCCATTATTTATTCGCTTGATAGCAATGCAAAATTTGTATTTGCTAATAAAGCGACAGCTTCATTTTATGGTTATTCTATATTTGACCTCAAAGGTAAATCAGCTTCAGAAATAATAGAACCAGTTGACAGCGCGCTAATGGAAGTGTTGCAAGATTTTCTCGAAGGCGATGCTCGTCAAACTGATAAGGTAGTTGAAGCTTACGATTCACATAAGATGAAGTGCGTGATGGAAATGTCGTTTGTTAAATTTCATACTTATGATGGGCAGAGTATTTTAGTTGTAGGTAATGATGTAACAAAACGCGTTGAAGCCGAAGAGAAAATAGAAAATTTAGCTTACTGTGATTCGCTTACTAATTTGCCCAATAGAAATAAAGTATATGAACGTTTAAATTCCCAAGAAATTGCCGATGCAGATAGTCAATTTCACGTTGCTATTCTAGCTGATTTGGATCAATTTAAGCGCATAAACGATACGTTGAGCCACAGTGTGGGCGACCAATTAATTATTAAGTTGTCGCAAAGGCTATCAAAGGAGTTTAATGGTATCGGCTTTATTGCGCGCTTGGGTGCCGATGAATTCCTTTGTCACAGCCAACAACTATCGAGTAGTCGGACTATTGCCAACAAAACCGCTGAAGAATTGGCTGAAAAATTGCGCTTATGCATAAATAGAGAGATTGATATCGGTTTGCATCGATATAACCTCTCCGCTAGTTTGGGGGTGGTTGTGTTTAAGCCTGGTTTCGAAACAGCAGACGAAATATTACAATATGCTGATACTGCTATGTATGAATCAAAAAAAGCGGGCCGTAATTGTGCAACCCTTTTCCAAGACAAAATGGCAACTGACGCTGCGGAATTACTGAAGCTTGAGCGTGATATATCTTCTGCGATTTTTAATGACGAATTCTTTTTTGTACTGCAACCTCTAATATCCTCAGAGACGATGGAAGTAACTTCTGCCGAGGCTCTCATAAGATGGAACAGAAACGACAAAATCGTTCCACCAGATGACTTTATCCCATTCCTTGAAGAAAGTGCATTAATTGTTGATGTAGGTGACAAAATGCTCAATAAGGTTTGTGAGCTTCTAGCAAACTTGAAAGAACGAGGCCTCCTGGCGGATAGGTTCAAAGTAGCTGTAAATATAAGTGGGAAGCAGCTTTCTGAAATGAGCTTTATAGACAAAGTCACTAATATATTAAGAAAGCATCAAGTATCAGGGCATCACCTAGAATTTGAAATTACAGAAAGTGTTGCTTTAGACAATATGAAAGACACTATTGCCAAAATTTTAGAATTGAAGAAAGTTGGTATCAGTTTTAGTTTAGATGATTTTGGCACGGGTTATAGCTCGTTGAGCCACTTAAAAGACTTACCAGTTGATAAACTGAAGATTGATCGCTCCTTCATAAACGATATCAATGTTGATATTCAGGATGAAAACCTAGTTAAGTCAATTATACAGCTTGCTGATAACCTTGGTATCGTAACTGTAGCTGAAGGTGTTGAAACAAAACAGCAAGTAAATTGGTTGAAGGAGAACGGCAGCATGTTATTGCAAGGCTACTATTTCAGTCGTCCTATACTTCCCGATGCATTCATTGCTAAATACTTAGAATTAGATTCAGAAGTTGTAGATCTTACAAATAGTTAACTTTCTCTTAACTCTTGAATTTAGAAGCCTAAAACGCGATACCTTATCTTACACTGGTAAGTACTTTTCTAACATTTTATATAATGCATGACTGTTAATTGGCTTAGTTAAGTAGTCGTTCATACCGCTTTCTATTGCTAAATCATGGTCCTCCTGCATTGCATTTGCTGATACGCCGATAATGGGTGTACTTGTATCACCATGATGTCGGATATGTCGAGTTGCAGCCAAGCCATCTAAAATTGGCATTTGTATATCCATCAAGATTAAATCAACACTTTTGGAGCAAGCTAATTGTTCAATTGCATCCTTACCATCTTGTGCAAGCTGATATGTTAGTTCATAACTCTTCAGCATTTCTCCTAATAGGATCTGATTAATAAGGTTGTCTTCTACAATTAAGACATGACCCTTTAACGCCATTTTGGTATCTGCGTTTAGAGGACCAATTACTGATTCAGAAGACTCGCCTTGCTGCCCATCTTTACTAGCGATGTTTGACAAGAAGTTATCTACGTCAGTCGGTGTGTAAGGATGGATTAAAAACGGGCAGCACCATTTCTTCTGCAGCTCTTCATTTAATTCAATCGGTTGGCTTGCTGTAATACACCCGAAAGGTATTCCTGCTGAGCGCAGTTGTTTTATCACTTCAGCTATTGGCTCTATGTCTGCTAATGGCTCTATATCAATCAGTACAATCTGCTCACTTGATAGTTGCGGCAACCACTCTTCTGTGTTTTCTAATGATTTATAATCAAATGATGACGATATCTGTTTGACATACTCTGGATAAAGTTTCTGTTCAGGTGTTGCTAAGTAAATAACGTGATACCTGGCATGCTGTAAAATTTCAGTGCCTTTTGGCAGCTCATATTTTAATAGTTTAAAAGTACAAATGAAAATACTGCCTATACCTTCTTGTGAAGTTGCATTGACTTCGCCTTCCATTAAAGACGTAAGCTGTTTTACAATAGAAAGTCCAAGTCCAGTTCCTCCAAATTTCCTGCTAGTTGAATTATCAGCCTGCATGAAAGGTTTAAAGATGCTTTCTAGTGTATCTTCGTCCAAGCCTATGCCAGTGTCTTGCACCTGCACTTCCAAATGAAATGCATCTTTTTCTGCACAAGTACGCATTAAAAAGGAGACTTTCACTTTACCCTTTTGAGTGAATTTAATAGCATTATTGGTTAAATTCAAAATGACTTGAGATATCCTAAGTGGGTCACCAATCGCTTTTACGGGTAATATTGGGTCAACGTATATTTCAACATTCAGGCGCTTCTCTGATGCTGAAATATTAGTGAATGCAGGCAGGTTGTTAAATAAATGCGAGAATGAAAATGGTCTTTTCTCTAACTCAAGTTTACCAGCTTCAATTTTTGAGAAGTCCAAAATATCATTAATTACATTCATCAATATTTGACTAGAATAGGCCACTCTGGTCAAATTTTCTCTGATTTGAGCTGGCATATTTTTTTGTAGCGATATGTCAACCAAGCCTATAATACCGATCAAAGGTGTTCTAATTTCATGGCTCATGTTGGCTAAGAACAGACCTTTTGATGCGTTAGCGTTTTCCGCCTGCTGTTTAGCTTCCGCCAGTTTTTCATTTAGCGCTTTCTGCTGGCTATTCAGTTCTTGAGACTGTTCCAATAGGTCTTTGGTTTGTTGATTCTTAGTGTTAAATACACTTCCTGCACTTGCAAGTTTACCTATTTCATCTTTGCGCTGGGTGTATGGAATAGTTACATTAGCTTCACCTTTGACCAATCGCTCAAACACGTCAGTGATTGCGCTTAATGGGCGAAAAATTCGATTAGCGGTAAAAATGGCTAGAATGAGTGTTATTAAAATACCCACTAACGAGCTCGTGTTCATTTTTCGTTGTGATTCATCAATCGTCACTGCAATCTTAGCGTTAGTGATTGCTGCTAGTCGTGCAGATTCAGTCGATATAGCGTGGGATAAGTATAGAAACTCATTTGCTGAACCGGCCATTACAACGTTTACCAGATATATATAGCCTTGAGTAAGATTGGTCAATTTAATAAATTGTTGATTAACGTTTAGAATACTTTCTTGTATCGTATCTTTATCTTTGGGCGGTGCATTGATTTCCTGAATCATTGCAATCGCTGTATTTAGCTTTTCAGAAACTTGTTTCTTTGAGGTTGAATTTGGGCTGAGTAAATATCTGTATGCTAGCTTCTCCGCCGAATACACTTGGGTTCTCAACGCGCCATTCTTCTCGACAAAAGATATGAAGAGTTGACTAGAAAGCAATGTTTCAATGCTTACTAGAAGTCCTTCCTCTAAATATATGTCTCGTTGTTGACGACCATTAACGACTGTTTCGAAATTGTCTTCATAGTCTTCGATATGTTGTTGCATAGCACTCAGTGTGGCTAATGTATCCTCTGAAGCACTTGTACCTAGTTGACTTGATTTAATTTGTGTTAGCCGCGATTTAACCTCAATGATAAGGGCATTAAAACGCTTGACAGAAGAAGCGCTACCCGTATCTTTGAAAACTAATACTTGGCGTTGCAAATCGAGGACATCTCTCTCCAGTTCTCGGACTAGTTTTTCTTCGTCAATGGTCTTTTGGTAGTTAGAAAAAGTATCAATCAACCCTGACTGATTGGATTTAGCAAAGTAAATTTGGCTTATCAATATTAGAATGAATACTAATAGAAATATTGTAAGCTGAGTTTTCAGTGACAGTCTAATGTTCATTCTACCTTTGCGCTTTTGTGTTTTTATGAACTAAGGAATTCATACCATTTCTCTAAGCTATATTCGTAAGTTGGCATAACTGTGTTCCAAACGGCGACATTCTCGAATCTTTTTTCGTAGCTTCCGCCTCTGCGAGTTTGGCCTACACATACCGAAATATTGCCATCAGTGCCAGTCAAGTTTTCCGTTGTTGGTTTGCCAAGGTACCAATAATCGTATTCATTTTCGGTCAAAAACTGTTTTGAGCGACCCGGGTTAGAAATGTAGTAGCCTTGACGGGCGATAAATGCACCGGCCCAACCGGATAGCCACCAGTTCATATATTCATACGCGACGCCTTCCATTCTATTGGTAACTTGCGAAGACAAGCACATAACACCATGCCAACCTCTATAGCCTTCTTTAGGGGCTGCAAAGGTGACCGGAATGTTTTGGCCATTAAGGCTAGCCACAGCAGGGGAGAACATACTTTCAATCACTACGCGTTTTGACTTCATAAACCTCACAGACTCAGGCACTGATGTCCAAAAACCACTGAAATGTCCACGTTGTTTATAAGCAATTAAAATTTCAAATAAGCGGTCCAACTCTTGACGTGTCATTGAACCAATATTAGCAAATTTCATTAATCCGGCAGCTTGTGTTGCAAGCGCTAGATCAAAAAGCCCGATCGTTGGTGCATTGACTATTGCTACTTTTCCTCTGTATTTATCATCAAGCAGCCAACCCCAACTTTCAGTCTCATACTCAATACCTTGTTCAATAACTGAGGTGTTGTAGCCAAAAGAGTCGACATTGTGCACATAAGGTAAGTAGCTAATATTATCGGTATCGTTGCTATTTAACGAGCCATCACTTTGAATATGCAATAGTTTGTAGGGAGCATCGCCAGCGCCTATTTTTGCATTCGGTGTGACTTTTCCAGTTTTGGTTAACGAATTAATTTCGTCCCAATGTGTAATTTTCCTTTTATCAATAGCTTTTATACTACCAGAGCGCCACAGCACGTTAATACTATTCGACCACTGTTCATATAAGTCAAAACTATCAGGCGACATAGACCCTTTTTGAAGAACTGCCGCACTGCCTTTAGGTTCGAATTCTAAAATGATACCTAAATCTTCCATCGCCTTTTTTCTAAGTTCTTCTTGCAGAGTTACATGCGTGCCTAAAACTCTTAGTTTGGGTTTGGGTTTTCCAATAGCAAATGTAGATAACGGCAAAGTTGCTGATGCAACTCCAATGCTTACCGCGGCTTTTAGTGCGTTTCGGCGCGATTTATCCAAATTATTTTTCGAACTACTCATACTTATTTCCACCGTTAGCATATTATGCAGCTTAGGTACTTGAGTCATCTCACTGCGTTAAAATTCATAATTAAAACAGTGACTGTATTTGCTATAGCGATATATAGTTAATGATACTAACGCTTAGTCGTGTGTTACACAAATTTAGAGTGTAGACCTTCCTTTATTCTGGCATTTTAGGAATTTATTGGTATTGAAACAAGGTCTTCTGGCTTAGATAGTTTCTTTGTGCTATTAATTAATGAGATGCCGTTGATACCTATTAGCCTGGTTTTAGCGCTCTAATACCGAGCCGAACCGAACCGAACCGAAATTTAAATCTTAACCAAGAGTATTCAAACAATGCAGGTTGCTGAAACTCCATCAAATGAAGCTAGCCGTTTAGATGCTTTATATAAATATGCTGTATTGGATACTGAAGATGAAACGGTATTTGATGAACTTACGAAGCTAGCATCAGAAATTTGTGACACACCTATTGCGTTAATTAGTTTGATAGACCCAGATCGGCAGTGGTTTAAATCCAGAGTCGGTTTAGATGCCAAAGAAACTTCCAGAGATATCGCTTTTTGTGCTCATGCAATAAACCAAGACGAGGTTTTTGAAATACAAGATACGCATAAAGACGAACGGTTTAAAGATAACCCCTTAGTAACATCAAACCCACACATTAGATTTTATGCTGGCGCCCCCTTAATAAGCCCGGATGGATATGCCATAGGCACTATTTGTGCTATTAGCGACAAACCGAAGAAGTTGAGCGCTCATCAACTTAAAGCATTGAAAATACTTAGTCGGGAAGTAATTTCTCAATTGGAGCTGCGTTTAAAGATCTGCGAATTACAAAAAGCCAACGACAGGAAAACGGAGTTTCTATCAAGTTTGAGCCATGAACTTCGCACTCCTCTTCATTCCATTGTTAGTCTAAGCCAATTGATGCTCAAAGATAGCGATTCAAATATGTCGAAGGACAATACATCCTACTTAAAGCATATTGATTTCAGCGGTAAGCGGCTTTTAGAACTGGTTAATTCAATTCTTGATATTTGCAAGATTGAAGAGGGCAGTTTTGAGCTCAGCGAGAGAATAATCAATGTGAAAGAGTTCTTTTTCAACATAGAAGGTGTTATCTCGTCGCTAGCCAAAGAGAAGATGATTGACGTTAATTTTAGATTGGCGGCAAATAGTATCAATAGCATCAGAATTGATGATTCACGTTTGAGTCAAATTATTCTAAATTTAGTAAGCAATAGTATTAAATTTTCTGATGTAAAACAGTCAGTAAATTTGGACGTCGTTTTAAGCGAGAGCAAAATCATTATAGCGGTCAAAGATAATGGAATAGGGATATCTGAACAAGATATTCACTTACTATTTAATAAATTCCAACGCGTGGGCAATAATAATGCAACAGAAGGCTCAGGACTAGGTTTGATGATTACGAAGAGTCTAGTTGAACTAATGAATGGCGATATAAAGCTAGTTAGTGAATTGCACAAAGGGACTCTCGTAAAAGTAAATATTCCGCTCAATATTGTTGAGGACGATGAACAGCCTGCAAATACAACATTGCTGGTCAAAAGCTTTGATCCAAATATAAGAGTATTGGTCGTAGAAGATAACGAAATTAATCAGGAAGTAGCGAGGGCTGTCTTTGGCTCCATAAACCTAAAAATTGATATAGCGTGCACTGGAGGAGAAGGTGTCAAATATGCTAAAGACAATAAGTATGACATCGTGTTTATGGATTTGAACCTGCCAGACTTTGACGGTTATGAGGCAAGCGAAAGAATAATTAAGTCAAACCCCAATCAAAATATAGTTGCTTTAACAGCAGACGTTTTTGCGAAGCAAAACTCTAAACTGGTTCAATCAGGTATTAAAAATATTTTGTATAAGCCTTTTGATATCAAAGATCTGCTTGATATTCTCAATGAGTATTGTCCATTGAAATAGATTTGGGTACTTAATAAGTAATTGAATTTAATGTACAAAAAAAGACGCTCGAAAGCGTCTTTTTGAATTGGTGGAGCTGGCGGGATGTGACACACAGTTTATAAAGCTTATAACTTCAATATATAGCTATGCGCTAGGCTAATCAAGCTTAGTGCAAAGCAAATGTGTGACACTTATATGTGACACTCAGTACGATATGGATAATTTTGAGTTGAATGGGGAACTGAACCCGCGTCTGATATTGGTTAATTTTGGCACTTAATAAGCGTTTGTATAATTGTTAACGATTATGTTCAATAAAAAGCGTATTACAGTCCACTATATGTCTCTTTTTTACTAATAATCACTGCATCTGAGTCGATATTAGGGATAATTGGTAAATTAACGAATGGAGTGTATTTTTTTATTTGTTATTTAATCAGAAGGTTAGGGCAGTATTACTACTTTTTTACCCCTAATCTGTGTATTTCTAAAACTTATACTTACGATCATATCAATGTTTTAAACACAGACTGCTCTGACAGGGTGATTATCCGAATTGAGCGGAAACTGACGATCAATGCTATATATGCAATTGACCCTTTCTGCCAGAAGCTGTTGTTGCTAGATAATCTGATGACGGTCTCAATTGGGCACAGACCGTGTAAAAACTAATTGAATAGCTTATTTTCCAAATGATTTTGCTAATAACCGCGCACTACATTGAATTTCACATACCAAACAGCCTAAATGTGCTTCGATATTTACGTAGGATTGCGCTCTGTAATTTGCATTTTTAGTTTTTACACAAGCTGGGCAGTTTCCTGCCGTTGAGCTTGTGTTAGAAATGACTGCAATGCCTAACGAATAAAGGCCATTTGGGTATTTTGATTTGTCATTCTTGGAAGCGGTCATTCAAGATATAACGGCAGTACCTCACCTCCCAAAATCAGGCTGATAGTTCAGTCGTTTGCATACTGTATTTTTGACACCCTTGAATGCCACGATCCAAGGACGAAAAACGTGCAGGCAATACAGCCATCTGAAATATACAAACGACATCGCCCCGAAATCACATTGCTGTAGAAGTTGATAGAGCGTTATTACCCAAACTTCACTGCTAACTTAGCCGAGCAAGGTAAAGACTTACCCAAATATGTTGACCGTGAATTCGATGATTTTCTTCGTTGTGGGTCGGTTATAGTTCGGTTTTTTACGCTTAGTGAGCTGACTGCAAACATGAGAAGTTGGTTGCATTTAGCTGCAAGCGACGTGGATTTTATCCTAGCTGTGGGGCCAGAAGATTAGTCTATGTGCCGTATCTATTCAATAGTCTGTGCAAAGCTTGTTAGTGCGGGATTAAAGCTCATCTATTTCTTCAATCTTTCACAACATATTCTGCTTACAACTGCTGGTGGTGATAACATACAGATGTAAAAGCTTATGAGTGCCAGAGCTTTCGGCGTTATAGCGAATAAATGCATCCTAAGAGAACAGGGAAACTATGATTCCGTGAAGATGCAGATTTATCCACTAAATATACGTCGCAATACTTTCTGAATTTTTTAACTCGACACCTTAACGTTATCTTCAACGCACAACAGATTAGGGAGTTACTGCCGAGATTGCAGATTTAACAGCCAAACGATAGGGCTAAACATTAAACAATCATAGGAACCCCTCCGTATGGCCCCCACAAATTAGTAACAGCTTCTCTTATACATTTGTTACAAAAAGGACATTTGCATCTTAATACATTCATTCTTCTCAAGCCTCGAAGTGTTGTTAGCGTTTAACACCGCAAATCGACTAAGAGCATCGCCAAAATCCGAATAACTTAACGACAAACTAAATTCAAAATTATGCTTTGCAATTTTGGGAACTTCGATGCTAGATATTGGTTGTAGGTTTCTGTCTGCTCTTTTTTCATCAACTAACTTTTTAATTGCAGAAAGTTTCTCTGATACTGCATCCATATCTTCTTTGGTTAGCAACAACAACGGGGCTTTATTGTTATCAATATCCTTTGGAAAACTCAAGAGCATGGTATCTAAACCAACAATATCGTAGCGCTCCAATCCAAAATTGACATAAGCAATTGCCGATAAAAGCATATTTTTCTCTTCACTATTTAACTCCCCTCTTTCCCTCAGTGCAACCATTGGGCGAGAAATCTCGGTAATCACAATATATTGCAAGGCATTTCCAGTTTTCCCTTGCACAAGTAGTTTCTCAGCGATTTTTCGTTTTTTCTTTGGTAAATGAATATCCGACCTTTGCAACAAAGCAAATTCCGCTAACTCTTCTCCTTGTTCAACCCTTTTTAATAACAAAGATTTGACCATATCCCGGTAAGGCTCAACTAAAGCTTCGTTAGCCGATATAAACCTAGAGTTTCGATCAGGTTGATAACTAAAGTTATACGAACCTGCAGCGATACGCCAATCGCTATCTAGCTGCATGCTATATTCATGGTCTTCTGGACTTAATTCCAATGTTGAGCACCAATCTTCCTCAAAACCCTTTCTTTTTAGCTTACTAAATGGGTTATCGCGTTTAGTGCTTCTATTTTTATCAACTGGTTGCATCGTTCTTTCTATATCGCGATCGTCATCAATATTAGTTTTAGAATACTCCGGCGTTTTGTCTAATTCTTCGTATGGACTTGTTTGATGTAATTCTATATCTGTATTGCTTAAAACTTCGTTACTTGATTTTAGATAAACAAACACTACTGACGAAAATATGATGGCTGTTACAACAATAAATATATATTTTTTCATGATTTACCCGATATCAGCAGAAAGCTGGCAAAGTGCCAGCTTTCTAGTTCTTAAAAACTACTCAGCAGGGCATAATAATGCCAAGTTAGCATCATTTCTAGTACAACGAGCAAACGACTCTTCTCTTTCTGCCTCAGCAGCATCTTTGCAAACTGTATACAGATCGAAAGAGACTCCAACTTCTGCTCCAAAGCTTGCACCACCGCTTATGTGAATCGCCACCATTAATCTAGACACTTCCTAGTTGTTGCTGGTATTGATTCTCGAAGTTTACTGGTGACAGCAAATTATTGGAACCATGTTTTCGTTTTACGTTATAAAACATTTCAATATAGTTAAAGATATCCGCTC
>CAJQOP010000031.1 GCA_905479945.1 uncultured Glaciecola sp. | reverse complement strand
GAGGATATTTACATAAGCCACTTGAATGAATACTTAACGGAAAATAGCTGAGCATCTTCAGCCAGTTCATGCAATAAATACTAAAGGCCATAACCGCAGCTTATTTCAATTCTCTCTCTTCTATTAGCTGTTCCAAGTCTGTCTTATTTTTTGAATTATTAAATAATTTGAAAATTAAAAACAAAGGAATTAAGGTAAATAATCCAATGCTGCTTACCAAAATACTATAAATTATAACTCCAAACAAAAAACCTATTAATACAGCATTCATTATGGAAGCTGACTTCAGTTTTTTTGCTTCTTCTAAAAGCTCTTTATCCGTTAATTCGGATAGTTTTTTTTGTTTCATCCCTACTATTTCCCTTTTATGTTTGTATTTATGAGGACTGTCATACATACACGCGAAGCAACTGCATATGGCTATAGCTTGCAAAATATAAAATTATTTCAAAATCAATAAAACGCTAGCGACTCCTAAAGTAAAACTTATAAATGCAGTGGCGGCGATCACAATAACGAACTTGCTGGTTTTATCTGATTGTTGTGAGTACATTGTTTTTCTTTCATCAAGTTTGATCAGTTCTCCTTGACGAATTTCAAATACAGCACATAAACTCATCGTGGTTTCTTTAGAGGCTATGCCTTCTTTTTCTACCCGCTGAATGGTGCGCAGACTAAGGTCGCAGGCATCAGCTAAAAGTTGTTGTGTCCAGCTATTTTTCTGTCGAAGCGCTTTTACAGTATTAGGGTTTAATTGCATTATCTTACTTCCAAGCAAATAGAAAGTGAGCAAATGCATAACCGAGCGCACCAAAAGTAAATCCGACAATAAAACACCACAGAACAATACTTGCTCCCGCTTTTGGGTTTTCGCTAAAAAGTGATTGTGATTGGGTTGCTATATTCAATCTTCCCCTTAAAAAAGAGCACTCTACTTTACCGGTTATTGGATTTACAACATCGTAAATAACACTATATTTGGTTCCTTCAAGCTCGAATTCATGAATACTTTTAAAACCAAAGTTTCGTTTAGCACTGACTAAGTCATCGTTTATATACACTTCTTCTTTACCGCTGAAAAAACTGCCAAAACATGCAATCTGATTATCACCTTCATGAAAGTAAAATTTATAACCCCTCTTTTTTACTAGGTAGGCTTCTTCTTTCATCATCTTGTTCCTTATGTAATTGATGCTCCTAATTTAGCGACTTTTTTATTTTTTTGCACCGCCAGTTTTATGCCAGTAGCTATTTTGTCATATGACAGTAAAGCTGTCTTTTGTTGTTAACCCCTGAATTTAAAGGTATTACGACTTTTTTGTTCCAGACCAAGATGAAGCCACTGTCATATATATTCTCAATAGTTCACTTGGGTATCGATAGCATGGACAAGGTTTATCATAAGTTGATGAAGAGTCTTTGATATAAATGTATTTTTTAGCAGAGGCACCATTTCTAGCTGCTCAGTATATATCTTGACCCCAAATACTAATACTTTAAGATTATTGTAAAGATCAGGGGCGCAATTGCGCAGTAAGAGCGGTGTACAGTGAGCCACACATATTAATAAACTAGAATTTCACATCTTTGAAAGTTCATCTTCATCAATATGTTATCTGCGCAATTAATCAATATTTATGTGTTAAAAATTTTTTCATAACTTTCGTCTTTAAAACCCAAATAAAGTTCGTTATTAACTATTAAGACGGGTCGTTTAATTAAAGATGTATTTGCAATCATCAGGCTGATCGCTTTGTTGTTATCTATATCTACTTTTGAATCCTCTGGCAGTTTGCGCCATGTTGTACCGCGTTGATTAATGAGTTCATCCCATGGTGTTTTTGTTAGCCATTGCTCTAATGTATCCTGATCTATGCCTATTTTTTTATAATCATGAAAGTGAAACTCTACCGAATTATCTTCGAGCCATTTCATGGCACTTTTCATCGTATTGCAATTTTTTATACCGTAAATATTAACCATCTTCAATTATAAGCCTTCTAAAAATGTGTTGATTGTTTGTGCTACTTCCATAGCCTTCTTTTGAAGCGAATGCTTTGTTTTGAAAGAGTAGCTTCTGGATTCCGATGCTTCGCAATATCAGTTATACTAACACCAAATATTGAAGAGTTTTTCTTAGATATAATTGAGAAAGCAAAAAACTGGCTTTTATTAGATGCTATTAGCTACTAATTTCTTGATTAGCGGACGAGTAAAAATTAGAGATGGACATATAAAGGTACTTATTTAATGCGTGACGTAATTCAAACAACATGTGATTTGGTTTCTCGTCCTTCAGTAACGCCTAGCGATGAGGGTTGCCAAGATTATATGAAGGATATTTTAGCGCCTATTGGCTTTAATATTGACGCTATGATTTTTGAAGATACTACGAATATGTGGTGCCGAAGAGGCTCAGAAAAACCCGTATTTTGTTTTGCAGGCCACACCGATGTCGTGCCAACAGGTCCAGAGAATGAATGGAAGTTTCCCCCTTTCGAACCAACAATTGAAGATGGTTTTATTTATGGTCGCGGCACTGCAGACATGAAAGGCAGTCTTGCTGCAATGTTGTGTGCAACTGAGCAATTTGTTGCAGACCATCCGAATCACAAAGGTTCAATTGCCTATTTGATAACCAGCGACGAGGAAGGCCCATTCATTAATGGTACAACTCGAGTAATAGACACACTTGAAGCGAGAAACGAAAAAATTGACTATTGTATTGTCGGTGAACCGTCAAGCACTCTGCATACCGGAGATGTGATTAAAAACGGTCGACGCGGTTCATTGACGGGTGATCTCGTAGTTAAAGGAATTCAAGGCCATGTAGCCTACCCTCACCTTGTAATTAACCCTATACATAAAATTGCCCCAGCGCTAACGGAATTATCGACAACTGTTTGGGATAAGGGCAATGCCTACTTCCCACCCACCAGTTTTCAAGTATCCAATATCCATGCCGGCACTGGCGCAGGTAACGTGGTTCCAGGGACGGTAGAGGTCTGCTTTAATTTCCGTTTTTCGACCGAAGTTACAGACCAACAATTGATAGACCAAGTAACAAGCGTTCTAGCCAAGCATGGGGTTGATTACGACATAAATTGGACCTTCAACGGACAGCCTTTCATAACCGAAGCTGGCCTATTGGTCGATGCAGTTGTCAGTAGTATCGAGCAAGTGACAGGAATAAAAACCGAACTCTCGACAGCTGGCGGCACATCTGACGGACGTTTCATCGCTCCGACGGGCGCGCAAGTTATAGAGCTTGGTCCAGAAAATGCCACCATTCACAAATTAAATGAAAAAGTAAGCATAGCTAATCTTCAATCATTAGAGCGTGTTTATTACCAAACATTGGTCAATGTTTTAACATGATATCTGACCAGCAAATATTGGGCATTGACGATGGTCACTTAGTGGCGGTAATCCAAGGTCATAAATTACAACTCCCTGTAAAAACTGCTTTCTTGCAAATGCAATTGGCAGCTAAAAAAGAAGGCCATGATTTGCAGCTTGTCAGTAGCTTTCGTAGCTTCCAAAAGCAGGCCAGTATTTGGCAACGAAAATGGCAAGGAGAGCTCCCGCTTAATACAATGGATGGTAAAATACTCGATACCAATTCGTTAAACGATGAGCAAAAGATGCATGCCATTCTTTTGTGGTCTGCTTTACCTGGCGGCAGCCGACACCATTGGGGTACTGATTTTGATGTTTTCGATGAAAGCAAAGTTAAAGCTAATGCTCAACAGTTTAAGTTGGTAACAAGTGAATATGAAGACGATGGGCCTTGCGCATCCTTATCCCAGTGGTTAAGGGAAAATGCCGAAACATTTGGCTTCTCTCTCCCTTATGCGAAATATATTGGGGGAGTGGCTCCAGAGCCATGGCACTTGTCATTCACCCCAATTGCGAGCGAAATTGTTCGCCACTTTTCAATTAAGGTCTTACAGCAACAACTACTTCGGTCGAACATTTCAGGCTTAGACATGGTAATATCGGCGCTGCCTGAAATATTTGAACGTTACACACTTAATCGAGGAATAAAATGAGTACTTGGATAATCGTCACTATTATTGTGGTCATATTGCTCTTTATCGTTAGTACAATGACAGCGCTACTAAATTCTAAGCCGATTCGCATTCCTGAAGGGTATGAAGGTGCTAAACAAAATAAAGAAGATGCATACGATAAAGATGATGCACTGGATAAAGATGATGATCGTTCTGGCTCTGTCTAGAGAGCTCCCTGCTCACTAAGCAAATATTTAAACTGTTCAATTAACTTCTCTTTCGCAACTTCCGAGTAAGCAATCATGGCTTGTCGACCCCATACGGGCGCAGGCCAGGCCACATCGTTCTTAAATCGACAAATATGATGCATATGCAGCTGCGCTACAATATTGCCAAGAGCCGCCACATTGAGTTTGTCAGGACCAAAGCCTTCTCGCAAGGCCCTACTCAAACAAGCAGACTCTTGCCATAACTGCACTTGCTGTTCTTGAGAAAGATCGATAATTTCCTGTACGCCTTTAACTCTCGGTACTAAAACTAGCCAGATAAATTGTTCATCATTAATTAACCTAAGCTGTGACAGCGCTAAATCACATACATAAAAACTATCGTTTTCTAATCGACTATCTAGTTTAAATTTCACAAGGAACCACCGTTAGTATTGCTCTTTGGCCTAAAGCCACATTCGCATTTGGAAAAACAATCGCTTCACCATCCACTTTGGCTCTATATTCGTGTGTACCATCAGTCGCCAGCAAAGTACCTTTCGGAAACCCTGTAAAGTTGGGGATGTTGTCAGCAAAACACAGAGTAAACTCGTTCGAATGTTTATCTATTACTTGCTTAACATCGTAAACATCCAATGGGCAATTTTCATAAAGAGGTAAATCAAGATTTATTTCAGTTATCAATTCTTCTAGCATTTTGACAACATCAGTAAATTTACTCATATCATTTTCACCGAACGCTTTTACCTTACCTAATTCGACCGTAAACCCGTGAGCCTTATAATTTTTTGATGTGTAATAGCTAAACGTTGATGTTGGGGATTGCGACAGTAAAATAGTGTTCACTGCGCAGGCAGACAAGAATTGAAGTTGAGCTTTATTGTAGCTTTCGCCATGCAAAAATGGATAGACCGCAAATTTTTCGTTTTTCGACTCTCGAATAGCGGTATGAAGGTCATAGTGGAGTCTCGACGACTCATCAAAGGTACTAGGGTTACTGATGTCTGATTCAAAAAAATCTTTAACCGCCGATTTAATCTCTTGAGCACGTCGCTGTTCTTGATTATCGATCGCGGTTGAATCGTTAAACAGCCTATTCAAGTTCTCGTCTACAAAACGCTCTCCTATATTCATCGCTGGCAAGTTGCCAAAAATAAACATAACGCGATGTTTTGTAACTATTTTTTCGTTTAATAAATTCTCTACTAATTGTTCACAAATTTCAATCGGTGCAGTTTCATTTCCATGAACACCTGATGACAGTAGGATTGATTTTGGAGAGACTGGCTGTATTGGCTCGAAAGCAATGATGCCCGGCGCTACGATATGCACTTCTGTTCCATTACGGAGCTTGTATTGTTGTTGTGTTTTAAACTGTTCAGGTTCAAATCGAGAGCGTTGTAAAAAATGGGCGCTATTTAATGACATATCTAATTATTGCTTTGGTTAAACACCATACAATAATATCATCATCCTTTGTTCATTCGAACTTTATCTGCAAGTAATTGTGTGAAGTTACCTACTTTACAAAAAGACACAAATTGTGTCGAATTTGACAGCTGTTTCCATAGCTTCAACCTTTTTTCTCGGGTTATTGCATGATACATATCATCAAATTGCACAAAATAGACAAGCTTATCTAAGTTATATTTAGCGCTAAAGCCTTTTACTTGCTTATTTTTATGCTGATAAACACCTTGTATCAAATTACTCGTAACACCAATATATAGTGTCGTATTATTGCTATTTGTGATCATGTAAATACATGGTTTTTTCATCATCGAATTCCTTTCCAATAGATATTATGAGCATATAATTCTTAGGTCGGCTTGAAAAGAATGTCTTTTTGCATTCAGATGAAAGAAAGCTTCAGTTAATTTTTAGCACTTCGGGTTTAAGTAAAGAAAACAAGAAACTCCCTAAAAAATGCCGGTACATTGCCTCTATCTCTTTTTTAGATATAGTCCCACCACTTATAAGCATTTCTTGCCGTGTTGTGGTTGAATTAGCAGGACACTTCAATAAAGGATAATATCCAACTATTGAGGTGTAAAATGACTAAACGTGTAAACAAGCAATATCCAAATGATTTTAAGCAAGAAGCCGTAGCACTAGTAACTGAACAAGGTTAC
>CAJQOP010000030.1 GCA_905479945.1 uncultured Glaciecola sp. | reverse complement strand
GCGTGTCATCAACCCAGCATTCCCTGAAGGGATCATGCTTGCTATCTTATTTGCTAATTTATGGGCGCCGTTATTCGATTACTTCGTAGCGCAAAGCAATATTAAACGGAGGATTGCTCGTGTCGGCTAAAAAAGAAACTTTAGGAAAAACAGTCGGAGTCGTGGTTGCTGTATGTTTAGTATGTTCAATTATTGTTTCAGGTGCTGCTGTTGGCTTACGTGAATTGCAACAAACTAATGCGGCACTAGATAAACAATCGAATATCTTGACTGCGGCAGGTCTACTTAGCGAAGTCAAAACAAAAGAAGACATTGCGATTGTATATGACGCAAAAGTTGAAGAGCGTTTTGTTAACTTGGAAACTGGTGAATATGTCGCAAATCCTGCAGAGGGTGAGGGTAAACCTTACGATATGTATGGAAGAGTGTCTAAAGCTGCGGCAACGAGCACTAAGATTGAGGGTAGCCCTGCGGGTTTTTCTCGTCGCGCAAATATTGCAAACATCTATTTAATTAAAGATGAAAGCGGTTCAGTTACTCGTATTATTTTACCAGTACACGGCAGTGGCTTATGGGATCTTATGTATGGATTCTTGGCACTAGATGCTGATGGTCAAACTATTCGCGAACTGATTTATTACCAACACAAGGAAACACCAGGATTGGGTGGTGAAATTCAAAACCCAGATTGGCAGAAAAAGTGGGATGGTAAGCAGCTCTTTAACAACGGTAGCGTCGCTATTGAAGTTAACAAAGGCGACAATAAAGATGACCTGTATGCTGTTGATGCTCTTTCAGGCGCAACTTTAACGAGCAACGGAGTTGAAAATTCACTTCAATTTTGGGCTGGTGAAAATGGCTTTGGCGCTTACCTCAAAAAGCAATCTTGGAAATCATAAGGCAGAACAATGGCTGACACTAAAGAAATGAAAAAAGCCCTGTTTGGGCCGATATTAGACAGTAATCCGATTGCTTTACATATACTTGGTATTTGTTCTGCACTAGCTATTACAACAAAACTAGAAACTGCCTTGGTAATGTCCTTAGCATTAACCGCAGTTTGTGCATTTTCTAACTTGTTTATCTCGTTAATTCGTAACCACATACCATCCAGTGTGCGCATCATCATTCAGATGACGATTATCGCCTCATTGGTAATTGTTGTTGATCAAATATTGAAAGCTTATTCCTACGAAATCTCTAAACAGCTCTCCGTATTTGTTGGTTTGATTATTACTAATTGTATCGTAATGGGACGTGCTGAGGCTTATGCCATGAAGTCACCTCCTGGAATGAGCTTTTTAGACGGCCTTGGTAATGGTTTAGGCTATTCATTTGTGCTTATCATTATTGGTACAATAAAAGAGCTTGCTGGTTTCGGTACGCTTCTAGGTTTCGAAATTTTACCACTGGTCACTAATGGCGGTTGGTACCAAGGTAACGGTTTACTTATCCTGCCATTCAGTTCGTTCTTTCTAATTGGCGGCTTGATTTGGTTTATCCGTACTATTCGTCCAGAACAAGTAGAGCCTAAGGAATAATCATGGAACATTATTTAGCATTATTTATTAGAGCGGTATTCATTGAGAACATGGCGCTAACTTTGTTCTTGGGTATGTGTACTTTCCTAGCAGTTTCAAAGAAAGTAAAAACATCAATGGGTTTGGGTGTTGCCGTTATTGTGGTTTTGGGAATTTCAGTACCTGTTAACCAAGTAATCTTTGTGAATATTCTTGCTCCGGGTGCTCTGGATTGGGCGGGTTTCCCAGATGCAGACCTTAGTTTTTTGAGTTTCTTGACTTTTATCGGCGTAATTGCGGCATTAGTACAGATACTGGAAATGACCTTGGACAAGTACTTCCCTGCTTTATATAACGCATTAGGGATCTTCCTACCGCTTATCACCGTAAACTGTGCAATCTTTGGTGGTGTTGCGTTCGCGGTTCAACGTGAATACAACTTTACTGAAAGTATCGTTTACGGCATTGGCAGTGGAGCAGGTTGGGCAATTGCCATAATCTTGCTCGCGGCAGTGCGTGAAAAGTTAAAGTATGCTGATATGCCTGAAGGTATTCGCGGATTAGGTTCTGTGTTTATGATTGCAGGTTTGATGGCATTAGGTTTCCAGTCATTTACAGGTATTTCGCTGTAAAGCGAATAGGAGTATAGATAATGAATCAAATAGAAATCTATCTCGGTGTAGGCATGTTTATCGCTATCGTTTTGGCGTTAGTTTTTATTATCATGTTTGCAAAATCGAAATTAGTGCCTGAAGGTGATGTTGTAATCACTATCAATGGCGATCCAAGCAAATCAATTACCACTTCACCTGGTGGCAAGTTACTTGGTGCATTAGCTGAATCAGGTATTTTTGTATCTTCAGCTTGCGGTGGTGGTGGTTCTTGCGGCCAGTGTACGGTTGATATTAAGTCAGGCGGTGGTGAAATATTACCAACTGAGCTTGATCACATTTCAAAGCGTGAAGCTAAGCAAGGTTGCCGTTTGTCTTGCCAAGTATCCATTAAGCAAGATATGGACATTGAGCTTCCTGAAGAAGTGTTTGGTATTAAAAAGTGGGATTGCGACGTACTTTCTAATAACAACGAAGCAACTTTCATTAAAGAGCTTAAGTTAGGCATCCCTGACGGCGAAAGTGTACCTTTCAAAGCCGGTGGTTATATTCAAATTGAGGCGCCACCTCATCATATAAAATACTCAGACTTTGATGTTCCAGACGAATATCGAAAAGACTGGGAACATTTTGGTTTCTTTGGCGTTGAGTCTAAATGTGAAGAAGAAACTATTCGTGCTTATTCAATGGCGAACTACCCAGAAGAAGAAGGGATTATTTTGTTGAACGTGCGTATTGCTACGCCGCCACCTAATAACCTCAGTTTACCGGCGGGTAAAATGTCGTCGTTTATCTGGTCACTGAAGCCTGGTGATAAAGTAACAATTTCAGGACCATTTGGTGAGTTCTACGCTAAAGAAACAGATGCCGAAATGGTGTTTGTTGGCGGTGGTGCTGGTATGGCGCCAATGCGTTCACATATCTTTGACCAACTTCGTCGCATCAACACTGAACGTAAGATGACATTTTGGTACGGTGCTCGTTCACTTCGCGAAATGTTTTATGTTGAAGATTTTGACATGCTTGCTAAAGAAAACGATAACTTTGAGTGGCATTGTGCATTATCAGATCCACAGCCAGAAGATAACTGGGAAGGTGATACAGGCTTCATTCATAACGTCTTGTTGAAGAACTACCTGAATGACCATCCAGCGCCAGAAGATTGTGAGTTCTACATGTGTGGTCCTCCTATGATGAACGCTGCAGTCATTAATATGCTTAAAGAGCTTGGTGTGGAAGACGAAAACATCATGCTAGATGACTTCGGCGGCTAGTTCGCGGCAGTCGTTATATTTCAGAAAGGCGCCCTTGCGGCGCCTTTTTTGTTGCTTAGGAAAAAGAGTGCAAGAGCCTAGAGTGGGGACGCCTTGGTACTTACAAACGCGCTTTGCGTCATCCATGACCGCTCACAAATGACATCCATGTCATTTGAAGGTTTGTTAGCACCAAGGCGTCCCCTCTCTATGCTCTCTCAGTCTTATCACGCATGGGCGGCTCTGCTTAGAGTTTACGATCTATTAAAAGCCAACAGCGATGGTCGATGACGACGAGCCCGAGTGATGGTAAAAATCACTCAGTTTTCCATTCGAGCTTCAAAATTCATGTATAATACATACAGATTAATCCAGAATTCTATAAAATCCGAGGATAGCCTTGAAAGCCTTATTACCCATATTTCTATTGCTTATTGTTTCCTGCTCTCCCAAACAGGATTCTGAACTTGCTATTTCAGGCAAGACCATGGGCACAACTTATACGGTGAAGGTAATTCAACAGGCTGATATGACTATTGATCTTGGTACATTGAAGGCTGAGATTGATGATGCGCTTATTCAAGTTAATGCCTTAATGTCGACATATGATCCCAAGTCCGAATTATCGCTTTTGAATAGTACGAAAGCGGGTGTACCTTTCCCTATATCTAGGCAAACAGAATATGTGCTCACAGAAGCCATGAGGTTGTATAAATTAAGTCAAGGCAGCTTAGATGTAACAGTCGGGCCATTAGTCAATCTGTGGGGTTTTGGGCCCGACCAGAGACCAGAAAAAATCCCAACACCTTCTCAACTAGCGAATGTTGCAGAACTTGTTGGCCTTGATAGGTTTCATTTGAGAGGTGGGCAGGTAACAAAGGCGAACTCAAAGGTGTATATCGACTTATCGACAATCGCTAAAGGTTATGGTGTTGATGTTGTCGCCGATATATTGGAGCAAAACCAAATTCAGAATTATTTAGTAGAAATTGGCGGTGAAATGCGCGTCTCAGGCGTTAAGCCAAATGGTATCGATTGGAAAATTGCCATAGAGAAGCCGATAGTAGGTGAAAGAGCGGTACAACAAATTATCAGTATAGGTGATAATGCGATTGCGACTTCTGGCGATTATCGAAATTATTTTGAAAAAGATGGGATACGTTATTCACATTTGATTGAGCCAACAACAGGTTATCCTATAAGCCATAATCTAGTATCTGTTACAGTCGTTCATCCATCGTCTATGACAGCAGATGGCCTTGCTACGGCACTAAACGTGATGGGTACTAAAAAAGCACAAGATCTAGTGATAAGAAATAATATAGCGGTTTTCATGGTCTTAAAGGTAGAGGATAAGTTTGTTGAGTATGCCTCTCCTGCGTTCGAAGAGAAAGTAACACGTTACTAGTTTAAAAATTTATAATGAATTTTTTCAATACAGTGTAAAATTAAAGGAGTTATTTTGAGTACATTTATTTTAGCGTTTCTGTTTTTCCTACTCATGGTGACAGCGATGGCCATTGGTTATATCCTGCAAAGAAAGACTATTGCTGGAAGTTGTGGTGGTCTGGGTGTTTTGGGAATTTCAAAGGCATGCGACTGCCCTGAGCCATGCGATCGAAAAAAAGCAAGAATTGAACGCGAAGAAAAAAGGCAGAAGAAAATTAACGAGTGGAAAGATAACCAGATTTTGTAAAAGAAATAATCCTAACAGAGCAATCGAGCAGTCATGGATAGTTGCGGCTTAATTTCTGTGATCTAAATGATATTCGCTATCACTTTCACTGTCTATTTTATCGAACATTTCAACTAAGACATCGTGATTCCTCGATGCTTTACTTATAGCGTAGTGAGTTGGAATATTTGTCAATAATTCCCTTGTTATCTTAATGGGTTCTAAAGTGCCCTTTTTAGCCTCTTTATCCTCAAGATAATCAGCAAATGGGCCACCATAAGATAATAGATGTTGAGTTCTTCTATTAGTAAACAATCTAATTGCATCGACGCCGTTGGGTACATCAATAAACTCGTAACCTTGAGCGACTAACTTTGCACGATATCCGTTATAATCATAACCTCTAATCGCGGCAACTTTGTTTTCTATGTTACCCCGCTCTTCATTTGTATAGAAATTTAAGGCCAAAGAATCAAATGGCTTTTTAGTGAAAGTAACTTTGTTTTCTAGTGACTTTGTTGATTTAACGTTTATTGAAAGGTCGATAATACCGCTTGAAATTGATCTGAATAACCTAGCTGGTGCGACACATGCAGTATTAACAGTCACTTGGGCTGACTCCAATAGGTATTTAGTTGTATCAACTGCAAGTCCTGTGCATGCGCCAGTTTCAGGATCTTGAGTGCTGTAAGGCTTAAAACCACTCAAGCCGAACTGAATTGATATGGCTTCCTGCGTGTACGCTTTATGTATTGGAATAAATACTACTAAAACAACGAATAAGACTTTTAACAAGGTGCTCTCCATATAGCAAAACTCATTTTATAAACATTTCGAAAAAGGGGTTTTATTTGTGACTTATTGATTCTAAGTTATCCTAACTCTGATCCCAATAATCACTCCTACAAGCATCTTATAGCTTTTATTACTCTTAGAGTGGTTAATTTAACAAACGCGGGCTAATACACAATAGTTTAGAATCAACTATTATTTGAGCTATATTGCAGTTATACTGTGCGTATGTACAGTTGATCGGTTGTTTTTACCTTAATTAACTCATGCGCAAGTTTATACACATAGATATGGATTGTTTCTACGCTGCTGTGGAAATGAGGGACAATCCTGACTTAAAAAACAAACCTATTGCTATCGGCGGCAGCGCCGACCGCAGAGGTGTAATAGCAACTTGCAATTATCCAGCAAGAGAGTTTGGCGTGCGCTCAGCGATGGCAACTGCAACTGCCTTACGACTTTGTCCTAATCTAGTCTTAGTTAAAGGGCGAATGGATGAATATATAAAGGTATCTGAGCATATAAAAGAAATATTTTTACGCTACACCAATGAAATAGAGCCATTATCGTTAGATGAAGCATTTTTAGATGTTACCGATATCGACTTATTTGAGGGAAGCGCTACTTATATTGCTGAAGACATTCGCCGAGCAATATGGGAAGAAACAGGCCTTACTGCGTCTGCTGGTGTCGCACCAATCAAATTTGTAGCAAAAGTCGCGAGCGATGAGAATAAACCAGACGGTATTTGTGTTATCACACCTAGCCAACTCGATGAATTTGTTAAAAAACTACCGCTAAAAAAGATCCCTGGTGTAGGCAAAGTAACCCTTGAAAAACTGAATAAGCTTGGTTTATATAAATGCGAAGATATTCGCACTTACCCAATTGAGAAACTGCATAAACATTTTGGTAAGTTTGGTGCTTCGCTTTGGAAGCGCGCTCATGCAATTGATGACCGTCGGCTATCGACTAACCGAAAGCGCAAGTCAATTGGCGTCGAACGCACCTTAGATAATGACTTAGTAAGCATTGAAGAATGCACAGACGTAATGATTAAGCTTTTGCCTAAATTACACGAAAGAATCGATACTAAGAAACACAGTCCAATTAAGTCTTTGGGCGTAAAGCTAAAATTTAGCGATTTCCAACAAACCACGGTTGAGCAACAAAGCAAGATCATAAATGAACAATTATTAGTCGAATTACTCACTAAAGCTTTTGAGCGCGGAAAAGGAAAAAAAGTCCGTTTAGTCGGGCTGCACGTGGCATTATTAGATAAATTAAGCACTGACCAATTAGCCTTACCTTTGTTTAGCGAAGAATAAGTCCTATACTTTGCGCAATCCAGAATTATACGTAAAATGTATAGTACTCAAAGCAAAGCATATCGGAGACAATAATGCCTTTTCCCGCCGCAGTTTTAGAAACAAATATCAATCAATTAAATAAACAATATGATGCCTTTGTTTTAGTGGCCAACACTATTTCGAGTCAATCTTACCCAGATTTGAGTCAACACTTGCTAGCTAATCAAAGCCTTGATCGGCGCCTTGGCTCGCAGGCCACACTTCTCGCTGCGAAAACGGTCGGCGACAAAGTCCTTCATGTGCCTGTTGGTAATTTATCGCGGGATTATGACGATGTGCGTCGAGTTTTTGATGCGGCGAAGAATGTCGCTCAGATTCTTTTAGATTCAGGTATTCGTCAGCCATTAGTTGAAGTAAATCTAAGCGGCTTGAATGAAGAGCAGTCGACGCAGTTCGCTAACGCGTTCGAAGCGGCTTTTCTAGGTTTTTGCCAAGGACTATGGCAACCGCTTGAAGCAAGGCAAGCTTTAGACGAGAACGAAATTGAACCCATTAATTATATTGGTTTTATCGATACTACTGGTGAATTAAACGTTGAACGTTTGAATGCTATTGAGGCCGGTAAACGGGTTGCTCGCGACTTATGCGGAACCGAACCTGAACGAATGGCGCCTCCAGGCTTTGCCGATTATTGTGTTGATGCCTTTAAAAATTCTAACGTTGCGGTAAGCGTAATTACTGATCATGAACAAATTTTACAAGAATATCCTTTGTTGCATGCGGTAGCTCGGGCTTCAATCGAAGTAGAACGACATCGTCCGCGCATCATTCGAATGGTTTATGAGCCAGCAGGTGAAATCACTAAAACACTACTGTTCGCAGGTAAGGGTATTACCTTCGACACTGGCGGTGCTGACTTGAAAGTTAATGGCCATATGGCTGGCATGAGCCGAGATAAAGGTGGCGCAGCTGGCGTCGCAGGCTTTATGAAAACGCTCTCGTTGTTAGCCCCAAAAGGCATTAAAGTTATCACTGAAATTGGTGCCGTCAGAAATAGTATCGGTGCTGATGCTTTTATACCTGATGAGATCATTACTAGCCATGCCGGTATTCGCGTCAGAGTAGGTAATACGGATGCTGAAGGTCGGATGTTGCTTGCTGATTTGCTTTCTCATTTGCGTCAAGATGCAATCAACGCGGTTAATCCTGAATTGTTTTCAGTGGCTACTTTAACGGGGCATGCTGCGATGGCGTTTGGTCCATACACAGCCTTGGTTGAAAACAAGCCCGCTCGAGATCAGCATATCGCTAAAAATTTGTTTGCGGCAGGTGAGCTTTGCGCTGACCAGGTTGAACCATCGCTTTCTCGCCGTGAAGACTTTGATTTCGTTAAACCACGAACCTCTGCTGACGATGTGTTGTCTTCAAACAACGGACCGTCAGTGACTACAGCTCGTGGTCATCAATTTCCGATGGCTTTTTTAACCATTGCCTCGGGGCTTGATCAACATGAAGCTAACTCGGAATTACCTTTAGCATTTACACATGTTGATATTGCTGGCAGCGGCATAGAAAACCTTGACTGGCAGCATGGAAAGCCAACTGGTGCGCCGGTTAACGTGTTTGTGAATACTTACTTATAGGTTACTTATGGAAATTGGTTTATATAAACATTACAAAGGCAATATCTACGACGTTATTGGTGTCGCAACACATTCTGAAGACGAGTCTAAGCTTGTGGTTTACCGACCAACGTATGGTGATAAGGACTTGTGGGTTCGCCCCTATGCGATGTTCAGTGAAACCGTTGAAATTGGCGGTAAAATATTACCCAGATTTGCGTACATTGGAAAACCAGTTTAGATAAATATTAATAAAAACTGAAATATAACGATCAAACATAAAGGAAAAGGTAATGAAAAAGGCAATAGGAAAAAGTCTATTAGCACTCTCACTTGCAGGGCTATTAAGTTCTGCAGCGTTTTCGCAAGGTCGATTTGATGACGTAGAAATCAAGGCCCAAGCTGTTGGTGGTTCAGTGCATATGTTAGTTGGGGCAGGGGGCAATATTGGTGTTTCGGCAGGCCCTGATGGTTTATTAATTGTAGATGATCAATACGCTGATTTGGCAGACAAAATTGCAGCGAGCTTGGCTGACATAAGCAAAGAGCAAACAAGATATGTAATTAATACGCACTTTCATGGTGACCATACGGGTTCAAATGCGTTTTTTAGCAAGCATAAAAAAGCCACTATTTTTGCCCATGATAATGTTCGCGTGCGCCTAGCCGCAGGTGAAGATACGGACCCCGCAATGTTACCTGTAGTGACTTATGAGCATGGCGTTAAATTTCATATGAATGGCGAAATTATTCATGTTTTCCATTTGGCTAACGCACATACTGATGGCGACAGTGCAGTGTGGTTTGAACAGCCTGATGTATTGCATACAGGTGATTTATTCTTTAAGGATTGGTTCCCCTTTGTTGATTTGGATTCGGGCGGTTCAGTACCAGGGTATATAAACGCTGTTGAAGTTTTACTTAGCAAAATCGATGCTGACACTAAAATTATTCCAGGACACGGTGCGCTTGCTAATAAAGCCGACTATGAACGCTTTCTTACTATGATGAAAGAAACCTATGCTTATGTGCAGGATAAAAAAGCAGAGGGTATAAGCGAAGATGATTTGGTAAAAGAAGGCTTGGAAGACAAGTGGAAAAGCTGGGCGTGGCGTTTTATTACTGAAGAACGTTGGATTAGAACATTATACAAGTAAAGTCGAAAATTGAATTAGCCACCGCCGCAGACTTTGCGGTTGTGGCTAGTTGGTTTATTAAAAAACACGAAAATTCGCTTAAAACAGCCGAAGGTTCCATCGAAGTGTGCGAGAGAGATGTAAAGCAGTGGGCCGGGCCGAATGTGAATTTTCCATGCAGTGTCGATGGTTTAGCTACAGCTATCAAAAAGGGACTGTATGAGTCTTTCGTGCTGAAACAAGATAAGGTAATAATAGGTTTTGGTCAGCTTCAATTGCTCAAGTATAGAGGCCATTTAGCGCGTTTGGTGATTAATCCAGAGTATCGAGGTAAAGGCATTTCGAAACGCTTGATGTCAGAACTAATACAGCAGGCTGATAATCAAGTTACGCTGCAACAAAATAAATTAAAACAAGTATCGCTGTTTGTGAATATTGAAAACTATGTTGCCATCGCTTGTTATCAGCAGTTTGGTTTTACAGATTCGGTAACGCCGGCGGTTATCACTAAACCCGCCGACTGTCGTTATATGACCTTACGTTTCTAGCGAGTAAACATTTGTTTACCATTGATCCAAGTTTCAAGCACTTGTGTGGATCGAATGTCGGCTTGTGGCACAGTAAAAATGTCTCTATCTATCACAATGAAATCAGCTCTTTTACCAACTTCCAAACTACCAATTTTATCGTCTTGGAAAGCCGCGTAAGCTGCATCTAACGTGAATCCTCGTAAGGCATTTTCTAATGAAACCTTTTCTTCAGGGATCCAGCCTTGCATAGGCACATTTTCGCCACTTTGACGAGTGACTGCAGCATGTAGTCCGTGAAAAGCATTGGCTAGTTCAACAGGAAAGTCTGAACCAAAAGCAATACGAGAACCCTGTTTAAGGAACGTTTCCCAAGCATATGCGCCTTTCAATCTTGCTTTTCCAATACGATCTTCTGCCATATTCATATCGCTCGTTGCATGAGTCGGCTGCATAGAAGGAATGATATTTAGTTCTTTAAAAAGGGGAATGTCGTCAACGGCTACAACCTGCGCATGTTCAACACGATGACGTTCGACGTTCTCTGGAAAAACCTTGAACGTTTTGGCAAAATTCTGCAGCGCTAATCGGTTTGCTCTATCGCCAATAGCATGGAAGTTAAGTTGGAAATTAGCGCCTAGTACTTTGGAAAAAAGTTCGGGTAAGGATTCTTGCGGAGTTACTAGTAGCCCATGATTATCCGTATCATCTGAATAAGGCTCAATAAGCGCAGCGCCTCTGCTGCCCAGAGCACCATCACCATAGGCTTTTACACTTCTAATGCTTAGCATTTGGTCTTCAGTGTTTATATGTCCTATCGCCAGCATTTCGTCTATTTGTGGATCGGTTGCCGCTAACATTGCATAAATGCGAAACTTAAGTTCGCCTGCATTTGCTTTTTGTTGATAAAAGTCATACACCTGCTTGCTAATGCCAGCGTCATGTACGCTTGTAATACCTAATGAAAGAAGGTGTTCTGAAGCTGCGATTAACTGCTGGTTTAGTTGATTCTTATCGGACTTTGGGAGTAATTTAGTTACTAGATACTCAGCATTATCAATCAGCAATCCGGTAGGCTGTCCATTTTCATCTTTTACGATTTCACCGCCAGCAGGAGAGGGTGTATTTGCATCAATTCCAGCTAATTTTAAGGCAAGGCTATTCACCCAAATGGCATGCCCGTCTACGCGTGATAAAACAACCGGACGGTCTTTAATAACATCATCTAAGCTTGCTTTGCTTGGAAAAGCCTTAGTAGGCCACAATACTTGATTCCAGCCTCGGCCAAATAGCCATTGTGTTTGTTCTGTGTCTGAAGGATGAGATTTAACAAACTCCAGTACACTCTTAACCGCTTCTTGCTCGCTGGCGCTGCCGCGAACATCAATCTCCATTAAATTTTGGCCCAAACCCAAAATATGCCCGTGGGCGTCAATTAAACCCGGCAGCATAACTTTCCCTTGCGCGTCTATTTTTGTGACTATCCCTTGCGGCGATTGCTTTAAGTTCATTCCGATAATAAATTCATCTTCAAACGCAATATTGCTAAAAGTAATCAGTTTGCCATGCTGGTTAAGCGTATAGCCTTTGACATTCTCAATGAAAGTTAACGATACGGCATGACAAGATAACGTAAGTAAAATAACGCTTATGCTAAATGCGATTAATTTTTGTGCTGGATTCATTTACTATCCTTAATATTCTGAATGAATTTCTAATAAAGCTATTTGTAGAATGCTCTTTTAAATAGACAAGACCTATGCATCTGGATTCATGATGGGTGGTTGCGTTAAATAATCCGATTGCCAAATTTTCAACATTGATGCTTGACTGATATTACCACCTGACAGCAACACTAACACCTTCTGATTAGCTGGCTTATCAGCGAGCCATGCTGCTACTGCTGCCATAGTCATAGCACAAGTTGGCTCAATATGAAGTTTAAGTAAATGCTGTAGCCACTGAGTCCAATAAGCAATTTGAGACTCTTCAACTTCGTAAAAGTCATCTACTAATTTCAATACTTCAAAGGTATGCTCACCGATCGACGGGGTTGCTGCTCCATCCGCAAGCGTATCTGGTTTACTTGCCAAACGCTGAATTTTACCGCTTTGTAGGCTTCTTGCAGCATCGTTTGCGTTGAGTGGTTCAGCTCCTACTATTTCGGCATTAGGTAGGCGGGCTTTGCTTGCAACAATTGCTCCTGATAGAAGTCCACCTCCACCGCAAGGCGCGAAAACTGCTGTGGGCTCAACAGAACGTTCTTCTAGCTGCTGCAATGCCTCTAGGGTGACCGTTCCTTGACCAGCAATAATGTCGGGATGATTAAAAGGTGGTATCCATAATGTTCCTTCTGCTTTGCTCGCCTCCTCAACAGCTAAGTCGGCTTCCTCTCGGGTAGCAAAACAATGCAGCTTCGCGCCATAAAACTCAGTTGCTGCGGCTTTTACTGGTGAGATGCCCTCAGCGCAATAAATGGAAACTGGAATGCCAAATTGGGCACAAGCAAATGCAACAGCTTGCGCATGATTGCCGGATGAGTTTGCAACCACCTGTTCAGGTAGGGCGTTTTGCTCATGCAATTTAGCTAGTACATTTGTAGCCCCACGCAACTTAAAAGCGCCAGTGCGCTGCAAACACTCTGCTTTAAAATAAATTTGATGACCAAGCCAATGATTAAGTAAACGAGACTCAAAAATGGGAGTTTCTTTTACTATACTACTTGTTCGAACTTGCGCGGCTTCTATGTCAGCTATTGATATCATGCAGAGTATGTCCTTTTGATGAAACCGTATTGTTAGTTAGCATGTGCAGAACTTCTAGTCCTGCGAGCCCTTTGGATATGTTATTTGGCACCATGAATCTTAATTAATAGTTTAATCCGATACAATCTACTTATAAAGTACTGGTTTAAAAATAAACGCTATAAACGGAGTCATACCTTCTTCCTTATACTGTTTAATCTAAAAGTCAAAAAGCCTGCCGTCGCTCTATCCTATTAATAATCGGGCACACGGAGCTTTATGTAAACGTTTTTTTAGTTAGATTATCTTCCTCAATTAGCTCATCTGTGGAATGGGTGTAAACTTATTCAAAATTTGCTATTGTCATTGTAATAGTTAAATTTATGCTGGTCTAAATAGGACACAAATATGGGTTTATTAGATGGGTTGCTCGGCAATGCTTCAGAAGTTGATATTTCAACAGTTGCCGAAGAACTTTCTCCAATACTTTCACAGACAGAAACGGTCGTGCAAGCTTATAAAATGATTCGTGATCTTTTTGTATTCACAGACAAACGCTTAATCTTTATTGATAAGCAAGGCGTCACTGGCAGAAAAGTTGATTACCACTCAATACCTTATCGAGCAATAACTCAGGTGAAAGTAGAAACAGCGGGTCATTTTGATATGGATTGTGACCTTAAAATTTGGGTGTCAGGACAATCTCACCCTTTGGAAACAAAGTTGAAGTCAGGTTTGGCGCAAGAAGTGCAAAAGACTCTCGCTACTATGATGTTCGCTTAATTTTTAAAAATAGGTGAAGTTGAGTTGAGAGACGACAAATGATTTTAATGAAAAAGAGATTCCTAGTACCGGGTTCTTTTGTTTTTTTTATTTTATTGCTTTATTTGCTAATTGCTGATGAAGACTTAGAGCCTGAAACTAAACTTTGGTTAAATGTATTCGAACAGCAAGCCGATGACCACAACAATGCATCGTTGCGTCTCTTATCATTGGGCAAAACAGATCCAATATTTATAAATACAGCCAAGCAAACCTATCTTAAAAAACTAAACGCATTTAAGTATGATGGCTTGCTAGGTGATGAAGAACCTATGAAGTATCCAAATGTGTTGCAGTTTGAACCGTTCCTACAAAGCCCATTATTTTGTGAGCTGGCAGAACTTGGCTGCTTTGAGAAATTACGTCAGCAAGCCGACTACGTTAATCTAGTTATTGTCGAGTTTGAACCTGAGCTTTCTGACTTTATGTCCCTGAATAAAGTAGAACATTTTCAAGCACTAAATCCTTTTGTTGCGGAGATAAAACTTAAAGACTTCATTTTCTTATTTAAATTAAAAGGCATAGAGATTTACTACGATATTACTAAAGGAAACCTTGAAAAGGCCTCGAGTTCCTTAGAACAACTAATTACTATTAACCGTCAATTCTTTGCTGAAAGTAACGATCTCTTAACTAAAATTAGTTTTTCAGTAAACACTAAAAATATTTTTCAACCTCTATTAATAGCGTTAAAAGATGCAGGTTACCCCTCAAGCGATAGATTTGCCGATGTGCTTCGCCCCTTATCTATGAAAGAAATATCAGTCGACGAAATCCAGAAACGTTCGTTTGCAAAAAATGCACGAATCATAAAAGCCGGACTGGCTGCTCGAGAGCAGCAAAGTTCGGATTCAATTTTGAGCACTTTATGGCAGCGTTTCGTCTACAAAAAAAATATGACGCTCAATGATATGTATAATGACTACCAAGCTTTATTGTTGCCTTCATACATTAGTAAATCTTCGCTGTTAGCTTTTTCAGATAGTATTGATCAAGCAACAAATGAGCGGCAGCGAGATAAATCACAGCAACCCATTATATATCGCTTGAATAACCTTACCAATACAGTGGGTGCATCCTTAAAAGACATAGTTATGCCAAGACAAGTAAACGTTTACAAAGCAACAGCTGCCTTGGATACTCGCTTGCAATTATTAAGGCTAAGGCTCCAGGCGCAAGATCAAGAGGTAACAGAGCTTGTAAAACTGGAAAGCTATGCTAATTACTACACTGGTCATTTGCCCTTTATTATTGAGGGTAAAGTGTGCCATACGATTAATAGTGAGGACGTATGTGTCGCGATTTGAAATTAAAGCTACCTAGGTAATTACCCATTAATTACCTACTATTTGGCTTCTTCAATGTAACTAATAATTCGTGCTGACCAAAGGTCTTGACTTTCTCGAGACAAATGAGACCACTCGGGAATGTCTAAGTTGCTTGATAATTCCGGAAATGCCATCGTATTGATGCCAGCAGCACCAAAACCTTCAAGCATAGGCTTCCAAGTATATTCATGGTAGTTACTTTTCTCCGCGAATTCTTCGTAAAGCCCTGAAGAAGGCATAAGAATAAATATGATATTACCACCTCTTTCTTGAAACTTAGCGACCAAAGGCGCAAAAAATTCAATGCTACTACAAAGTTCCATCTTGCACCGTGCCATAGGCCACCTATCAGCATAGTTAGCACATGCAAAAACATTCAGAAAAGTGGCGCAGAACTTTTTATTTTTTTTATTTACTTTAGAGATATTATGTAAAAAGTCAAATTGCTGTTTTTTAAAGCAATAGTTGATGTCTTATTTAACGGCGCCGTGGCAGGCTTAGAGTATTTAAATCCAATAATTTTGATTCGCGTCTCGCATAAGCTGAACTCAAATGCACAAGTAGCAGTATTGATTAGTCTCTTAACAACGAACTGTTTCGGAAATTAAACTACAAGATCCAAAATAACTTAGGGAAATTATGACCGAAAAATATAAAGCACTGGTGCTAGGCGCTTCAGGTTTAGTTGGAAAAGCATTGGTGAATCAGCTGTGCCAGGATGAACGCTATTCACAAATTACGTGTTTAGTTAGATCACCTTTATCGCAGAGCCAATACCTTGACCCTTTGAATAAGATCCAAGCGATTGTTATTGACTTTGATGAACTGCAAGACTATCAGGGGTATTTCTCCGTTGAGCATGTTTATTGTTGCTTGGGAAGCACTATTAAACAAGCTGGGTCGCAGTCAAAATTTAGGAAAGTAGACTTTCAGCTTGTGCATGTTGCAGCTCAACTTACTCGCGCTCAGCGTGCCAAAAGCTTCGTGTGGATCTCATCCGTTGGTGCAAATGCAAAAAGTAAAAGCTTCTATTTGAAGGTGAAAGGTGAACTTGAAAACGCGATATTAAGCATGCCGCAATTAGCCAATGCGGCAGCAGTGCGTCCTAGCTTATTATTAGGCGAACGTGCTGATAAACGCACTGGAGAAAGTATGGGGATTGCATTTGCCAAAGCGCTTTCACCTATAATGGTCGGTCCATTGGCTAAATATCGGCCTGTGAATGCTAATCAAGTGGCATATCAGATGACAAAGTTGCAAGTTTTTTAAAATAGCACTAGCAGTGCATGCTCATAATTATTATACTCGCGCCGAATTTTAGCTAAAGTAATTCACGATTTGCATTGATAACCTAAATAGGGACATACTGATGTTGTTCCTTTTTGAAGTTATTGGAGGCAATTCGTTATGGCTACAGCTATTCCAACAAATGTTGAAACACTGATAGAAAATATAAGAATTGAGCAGTTCTGGTGGGATGGGGTGCAAATAAAGATACCCTTTCATTGCATTTATGCATGTATTCCTAATCCAGTGGCTGACGAGTGGAAGCTAATCAATGGTGTTAAAGTGCCATTGATCAGAGTCGATAGGTATCTTATTCCCTTATGGGATCCCTTCCATCAAAACATGTCCGAAATGCCAAAGTTTGCTGTGGTGATAACACATCACAAGGGCAACGAGTTCGGTTTGTTTGCTTATCCTGCTGATCATAAAGACGAAACTATCACCTTGACGTACCCTGAGTGGTTTGAAAGCCAGTCTGCACTTCAATGAGTTAGCGTCTATAGCGGTCAGTTTCTAGGTGTGTTGCAACTATAATTTATTTATTATGGAGAGCACATGCCTATCGTGGCAGAAGCATTTGGCGCAATCGCCGTTATTTTTAATTTTATTGGATACCGCCAAAACGACATTAATCGATATCGCATTTTGTCGGCAGTTGCTCTATTCAATGTTAGCATTCATTTCTTCTTATTGGGCGCTATGGCTGCGGGTGTTGGCTGTATGCTCGCCTGTGTTCGTAATTTGGTTGCCACACGCTTTCGCGGCATACCGGTGTTGCTGACATTCGTCATGCTTAATTTTGGCTTTTTCTTTTACGAGTTGTTATGGCTGAATCACAGTTGGACTATTGTGATTGCGTATGTGTCTTCGCTCATATTTACAGTTGGTTCTATATCGTTAACCAGTGCAAAAATGATCCGCCAATGGTTTATTTTCGCAGAAATATTGGGTTTGATTTATGCCGTGATGGTAGGAAGCATTTTTGGTACTGTATTCAACGTTACTAATTTAATTAGTATTCTATTTACTCTTTATCAAGACATGAAGCGCAAAGATAAAAAATAGGCGAAAAGTAATGGACACAAAAAAGCCCACGATAAAGTAGGCTTTTTCAATTTCAATTACTTTGGCATCAAGGCTATTTGTCTTTTACCAAAACTGATACTTTGCTTATACCAGCCAATTTAATTTGGTCCATAACACTCACTACAACACCATGTTCAGTATCTTCGTGTGCCTGTATTGCTGCAGAATCAGTATCGTTATTCGCTAAGTAAGTTTGCGCATTAGCTACAACACGACGAATATCTACTATTCGACCTGCCATAATGATTTGCCCAGACTGATCAATTCGAATTGACAGTGATTTACTTGGATTAGGATTATCTGGTTGATCCTTAGGTGGACGGTTCGGGCTCAAGCCTTTCTCAGATGAGAACGTTGTTGTTACGATAAAAAATATCAACATGATGAACACGATGTCCAACATTGGCGTCATGTCTACTGCAGCGTCATCATCACCGGAGGTATGCTTTTTTCTTTTCATTTTACAGTCAGTCCTTCTAATTCAGCTTTTTAGTATAATGGTTTAATAGAAAAAGCATAGGGTTTTGTAAACGAATTTAACAAAAAATTCATTTTTGTTACGCAATCCCTTTTTTCAAGTTGTATAGCTTTATCAAATAAAGCGCTTCTTTGGCATTTCTATCTACAACCTTACCCGTCACTGGAGCTATGATCAAGCGCTTTGCCCAACCAATTAAAATAAGTACTGAGTTCAGCGGCGATTTCATCCAATTGAGCCCCCTGAGGATAGATTCCTAATTTAGCCTCGGCGCTCTGTTTTGTGCCTTGAACTAAAAACGCATTTTTAATTGGGTGGTGCTGAATGCAGGCTTCAAACGCGCGTGCAGCTACTTCTTGTGGCCTTGCGTAGTAAAAACTCTTTAGTTTTTGGTCTACAAACATACTTTTTCGCATTAAATCACTAGATTTGTTTCCATTCTCGTTTAAGAAAATATGTTCAAAGCACAGAGCAAGTTGCGCATTCAAGGCGTGTTGGTTAAATGCGGCATTCTCATTCAACCAGATTTCTGAGGCAAATATGTTACTACCAGAAACGTCAAACATTTTACTGGCAATATAGTGGTCAAAGGCGTGAGCCTTATAGATATCATATTTTTGTATCCTTGAATGAAAAATTATTGCTAATATATTGAAATATAATGAAAAGCATAATTGAAAGTCATGTTTTCAAGATACTGTTACGCCCGACACATTAGATGATTTATTTTTTAAAACTTTGCTGTTCAATGGTAGGTTCACCAAAGAATTGATTGGATATTAGCGAATTTTAGCTAGAGAGTAACGGCTGAATGCGCATTGTGCGCGAATGTTGTAATTGTTATTAGATATCACTTATGCTCTTTAATCGCTGTAATCTAAGCTGATGTCAAAAACGGTCACGATATATGTATTACAAAAGAAAGTGGACGTTTCAAAATAAACGTTGAAGGGCAAAAAAGCCAAATTGAGCAAACATAACACGACAGAGTACTACTGCATTAGTTGATTTACTAATCAGAAATTTTTACATTTTTAGGAGGGCTTGCTGCGAAAACCGGCTTTCCTTATCGGTGCTGAAGTTCCGCTAAAATTAACGCGCTTACGCCTTTTATTCTTTGGATGGTCTGCCACATGGAACATAACTTCATTTGACTCACATATTAAGCTAATCTCGATTGACCGAGCCATTAAGCCATGTCGCAAATTCCTCCTTGTACTTTGAAACACTTCAACCATACCTTCTAACCGAGCCTTTTCGATATTTAATTCTTCAATTTTTCGTTTTAATTCTAACACCTTATTTTCCAGTGCTTGTGTTCTTTCTGGTGCGGTATCCGAGTGAATATTTTTTGTCTCGAAGACGTTTTTCACTGTTTCCTGAGTAGAGTAATGATCTCTGGTGACGTCGTTTACTGACTTATGCTGCTCTAATGCGAATGCACTTAATTTTTCATCATCTAATTTGATTAATTCGTTTAAATCATCAATATCAACGATGGCAACCCAAGGTTTGCCATGCCGAGTTAATACAACTCGTTCCGACGCCGTCGCAACGCTCGTCAACAACGGAGCAAAATTTTCTCGTGCTTCTCTAACAGAAGCATGCTCTATACCCATGTCTTCAAACGAAAGAGTCTGTTTATTTGGCATATATTTTCTCATTTATTCATCTGGAATAACAAAAGTTATTGTTTACACAATAATATATACCACATTGTATGTCGTCCATTTGTAGACATAATTTATTTTTAATTCGTTGGTATAACAAGTTTCGGGTATTTGTATTCTCAGCTTGAGTTTGTCGCTTGGGGGGCTATTGCATACATCCTTTTTGGGCAAAAGATGGTAGATTACGCTCAGCATTTCGCAAATTATTTTATCGGTAGAATGACTGCAAAGAGGAAAGCGCTCGTTGCTTTTTGTGTCTGCTGAACAAATTTTGCGTTTATAGCTAATTTTATTAACAGGCAAGTTAACGCCCAAAGCCGCCGTACACCGTTAAAAATTGAGTGAGAATTTTGTGCTTTTGTGGACGAAACTGTGGCTTTAAAAAACTAGTTATAGCACTCTTGTTTGTCACCTAAGCGGACGACAGTCGAGCACCCATAAAGACAGCTGGTGCGACATGGCTGACGTAATCGAAGCGGATTATCACCCTCGTCAGTTTCGGATACATTAGCTCTAGTTAGGGGTCTAGGAAAATTAGACATTACGTATTGGCAACTATATTAGTTTCTCTTTATCTTGGTATTGAAGCCTACAAAAAGGCCTTCTATATGCAATTAACAGGAAAATAAACCAGTCAGCTTAAAGTGTCCTTTGAAACAAACGTTTGGCTTATTCATTAAATTTGATTATTTCGGCTCGGTACGCAACCTGATGTGGTGGTCTGGTGGATGAGCCATACCTTCCAGCACAGCAATCATTACGTCTATCTTCGTTGTACTTGCTATTAGTAGCGGACTATTGCTTTACAAGCTCACCTCGACAAACGTAATAATAACAGCACTGGATGGTTTTATTGGCTTAGTAAAATAATTGTAATCATTGAGCTTAGAAGCTATAAGTTGCCGAAACACGGAAACTTCGAGGCGTACCTGGCTGCACCCAAACCGACGCATAGGAGTTAGTGTAATACTCTTCGTCAAATAGATTATTCACTTCAGCGCGCACCGTGAGTGAGTCGCTTAGTTCATAGCTGGACGCAAGTCGTACCGTAGTATACTCAGGCAGTTTGAAACTTGGATCTCCAAACTCACCACTTCTTTCACCCACATAAACTAACCCTGCTATTAAGTCTAATTTTCTACCGGCAAGCTCAGATTGCTGAACAAGTTGCAGACTTAATTGATTTTCAGCAATATTTAACAATTCGGAGCCAGCAGGAATAAAGTTAAAAGAAATAAAATCGGTATAGTCATTTTTAGTTTCAGCATCAATATAAGAATATGAAGCCCATATGCTTAATGTATCGGTAATATCACCTGTTAAATCGAGCTCGACACCCTTACTCGCGGCTTCACCTATCGCGGTTGCGTTAAAGTCGGCATCAAAAGTCGCAATGTTAGATTGTTTAACATCAAAGACCGCGAAGGTGCCCGACAGGGCTCCGTCATTTAGAGCAAACTTTACACCTACCTCTGCTGATTCTGATTGATTTGGATCCAAGCCGTTCTCATCGGTTGCGCCAGAAAGAGGGCGAAAGTTTTCGCCATAGGTGGCATAAAAAGACAAAGCATCTGAAGCTTTATATACGACACCTAATTGCGGGCTGAGTTTTGATTCAGAATACTCAGAGACGCTATCTGATCGACGATTAACCAACTTTTGCTGATAGTCATCAAAGCGTGCGCCTATACGAATATCCAGTTTTTCGGTCAAGCTAATCTGATCTTGAATGTACAAACCTACACTCTCTTGTGTTTCAACGCGATCAATATTACCGGCCAACGCCAGAGAAGATTCAGGATATAGTCCGTAGGTTGGATTAAAAATGTTGATGCTTTGATCAGTTGATCTGTCTCTAAGGGCAAACTGATCATTTTCGAATTGATCTGCATCAATCCCAACAATAATACTGTGATTCAATGCACCGGTATCAAAACTACCGCTTAATTCTGCTCGAAATACTTGATAAACCGCATTGTAATCACGATAACGGCTAAAGCGCCCAAAGTTACCGTCTTCGTCAGGTGCTGAAAAGCCATTTTCCGACGCAAGTCCTTCAAGAGAAGTATCACGATAGTTAAAACCAACAAGCGCGCTCCAATCGGCATTTAAGTCTTGTTGAAATTCGATTTGGTGTCCAAGTACGTCGGTTTCTATCTGTCCATAACCTGGCTCACCAAGAAAACGACTTTCTGGTATGACACCCAGCTCTCCATCAATCGCTATTACGCCACGGTCAAATGGAATTTCCTGATGATTGTATTCGAGTTCGTAAGTAAGTTGGCTGTCGTCACTAATTCTCCACAAAACAGATGGACTAAACCCTTGTTTCGTTGTTTCAACTGTATCGCGAAAGCTTTCTGCATCCTCAAAAAAACCAACTAATCTGATAGCAACGTCATCTGAAATGGCCTTATTGAAATCTACATCAGCGCGCGCAGTACTAAAACTGGCGAGTGACACGCTGAGCTCGGCTTTTTCATCAAAATTAGCGCGTTTAGTGACTAAATTTATCGTTCCACCTGGCTCACCACGTCCAAACAAAGCAGCACGTGGACCTTTCAATACCTCAACAGACTCAATACCAGATAGATCGCGGGCTCCCCCAAAACCTCGGCCGGCGTTAAAGCCATTAACTAAATAATTGCTAGGTAAGTTTTCATCGCCCACAAAACCACGCACGGCAAAACTATTCCAGAGCCCACCAAAGTTGTTCTGTCTGGCTACTGAGCTTGATAAATCTAAAGCTTGAGCAAGGTCAAAAGCCCCAGCATTTGCCAACACTTCAGAGCTAATTATTAATTCGGCCTGAGGCGTTTCCAAAGGACTAAATTCACCACGATATGCTTGTCGAGTGCCAATAACAGTGACAGTTTCAACGGCTCTTGTATCTGCCCCGGTATCTGCCCTAGTAACTTCACTGCCGTCTTGAAGCGCGTTATTTGCCTGTGCTGCAGAAGCAGCAAATATCCCTGCTACACAAATCGCTATGTAGGCATGTTTAAATCCATTCTTACTGTTCATTTTGCACCTTTTTATAATTGTGTGTTGAATCTTCAAATTGAGGTAATGATGTTAATTGCGTTTTATCAAACTTTTTTTGACCAAATAGCCATGGGTAGTAAGCCATACGCAAGGCTTTGTGGAAGTCTCTAATATCCTGTTCGTATTCAAATGCGGCAAGCGCGTCGGTATTGGCTAAGCGGTTAATTTTTCGTTGCAACAGTAAAGGAGGCGAGAGCAAAGTTGCGTAACCGGCTAGTGTGTATTTTTTAGCAGCCGCTGCTCTGTAATCATTTGACATATCGGTTGAGGCTTGATCGCCCACTTGTTGGAACGCGTAATACCAACCCCAGTCGAAACCTTCGCCTTGGTAGGAATAGTCTGCATATTGAGGGTGAGTGGCAGCAAAAGCATCCATTGTGGTTGACACTGGTAAATCCCAAGCATCATTTACGGTTTCGCGCTGAGTCAGCAAAATGTCGCCCCCTTTCGCTGAATGTACGCTGTGATTAATTAACAAGTCGCTCAATATTGGCAATACAAAGGCTAGTAATACCCAACAAGCAATTAGAATAGAGGCAATTCTTGGCGCACTGGCTAGTTTTTTACCTAACCATAAGCTAAGCACCGTCCAAAAGGCCAAGTAAGCAATACACCAGATAGACACCAATAGAGTCGTTAGAAACCCAGTTGAGCTTATCATCGCGCCAAGATAAAAGGGCACCATTAAGCACAATACTACAGCCACAAACCGCACGATACCTCGGCTTCCCCACAACGCATATTTGGATTTAGCGGTGCTTACTAACAAATCATGCCTGCCGCTGCTACGCTCACTGGCTATTAGGTCGTGAAACAGCAAAATAATAAATAAAGGAGCCAATGCACTTATAACAAATACAAAGTCGATTTTACCCGCTTGTGCTAATTCAGCGTTTTGCGAATCACTTTCATAAATTTGCCCTTCTAAAGCGAGCATTCTTACCCTATGTTTCCAAGGGTAGACGTCACGCTCGCCAAGCGCGGCAAAAGCTAAATTGGAAGGTTCTGAATAGGTTAGATGAAAACTATAATAAGCCAGCGAACCGGGGTCGTTGTATTTGGCTTGCGCTTCAAGTCGGTCCTTTGCATCAGCCAACTTCAAACGTTCTATGGTTTGCTGTTGCTGTGCCACTTCTGCTAAACCTGTAAAGACAGCAAAACCAGATACTAAAAAACTACATAACAGCAGTATTAATACATAACGCTGTCGCAGCATAAAGCGCCATTCTCTGCCTAATTGCTTGAGTAGATACGTCATATTGCACGCCTCCCAAAGAATCTAATCAGCGAACCGGCAATGGCAATCCACATGAATAATTGTGCGAACGCAGGCATGCTTCTATGCAAACGAGCACTAGCACTTTCCAACTGAAATTTAAAGTCTTGGATCATTTGCCAATTCTCTGCGCTTACGCGTGCTTTTTGTCCGGCTTCGGCGTTGGCATTTCGATTCATGTCATCGGCATAGTTCAATTTGTCAATGTGCACTTGATTCAAAGATTGCACAAAGCTAAATCGTAAGTCTTCCGCCTCTCGCATAAAACGATGGTGGGTTTCAATACTAGTACCAGCACTTATCATCGACAAAGAACGGATGGCGACCATCGGCGATAACCAACCAAAGTTCCTTGATACTTGAGTTTGGGCAAGCTCCTCTTGCATACTATTTTCTGCAAATCGGTTGAGCACTTCTGTCAATTGAGCTTCCGAAGCGCGCGCCACTGCCCCTCTGAAGTTGATAGGCAACTCTTCAACGGTTTCAACATTGTATTGTCTTAGTAATGACGTTTTTAACTTACTAAAGGCTGGGTCATTGGCATTGTGGCCATCACCTAATTTGCGTAACTCGGCAATAACTGCAAAATCTGTTTCTAGCTTTCCTGGACTCACAATACTGGCAGAAGCGGTTGAGCTGGCAATCCGAGGCATGACAATACAAAACAATACCCACACAAATAATAATGCCGTAAAGCTTTCACTATTTTTCGAAACCGCCGTGGATACTAACAACACCACCAAGCTCCACACTAACAAGTACAATACATATGCTGATAAGAAGCTGAGCACCACGACAATACTCTCTCCTTGCACTATTGCTATGCCGCTAGATGCAATCACAGGTAACATAATGAGTCCTACGACACAAAGCAGCGCTACGCCTTTGCCTATGATAAGCGTGAAAATAGAGGTTCCTTGCGACACAATGAAAGAAAGTGTTTGCGATTCTCGCTCTCGACTCACAGAACTATACGCAATCAAAATAAGTAACAACGGCGCCAGCACTTGTAATATAAATGCGGGAGATAAGCTGCCTAAGGAAGTTAAAGCTGTACCCTGTTTTTGATCTGCAAACATTGCACTATTTTGACGGTGACCTTCCAAAAAAATGGAATTACCTGTAAACGCATCTACGCCTGGGTCAATAGTGCTCAAAGGCGAAGGCACTCTAAACGCATAGTGCCCGTAATGCACCATTCTATGCGGATGTCGGTCGGGTTGATCAACAAACGTTTGTTCAGCGGTATCTTGTAACGATGCTCGGGTGTGACTCAGCTCCATCATGGTAACCGCAGTTACAATGGCTGCTGACAAGGTCAATAACAAACCAATTACAAGTACTGATATTGCTAGCTTAGAGCGTAGCCAGTAACGCCACTCGTCTTTCGCCACCACCAACACTTTAGCGAAGCTATGTGAACTCATAGCGCCTTCCTTTGAGCGAAAGCAGCATGCACTTGCTCAGTGTCTATGCGGCCATTTTCTGGGGCATCATATTCACCGACTAGTTCACCATTACGCAGTAAGCCAATACGATCAGCCACTTGGCATGCGCCATACACATCATGGGTTACCATAAGAATACTGGCACCACTGCTAGCTAATTCTCGGACTAATTGATTAAATTCATCTATTGCCACGGGATCTAAACCTGAGGTAGGTTCATCAAGTAGAAAAATAGGGGCTTCACGTAACAAGGCTAGCGCTATTGCAGTTTTCTGGCGCATGCCTTTTGAATATGTTTGCAGTTGACGATGCCAGGCGCTCTCCTGCAAAGACACACGCTGAAATGCTTGATTTAGTTCATCTTCAGACTTTTTAATATCCGCTAAAGAGAGGAAATACTGCACATTTTCGTAAGCACTTAAATGCGGATAAAGTGTAGCGGATTCAGGCAAATAAGCGGTTTTTCTTCTAATAAAGTCTAGCGCTGAATATACTTCTTGCCCAGCTATAAAGACTTTACCGCTGGAAGGCTGATTAAAACCCAAAAGGGTTTTAAGGGTAGTTGACTTACCAGCACCGTTGCCGCCTAGCAAGGCATAAATTTCACCTTCGGCTACTTGGAAACTTAAGTTTCTTAAAATTGGCGCGTTTTTTATATCGACATGAAGTGAATTCGCCTCTATGGCGAATTGCGTTTTTTTATTATTCACTAACAGCTACCTTGTTATAATATAACATCCACTTGTATATGTTATATTATAACAAAGTTAGATTGCAACTATAAAAATTGGAGAACGAGCGAAGTAAACTTTTGTTAGCTAGAATGGGTCTTCCATAACTCGCGTTCGAGATTGAAACATAGAATCAAGTCCGCAGGATTAGCGGTGATAACGCGTAGGTTCTTCAGCCACGACTTTCCAAGTACTAATATCCTGTGAATTATTACTGGGTTACTTAAACCATCAAAAGTGTCTGCGCTCTTATGTAGGTTATCTAATAAGATGCCTTAGCGATTAACAACTTAGGTGAATTGTCGCTGAATTGATTGCTTGTTAGCTAAGTCGTTTTGACCGTGTGCACTCGTATTTCAAAATCTAAGTCATTTATATCAACAAGCGAAAGCTTATGTCGCTAACAGGCAGAACTAAGAGTAATCGAAGATAATCGTATGTCCGCTTTTGCCCCCATAAGGGCCCGTCAAGGCATCAATTATTATGGCAAAAATGAGTTTAAGATCTGACGGATATTTGAGCCAATCTGACCGCTTGATGGATGTTTTTTGTCAGTCATTTAAATAGAAAAAACTTCAAAGCTCAGCTTAATGTACCATCTTTTGCACAAAACGGATCTGGGTACATTAGACATATTAATTAGCACTTCCAACTTTAGAATGCAAATAGCCCTTTTTACCACCACTACCAAAGGCAATGGATAATGTTCTACGCAGTGAAATCACCTGCTCATTGACCTAAAGTATAGTCACCAAATCACAGAGGGTATCAAAGAAAAGATTGGCTGTGGCTTGCTGTTCTTGTTTACTGACCTAAGCAGCTAATACAGCGGCGCGACATCCAAATATCGTGACGATGACACCAAAGGTAGCGCCTACGCCATCACTATTGCTAGGTCCAATTCTATAAAATTGCTTGTAAATTGCATATTTTCCTTGGTTCATCTACGAAGATACCATCCCTTTTTCTTTCAACCATTTTTGCACTGCATTTTGCATGATAGCATCCTTGCAAATCATCGCCCACCCACACGTTCTAGCCTTAATATAGAATGTATTATCTGGTATTGCCCACTCAGTCCATTTATCATATTTGGAAGCGTCAGCGACGCATGCATCGTATGTTATTGTTTCAAGCAAAGAATCAAAATGCTCATAGCAGTGGTCAAGCCAGCCATTTCTGAGAGCCGCTACGTAAGCGTTAAAGTCACCCTTCTGCCAGGCATCACGTGTACTGTAGTTGTCAGCGGAGGTTTTGCATTTCTCCTGTGTCCAACCTACCGTCTCCATGTGGCCACAACAGCTGTCCATCCAGCCATTTCTGCAAGCCGCATGGTAAGCTCTAGGGTCGCCATTATGCCAAGCACCACGTGCACTGTAGTTAACGGCGGAGATTTTGCATTTCTCCTGTGTCCAACCTGCCGTCTCCATGTGGCCACAGCAGTAATCCAGCTTACCATACCTGAGAGCCGCCGCATAAGCCTTAGGGTCACCCCTCTTCCAAGCACGCGTTGCACTGTAGTTGACAGCGGAGGTTTTGCACTTTTCTAACGACCAATCTTCATATACAGCCTCCATGTGGCCACAACAGTTGTCCAGCCAACCATTTCTGCAAGCCGCCGCATAAGCCTTAGGGTCTTTCTTCTGCCAAGCACCACGTGTAATGTAGTTGGCAGCGGAGGTTTTACATTTCTCTATAGGCCAATTTTCATGTACCGCCTCCATGTGCCCACAACAGCTGTCCAGCCAGCCATTTCTGCAAGCCGCCGCATAAGCTTTAGGGTTACCCTTATACCAAGCACCACGTGCATTGTAGTTAACAGCCGAGGTTTTGCATTTCTCTAGAGACCAATTTTGTTGTACCGCCTCCATGTGCCCACA
>CAJQOP010000029.1 GCA_905479945.1 uncultured Glaciecola sp. | reverse complement strand
GTTTTATCAAAACCGTTATTTAATTCATTTATACGTTTAACGTCTATATCAAAGCCTATTGTGTCGAGTACTTTTCCAAACTCGATGGCAAGTGGCAAGCCCACGTAGCCAAGACCAATCACTCCTACTTTTATATTTTTCATATTTACTTTTGATATTTAGTTTATTAAACCAACAGTTTATATTAAGCGAATTAAGTATTCTACTTTTATGCTTAAACAAAGGTATGTTCATTCATTGCCTCGAAACTGCATATGTATTTGCCAACTCTTGGAGTGTCGTTGGGTCAACACATATTTTCACCTAGCAATTGAATACAAAAATGTTAACGCTAATGTCGAACAAATTTTCTCATTATTTTTTTTAAATATATTGAAAGTATTAAACGTAACTTTATTGTGTAACCGACAAAGGTTTTTCTGTAAATGGATACAGACACAAAAGTAATCTCTTTCGTTTTCAAATTCTTTTTGTAGTTGGTATGCTTACCGTTACCAATGAGAAAATCTAAACCATGAATGTCCTGATTTATAAAACAATCTTTAATAAGAAATCCAAAATTCACTTTCCCTAAAGAAATTGCTTGCCCAAAATCTTCTCTAAATCCTGACTGAATGTTATACACATCATTATTTGCTATGAGATTGTAACTGCAAGAAACCACCTCGTTATCATGCATAATTACGCTATTCAAAAAGTGTAAATGGGCTGATGATTCTAACAACTCTGACAAGGTTAATTGAAACTTAAAAGCATTTTTTTCGAATACCTTTTTACCCCACCTAAGTTCATGAAAGGCATTTAAAACCTTGATGAAATCAGCATGAGGCAACTCATTTTTTTTGTATACCAAACCAATAGATTTAGCTTTGTCTAATTTATTGAAATAGCTAGCACGAGTGCTTCGCCCTAAACGTTTAGTATATTCAGCTAACGGTGCCCCAGTAAAAAGCTTATAGCCGTAATTTTTGCTTTTGAGCACCCTTGTGAACATTTGCGTGTCTTTCAAGCGTTTCATTAAGTTTATTTGGTGATTTTCAATTGATATGCAGCTGTCAGGGATATCTATGGTGACAATTGATTGATTGTTTTTTATTATCTCAACCAAGTACTTAGTTATCGCCGCACCCTCTTCTTCATCAATAATAGGACTGATATACTCAGACCGGACGGTTGCTGTCTTTTCCCAATGATTGCCGATAAACTGCGCAGAATTGCCAAGTAAAGGAATGTAAGTCATGATACTTTCGGTATATAAAGGTGCTATGCCTACTAGGGTTTTACCTTCAAAAATAACGATCAAATGAAGCGTTAAATTTAACTCACCTCCCCAGTTAGACCACCAAGAGAACACCCACTCCCAACTCATAAACAGAGGATTAGCAGAAGAATTCAGCAATAACTCGGTCCAACTCACTCTAAGTGCTCGGAATTCGTCCATATTATAAATAGAAAAATTATACTTACTTTTCGAGACTAGTTTTGCTGCTGTCAGTAGCTCACCGTCGGAATCTCCTGCCATCAAAAACCAATTCGACCCCGCCTCAAGACTAGCGCCTTCTCGAACCAAGAACTTTCTCTCCGCATTCTTTTTTAGGTAACCAAAGCTTGCTAGAACATGCTTAAACTCTCTATCGTTAGTGGTAAAATTTAGAACATGTAATGGATTATTGATAGTGATGTAGTTTATTAAGTTGGCTTTTATCGATAAGGATTGCTTGGGTCCAATGTAATCGACAACGGTTAAAATATAGGCGTATTTTCTATATATTATTAGCCCAACAAGCTCGTCATGTTGATAAATCGATAAGTAACTATAGCCATGAGAGGCGATAGGGTTTTGGATATAACGTTTGTTTAAGTACTCAAAATCTCTGACAACTATACTGGTGTAAGTGCTTTTAACATTGGCCCATAAACTATCGACGATACTTTCCAATGGTAATGTAAAACTATGTATAAATTTATAGTCATCAGTAAAATACTGAGCCACGCGCTTTCTTGATTTTGCTTTCCAGTACCTTTGAAGGATTGCTATTCCCGCACCTCTCAGTGTTACTCTTTGTTGGGCGCTAATATACTGATAGGTTTCTACTTTTGATTTTTCTTCATGATTACTTTGCCATCCTAGCGAAGTTAGTATGTTATAAGCACTGTTACTTATCCCTAACGACATAACAATATCGTCGTAAAATTTCTCCTTAAGTAATACTTTTAGTGACTTTCCATACCCTTTGCCCCGCAATTCTTTTTTGACAATAAAATCGCCACTCCAAAATACGTCCACTTCATCGCCGTTGCAAAGTGCGCGTAATTTAGTTATGCCATTGAAGCCGATCAGTTGATTATTTTCAGTGAATACTAAACAATCCGTTTCAGTTGAGCCGCCTGTATATTGCCATGACAGTAAGCGAGACTTATATTCTTCCGAAAATAATTCTTTGTAAAAAGAAACGTGCTTGTCATTAGCTAAGTCAAACTTAACAAATGACGTTGTACTCATTTGGCTGTCAGTCATTATGTTCCTGATATTCCATAAAAAACTTCACATCGATTGTTATTTGACTAGTTTATATCAAGCAATTTTTGTATTCTACTGAACATTTACATCTATACAGCTATAAAACAACAAAGGCAATATTGTGAAAGTTTTACATTTAATTGATTCTGGTGGACTTTATGGCGCTGAATATATGCTACTCAGCCTGATGAATGAACAAATGGACGCTGGCATGGATGTTCACCTTCTGAGCTGCGGTCTGCCTGAAGAACCTGAAAAAGCAATTGAAAAAGAAGCATCATTACTCAATGTAAACCTCATTATTTGGAGGATCCCAGCCGGGTTTAATTTTACAAAGATAAAATCGCTTTCTCAGTGGATTGATAGCAACGATATAGATATTGTGCATTCACATGGCTATAAATTTAACATCATGTGTGCGTTTGGTTTAAAACGAACGAAAATGAGTAAATACAGCACCGTATCGACCATTCACGGTTATGTGCATGCGCCATTCTTCTCAAAAATGGCGATGTATCAACTTCTGGATAAAATAGCGCTGTGCTTGTTTGACCATGTTGTGTTAGTAAACAACAATTTACAAAAAAAGGCGCCGTTTAAGTGGCTGTCACGCAAAACAACATACATTCCAAATGGTATTCCCAAAGTTGAAAGCAAAGTAAAGGCAATATCCTCACAGAATCGTTTTCTAGCGATAGGACGCCTGTCAACAGAAAAGCAGTTTGATATCTTAATCAACACCATGAACCTTGTCCAAAATTCTAGTTTAACAATTATGGGAGATGGTCCACTAAAAGCTGACCTTGAGAGCTTAATTAGCCAACTAAAATTGCGAGAGCAGGTAATACTGAAAGGATTTATTCATAATCCAATTCAGTATTTCTCAGATTATGATTGCTTGATTATTTCATCGTCTACAGAAGGTCTGCCGATCGTGTTATTGGAAGCAATGAGAGAAGGGTTGCCAATTATATCAACACCGGTTGGTGCAATACCAAATGTACTTGGTCTTGATTATCAATTACTCTGTAAAACAGAGATGGAAAAAGATATCTTAGCCAATATAGCTCATTTTATTTCTATGACGACGGAGGCAAAGCAGGAATTATCGCTTCGTTTGCAAGGTCAGTTTGATCTATCATACACCTCAGGGATAATGCACCAAGGATACGAAAAGTTGTATCAACACCTAATTAATAGTCGAAAACCGATAGCCAAGGCAAAGTAAATGAACAGTGAATTTTCTGAAGGAATGGTCTCAGTAATGATCCCCGTTTTTAATCGCGCGGAGTATATCGCTGAAACGCTTGAGTCTATTTATTCTCAAACTTATAAAAATATAGAAATAATCGCGATTGACGATGGCTCTACTGACGGCAGTTTTGAGTTTTTGGAGTTGCAGCGAGATGCCGGTAAAATACAACTTATCACTCATGAAAACAGGGTAAATAAAGGCCAGTCAACTGCGTTGAACTTGGGTTTAGAAAAAGCAAAAGGCCAATATATAGCAATCTTAGACAGCGACGATGTATTTGAAGTAGATAAATTACAGTTGCAAGTCGAGTTTTTATCAAATAACCCAGGCTTCGGATTAGTTTATGGTAATGCAACAGCAACAAACGCCGATGGTGAATATATATATGACATCAAAGGAAAGTTTGACCCCGACCCCAATGATCCTAACCAAATATTACTTGATTGCTATTATTCGTTGCCTTCTAATAGCTTAGTTAGCCGTGAGTGTTATGTTACAGCCGGTGGATTTAACGAATTGTATAGAGCCAGCCAAGATCATGATATGTTAATTCGACTTTGTGAAATCACAAACGTCGGTTTTATCCCCCAGAAAATGTTTAAGTACAGAAAACACGAGGGCTCAATTAGCCAAAGCAGTCTATTAAAACGATGGAGTACTGGTTTTAAGATTTTAAATGCAGCAAAGGCTAGGTATCCATACAAGGGTTCAACAATAAGAAAACGAAGCGCCGTTCTGCATTTTCGAATGTTTGAAGTATATTCTGCACATAATGCAGACCGAAATTTGTTAAAAGGTTTTTTACATTTGTCGTATGCTGGTATTCTCGACCCAATTCGGGCATTAAAACATCTCTTTGGAACGTAAGGGTGCACAAACATCAATGAATTCCTCATTACAAAGTAAACCCCAAATACTGGTAGTATCGAGAAACCCAGTAGGAGGCATCAGGACGTATTTGCGGTACGTCTATAGTCAACCTTCAATGACTCACTTTTATAAAAAACTTATGCTCCCTTATGATGACAATGTTGAATTTTACGATAATGCATTTAACAAAGTAGTCTTAGAATATTCATCATCTAGTCAAAGCACAAATAAATATTGGATTGGCATAATTAAGTCGGTAATTTTTAATCGTCCAGACATTGTTCACAGCCATGGTTTGAAAACAGGTGTGTTTTTAGCCCCCTTCTTCGTACTTCTTGGAATAAAACATATAGTAACGCTGCACGACGTATTCGATCCCTACGACTTTAGGGGTATTAAGGGGCAGTTTAAAAAATGTTTTCTAAATATAGCGTTTAAATTTATTGATGTGATAAACCCTTGCGGCAGAGACGTTGGTGCCAATATAAATGAGTTTTTCCCCAATGTTCGAAAGAGTAAAGTGAAGGTCATCCAAAATGGGATAAGCGTTGAGCAATTTTCTACAGACCATAAACGTGACTTAAAATCAGAACTGCACATTGACTCAGACATCATATTGTTGGGTTATTTTGGTAGGTTCATGCGTCAAAAAGGTTTCGATATTCTCCGAGATGCAATTATACAATTGAAGGCTGCGGGTATTAGATTTGAAGTGGCTTGTTTTGGATGGGGTGGATTTATCAGGGAAGAGCAAGCTGAGTTAAAAAGATTGGAAATAGATTCACAATTTCACTTTTTACCTCACACCGACGAAGTTGGGTCCGCAATGCGTGGATTGGATGTTGTAGTGATCCCCAGCAGATGGGAGGCTTGCCCATTGTTGCCCATGGAAGCATTGGTTGCAGGTGTCCCTGTAATCGCTTCAAATTGCATTGGACTTCGTGATGTGTGCGAAGACACGCCAAGCATAACATTTAGCAGCGAGGCTTCAGAAGAGCTCAGCAATGCGATTAAGATGTTCAAAAACGAACAAACCGATGTTTTAAATCAGACTAAGATTTTTAGAAAAAATGCTTTGCAACGTTTTGATGTAAAAGCAACATCAAACGCACTAAAGATGATTTATGATGATTTGCTATAATAAGTTTGCCTTTGATTTAATCTATACACTAAAAAGATAAAAAATAATGACAGAAAAGCCACTTATTATATATGTCTTCGACTGCTTCAACACTCCGAATGCAGGTTCGGAGGGTCAGTTCATTGCGCTCACAAAAGGAATTGATAGAGCAAAATTCGATTTGCATATAGTGCTATTGAATCCCTCTAATATTCTTGAATCGTTGGCTTTAAACATCCCAATATCTAGTCTAAATGGTTTCTCGCTGAAAAATGTCAAAAATTGGTATCAGCTGTATAAACTACTAAAACAGCTAGGCAACACAAGAACATGTATACTGCATACGTTTTTCATCGACTCTTCTATGGTAGTGCCGTTGCTCAACATTTTCTTGGGTCATAAAACTATTATTTCGCGCCGAGATCTAGGTTACTGGTATACCTCGTCTTATTTGAAGGTATTAAATTTCAGTGGAAAATTTGTACATCAAGTCATCGCTAACTCTAACGCAGTTAAAAACGTTGTTAGTGAGAAAGAAGGTATAGACCATAGTCGTATCAACGTAATTTACAACGGTTACAAATTTTCTGAACAAAGCTATACGGCTCCGAAACCCAATGACTTAAGTAACGAGTCTTCGCCACCTATCAGTTTAATAATCGTTGCCAATATTCGACCTGTAAAACGAATTTTTGATGCAGTTAGCGCGCTGAGTATGTTGCAGAATACGAACGTCACATTAAGTGTTGTTGGAGGCGGTGACCCGCAATCGCTTATTGCCTTAGCTGATGAACTCAAGGTATCAGAAAGGCTAATTCTATTGGGCGAACAGGCTAATGTATTGCCATTGTTAAAAAAGGCAGATATTGGTTTGCTTTGCTCTGAGTCCGAAGGTTTTTCAAACGCAATTATCGAATACCATATATCTTATCTCCCAGTTGTCTGCAGCGCTGTTGGGGGTAATGTTGAAGCCGTCGATGATAATGTAGATGGTTTTCTTTATCCAATGGGAGATGTAGAAGCATTGAGCGATAAATTAAATATATTGATCAATAGCGCATCCAAACGGCGTGAGATGGGTATGGCGGGCTTTAAAAAAGCGAATAGCCGACATTTACCAGAAGCCATGATTGCGCATACTGAGCGTGTATATCAATCATTATTGAATAATTAAGACTAACTATGAAATCGTTAATTACCAAAAGTTATCCGTTCTTAAAGCTAGCTAAATGGCTTACGCGAAATACACCTAAAATAATGATGTATCACAGCTTTAGTGACGCAGAAAAAGAAGGATATGTATCAAAAGCGCATTTTGAGTGGCAATTGCAAACAATAAAAAAGAATTGCGTGCCTATGTCACTGATTGACTTGGCAGAGTTGAATGAAAATAAAAAGCCAATTCCTAAAAATGTCGTTGTTATTACAATTGATGATGGCTATAAAAATGTGTTCGACTATGCTTTTCCTCTATTAAAAAAATATCAGATACCCGCTACCTTTTTTGTGACAACAAATTTTATTGATCAAACAGATTGGTTATGGCCCGACAAAGTAAAGTACTTATTAAGCAATACTCAAACCCAAGAGACGCATATTGAGTTTGACGGCACAAAAACCGAATTGAATTTTGGTGCAATAAATCACTTATGTCTAAATTTAGAAAACAATAAAAAACTAAAATTTATCGAGCATTTATCTAAAATGCTAGACATCACACTGCCAGTCGGACCGCCAGATGAATTTGCTTCCTGTACTTGGCAGCAACTAGAAGAAATGCAGCTTAACGGAATTGAAATTGGCTCACACACTCTCTCTCATCCAAGCTTAGGCCAAGTAAGTGATGAGCAAGCAAATGTAGAAATTGGTGATTCGTTAACCGTTATTAACACTCACTTAGGCAATATTCCTCGCACTTTCTGCTACCCTAATGGTCAGCCTAACGATTATAATCCAAATGTGATAAAAATTGTTAACGCCACGGGTTACAAAGCGGCTGTTACCGCTTTTCCTGACAAACATGTTTTGACGAAAGAATTTGCTTGGCGCAGATATAGTGGTGCTGGTAACGAAATACACTTTAAAAAAGTGATACACGGTGTTGAAATGATTGAGTATCAGCTTAAAAAAACTGTAGTTTGTGATTACTAACTGTTTATGAATTGCAAAATATACTATCCAAATATGAGCGGAGACACTATTTAAATGTGCGGAATTGTTGGCTTGTTTTCACCCCAAAATACTGACATCTTATCTAAAATAGAGGACATGGCTAACGCCATAGTGAGAAGAGGCCCCGACGAATCCGGATTTCATAAAGACAAGATGATAGCAATAGGTATGCGTCGGCTCAGTATTATTGATTTAGAAGGCGGCACACAACCTATTTATAACGAAGACAAGTCCATTGTAGTCGTCTTTAACGGTGAGATATACAACCATAAAGCTCTGCGAGTTGAACTTGAGCAGTTAGGTCATAGCTTTCGAACTAATTCAGATACGGAAGTGCTTGTTCATTTATATGAAGAATATGGTGTCGACATGTTTCAACATCTTCGAGGTATGTTTGCATTTTGCATTTGGGACATTCAAAAAGAAGAGGGAATAATTGCCAGAGACCATTTTGGTATCAAGCCATTATACTATTGCGATGATGATTCTAAAGTGATATTTGGCTCGGAATTAAAGTCGTTAATTAAGCCCAAACTCATTGACAAGAAAATTAATTACCAAGCTCTTGATATGTACCTAGCTCTAAATTATATCCCAGCACCACACACAATTTATCAGAATGTGAAAAAATTAAAGCCCGCACATTATATTAAGTTTGGTAACGGTTTGTCGGTAGAAGTACATCAATATTGGGACCCAAATGATGTAGAAAGCGCTCAGGTTAGTAATCCGGAAAAAAGAATAAAAGTTGAAATTCAAGAATCGGTCAATGCGCATATGGAATCTGATGTTGATATCGCATCATTCCTTTCAGGGGGTATTGATAGCTCTTTAGTAACAGCGATGGCCTCTACCAACGCAAAATTCAAAAGAAGTTACACGATTAAATTTAACGACAAAGGCAATTTGTATGACGAATCACCTTTAGCTAAGAGCGTTGCGGATCGCTACAATATTGATTTTGAGACGATCAGCCCGAAATATGAGCTTGAAAGCCTTCTTCGTGACGCCGTTAATGCATTCGATGAGCCATTTTCAGATGATTCAATTATTCCCACTTATACTATTTGTGAGGCTGTCGCTAAAAAGTACAAAGTTGCTTTATCTGGTTTGGGAGGTGACGAATTATTTGGTGGTTACGTAAGATACTCAGGCCTGTATTTGAGTACGTTGTTCGATAAGGTGCCAAAACCGTTAAGACGACTAATAACTAAATGTGTAGATAAACTGCCTACGAAAGGACGCTTTTCAAGAAAAATTGAACATGCGAAACGCTTTTTACAAGCGAGTGAGCTTCCTTTAGCTGAAAGGTACATGTCTTATGTAACCTCTATACCCGAAGCAAGCAGGGCAATGCTGTATACTGCTGAGAGTAAGACAAAAATCAATTTTGTAAGCTCTAAAGAACCTATTATTAATGCATTCAAGCAATGCGCTTCGTCTCACGTCATTGATAAAGCGGCATATACTGACCTTAAAAACTATGTTCCTGAACAAATTCTGACTTTATCTGACAGGCTAAGCATGTGGCACTCTCTTGAATTAAGAGTACCCTTGATGGACATACAACTATTCTCAAAAGTGTATTCGCTACCTGCAAAAGTTAAATATTCTTTTAGGGTTAAGAAAGCGATGTTGAGGAATATCGCTAGAGAATTTTTACCTCAAAGTCTATTCAAAGCCAAAAAGCAGGGTTTCGAAAGCCCGCTTAGTTCGATGCTAAATAATGAACTGGAAGCGTTAAAGACTGATTTATTGTCAGAAAATAAAATTAAGGAACAAGGGCTATTTAACTTTTCAAATATCAATAAATTGATACAGGAACAAAAACAGGGCATCGACGATCATAATAAGATACTATTTTCATTGATTATGTTTCAACTTTGGTATGAAGAAATTTATATGCAAGATAATGTAGAGCAATTGATGTGAGCAAAAAATTAGTTTTAAGTGATGGTATTTGGATTAGCTGGCAGGAACATATAAGAACTAGCAGTTTATGCAACAGCTTGGATGTGCCGCTTTTCACATTAAAAACAAGTACATCGTCTTTTGTCCGCCACATTTGGTTGTCACTAAAAACGTTTAGTTTACTTGTACGAAAAAGGCCTCCCATTTTATTTGTTCAAAACCCGTCACTGGTATTAACGTTATTCTCTGTTTTAGTGCGCCCCATATTTAACTTTAAATTGATTGTTGATGCTCATAACGAGGGAGTTCAACCTTACCTAAATAATAGTAAAATAATTAAGAAAGTCACTGATTTCGTGCTGAAAAGAGCAGACATTACCATTGTGACAAATTCGAATTTGGCAAACTATGTTGAAACAAAAAAGGGCTGTCCTGTTATTTTACCAGACAGAGTCCCTTCAGCAGAACATCATGAGCCAAGCCCCATTATTGAGCTCTCGGACAAATTTAATTTATTATTTATTTGTACATTCGCGCCTGATGAGCCTTATATTGAGGTATTTGAAGCCGCATCAAAACTTCAAGATGATGTGACTATATACGTAACGGGTAATTATAAAAAAATAAGCGATGAACTGTTAATGAATACTTCAGTAAACGTTGTTTTCCTGGGCTTTGTTAGTGAACCTGATTATTGGTCTTACATGAAAAGTGTGAATGCTGTAATAGATTTAACTAAAATGGATGATTGTTTAGTTTGCGGCGCCTATGAGTCGGTAAGTGTTAATCAGCCGCTGATAACATCTCATTTTGATGCATTGAAAGAATATTTCAACGAAGGGACCGTATATTGTGACAATACAACTAATGGTATTGTCGAGTCGATATCTGAGATCAAAAATCATTATCCAGATTATCAAATAGGAATGAACCATTTAAAAATCAGTATTGAAACTAAGTGGAATCAGCACGTCGCGTTAGCAAAAGTGGCTTTTGGGAGCAGTCGAAAGTGACAATGAATCAAATTCAAAAACGAGCGAACATACTCACTTGTTTTTTCTTGCTATACCTTTAACAAACGCACTAGCAAGCATTCGATAAGGGCCTTGCCAAAGTGGATCGTATTTAAGAGCAATCAAAAAATCTTTCCACATCAATAAATAGTTACCCTCACTTGAATGCCACCGCCCTCTTCTTACATAGAAAAAACTAATACCATGCTTCATCTTTGATTTATTCATCATATGACCATAGTCATTACATACGCGTAATATGGTTTCCTCATTTGACTTAAATCGGCGAGCTTTGTCTGAAGATATTTGATCATCCATAATTCGGTATTCAGCAACCACTTCGGGCAAGTAGATAAATGTGTATTTAACAGCAAACTTTAGCCATAACTCATAGTCCTCGCACCAATTACGGCCCTTATAAAAACCGCCCATTTCATCAAAGCAGCGTTTTCTTACCATGCTCGTGTTCATTTTTACAAAATTATCTTTCAATAACAGCTCAGCAATTCTCCCTGAATAGTGTTCCATTGTTGATTTTTCGATAAATTCACCCTGCTCATTGATATTATTAATATTTGCATACAAAATATCTGCATCACTGTTCTGCTCTAGCACTTTAATGCTGCTGGTCAATTTATGACTCAGCCACCTGTTATCTGAATCTAAAAAGCATATCAACTCGCCATTCGCTTGTTCTAATGCTTTATTTCTAGCAACGCTTTGACCTTGGTTTTCTTGATAAAAATAATGTACTCTCGGGTCTTTTAAATAATTACTTAGCTGTTTTTTAGTATCGTCTGTGGAGCCATCATCAACAATAATTAGCTCCCAATTTGAATAATCTTGAGCAAAAACGCTGTCTATTGCCTCACCAATTAAATCAACGCGATTAAAAGTAGGGATAATAATTGATACTAAAGGAGATTCCATGCCGACTCATGTACTGTAAATGTAATGTGTTTTAAGTATAAAGGAATTATATATCGGATGCATTGATCCAATTTTTAATTTTTAATATGCTATCACTGACAAGTATGTTTAGAATACAATGCGTTAGGCTAGGAAAATATTTTTATAAACCAAGGATAACAACATGTGCGGATTTAGTGGGTGCATTACTCACAAACCTTATGCTGGGCTTGAAGGCCTTTTGAATAAAATGGGAAATTCAATTCAGCATCGAGGGCCAGATGGCAGCGGCACTTATATTTCACCGTCGGGAACCCTTGGTTTAGTGCATAGAAGGCTTTCTATCCAAGATTTATCGCCAATGGGCCACCAACCCATGCTCTCTAACTCAAAACGCTATGTAATTGCATTTAACGGCGAAATTTATAACTTCAAAAAATTAAAAGTGACCTTGGTTAAGGCCGGACACTCGTTTGTAGGAGGGTCGGACACCGAGGTGATATTGGCCGCATTTGAAGAATGGGGAGTAAAAGTAAGCTTATCAAAATTCAATGGTATGTTTGCAATGGCCATTTTTGACCAAAAAGAGCAAGTATTGCTTCTTACTAGAGATCGCACAGGTGAGAAACCATTGTATTATGGAACAGTCAATGGCAATTCTGTTTTTAGTTCTGAGCTAAAACCAATTAAAGAAGTCCCGTTTTGGAATTTAGAAATTGACCGCAACGTTTTACCAAGCTACTTGCGCCACCATTATGTGCCCGCTCCTTACTCAATTTATAAAAATATAAAGAAATTATTGCCAGGACACTACGTTTCAATATCATTAAAAACCGGCGTTCAATCCGAACCCATTAACTATTGGAATGTCGACACTTACTTCAAAAACCCGAGTGATTTAAGCGAAAGTGAAATTACAAAAAACATTCAATCAACCTTAGAAGAAGTTATATCTGAACAGCTTATTTCAGATGCGCCTATCGGTGCATTCCTATCCGGTGGCATTGATTCATCCCTTACCGTGGCGATAATGCAAAAAATATCAGCATCACGTATAAAGACCTTTTCGATCGGGTTCGACAACCCGGAATTTAATGAAGCGAAGTATGCTAAAGATGTTGCAAAACACATTGGCACTGAGCATACCGAATTGTATATGAGTGCTCAAGATGCTCTTGATATTGTTCCAAACATACCTACAATTTACGACGAACCCTTTGCAGATTCGTCTCAATTATCAACTTTTTTATTGTGTAAACTAACGAAGCAACAAGGTATTACGGTCGCTTTGTCGGGAGATGGCGGAGATGAGTTATTCGCCGGGTATGAACGATATTTTGATTACGCTAAGAGGTATCCAAAAATAGTAAACGGCAATAAAATAGTATCCAGCCTCTTTCAGCATAGTCCCAAAGGACTGCTGAGCGCAGGAATAGAAGCCGTCGACAGCCTTACCGGTAAAGTGAGAGATGATATCGTAAGAGAAAAGCTCGAAAGACATGCCAACTTACTAGGCTCAAATGACTTCTCTGAATTTTATCTCCATGCAATTAGCCATATAAATTCGCCAGAACGCTACTTACTAAACACTCAAGAATATCAGTATGCAAGCAACTCCAAACCTAGTATAGATTTCGGGACCGATTATATAAAACAAATGATGTGGCATGACATGCATGGATATTTGCCGGATGATATTTTAGTTAAGGTAGATCGCGCAGCCATGGCTAATAGCTTAGAGGTACGAGTGCCTTTACTCGACAATAGGATAGTTGAGCAAGCCTTGTCCATACCGACAAACATCAATTACAAGGGTGAGTCCGGCAAGCAAATATTAAGAAATATTTTATTTTCGCACGTTCCCAGGCAATTAGTAGACAGGCCCAAAACAGGTTTTGCTAACCCTATTGGCGGATGGCTTAGAAACGAATTGCGAGATTGGGCCGAGAATTTACTTGATGAAAAAAAATTAAAAGAGCAAGGGTATTTCGACCCTGCTTTAGTAAGAAAGCAATGGGACCATCAGATGAAGTCGGATTCTAATTTTGCGTTTCCTATTTGGGGTATTTTGACTTTTCAGGCTTGGCTACGGGAAAGCATCGAGTAAGACACTTTCCAACCATTTAAACAGGTTTATAAACGCCCCCTTCTCACTACTGCGGAATGACATTAGTATGTTTTCTAGAGCTATTCTCTGCTTTTTAAGAATGCTCGTCAGTGGCTTGTTCTAGTTTAAATATATTTGCAGCTGCAAACGCTAAACCACCTAAAAAGTACCAATAAAACTGAGACAATCCCCAATAATTAATGCTGTAAAAAACAAAAATCCAAAACATTGCATTAAGTGTTTTGTATATTCTCTGGGCATCATCTGAATCAATATTTGCAAAGCTCTGGAGTTTTCGCCTTACAATCACAATGTAGTGCATGAATATACCAACTCCAATGATACCAGTCTCAATTAATAGTTCTGCATACATATTATGACTAGCTTGCCTTTGACCAAATGTATGGAATTTGGCTTCTGGTGTAGTCCCTAAACCATGACCAAAAATTGGTTTTTTAAAACCAAGTTTAAATTCCTTTATCATCCCATTAATGCGACCTTCGCGCGAGCTACTGAATTCTGACTCACCAAAAATAGAGGTATATCGCGCTTTTTGTGTACTATCCATTTGCGTCCAAATAACCATTGATCCAGCGATTGCAATGACAATGACTAAGCTCTTATATTTTGAATTCCTGAAAACAATCCACGTTAACAAAATCATGACTAAAAAAGCCCCCCTCGACATAGTTAACATTAGGGCATATGCAAAAGCTGCTAAAACTGCAACAAACAAAAGCTTTTTTATCACTGAGTCTTTCTTAAAATAGAAAAGAAAAAAAGTCATGCTATAAACAATCACAAACCCCAACTCATTGGGGTTAATTACGTCGTAAGGTGAGCCTGCAAGTCGTCCGTAAAACTCCCCACCACCAAGATAAGTCTTACCTCCGGTATATCCGGAGGTAATGTTTAAATAAAGGGGCTCAAGAACGCGAAATATTTGTGTAAAAGCAAACACTGCCAAAAGAATTTTTAATTTATGCTTAGTATCTATTAACGCAATTGTAAAAAAGAAAAATACGCTCGCTTTAATCCATTCAGCAATATTGACTTTCAATACACTTCCAGGGTAAGCAACAAAAGGTAATGAGACGATCACATAAGCGAACAGGATCCAGATAATATTTGAACCATCTTTTTGTATAGATGGGTGACCATTATTGCGTGGTTGGGTAGCAAATATACCAATTACGATGAAAACGACTAGAAGTAACGTGGGACGAATAACACCAAGCCCTTCTATTCTGCTCGAAGAGCGCATAAAAAACTCTATCACAAAGATAATAAAGAGCCAGAATACAAGTCCGGTTTCTTTTTCAAAATTTTTTGATTGCTGGTTTATCAAGTTTTCAACTTCTTACTAGTGACTAAAGATTTGATACTTTATTTTGTGTTCAATCCACTCAATTCAGTATCCTAATGTTGTAAAGGCTAAATCATCATTACCTAAGAAACGGCAATGTGAAAATGATATTACGATATCCTTTTTATCCGAAAACGCCATTACATTTTTATAAGTATTGATGCTTAAACGTGAGTCCAATATCTGCTAAGTCTTGCAGTGATTCAGCAATGTTTTTATTCCATTTACCACTTGTTGGATAAAAATTAAAACTCTGGATATAAAATTCCTGACAGTCTTTTTGCCAATCCATACCCCATTGATTTGTTTCATATTTAAGTGATTTATTCAACTTAGTAACATTAATTTTGCTATCTATATTTGACATCGCCCACTCTCTCGGTGATAAACTGTCAACAAGCCCCAAACACTTTGAAATTTGTGTATTCAGTGGGATGCTTGGTGCCAATAGAAAGCCCGTCGATGGATTAATGTAGTTTTTTGTTCCTACGACTGCGTCTTGGTAGATGCCCACGGCACAATCTGCAAAGAGAGCTTCGGCAAGAGAAACATAGGAGCCTTCTCGACCGCTAAGCCCTAATACAAGCTTCGCTCTGCAAAGGTTATCAATGACAATTTCATTTTCGGGACCTTCAATTATGGTAAATCTGCTCTCAACGCCATATTGCTTAGCTTCTTGCATCAAAACATCTAATGTTCTATCGCCTAAAGGTCTACCAATTAGCACTACATTTAAGCTAGCAGGGAGATACTGCAGAGCTTCAAAAAGTAAATAGTGGCGTTTGTAGACCGAAAAATTTGCAACCATTAGAATGTCGATATCCTTGGGTTTTGGCTTGAATAATGCGCCATTAACCCAACTAGAAGCATGAAAAGGAAGAATACGTTCTATTTTTTCGTTAAATAAACCACTGTAGTAGCACTGCTGGCTAGAGGGAAGAATAACCAAAGACTTTGGCGCTTTACTTAAAAATCGTATTAACTCTTTGCTATAAAATGGCTGCCAAGTAGGCATAAATAAAATATCGTATTGCTGAATTACCATATCGAGTTTTTGAAACTTTGCTAGTTTATCAAGTTCGTGCTCAAACCCAATAATAATTACCCCCCTCTCTTTAAGTTGCCCTGTTTCAATGACAGGTGCTTTTACCATTGCGCTTTTTCCTATAGCGGAGGTTTCAGACAAGGAAAAATTAGATAATAAATCAATAGCAAGCTTTAACACCTTATCTTGCTTATATCTTGCGCCATCGGACTGTAAGAAAAGAAAGGCGAATTTAAGTTTAAGCGGATTGGAAAAAGGTAAGGTACACAAAAATGAAAGCAATAGAGCGAATAAATCGCTTTGACGTAAGAGTTTTCTTAATTTAGATTTCATTATTAGATTAGCTTCCAAGCATTAGTTTGCATTATAAATACTTTTTGAGTATGAAGTATATTAAGAAAAAGTTAAAGATACTGCTTCAAATAAATAGCTCAACTACTATTTTTTATACTAGCCATTGCGATATTGGGACGTATTGATTCAGGCCAGCTATATAGTTCAGTGAAAAGATATATAAAAGTCCGGGCTTTCCTAAATTTCTATTATTTTACAAATGGTTAACAAAAGGAACTTATGCCTGTATTAAGTTCGATTGCGTGCCCCTTGCAGAAAAAAGAACCTAAGACAAAGAAGTGGCCCAGAGTTTTATTCACTTACACTCAAATAGCGATTAAGCTTTATGAAGTGAAGGCTGTAACTTTTTAAGTAAATATATCTGACAGTTTCTTTCAATATATTTGTAAGTGAAATGAGAAATCAAAACTACTAGAGCCAATTGGAAAGCATTGATCATCAAAGAATAAACACCCGTCATAGCCGAAATATCCAATCCCAAAACATGCTCAAACAGATCTTGTAATGATGTCAAAACAAGCATGTGAACCATATAAATCGAATATGAATAACGCCCTAAAGTACGCAATATCTGAATGTCTAGTATTTTAGAAATGACTCCGTTAGACACCGAGAATACTAAAACCGATACCGCAAACAAAATAACCGAAAGATAAGCCCAATGATAACTTTGAATTGACACCATCATCAGCACAACAACGACACAACTGATTAAAACACTTTCTAAAACCGACCCTAATTTAAATTTTTCCAACCTAGATCCAAAAACTAAATAAACAAATACACCTAAAAAGAATGCAGGAATTGAGCGCAAAAAACCGAAATCATAAGTGTATTGTTTAAAGGGACCATCGTAGACAAACGTTACAAAGTAAATTATTACAGTTAAACTAATCGACATTATGACTTGTATCTTCTTAACCTTCAAAGTCATTGCAAACAAAAAGAAGAGAAAATAAGCTACAAATTCAGCACTTATGCTCCAACTCGGAAAATTAAAGCCCGACTTAAAACCTAAAGAATTGATCAAGAAAAAGGTATTGAAAAAGGTTTGCCAGTTTTCAGTTAGAGCTGGATCAGTACCGCCAAATCCCTTTGCGAAATACACGTATTTGAATGCAATTATTGGAAGCCAGCAAACTAAAATAAAAACATGTAATGGAAATAACCTTGCCAAACGGGAATAAAAGTACGACCCAAATGTTAAGCCACATTTTATCTTTTCATTATATGCATGACACATAACAAACCCTGATAGCACAAAAAAAAAGTCTACAAACAGCCATCCACTATTAAAGAATGCAGCCCCACCAGAAACAATGTCAAATTTACTGTGGTGGACAACAACAAATACTGCTGCTATCCCACGCAATGATTCAAGTTTATAAAACATTCACGGTCCTTCGTACTTTCTTTATTAGCCCAATTTGGGGAAGATTAGCCTATATTCCGATTTTGCACCAGTCAATAATAGACTTTCCATTATCAGGCTTATATTTGAAATTGTTAAAAATATAGGTATATCAATCTGCTATATCGGCCTGACGTTAAAGAGCATTCTTAACCTGGAATAACCAATGCTAACATGCATCGCAAAGGAGCATAGTTCAAAGTAGGGGTTACATCTAGTATGCAGCCCCTACTTATTTTCTATCACTCAAAACTATATGAAATAGTTCCCATATCAGAGGCTATTAAGGGCAGTCCGCCATTATCAGAGTTAGCTATGGATATAGTTGTACCAGATCTTTCTAAGAAATATAAACTACCTTGTTCTAAACCAATTACTAAGACCTTACCCACTTCATTTGTCTGAATATCGACTTCAAGTTCATTTGGAGTGTCCTCGAGGTCTTTAGCAAAAACGATTAAATAAGAATCAAGAATCAAACCTCCTGCGCTTGGACTTGAGACGTTTATTGTTGTTGTCAAGCTGTCACCAACTTCTTGCAGCTTCATGACATTCAAAAAGTACTCCGAACTGCTTTCATTATTAGATATGACGTTTAGTGTGTATCTCCCATATCCTTTTTGACCTTTGTAATCATCATTATTTCCATCCGACTGCGGGGCAAACGAATGCAGTGTTCCATCTGCAGCAACTGAGTCAAAATAATGAAGTACGCGCAAATCTAAATCTGAAACTGACATATCATTTGTTGAAACACTACTGATGTTAGTGAAGCGGTTTTCAGTGCTAACTAGCACTTTTTCTATT
>CAJQOP010000028.1 GCA_905479945.1 uncultured Glaciecola sp. | reverse complement strand
GCTTCCGATTCAAAGAATCAACCAAAAAATCAAAGGAGAAAAAGGCTAGAAAATAAATCATGATTGTGGTCATATAAGACCAAATGGGTGGATCAGTTTTAGATGCAAATCGTGGTTCAGTTTTACCTGCAAATTAACACTCTAAGCCAAAGTCAGAGAATTATAAATATAAACCCTTAATCTGAGATGAATTCAATTAGGTCCTGAATTTCACATCCAAAGTAAGTGCAAAGCCTATCCACATTTTCAATCCCTACATTTTTGCCTTTATTATTCAAAATAGCGGATTTTGCTTGATGTTGAAATGCTGTTTGAGTAGCCTTTTAGCCACGATTGGTGAGAGCACCGATTGTTTATTGGCAGCCTTAACAATAGCATTGAGCAGTTCAGCTGGGTCTACATCTTTAACTAAGTATGATAAAGCGCCTGCTGAAAAAGCCGGGAAAATGCAATCATCTTGATGGTAGGACGTTAATATAATGACTTCACTATTGGGAAGCTGCTGCTTAATTTTTTCTGTTGCCTCAATACCACTGCGTTTATTTTCAAGCTGCAAGTCCATTAATATAACATCTGGCTGATGGATTTCTGCCTCTTTTATAGCAGTTTCAGCAGAGTTCGCCTCGGCAACTACCTCAATATTTTTTTGAGCGTTTAAAAAGCTTATTATGCCTTGGCGCACAACTGGGTGGTCATCGACCGTCATTAAGCGAATAATTGTCACGATATTTCCTTAGGGGTAGGCAGTTCAATTTTTATAAAAACGCCAACATTCTTTTCAATGCTGATTTTGAAGACTCCTGCATGCTCTTCAACACTTGACTTGAGCAATGTTAAGCCCTGACCCAGTTCAATTTTATCTGCAATCGAGCCATTATCGACTAATTGAAAATATAATGTTTGTTCCGCATGCCATAATCTCATCATTACTTTTGATGCATTACTGTGTTTACGAATATTTTGTAACGATTCTACTAGGGCACGACTGCAAAGATTTTTTAATGTAGTCGTTAGCTCAGTATCAAGGTCGATATCTACAGTCAGTTGGACATTATTTTCTTGCTGCCAGGTATCAGAAATCTGTGTTAGTTGTTCGTTTAATGAGGTATTTGTTACTGGCTGATGTAATGCGGAAATTAAGCTATTAATTTGCTCAAAAGCGACTTTGTTTTGACTAGAAACGTCATCAAGTAGGGTCTTAGCTTGCTTCACATCCGAATCTAACAATTGTTTACAAGTCGCTAAGGTTAAATTATTGGCAAACAACTGCTGTTTAACGGTGTCATGTAACTCCACGGCGAGTATGTTGCGCTGTTGCAGAGCTTGTAATTGATTATTCGTTTCGATGTTTTGAGCCAGCTTATCTGCCATACTATTTAATCGTTCAAAACTAACACCCAATTCGTCATTGCTAGTTATTTGAATTTTGTGGTGCAGCTCACCCACCGACCAAAAAGCAATTGTTTTGTATAAGTGATCAAGTCGATATTTTAATTGTCTACTAGCAAAAAAGATAATACAAAACCCACAGGGAAGGACTACTGCTAGTGGTACTAAGGCCCTTATTAATAAGTCGGAAGAATGCAATTCGTCTAATTTAGATACTATGTCTGAGCTGAATTGATTGGGAGGCCAATTTAGATCTAATATAGCCATCGCTATGGTTTCTTGCTCGGAGTTTTTGATTACTCGAATGTACAAATAGTTATTTTGATATCTTTCTAAACCCGAGTTGTAACGCCCCATTAATTTGTCACTTAAGTCATCGCGCGAGGGAATTGGAATTTGCCCCCCCATGTCGCCCTCATCGAATGTAAAACTCCCAGTTTGAGCTAATAAAATCGACTCCAAAGAGACTAATGCCAAGCCATTTAAGGTTATTTCAAACTCTTGGCCATTGTAAAAAAATGATGAGTTTGTCAAATTCATCGAGTCAACTAACTGCTGTTGTAATTCTGCCGTACTTTTACTGCTAGTAATAATATTTGTCAATACGGGACTAATTGAACTATACCAAGCAATTAATTCATGGTTAGGCTGTCGTTTTTGGTCATCGAACAGCAATAGGCCGGACATAAATATAATCGATAGTAGATAGGTAACTGCTATTAGCGCCAGTGTTAGCTTAAATATTAACGATTGATAGAACTTGCTTAATTTCATAATGCCATATTCACTTTGAATTTTTAAGTAGTTTACCTCATTAATGATGAGGTTCCATCGGTCTTGAGACCAGGGCGAGATTCATCTTACAAGCGGATGTTTTTCGCACCGCTATGCTGTTTAATTACGCACAATATTTAGCATCAAGAGATATTGCACGTGAGCATTATTGAATTTAACAAAGTAACTAAATCATTTAACCATCATAAGGTTTTGAATGAAGCTAGTTTTACCGTTCCACAAGGCAGTGTCTTTGGCTTTTTAGGTAATAATGGCGAAGGAAAGTCGACTACAGTGCGCTTAATGCTTGGGTTACTTAAGCCAAGTGGTGGTGAAATTCGCTTATTTAACCGTTCGGCGAGCACCGTATTACCGAGATGCCTAAATAACATTGGCTGCATTGTTGATGCGCCTGCGTTATATCAGCATCTAACTGCTAGCGAATATTTATCGCTTAGCCAAAGAATAAAAAACATACCTAAAAATGACATTGACCGTGTCCTAAATATTGTAGAAATGTTGCCTAGTAAAAACGGTGTGATAGCTCAATTTTCTTTGGGTATGAAACAAAGACTGGCAATTGCTAATGCCTTATTAGGTGCGCCAGATCTATTGGTACTAGACGAGCCGACTAACGGCTTGGATCCTCAAGGTATGCTAGATATTCGCGAGCTATTGAGGCGCTTACCTGAAAAAACTGGTTGCACAGTATTTGTATCTAGCCATTTATTAAATGAAGTAGAAAGAATGGTCAGCCATGTTGCCATCATTAATCGCGGAGAAATTGTGTTGCAAGACACGTTACGCAATTTAGTAAAAGCTGAAGGAAAATTAACAGTATCCTGCTTAGAGACATCAAATGCGCTAGCTTTATTATCAGCGGCTAATTTTCAATGCTCATCAAACGTGTCAGGAGAGCTAATCGTATCTGACATTACTCAGACCCAATGTACTCAAGTTCATCATATATTATCTAAGCATCACATTGACTTTTGGCAGTCAAATTTCGATCAGCTATCTTTGGAAGAGACCTTTATGAAAATATGCAGTAAACAAGAAAACGTTTCATCATTGATTAAGAAGCGCGTCGCATGATAAGTCTATTCATTAACTTATTCGCTATAGAGCTGACTAAATTGAAACGCTCACAAGCTCTATTAATGACCCTCTTGTGTCCATTGAGTGTAGTTGGATTACAATTTTTAATGGTCGTGGAAGGCAGTGGAGAGTTAATTTCTGACAAAGGATGGGATAGCTACTGGTATGGTGCTATTTCGTTGTGGTACATGCTAATGCTGCCACTTTATGTAGCACTTATAACCTCGCTGGTGAATGGGATTGAACATAAGCACAATGGTTGGCGATTTATGGCCACTATGCCTATACAACAGTGGCAGATTTTTGTTGTAAAGGGCTTAATAAGTTGGCTGTTTGTGCTCCTTGCAAGTTTATTGATGTACTTGCTTACTAGCGCAAGTATCATCTTGATGATGCTTATAGGGTATGACGCAGAGGTATCGTTTACTTCGCCATTCCTTTTACACTTAGCTAAAGTGATGGTTGCAGCATTGCCTATTATTATGATGGGCCATGTGATCAGTTGGCGTATTAAAAATATTATTTTCCCGTTAGCTATTGGCGTTATTATGACCATTATAGCGACCACGGTTGCTCGCTCGAAATATTGGATCTACGATCCTTGGACATACCATTTAGCCGCAACTCTTAATCCAAAAGCAGAAGTGAATATACAAGCAATAGCCTTAGGTGGTGCCTTGGGATTGATCATCTTTGTTTTGAGTGCGTGGTTACTTAATAAAAGAGAAGTCTATAGCTAGTCCTTTTAACTCCAACGGAATAGTTACGGGACATTTAGCTCATAACGGCTCTCGTATTCAAACCACTTAGTATGTCTGACTGCACGTCGAGGAAGTATCCACGACTCGCTTTATTTTTAAATGCCGAGAAACGAGGCATCAAAAAACGCTGTATTTAGAGAGTGGCAAGCCATCTTCCTCAACAAATAAGTTCGAGTTCGAAAGGGCTGAATGATTTTCTTTTAACCATCGTTTTTTTCTCTCTTCTGCAATAGCTTTTGATATTCCATTTTCTGCTGACGCAGATATGTTGACACCTAACTCTTTTGCTTCGACAAGTAAATTTGATTGGATTGAAAGATTAGTACGTTTTTTAAAATTGACCTTTTGTCTTTGCATAAGACCCGCGCTTAATTGCACCTAATTATACACATGTTAATTGTGTATATAATTGCGCGATGCCACTGTTAGTGATACCACTTAAATGATATTTTTCACCATCTTGCTACTTCTGAGTTCAGCCATTTAAGAACAGCATATTTAACCTTCACTGGTTCAAGCCCAGTAGTGCCAAGCACTCCCTACCCTCTTGTTTTTAATAACTTTTTACATTCCTAAATCTTTTGATTCGCTAACTTATTCGTCATTTTACAAAAGTTTGGCGAATCTGTGCCGGAAATATGGAGAACCTGTTCATCAATTTGCCCGGAGTTCTTTATCATCGTGGAGTGCGAGACTTTTTATTTTGCGCGCTATTTTACACGCGAATTTAACAAAACATGTAAATAGTACACAGTTAAGCTCATCGAGTTTGAGCAATCACTCACTTTAGTTGATAAGCAGTTCTCTTTAATTAGTAAGCATTTTCTTTGAATGCAATATCTGCTGTAGATTAGCTTTTTAACAGATACTCAAACTAGGGTCTAATCGAATAGAAAAAGGTAATTTATTGTTCATAGTTATTGTTTTGAGTGGCTCCAAAGGGCAGTTTCCCGACTGCTGAACATCCTCCGTCATCCTTGTATATGGACTCCCAATTCATATCAAGTGCTTTTTGAATAAATGTTAGAAAAGATTGCAAGCGTATATTCGGGCTCTTGTTGAGTAGCGAACTCTGGCCCCTCATGTATTCGCTCCTTCAGGCCTC
>CAJQOP010000027.1 GCA_905479945.1 uncultured Glaciecola sp. | reverse complement strand
TGGGGTCAAATACCAACTTATACATGGTTTAGGCTTGATTGCACTAGGGATTCTATATTCGTTGTTTCCTCGTAAAGTGTTATTTTGGGCTGTGAATTGTATAGCCCTGGGTGTTTTATTTTTTTCGTTTTCATTATACGCAATTGCCTTGTTTGGATTTACCTTTATAGGCATTTTAACGCCTATTGGCGGGGCTCTAATGATATTAGGTTGGATATTCACGATGTATGCAGTCGTTAAGGAATAATAAGTTTGCAAACTTACCCACAGTCAAATTATGCAAATAGTAGTAAAAGCAGTAATGTCAGTGAAACTGAAGTCAAAACAATGCTTTTTTACTGTAGAGAAGGCTACGAGTCCGACCTTGCAGCTGAATTGGAACACCATTCAGCAACACAACAATTATACGGTTACAGCCAACTTGTCCCTAACAGCGCAATTGTGAAATATCACTTTTATAAGGCGCTCACAAAACAGCAGCAAACTAAGAGCTTTCCATGGCAAGACCTAATTTTCGCTAGACAGCGCTTGTGCGTGTTGGGTGATCTAGAGTTTACTGACACGCAAGATCGAATAGGGTCTATTATCGAATATATGAGTCAGTTTACCGATATTGAAGCAAACGGTTTAGGTGACGTATTTGTTGAGCATGCTGATAATGAGAAAGGCAAAGAAGTTGCAAAATTTTGTAAAAAATTTACCGTACCACTTAGGCAAGCCCTAAGGAAAAAAGGCTGGCTCACCAAAAAGTCACATACTGGGCTCCCATATTTGCATTTGTTTTTATCCGACAGCAGTGCATGCGTAATCGCGATGTCACATTCTAAGAATCGGCATTCGCAGCGACTTGGTATTACACGACTTAAATTTCCTCCAGAGGCACCAAGTCGTTCAACCTTGAAGTTAGACGAGGCAATACAATTGTTTATGTCGTCAGCGCAACAAAGCAATTACCTGCAGAAGGGAATGACTGCTGTTGACTTGGGAGCTTGCCCTGGCGGTTGGACTTTTCAACTCGTTTCCCGGGGCATGCGCGTAGAAGCAATCGATAACGGTGCAATGGACGAAGGGTTAATGGCAACGGGCTTGGTTAAATATCAAGCTGCTGATGGCTTTAAGTATCAACCTATAGATGGCCATGTTGACTGGTTAGTGTGCGATATGATTGAAAAACCAGAAAAAGTGTCTGTTTTAATCACTCAATGGTTAACAAAACGGCAAGCAACAAGCTCTATTTTCAATCTTAAATTACCAATGAAACAGCGGTTTCAGACGGTTAATGAGCTTTTGGCAGAAATGTCCAGTAAATTGAGCGAGCATCAAATATTGCATCAAATGCAAGCAAAACATCTCTACCATGATAGGGATGAAGTTACAGTCATTGTTCGTTCTGGCGCGCATTTAATCTGATTTTTCTAATTAATTATGTGAGCTTTATCTTGTGTTTCGTTATCTTTTATTTCCAGTCTTTAATCAGTTTTTGAATTCTTTTTAAAGAATTTTCTGAAAAGGGTGTAAATTCGGCTGAATTATATATATAATCCGCCCCGATTTTTTAGAACCTATAAAGTGGACACATGTCAGATTTAGCACACTACAGAAACATAGGTATTTTTGCTCACGTTGACGCGGGCAAAACGACCACAACAGAACGAATTTTGAAACTCACTGGTAAGATTCATAAAACCGGTGAAGTACACGACGGTGAATCAACTACCGACTTCATGGAACAAGAAGCTGAGCGCGGTATTACTATTCAGTCTGCTGCTACTACATGTTTCTGGAAAGATCATCGCATGAATATCATTGATACTCCTGGGCACGTTGACTTCACAGTTGAAGTTTACCGTTCATTGAAAGTATTGGATGGTGGCGTTGGTGTTTTTTGTGGATCTGGTGGTGTTGAGCCACAATCAGAAACAAACTGGCGCTATGCGAACGATTCAGAAGTAGCTCGTATCATCTTTGTAAACAAGATGGACCGTATGGGTGCTGACTTCTTCCGTGTTGTTAAACAAGTTAAAGATGTGTTGGGTGCAAACCCGCTTATCATGGCTTTGCCAATTGGTGTCGAAGACGACTTCGTAGGCATTGTTGATGTGCTTGAGAAAAAAGCATACATCTGGGATGACACTGGTCTTCCAGAAAACTTTGTTATTGAAGATGTTCCTGCTGACATGGTTGACCTAGTTGAAGAATACCATGAGATGCTTATCGAGACGGCTTTAGAGCAAGACGATGATTTATTGATGGCGTATATGGAAGGTGAGGCTCCTTCTCTTGAAGACGTTAAACGTTGTATTCGTGAAGGTACACGTAAGCTTGATTTCTTCCCAACATATTGTGGTTCTGCATTTAAGAACAAAGGCGTTCAAAACATTCTTAACGCAGTTGTTGATTACTTGCCTGCACCAGCTGAAGTTGATCCACAAGATTTGACTGATGAATTTGGTGAGCCGAATGGCGAAAAAGCGATTGTTTCTTCTAGCGAACCATTCCGCGCATTAGCATTTAAAATAATGGATGACCGCTTTGGTGCGTTGACCTTTATCCGTGTTTACTCTGGTACCTTGAATAAAGGCGACAGTATTCTTAACTCGTTTACTGGTAAGTCAGAACGTGTTGGCCGCATGGTTGAAATGCACGCGAATGACCGTACTGAAATAAGTACAGCTCAAGCCGGTGATATCATTGCTATCGTTGGTATGAAGAACGTGCAAACAGGTCACACATTATGTGATCCTAAGCACCCTTGTACATTAGAACCAATGGTTTTCCCTGAGCCAGTAATCTCTATCGCTGTTGCGCCTGCTGATAAAGGCTCTACTGAGAAAATGAGTATTGCTATCGGTAAGATGGTTGCAGAAGATCCTACGTTCAAAGTTGAAACTGATGAAGATTCAGGCGAAACCATCCTTCGTGGAATGGGTGAGCTTCACTTAGATATCAAAGTAGACATTCTTAAGCGTACTTACGGTGTTGATTTAACCGTTGGTAAGCCACAAGTTGCATACCGTGAAACAATCACCAAAGAAATTGATGATTCTTACACGCATAAGAAACAGTCTGGTGGTTCTGGTCAGTTTGGTAAAATTGACTATAAAATTCGTCCAGGCGAAGCGAACACTGGCTTTACGTTTATGTCGAAAGTTGTTGGTGGTAACGTTCCTAAGGAATTTTTCCCTGCAATTGAGAAAGGTTTCAGAAGCATGATGGGCGAAGGCGTTTTAGCTGGATTCCCAGTACTTGACGTTGAAGTTGAACTTTATGATGGTGGTTTCCATGCCGTGGATTCATCTGCAGTTGCATTTGAAATTGCAGCAAGAGGCGCTTTCCGTCAGTCAATTCCAAAAGCCGGTGCTCAGTTAATTGAACCAATTATGGCTGTCGACGTTTATACGCCAGACGACCACGTTGGTGATGTTATTGGTGATTTGAACCGTCGTCGCGGTATGATAAAAGACCAGCAACCAGGTGTAACCGGTGTGCGCGTTAAAGCTGACGTGCCACTATCAGAAATGTTTGGTTATATTGGTTCACTTCGTACAATGACATCGGGTCGTGGTCAGTTCTCTATGGAGTTCTCACACTACAACCCATGCCCAGCAAACGTTGCTGAGTCGGTTATTGAAGAAGTTAAAGCGAGAAAAGCAGCTAAATAATAGTGCTTTGATGCTACAAAAACTAAAAACCCGGCAAATGCCGGGTTTTTTTTACAAGAAATAAACTTCAGTTGCAACGTGCTACTAAAACGTCCCCGCGAAATCAATACTATACTTTAATACGCCATCCTTTCTACTGAGATAAACACGCTTTTCGCCATCCATGGCCGCTCTCAAATGGCATCCATGCCATTTGAAGGTTTATTTCACTAGAAAGGATGGCGTATCAAGGCTAAGTAAACGAAAGAGTCTATGTAAGTGCATCAACGATGCTTATTAAATAAAAGGGATACTCAAGACTGCTTCGACGCCAACTGAGATTTAACAGTCAAGAGGTGCTTGTTCAGTCTTTGTTTTAGTGAGTTAAAAGGCACTTTTTGATTTATGTTCGAATACTTCCATTCATAATATTCTTTTACAATAAACCCCAAGGCATTTTTTACTTGATTCGGAATGTCAGCATCAATTCGCTGATGGAATTGGCGCAGTGTTTCATTATTCTTGCGTTGTATTTTATTTTTTTCAAATATAAGAAATAAAGCTTCAATCCATTTAATTTCGTCCGAAATTTTTTGCCTTCTTCTGGGAATAAATAAAAGGGCAATAAATAACCCAATGATTGCGAAACTGCCAATCAGTGCGTAGCTGAAACTTTCAGCTTTCATATTGCCGAATATTTTTTTCAGTAAGGATTTTTGAGTTTCTTGATTGTAACTCAAGATTGTCTGATCCCAAGTATGGTCAACTTTTGCCATGAGCAATATAAGCTGATTAAACACTGCATATTCTTTCAAATTAGTTAATGAAAACGGCGATTGGGAACGAAACTCCATACGATTTTCAATAGAACTTAATAAACCGGATATAACGCGATTGGGTGCAACGATAGCGGTTGGGTCAATTCGTATCCACCCTTGTTCATCATCCCAAGCCTCGACCCAAGCATGTGCATCATATTGGTGTACGCTAACCACATTACCAGACTGAACTTCGCCGCCTTGATATCCGGTTACTATGCGAGCAGGAACGTTCGCTAACCGCAACATATAAGTTAACGCTGACGCATAATGTGAGCAAAACCCGGCTTGATTTTCAAATAGAAATTCATCTATAGGATCGGTCTGCATAAGCGGTGGCGTTAATGTGTATCGAAAGTCACTACTAGTAAAAATGTTACTCAGTTGGGCTATCTTCTCTCTGGTCGACATAGAAGCATTGATATTACTGCTTACAAATTCTACGGTTGCTGGGTTTCCGCTATTAGGGATCTGTAAATATTGAGATAAATTTTCATATCCCTTATAAATATTTAGTGGCTGCTCAATAAATGACTTTACTGCATACAAGCCTTGAGTATACATAGGAGTACTAGCACTAAGCTGAAATTGCTGGTTAATAGAAATAGTTTGCGTAGACAAGCCCTGCATTAATATTGGGATATCTAGCGTATAAAGCCACTTGGTAGAGCTTGGCTGAGCTATCACTATATAATCAAGA
>CAJQOP010000026.1 GCA_905479945.1 uncultured Glaciecola sp. | reverse complement strand
ATCACCAAAACCTGGGTCATTATCGAAGGTGTAGCTATAAGCTCTACCACTTTGACGAGAACCAAATAAGCTGAAACGAGTATCTAAACCATCAATGAACTGCGTAACGTAGCTCATTTGTAAGGTAAATCTGTGCTCAGTTTCATAGTTACTAGTTGCGATACCAGGTTCGGCCAAATCAGCAGTAGACAAGTTGCCGTAGTTTGAACTAGCTGTAGAGCTGTTCATTGGGCTACCGTCATTAATGTTTTGGAAAGCATAACCAACTGTGGCTGCAAAGCCATTATCAAAACGCTTCTTAGCAAATGCAGATGCTACGAACGCGTCGCCATCTTGATCAGAGTTAGTTAAGAAATAGTCAGTTCCAGAACGACCACAACGTGAAGCATCACCGCCAGCTTGGCAATCAGCATCAAGCGCATCGAAGTCATCATAAATTGGACGACCATCTGGTGCTCTGCCTGCTGGAACAGCATTCAATGCAACTGTTTTAGCGCTGTCGTTGTAGACAGAATAAATTAGGTCCAAACCAACTAACACGTCATTATCAAATGAATGCTGAGTACCTAAGTTGTACTTCCAAATTGAAGGTACTTCGAAGTTATCATCTAGTGCATTAACTGCACCGTCACCACCAGTTAAGCCACTAACACTCAATGCTGGTACTTCAAATAAGAAGTTAGCAGTGTTAGCGCCATTAAGGGCAGCTATTTCTTCAGCAGACGCACCATCACGCTCATAAGAAGAACCAAGGATAGTTACACCGTTGTTGGAGTAGTTATTTGACAACCAAACGTTCGGGTTACCGCCAGAGAACAAGCCTAAACCACCATAAACAAACGTACTTGAATCAACAATGTAGTTGAAGCCTATACGAGGTTGAATAAGATCCATATCAGGAGCAACTGCGTTGGTGATGCCATAACGCTGTTCAAATCGTGAGTTAGCTACAGGAATATCATCAGAAGTCCAAGTGTCATAACGAAGACCAAAGGTCAAGGTTAAGTCATCAGATGCAAACCACTTGTCCTGAACATAAAACGTTGTATTTTCGAAAGTAAACTCAGCAGCACCGTCAGCAGCGTTTAAAGATGCAGGTATTGCGTATTCTATTTCATCAGCCAATTGGTTTCTGAAGTCTTCTAAGCCGTCAAAAATGAATCTACCCTGACTACGAGGAACAAACAAGTTGAATACTTCAACCGCTTGATATTCAAAACCCGCTGTAATTTCGTGGTCACCAGTAATATAGGTACCAGCAATTTTAGCATTGGTAGTATCGTAATTAAGTATGTTTGCTTGACGGAATTGGTCAGCACCTAAATTAATATCTGTGCCACCAAAAGCATCTTGAATCGTTACGTCACCGAAGCTCGCATCAGAAGTAAACGGCTTTTGACCATTCTTAACTTCAGCAGAAGCTAAACGAACTTCCGTAGAGAAATCGCTTGACCAGTTACTATATAAAGAAGCAACAAGCGTTGTTAATTCATTAGCTCTTTCATAATAACGGTCGTTAAATGCATAGCTACGAGAGCTCGCACCTGATGCACTGATGCTGTTACCGTCAGTATTTTGATAGGTCAGAGTTGAGCGGTGATCATCGTTAATCAGCCATTCCAACTTAACTAGGACTTTTTCTTCTGCTTCTGGAGCAGACGTTAAAATTTCACCTACTTGGTAACCATATACATCAGAAGCAATTTGACGAACTTCTTCAAGGTTAGCAACAGTAAGGCCTGAGATAGGAGAACCAAAACCGGCGCCTTCAGGGCCGTTATCGAACAACTGCGTTGGTTCATGCTTTTCATATGCAGCAAAAACAAACAATTTATCTTTAATGATTGGAGCGCCAACAGTGAAGCCGTAACGCTTTTCATCAAACGGAGCTACGTCGAAGTTGTCGCCTTCAATCGTATTACCCTGCATGTCTTCGTTCGCGAAGTCAATAAACACCGAACCAAAAACTTCATTCGCACCACTTCGGATTACAGCGTTGATGTTACAACCTGTAAAACCACCATAAGAAACATCAAATGGAGCAAGCTGCACGTCAACTTGTTCAATCGCATCGAATGGGAAAGGTAAACGCTCAGTTGGATAGCCGTTACCATTCAAGCCGAAGTTATCATTCTGCTGAACACCGTCAACTGTTACGCTGTTTCCGCGGTTATTACCACCGGCACATTGAATAGCGCCAGAGTTTGTAGAATCGATAGTGACTCTAGGGTCAGTTTGAATAACATCTTTAATATCACGGTCTACTGACGGTTGATATTGAAGGTCATCAAAACCAAAGTTTGTAGATGGACCTAAAGTCTCTGTAATCAAGCCACTTGCTGAACCAGTAACTACAATTCTTTCCACTGCAGAAGCAGGTACTAGACTGATAGTAAGGTTTGCAGACTCACCTAGATTTATAAAAACATCTTCAATCGTTCTTGAGCCTTGAGACTCAGCAACAATTAAAGTGTATGGACCACCAACACGCAATCCGCGAGCGCTGAAAGTACCATTAGCAGTAGTTTCAAACTCTCTCGCTGAGCCAGTGCGTGTATCGATGAGCGTTACTGTTGCACCAGCTACAATTACACCAGCTTCAGTCGCTACAGTTCCACGTATCGTTGAAGCAGTTTCTTGAGCCATTGCAGCCGTTGATAAGCCAACTGAAATCGCTACTGCCAATGCAATGCGATTCAATTTCATCTTAGCAAACATATTTTAATCCCTATGTTAGTTAGTTGAGTATTTTTACGAAATGATTGTCTTAGTGTTGCGTTTCATTTTTATGACACACTGCATTTCTTTGACGCATTACCACTAATAATTCACGTTGTATCGCAAAAAAGTTTAATTTCCAAAAGCATTATAAACGATTTATTCAAAATATCGCCATTTTTATGACAGTTCGATGCATTTAACTAACAACTTCATAATTTACCGATAATTATGGCCATCTTAAATTGATCACAATGCGCTGAAAGGTTATTGTATAGTGACTATTATCACTGGCTTTAACTAGATCCATGCAAAAACCAATCATCCTTGCAATATCAGGTGCGTCCGGCTCTGGTAAATCATTGTTTACACAAAACCTTGCCCTTAAACTTCGTCAACATCAAAAAGACGTGCTCGTGCTTCAAGAAGACCACTATTACAAAGCACAAGATCATATCGATGTTGAAGAAAGGGCAAGCACAAACTATGACCATCCCGATGCCTTTGAACACGACTTACTGAACCAGCATTTACAAGAGTTAAATGAAGGCAAAAGCATTGAATACCCGAGTTATTGTTACGTGACTCACACTCGCCTGCCTGATTTTGAAGTGACTAACCCAGCTCCTATCATCATTCTTGAAGGGATTATGCTGCTTACTCAAATTCAATTATTTGACCAATTCGATGTAAAGGTGTTCGTCGATACACCGTTAGACGTGTGTTTGATGCGCAGAATGTTGAGAGATACGCAAGAACGCGGGCGCTCAATTAGCTCAGTAGCAAAACAATATGAAGAAACGGTCAAACCCATGTATCATAAATTTATTGAACCAAGTAAAACATTTGCAGATTTGATAGTGCCGCACGGTGGTGAAAACCATTTGGCCGTTGATGTTGTTTTCGCATATTTACTTGAAGGTAAAACGACGGCTTAATTAGCATGTGGACGATAAAAAAACATTTGTCTAAAAAACAATCATTATAAAAAATATAACAAAGTGAAAATCAAATGACAGGATTATTAGGGATAGCCTTTTTATTGGGCATTGCGTTTTTATTTTCTTCGGCAAAGAAAAGTATTAATTGGCGAACTGTAGGCGGTGCATTTGCAATTCAAGCATTGCTTGGCGGGTTTATACTATATAGCAGTTGGGGAATCACCTTCCTCAGCAGCTTAACCGTATATGTCGGTAATATTATCTCTTATAGTGAAGATGGCATCCGTTTTCTTTTTGGCGGATTGTTGGGCAGCGACTCCCTTGGTTTTATTTTTGCTGTGAACGTACTTCCGGTTATTATCTTTTTCTCGTCCCTTATCGCCGTTTTGTATCATTTAGGCATCATGTCATACGTAATCGGCATCATTGGCGGTGCACTGCAAAAGCTGCTAGGGACAAGTCGACCTGAATCGATGTCGGCAGCCGCAAATATTTTTGTAGGACAAACAGAAGCTCCACTAATAATCACACCATTTTTACCCACCATGACACGCTCAGAATTATTCGCCGTTATGGTTGGTGGTTTAGCGTCTATTGCTGGCTCAGTTATGGCTGGATACGCTAGCTTAGGTATCGAATTGAAATATCTATTGGCAGCTAGTTTCATGGCCGCGCCCGGCGGTTTGCTAATGGCTAAAATATTAGAGCCCGAAACCAAAAAGCCCAACGAAACCCTAACAGATGTCAAATCTGATACTGCACAGTATGCAAACGTATTCGATGCTGCTGCAAGCGGCGCGACTTCTGGATTAAAGTTAGCGGTAAACGTAGGTGCAATGTTGTTAGCCTTCATTGCGTTAATAGCGCTCTTAAATGGCATGATCGGAGGTATTGGTTCAGTATTTGGACAAGAGGACTTAACTATTGAACTAATACTAGGCTACGTATTCCAACCCCTTGCTTGGTTAATAGGTGTGCCTTGGAGCGAAGCCAATTTAGCGGGAAGCTTTATAGGTCAAAAGTTAGTGGTAAACGAATTCGTGGCCTACTTAGATTTCTTAAAATATTCAGCAGAGTTATCACCCATAAGCCAAGCTATTATTATATTTTCATTGTGCGGGTTCGCTAATTTGTCTTCAATTGCTATATTAATGGGTGGCATCGGTGCATTGGCACCAACAAGACGAATAGAGATCGCCCAACTAGGTTTGAAAGCAGTATTTGCAGCAACACTTGCTAACTTGATGAGCGCGGCGCTAGCAGGAATATTTATCTCATTGAGTATGTAATTAAAATAATGAAATATATTAATAAAGGTCAAGTGCTTTGAGTCGTGCGATTTCAATCTTCCGACAATGGTATAAGTGATATGACAGCTGCATTGAAGCTGCCAGAGAAATAAAAATAGGTAACAATAAAATGAAATTAGAAGCCGTTGATTTTTCCGCACCAGATGCGCAACAAAAATTTGTAGAATCTTTACGTCAGACCGGGTTTGGTGTTTTGAAAAACCATCCTATTCCGCAAAGCAGCGTTGCTGATATTTATAAAAATTGGCAGTCATTTTTTGACAGCGAAAACAAACATCAGTTTTTGTACAATAAAGGTAAACAGGACGGCTTTTTTCCGCAAAGCGTATCAGAAGTTGCAAAAGGCTTTAAGAAAAAAGATATTAAAGAATATTATCACTACTATCCATGGGGACAGTGCCCTGAAGAATTAAAGCAAGAGCTAAGTGACTACTACAAGAATACCTCAGCTTTGGCCGCACAGTTATTGAATTGGATTGAGTTAGAATCACCGGAAAGCGTTAGTAAGCATTACAGTATGCCTCTGTCGAAAATGATTGATGGTGACGAACAAACTCTATTAAGAGTGCTTCACTACCCACCATTAGCTGGTGACGAAGAGGCTGACGCAATACGCGCTGCAGCCCATGAAGATATTAACCTTATTACACTGTTACCTGCAGCCAATGAGCCTGGTTTACAAGTAAAAGCAACCGATGGCAGCTGGTTAGATGTGCCTTGCGATTTTGGTAACTTAATTGTGAACATTGGAGACATGCTGCAAGAAGCTTCAGGTAAATACTTTCCCTCCACCACGCACAGAGTGATTAATCCTGAAGGCGCTGATGTGACAAAATCTCGGATTTCATTACCATTATTTTTGCATCCTCGCCCGGACGTGAAGTTATCTGAAAGACACACAGCAGGTTCATACCTGAAAGAGCGCTTGAACGAGTTAGGTGTTTTGTAAAACCTGTATCAAAATAAAAATCAGCCTTAATGGCTGATTTTTTTTGCCTAAATTAAGGCTAGGACCTATTGAGTTTTGCAGCAAGGAGCAGCAGGCCTAAGCTAGTGTTCACTTCTTTCAATATAAGTAGATAGCGCATTTAATTTATTGACGTATACACTCGCAACCTTCCTTGTTCCCGCTTTTCTTTGTGCTAATTTCAAATAGTGTTTGGATTGATCAAATTCACCCTTTTTAAAGTAAACCGTGGCGAGTCCAAAATAGAATTGATGTTGGTTGCGATCTAAACGAATCGCCTTCTCATAATGAGAAACACTGCTATCAAAACTCCCTTCATCCTCATCAATTTCAGCTAACATCTGATGATAAAAAGGGTTATTCATTCGTTTCGACTCTAGACGTGTGCGAATGTCAGCCGCGGCTTTTAAATTTCCTGTTCTGTCGTAGAGAAAAGCCAAATTCTCCCACGCAGTATTGTAGTCCTCGTCTATCGCTATAGCCTGCTTGTAAGACTTAAGTGCAAGATCATATTGCCCCTGTTTACGATATAGAAATCCAAGGTTAACCCATGTGCCAGAGTATTCTTGTGAACTTAGAATAGCCTCTCTGAAGTAGGCATAAGCCAAATTATTATTGCCTTGAAGCAGCGCATCTGCACCCTTATTATTATAAAACATGGCAATAACAGTTTGTATACTTGTACCTTTACTAGAGAACTTTTTGGATCGCGTTTGGGGGTCAAAATCTACCTCAAAATCAATATCATAAAGTCGCAATTTTCCGATTTCAGCTTTTGCACCAATTTTCACATTCACATGGCTATTAAGTAAGGTGTAGCCCTCTCTTCGCGTCCAAAACTCGGGAATATCAACAATTTGAAATTGGCTTGAAAAGCCGGCTTCTTTAGCCATAGCGTAAGTCATTATGGATAGTGACAGGCAATTTGCAGAGGCACTGTTGAAGGTGTCGGTGGCGTTAGTATTGGCTGATGTCTCATATATTAAGTCAAGATCAGAGCGATCGAAAATGTGCTGAATCAAACTTTGTGCTTTATCGTCGCCTGTTCTAGCACCCAATATTGAGTTGCGAACAAAGCTTTTTGCATCATCACTCAAAGCAAATATCTGTGCTGGTTTTTCAATCTCATATAAGTGAAAGTTTGGAAAGAAATCGTCATTCAAAATATGTTCCACAGGCAGCAATTCAGTTTGCAATTGCTGAGTAGAAACACATCCCACGCACAAAAATAGAAACGAAAAAATGGCTAACACAGGCCTAAAACGGCTGGGACGCGATTTATTAAAAGGATATTTATGGGCTATATTCGAGTGACTCATTAAGCTATCTCCAAACAAGATTCCCTAGGTTAATACTAGTATAAAAACCGACACAATACAAAATGGGGGAAGAATCGGCGAAGAATGCGATAAGAATGCTAGAAGCGTTAGCGAATAGTGGCGAGAAGAGAACGGAAAGACGGTAAATGCAGGGAAATAAGCCCTTAGCCTTAGCCTTCGCCTATGGTATAGACCTTTAAAGCTTTGGTATGAAGGAAATCAGATAAGCCTGCATCGCCTTTCTTATCGAATTGATACCACTGTGCAAAAGCTAAACTTAATGTTGCCAAAGCGTCGTCCAGCGCATTATGATTTGGTGCATGAGGTAGGCCATATCGTTGGCGACAATTTTCTAGTGTAAGCGAATTTTGTTTTACTAGATCTTGCGTCTTATTTAAAAAGTAGAGTTCAATGAGCATGGTATCAAACGTTACAATCTGAATTTCGGGTAGCCCTAATTTTACAGCAACTCTGTTTAATACCCGCATATCTAAACTTGCGTTGTGTAGTACCCAAATATGAGAACTAGCATATTCTGTTAGTAAATCCACTGCCGTTTTAATATGTTCGCCTTGCGCCAAATCTTTTGCTGTTAAGCCATGTATTATAGGGCTTTGCTGCAAATCTCCGCTTGCACGAATAATCTTATAATATGCCGTATTTAGGTCAATACTTGTTGCTTTACCAGTGATCCAAGCAATAGAAGTAATTTTAGCGATATTGGTATCAAGAGCTGTTAACTCCAAATCAATAGCCAAAATAGGTGTGTCTTTAATGGCAACGGAACGCCACTTTTCTGGGATTTTAGGATGGCGTTTAAACCAGGAAAATACAGAGTGCATTAGCCAATGCCACCCGAGTACTTTAACACTGCCGTTTGTTGTGCGCGATGAATGGCTTGAAAAGCCGCTTTCAATTGATGCTTTTCAATTGAAGATAAATCACTTACCCGAATATAGTTGTCCTGAACTTTATTGCTCAGCTGATGGCGCCACCTAAGTCGGTTCATAAATAGCCAAATATCCTTCAAATTCTTAATATCTTCAGCCGAAATGCCGCTATTTGACGGCAGCGCATTTAGTCGGCCAAGCGTTGAAGGGATAGTTATTTGATTTGCTAAAGCATGTATTCTCACCAAATTATTGATAATAGCAATTGCCGTATGCTTCAAATCAATACTGTCTTTTTCTTTTCTACCTTTTGCATATATAAATTTTTGAAACATTGAGAGTGGCACAGCACATGTATTTGCTTGTCGGGCTAAAGCAGCTAAAAAAATAGACTGTTTAAATAACAATTTGCGTTCTTTTTGCAAAGAAGAAAGCAACGAAATATCACCTGCTACAGCGCGCGCATCTAAAAAGATATTGAACGAAAGCATAGCTTCTGGCGTCGGCTGCCTGACCCACGATTTAGACTGTTCAACAGCGGCATTCAATGACATCCTCAATTCTGAATTCGACGCCATGATGTTACCATCACAAAGCTTGATACCACACTTGCCTAAACCCAAACAAACATACGCAGCCATCATTTCAAAATAAGCAGCCTGCTCTTCATCAGGCTCTTGTGATAACAGCAATGAATTATCTTGATCGGACCCCATCGTTTGATCTTCACGCGCTTGTGAACCATAAACTAGCCAGCAATACGACATTGGTGCTTCGCCATGCTGTTGCTGAAAAAATGTGATTAACTTGCGCGTCATAACATCAGTTGCTTGCGAAAGTACTTTACCAACAATATCAAAATCTCCCGGACGCTTAGCACTAGAAGCGAAGTAATGGGGTAGCTGCCATGAACATCGAGTTAACTCATACAAATTATTGGCTTTGGAAATTTCGCTAATAACAAACAACACGTTATTTCGCTGTTGCCTAAAAATATCGGTAGCGGTAATCATGCCAACAGGCTCATTAGTAATTTCATCTAGCACCGGTAAATGATTAATTGATTTTTCATTCATCAATGAAACCGCATCATAAAGGGTTTTGTTCTTTGTTAAGAAGGCAGGTTTTTCAGTCATAATTTGCTTGACTGGTAACTGCATATTCATGCCTACCGCAACAACTCTATTACGTAGGTCTCGGTCGGTAACAATGCCACATAAATGACCATTCTCAATAATTAGCACAGAAGAAATTCGCTTTTGACTCATCAAGACAGCTGCACTTTGGATGGAGCTGGTTTGTGATATGGTAATTGGAAGCGTTTCTATGATTTCAAATAAGGGTTTATACAGCCACATTGAATTTGAATCTGTAACCGCGTCATGCTGCAAAACATCATCTTTTGCTGAAGCAAAAAATTGACTGAATTTAGGATGTGAGCTGGCCCTATTAAACCATTCCTTTGGAATACTCAACACTAACCCCGGACTATCAACAGCAAGGTCTAGCGTGTAGCTGACACCGTCTAGTAAAGCTGCATAGCCAAAGTAATCACCGTCACTGAGATGTTTCATAGCGCCATCGCAGTCTTTTACTGAAAATTGACCGCTTTGAATTAAATACAGAGAATTATTGTGAGTGCTTAGAAGATCCTTTTGGTTTTCAGTCGCGAGGTACATGAGATGAGAGTGCCGAGAAATATCATAAATCAGCTCTGGCTCAAGGACATCAAAAGGCCCCGACTGCTTAAGAAAATCAATTATTTGCTGAGGCACCGCTGCCATAGTTCGCACCTTTTTGATCTATATTCCTTGAGTTTAGCATTTTGGGTCGCTCATTCATTATGCCATTGTTAGCATTACAAACGTTGATAAGTATCAAAATTAAATAATATTATTCACGCCAAATACGAATTAAAAAGCCCAGCATTGCTGGGCTTCTAATAACAAACTAACTAGTGAGCTTGTGCTTCACCAGCCCCTTTAGGGAAACGAATGCTTTCTACAAGATCTTGAATCTCTTGAGGTGCTTCGTCCGTCATTTTGAATACTACCAAGGCAACAGCAAAGTTAATTATCATACCGATAGTTCCTATACCTTCGGGAGATATTCCCATAAACCAATTTTCAGGCGAATTCATCTCAGGACTCACAAACTTAAAGTAAATAATATAAGCCGCGGTGAACACAATACCCGTAATCATCCCTGAAATTGCTCCTTTGTCATTCATACGCTTACTGAATATACCCATAATGATGACAGGGAAGAAACTAGAGGCGGCTAGTCCGAACGCAAAGGCAACGATGGCCGCCACAAAATCAGGCGGATTGATACCAAAGTAGCCGGCAATTAGTATTGCAACCCCCGCAGCAATTCGCGCGGACATCAACTCCTTCTTATCCGAAATATTAGGCATCAAATTTCGCTTCAATAAGTCATGCGAAACAGATGTTGAAATAACCAGTAGCAAACCAGCAGAAGTAGACAACGCGGCAGCAACACCACCCGCAGCAACTAGTGCAATAACCCAAGCGGGTAAGTTCGCAATTTCAGGATTTGCCAAAACCATAATGTCACGGTCAATACTCATCTCATTTCGCTCATCGCCTGAGTAGAACATTTTACCGTCACCGTTCTTATCATCATGTGAAATAAGGTTAGTTTTTTCCCAATTTTTAATCCAACTCGGCGCTTCAGCATAAGACATACCTTGAGCGTCAGGACCATTGATAGTTTCAATCATATTCACTCGAGCAAAAGCAGCAAGAGCAGGTGCAGTGGTATAAAGAATTGCAATAAATGCCAATGCCCAGCCTGCACTCTTTCGTGCATCACTTACCTTAGGAACAGTAAAGAAACGAACAATTACGTGAGGTAAGCCAGCCGTTCCGACCATTAATGCAAAAGTAATACAAAAAATATCTAAGAGAGATTTAGTGTTTGTAGTGTATTCCTTAAACCCTAAATCAGTAGACAGCATATCTAACTTTTCTAGTAAGAATACACCTGACCCATCAGCTAAGGTTGCACCAAAGCCAGTTTGCGGGAGTACGTGACCTGTGAGCATAATCGAGATAAACACAGCAGGGACTAAATAAGCAAAAATGAGTACGCAGAACTGAGCAACCTGCGTATAAGTAATGCCTTTCATGCCGCCAAGAACGGTATAGAAGAACACAACACCCATCCCAATCACAACACCTAACCACAGCTCTACTTCAAGGAAGCGACTGAATACCACACCCACGCCACGCATCTGCCCTATAACATAAGTAAAGCAGATGAAAATTGCACAGATTACAGCGACAGTTCTAGCCGTTTGACTGTAATAACGATCGCCAATGAAATCAGGCACCGTAAATTTACCAAATTTGCGCAAATAAGGAGCCAAGCATAGTGCTAACAACACATAACCACCTGTCCATCCCATAAGATAAACAGCACCGTCGTAACCCATAAAGGAAACCAAACCGGCCATAGAGATAAACGATGCAGCAGACATCCAATCAGCCGCTGTTGCCATACCATTTAATATTGGATGAACACCGCCACCGGCAATATAGAAATCATTAGTTGAGCCCGCTCGAGCCCAAACAGCAATTCCCATGTAGAGCAAAAATGATGCCCCGACAATTAAAAATGTTAACGTTTGTACACTCATAATCTATTCCTCATCCACGCCGTATTTTTTATCCAGCGTATTCATTTTCTTCATATAAACGAAAATAAGCGCGACAAACACGTATATTGAACCCTGTTGTGCAAACCAAAATCCTAGTTTGAATCCAAAAAATTCAATCTGGTTTAGTGCATCAACAAAAATAATACCGGCGCCAAAAGAGACGACGAACCAAATAGCAAGAAGTGTAAACAAGATAGACAGGTTGTCTTTCCAGTAAGCCTTCTGATCACCTTCATTTTTAAAAGCCATCTTTGCATTCCTCAGCAAGTTAATTAGATGTTTATGTTTAACAATTTGCTAACCTATTGTCTGACTAATCGTGGTGTTAGCTATTATTAATTATCGAAGTTTGAGCTAAACCACTGCCAAACCTTGTATTAGCAGCGTTGTATATACTGTATCTGCTTGCTAAAAAAGGTAAAATGAGACGATGGTCTTAGTAGTCGTAGGCCCGTTGTAGAATGTGATACAGTTCGAAATGTTAAACGCTTGTTAGGAAATTACATGTCATTTGGATGGCTTGCACTTGCACTTTTTTATCTATGCTTACTATTCTGGATTGCTAAATGGGGCGATCGAAATACCCCTACGTCAAGATGGCTAACGTCAAACCCATTAGTTTATTCCCTTGCCCTTGGTATCTATTGTACTGCTTGGACGTTTTTTGGCGCAGTGGGTCAAGCTAGCCGAGATAATTGGCTATATCTGCCTATACTGCTCGGCCCTATGATTGTTTATCTGGTGTTTTATCGGTTTATTCGCAAACTTACGCTCGTTAGCAAAAAACAACATATTAGTACAATTGCTGATTTTATCAGTGCGCGCTATGGCAAACGACAAGTTGTGGCATTACTTGTTACTCTTATTGCGCTGCTTGCAACCATTCCCTACATTGCTTTGCAGTTGAAAGCGATAGGTTCAATATTTACCTCAATTTCCGAACAGCAGCACTCTAATGTGGTGGTGCTTATTGCTACCGTATTTATCGCCATTTTTGCAATATACTTTGGCACGAAACACACCGACGTGACCCAGTATAGAAGAGGCTTGATGCTTGCGATATCATTCGAATCTTGCATTAAATTAATAGCACTGGTGCTTGTTGCAATTGTTGGATACCAATATTATCAGGCAAACCCCACTACCGATATTTTCATTGAGTTTAAAACTGAAGCTGCAATAGATACCTTCTTCTCCTTTACTTTTTGGGCGCAAACCCTAATGGCCGCCGGTGCAGTGATTTGTTTGCCGAGACAGTTTCATGTCGCTGTTGTTGATAATTTAAACCTAGCTCATCTAAAGCAAGCGCGCTGGGCTTTTCCACTTTACTTGTTCATTATCGCATTAACTATTCCTGTCATTGCTGCGGCTGGAGATGCTATTTTTAGTGGATCCGCCATGCAGCCAGATAATTATGTATTGGGTCTGGCTACTCTCTCTGATTCCATTATATTGCAGGTAATTGTATTTTTTGGTGGCTTATCAGCAGCAACGGCGATGATTATTGTTGCAACATTAACCCTAAGCACTATGATCACGAATGACGTTGTATTGCCTAAAATACTTGAACGTATTTCGAATGTTGAAACCGATAAAATTGCCCGCATTAAATTAGTCCGTAGATTCATCATTTTTCTAATTTTAGCTCTTGCCTTTTTGTATCAACAACAAATGACTAATGAAGCAAGCTTAGCCTCAATAGGGCTATTGGCTTTCTCTTTGGTTATTCATCTTCTGCCTTCCATTGTCGGTGGTTTGTATTGGAAAAGAGGGCATGCTCACGGTTTATATGCAGGCTTGATTGCTGGAATATTGGTTTGGAGTCTTTGGTTAATGCTGCCTGTATTAGGTGGTTCCTCTGAAGGTAACGATCAAACAGAATTGCTGAGTCAAGGTGCCATAGTTAGTTTGTTAGCAAATATCATCGCATATATTACCTTTTCCTTTTTGACGCATTCGAGACTAATCGACCGTATTCAGGCTGAAGCATTTGTCTCTCCTGCAGATACCCATACCCCCTTGATTTCAACTCAGTTGCCAAGCGTAACTATTGAGGATTTACATACTCTTATAAGCAAATTTACAGGCTCACAGCGCTGTGAACAATTGTTCAATGATTATGCGCGACAAATGAATGTTGAAATAGATATGCAGCAAGCCACAAACGATGAATTTTTATCATTTTGTGAACGTGCGCTTGGAGGGGTTGTTGGATCATCAAGCTCTAAGGCCCTAATTGACAGTCTGGTGCGGGGAAAAAAGCTCGACATTACTGAAGTAGTCAATTTTTTTGAAGAATCTGCTCAGGCCGTCGATTTCAACATTAGTGCATTAATGAGCTCACTTGAAAACCTTGAACAAGGAATAAGTGTGGTCGATAAAAACTTAAGCATGGTGGCTTGGAACAAACGCTATATCGACATATTCAACTTTCCTTTGGAGTTGGTTTCAGTCGGGATGCCCGTTGCCGAGCTCATTCGCTATAATATTGCTCATAGTCAATGTATCCCGCTAGAGATTGAAACGCGAGTGCAAAGGCGAATAGAAAGATTAAAGTCCGGTGAAGCGTATAAGTTCTCACGAAAACGTGAAAATGGGCAAGTAATCGAAACAATAGGAAAACCCCTACCTGGAGGTGGTTATGTCACCAGTTTTCACGACATCACTGATCACATTGAGCTGCAGCAAGCGCTAAAAGAAAGTAATATTGACCTCGAGCAGCGTGTTCGCAAAAGAACCGAAGAAGTTCATTCAATCAACGCCGAACTAAGACTTGAAATTGAGCGCCGAAATGGAGCAGAAAAAGAACTGATAAGGGCACGCAAAGAAGCTGAAGAAGCCAATGCTAGCAAAACTAGATTTCTAGCCTTGGCAAGCCACGATGTATTGCAGCCATTGAATGCGGCAAAACTATATTTGTCGGCGCTGCAAGAAACTAAGTTAGATGAAGACACTTCTCAAACAATCAATAAACTGAATGATTCGGTAGTTTCAAGTGAAGCGCTTATTGGCACTATTTTAGATATTTCACGCTTAGACCAAGGCCAGCTCAAACCATTTATTGAGACAATAAACCTGAGCGAGGTATTGACCCCGATCATCAATGAAATGCTTATGAAAGCAAATGAGAAAAACCTAAGCTTTAAACATCGAGTTCAAAACGTATGGATAAGTGCAGACCGGACTTATGTATACCGTATAGTTCAAAACCTTGTCTCTAATGCTGTCAAATATACTAAAACAGGAAAGGTTCTGCTAACTGCTCGAAAGCAGAATAAAAAAGTGCTGATCGAAGTAAGAGACACGGGCATTGGTATCCCTACCATTCAACAAGCTGCTATTTTTAGTGATTTTTACCGAGTCGAAAACACCCATGAACAAGGCGTTGGACTAGGGTTAGGAGTTGTCAAAAGGCTCTCGCAACAGCTAGATTGTAATGTAAAGGTTAGTTCAACAGAAGAAAAAGGCAGTTGCTTTTCCATTATGTTTGATTGGCAACCTGAGCCCAAAATATCAGGCGTGGTGATATCAGCAGTAAATTCTGTGTTTAGCGGTTTGAAAATTTTATGTGTTGATGATCAGCAAGAAAACTTGGACGCGATGCAGACTCTCCTATCAAAATGGGGAGTAGAAGTAGAAACAGCGCGTAACTACGATGAAGCGCTAATAGTTTCTCAGAGGTTTTCACCGCAAATACTTTTAGTCGATTACCAACTAGGTAAAGGCCCCAAAGGCTTAGATATTATTGAAACCATACGTTCTCAATTAAATACCATAGTTCCTGCATGCTTAGTAACTGCGGAACGAGGTGACGACGTAATAAAGATGTGTAAAGAACAGGGCGTAAATTATCTTAGCAAGCCATTGAAACCGGCTAAGCTGCGCACTCTGATTCAAAGCATGTCAAAATTTATAAGAACTGCAAAAGTAAGTAATGACTGACATTCTCGGGCGGAGGCCAACTTGGTGCTAACACTTGAACGAGCAGAGATAGTAGGGCCATGCACACCAGAGGTGTTAGAAGTAAGTGTTTAAGAAGCAGAAACGGCAGCGCTCGGCCAAATATAGATTTGTTATGATTAGTGATCGCAAGCAAATTAAGCCAACATACGGATATCGTCTTGAGTTACAATTACGTGAATTGACTTTACCTATTGGCTCCAATGAAATTATTAATACGTAACTTAGCAAGAACCACCACAGAAGAAACACTCAACACGCTTTTCAGCGAAATTGGCGCGGTGCAGTCCTGCAGTATCGTTATGGACAAAGCTACGGCAAAATCCAAAGGGTTTGGATTCGTTGATATGCCGAAGGTAGGCGAAGCAAAAATAGCCATTGCCAAATTCAATAATTTTGAACTTGACGGCTTCAAGTTGCGTGTTAAGAAAGCAGATGAACAGCCTAAAACAGCTACTTAATCAGCTACTTCATCAGCTACTTAATCAATAATCGAACGTACATCAAGTATAGCTTTCAGTGTGGGCAAACCAGCGCAATCATGCCGCCATGGTGCGAGATAGACGTCCTAGAAATACCTGACTGGCATTTTTCGTTCAATATCGGCATAAGCTTCCAGCTTTCCTGTGCCTCTAAACGTTCGCCTTTAGCCACTAGTTTACGCTGATATAGCGAAGTACCATCACTGGCAATAATATGGCCAGTGGCGCTTACAGAAAAATATTGGCTGCCTTCAGGCATGTCAGTAACTACCAACGTTTTATTGGTGCGTCGGTTATAAGCCTTGAGCTTATTTCCATTTTCAGTTTGTGAATATAAAAACCAATCTGAATTTTCGAATTGATAAAGACTCGCGCCAATCATGCTGTCAATTACAATACCTTCGACATTCTCATTTTCTATATCAACTCTTTGTAGTGTGTGTGGCTCACCAAGTACAAACAACAATAACTCATTCTCATTCAACCATACCTGATAACCAACGGGTTCAACTGCAGGTACGAGGTGCTTTATTGGTTTACCCTTTGCACTCAGAGACCATAGTTCCTGTTTTCCCTCTGAGTTTACTCTGATTACCGACATTCCCACTCCTTTTGCCAAGGGCGTTGGTGAATATTCGCTTTCAGATGACTGCGTCACATTAGTCACTTTCTTACTCATAATGTCGTAAACGAAAATGTCCGTTTGGTCTACTTCATCGCGCGTGACGGCTTGCGTAAAATAAAGCTTATCGTGCCCGAAAAAATACGGTTGATTAGTATAATCGGCGGAGTTAGTTACTTGTATTAAATCGCTTACCGCTTGTTTATCCCAGAAGTTGAGTTTGCCTACATAAATATCACTGCCTTCTTGAGCTTGAGCAGAATTAATGGAAAGCAGTGAGACAAGTACAAAAATGAAGTGAATTTTCATAGCGGACCTAAATTGAGCGTTTGTTATGGTCTAAGCATAAAGAATGCAAAGCACTGTGGCAACTCGTTTAACTTAGGAGAAAGGGCTTAACGCAAATTTTTTCGCGCTAGGCTTTTATCCGCTCTAGGCTTTTATCCGCTCTAGGCAGTTGGCGGTTCCAATTGCAGCTCGCTTGCGATCAACACCGCTTGAGTGCGATTATTAATCCCTAACTTTCTAAATATAGCAGTAACATGTGCTTTAACGGTCGCTTCTGCTATCTCTAGATTGTAGCCTATTTGTTTATTCAACAAACCATCTCGCATGTAGCACAATACGTTATATTGGGCCGGCGTTAAGCTAGCAACGTTCTCTGCTAGTTGAGAGAACTCTTCGTCAACATGTTCAATTTGCTGACGCACGGATTCCGGAACCCATACATCACCATTTAGCATAGCACTGACCGCTTCACTGATATTTTGTGCACTGGTTGTTTTAGGGATAAAACCTATTGCGCCAACACCAACGACCTTTGAAATAAGCGCTACATCTTCCGTTCCAGAAACAACAGCGATTGGAATGTCCGGATAGGTTTTTTGAATATGCAATAAACCAAATAAATCTCGGCTTCCTGGCATGTGTAAATCAAGCAACAGTAAGTCGACATCTTGATTTGCAAGGACATCGACTGTTTCGTTCAAATCGCTCGACTCGAGTATATTGAGATCACGAAAAGCAAGACTCAAAGCCCCTTTCAGGGCATCTCGATATAAAGGATGGTCGTCAGCAATCAGTAGGTTAGTCATTCCAAGTCCTTTTATTTATTCAAACGTTCCTCAACAAGAGCATCAACTACTGAAGGGTCTGCCAATGTTGACGAATCGCCCAGGTTCTCGTGCTCATTGGCTGCAATTTTGCGCAAAATCCGGCGCATTATTTTACCAGAGCGTGTTTTTGGTAAACCTTGTGTCCATTGGATAATATCCGGCGCAGCGATTGGGCTGAGTTCTGTTCTCACCCATTTGCGAATTTCAGCCGTTAACGCTTCATTCACTTCAACCCCTTCATTAGGTGTAATATAAACATAAATACCTTGCCCTTTAATGTTGTGTGGGTAACCAACAACCGCTGCTTCAGCCACGTCTTCGTGAGCTACCAGAGCACTCTCAATTTCTGCAGTGCCAAGACGGTGACCTGATACGTTCAATACATCATCAACGCGACCTGTAATCCAATAGTAGTCATCTTCATCACGACGGCAACCATCACCAGTAAAATAAACGTTGGGGTAAGCACTGAAATAAGTATCAATAAACCGTTTGTGGTCACCATAAACCGTCCTTGCCTGGCTAGGCCAACTGTCTTTGATCACCAGATTACCTTCTGCAACACCCTCAAGTTCGTTGCCTTCAGGGTCAAATAAAGCAGGCTGAATACCAAACATAGGGCGTGTTGCAGAACCTGGTTTCAGACCATGCACTGTTGGCATTGGCGTAATCATCATGCCGCCCGTTTCAGTTTGCCACCAGGTATCAATTATTGGGCATCGACTCTGACCAAACGTACGATAATACCATTCCCAAGCTTCAGGATTTATTGGTTCACCAACCGAACCAAGAATTCTCAGCGAAGACACATCACAGCCTTCAATTGGCTTATCGCCATGTGCCATTAGTGCACGTATAGCGGTTGGCGCTGTATATAAGGTTGTGGCTTTATATTTCTCAACAATTTGCGCCATACGGCGCACATCAGGATAAGTAGGAACGCCTTCAAAAAAGATTTGAGATGCACCATTTGAAAGTGGCCCATACACAATGTAGCTGTGTCCTGTTACCCAACCTACATCAGCGGAGCACCAAAAGACGTCGTCTTCACGGTAATCAAATGCATATTTAAAGGTCATTGTGGTCCACAGTAAATATCCGCCCGTGGTATGCACAACTCCTTTGGGTTGCCCAGTAGAGCCTGATGTATAAAGTATGAACAAGGGATCCTCTGCATTCATGACTTCAGGTTCACATTGCGCAGAACAATCTTCAGTAAGTTCATGCCACCAAACATCCACTTTATTGGTTTGTGTATCGCCACCCGTCAACTTATGCACCAACAGGGCTGTAATTGAAGGGCAGGCGCCATTTGCAAGCGCTTGGTCGACATTGGCTTTAAGCGGCACTGAGCGTCCAGCTCTGCGCCCTTCATCACAAGTAATGATAACTTTAGCTTGGCTGTCGTTGATTCTATCGGCAATGGCGTTTGGTGAAAAACCGCCAAATATAACAGAGTGAATTGCGCCAATGCGCGTGCAGGCAAGCATTGCGAATGCAGCTTGCGGCACCATTGGCATATATAGCGCGACCCTATCGCCTTTTGTAACGCCTAGCTTTTTCAGGCCGTTGGCTAACTTACACACTTCGTAATGTAATTCTTGATAGCTTATTTTTTGGCTATCGCTGGGTGAGTCCCCCTCCCAGAATAGTGCAGTTTTCTTTGCTCGAGTCGCTAAATGCCGGTCAATACAGTTGTAACTTACGTTTAATTCGCCATCCTCAAACCATTTAATGGAAAGCTCTGACGCGTCAAAGGTCGTATTTTTAATAATAGTTGGCTTTTTGTACCAATCGATCTGCGTCATTTGTTCTGACCAAAATGCCTCAGGGTCATTTACCGACTGCTCATACATTGCATTATACTGCTCTGGTGTTAGCAAAGTATCTTGCTTATATGATTCTGGCACTGGATAAAGTTTTTTGGCCGACATGTGTTTGTCTCCGTTTTAAAATTTTTAAATTTACTATGACTGATATAACAACAATAAACCTATATACGCAAACAGAAATGAGACTTTGGTCTGATCTAAAAGCGCTTATTTCTGAAACGCATACGACCTTGGTCTGATAGACCATGCGCTAATTTCAATTTGTTTTGTTTTACGTCAAATTCACATCCATTAACCACACATTTACATAACATTAACGTTTAAAAAGATGGATGCGAATATGAAAAAGTCACTATTAAAGTCTGCTTTCGCGGTTTCGATGGCGCTCAGCTTAACTTCTGTGTCACTGCAAACACAAGCAGATATGCTAGCAGAAACTGATGTTAAATTTTCTGGCTATATTAAAGCAGACGCTATTTTTAGCTCATACTCTGCAGGCACTTTAGCCTCGCAGAATCTTGGCCGAGACTTCTATGTGCCAAGCTTAACACCGGTTGGTGGCATCGAAGAAAGTACGCAATTTGATGCTCATATTAAACAAACCCGTTTCCGTTTTACGACTAATACAAGAACTGAGGATGGTGACAATATAACGGGTGTCATTGAGTTGGACTTCTTAGTGACGCCAGGTGGAAATGAACGCGTAAGTAACTCATATGTGCCGAGGATTCGTCATGCATTTGTAAAATATAAAGGCTGGACGGTAGGTCAAACATGGTCAACTTTTCAAGATGTCTCTACCCTACCTGAAACTCTTGACTTTGTTGGCGCAACCGATGGTATTGTATTTGAGCGTCAAGCCCTAGTGCGCTACACAACCGGTGCTTGGGAGTTTGCACTAGAGAATTCTGAAACCACTATTACGCCTTTCGGTGGTGGAGGTAGACTTACCTCTGACGATGGAGCTGTGCCCGATGCAATTATCCGATACACCTACAAAGACGATTGGGGGCACATATCTATTGCCGGTATTATTCGCCAACTAAGTTACCAAGTAGGTGATGTAATTGATGATACGACATCGTCAGCAGGACTTAGTATTAATTCAAAAATTAAAGTCGGTGACAAAGATGATTTACGCTTGTCATTTACAACAGGCACAGGTTTAGGCCGCTACGTCGCGTTAAATGCAGTCAATGGCGCAGTGCTTGACGCTGCAGGTAATTTAGAAACGATTGATTCAAGCGCATATGCGATTTCATATCGCCATGTATGGAATAACAAAATGCGCTCAAGTATCACTTACTCCGCTCTTTCAGTGGATAATGATGTTGCCTTAGTTGGTACTTCAGCAACTGAAAGTTCGAATAATATGAGCCTTAACCTTCTGTATTCTCCTACTAAGAAAATAACCGTGGGAGGCGAGATTAAACAAGCAACAAGAGAAGTTGAGTCTGGTGATGATGGTGACATGACCCGTGTGCAATTTTCACTAAAATATGCTTTCTGAGCAGCAATAGTATTTAAAGAAGGTGTGCTATCTCGCATGCCTTTGCTGATTACCTCTCGTTAACGCAGAATAAGAACAGCACTCAAAGGCAATACAAAAAACACACCAACAATATAAGCAACACCAAACATCTTTTGCTCAGCTACTTTCAATGATAATTGATAGGAAAGGTTCACCGGCAACTCACGAAGAAATGCAATGCCAAAAATAAAGACTACTGCAGATACGTTATAGCTCAAATGCACGAACGCAATTTGCAGTGCTAATTGAGCATTAGGCCCATCGATTGCCAAGGCAGCAACCAACGCCGTTATACAAGTTCCTATATTGGCACCTAAGGTAAACGGATAAATAGACCTCGCAGTAACGATACCATTGCCAACGAGCGGCACCATAAGAGATGTTGTTGTAGACGAAGACTGCATAAGCACAGTCATAACAGCACCCGAAGTAATGCCGGTAATAGGACCTTTTCCTAGAGCACTTTTTAGGATGTCTAATGCTCGCCCTATCATTAACGATTTCATTATTTTGCCCATCCAAGTGATAGAAAAAATAATCAGTCCAAGACCGAGAGTTGCTTTAACAAGTCCGCTATAAATATCATTCACGTTTGTCAAAAGGTCCGTAACAAAGTTAATTATAGGCGCTGTGCTTGCCTTAATAACATTGAAACCACCTATGTCGGTGGTGGTCCCTAAGGCTACAAGATTAACCATAGCTTCGCTGATATGCTCAAAAAGACCAAACATGATTTCGAGCGGAAGAAAAATAAAAACTGCGAAAATATTGAAAAAATCATGCATGGTAGCGGCATTAAATGCACGCTGAAATTCCACTTTATCTTTAATATGCCCAAGGCTGACAATAGTGTTGGTGATGCTAGTTCCAATGTTCGCGCCCATAATCATAGGGATAGCGATTGTGATGGGCAGTCCACCAGCGACCATCGCAACTATGATAGACGACACCGTGCTCGAGGATTGAATCAGTGCAGTGCAAACCATACCGATGATCAAACCCATTATTGGATTTGCTGCAAACTCAAATAACTCTCGAGCATGCTGTTGCGTAGCTACTTTAAAACCGTTACCAATAAAACCCACAGCTAGCAGCATCAAATAGATTAGAAACAACAACAAAAACCATCTAAGCACTCTGGGCAAGGCCGAAAGGCCACTAACTATGTCTGCAGGTGCTATAGCTTCTTTTTGCATTATTTGTTTGTTCGCTTTTAACAAGGGAGATAAAATCACTGTAACTCGGAAGCTCAGAGTAACCTTATCTAATTACAATAATATGACAAACAAATCGTTTTTTATTGCGCTATTTGAAGTTTTAAAAGAACATTCGGTGGACTAAGTTAAGCTGGACTGAAACAATACTTTAGTATTATAAATGCATACCTTTAGATCAAATTCTATGCATAACTTAAACTAGTGGCTATTGTATAGTAATAGAAATAAAAAGGCTTACGTGAGGCGCTCAGTGCCCTTAGACATTATTATCAACTCAGTTGCGATTGCAGGACTTATCTTAGTTTTGTTGTTGTACCGTATGAGTAAAACGTCGACTATCGCGACAAAAAACCCAAAAATAAAGAGTACTGCCAGAACCGGTATCTTTGTGGGTATTGGCGAGGTGTCAGAACCTAGCCCTATAATGCGTAATCCAAAGGACCTACCTGAGGCTTCAGAAGATTTTTTATCTTTTGAATTACTGCGCGAAGTCAATAATGATAAACAACGTAAATTAATAGATACAGCGACCAGTTTAAAAAAGCCACACCCATTACTAATGTCGTTAACACGAGATATAAACGACCCAAAAGAGCTATTGGATATCATAAAAAATGATCCTGAATTAGTCGTTAAGGTCATTAAAGTAGCAAATTCTTCACTTTTTGCCTTGCGTAAATCAATTACAACAATTAACCATGCGATAGTATATTTAGGGGTGTTGCAAGCCAAGAACATCGCTATGCAGTTTGCTTTAGAACGCAGTGCCGACTTTGTAACCAAAGAGCAAAAACAGGCTTATCACAAATTATGGAAAGCCAGCTTTTTAGCCAG